>NZ_JAOTNO010000030.1:0-7096 GCF_041644655.1 Brevibacillus sp. BD137 | reverse complement strand
TTCGTCTCTCTCGAGGCGACTTTTCTATCTTATCATACCGCCTAGCTTTTCGCAAGATCTTTTTTTGGAAAATCTTGTTTCGCTTAGCGGCGACAATTTAATACTTTATCAAACAATACTCAAGAAGTAAATAGCTTAATTGGCTTTCTTCTTGAAGTGTTGCTTCAATCGAAGCGACAAGATGTATCTTATCACGTATTTTTAAACAACACAAGAGGTTTTTATAATTAAATTGAATTTTTTTAAATTATATTAAAAGAGAGGCGAATGATTCGCCTCTCTCCTTTTACTGTTCCATTACTCTCACAATAGATAAATGTCGAGCTTCAACTAGGTTTACGATTTTTCCACCTGTTTCAACCATTGGTCTCGTTGGGTGATTACGATCTGTAAATACAATCTTCCCAATTGTTCCATCACTTAATTCAACCAGCGTTCCTACAGCGAATTGAGTGATCCCCTCCACAAATGATCGAACAATGGTAGGATCAAGCTTTCCGAAGCTATCCTGCACTAATTGCTCCACGACTTGATAGGGAGACAACGCCTTTTGATGCACACGATCCGAGCTCATTGCATGATACACATCGGCCACAGCAACAATTTTGCTGTATAAATGCAGTTTAGAACCAGGCAAACCTAATGGATAGCCTGAACCATCTTCTCGCTCATGATGTTGCAAAGCCGCTAATGCTACACCTTCACTTAAACCGTGGGATGACTTAATAATTTGGTAGCCATAAACGGTATGCTTCTTCATCTCTTCGAATTCATCTGGCGTAAGCTTCCCTGGTTTTTGCAAAATCCGCCGATCAATTTTCGTTTTTCCTATATCGAGCAATGTACCCGCCAATGCGACCTGCATCCATTCCTTCTCAGGTACCTTGACCCATTTTGCAATCATATAAGAAATAATCCCAACCGCTACGGCATGCTCGTAGGCATAGCTATCCATCTTTGCAAAGCGCCGAAGGGAGAGAAGAACTTGTGGTTGCTGCTGAAACTCCGTAATGATCGGCGTAACAACTTCCCTGACTTCCATAACTGGTATGTTATTGCCGCCTTGTACGCGGGTCATCAAATTCTTCAGTGTAGACACTGCTTTATCAAATGACTCCTGAAAGACAGGTTTAGCTTGGGTAAACTTATCAGAAGCTTCTGGCGCATCTACCTTAGTTGAGGTTGGTTCACCTTGGTCAGTCAAATCCCCTCCTGAATCCTCTACTTGTACCTGCTTGATCATGAACGCTTCTAAGAATTGCACTTCCCGTTCATAGAGAGGGGTTCCTTTTGCAAAAAGAATGCCTCCCAATGCTGTAAATACGTCTTCAGCCAATTTCGCTCCAAGAGTCAGTTGTTTCACTTCCACATTGGGCAACCTGCTCACCACCCGATCCAACTTGTTAATGATATAGTATCCATTTCCCAATTTTACTTCAAACCCAAACCATTTGCAGGAAAAAAGCAATGGGTTGAACAAACTTTTGTACTTACACAGAAAAAACGCCCCACATTATGCGGGACGCTTTCGTCATGATTTTCTTTATTCCTCTGTCGGTTCGGTAGGCTCGGTTGCTTCGACAGTCTCTCCGTCTTGCAGATCTTCGATTCCCTCTTCCGCATCTTCATCCGTCATATCCTCTTCTTCAGTTGGAGGACACTTGGCGACTGATCCCACTTGCTCATTTTCAGACAAACGGATCAGTTTCACACCTTGCGTGTAGCGCCCCATCACAGAAATACCTTTCATTTCTGTACGAATGATGATACCGGAAGTGGTAATAATCATCAGATCTTCTTCAGGCTCAACGACTTTCAGACCGACGACCGGACCGCTACGATCCGTTACATTGTGTGTCTTAATTCCTTTACCGCCACGAGATTGAATGCGGTATTCATCGACAGGAGTCCGTTTTCCGTAACCATTCGCCGTTACAATGAGCACTTCTGCATTTGGTTTGATAACGTCCATATCAATGACATCATCATCGTCGTCAAGGGTAATCCCCTTCACACCGGTGGCGTTACGTCCCATCGTGCGTACGTCTCCCTCATTGAAACGGACGGACATACCTTTATGAGTACCCATGATGATTTGCTGTTGGCCATCCGTCAGACGAACACCAATCAACTCATCATCTTCGCGCAGGTTAACGGCAATTAGCCCGCCTTTGCGAATATTTCCATAGGACTCCAGCGTGGTTTTCTTAATAATCCCCTTCTTGGTCGCAAAGAACAGGTAATGTTCTTGATCAAACTCTTTCACAGGGATTACCGCACTAACCCGCTCCCCTTTTTCAATCTGAATGAGATTGATGATTGGGGTACCTTTTGCTGTCCGGCTCAGGTCAGGAATCTCAAATCCTTTTAGGCGATACACCTTCCCTTTGCTCGTAAAGAACATGATGTAATCATGCGAATTGGTAATGTACAGATGCTCGACAAAATCGTCATCCTTTGTTCCCAATCCCTGCACGCCACGTCCACCACGTTTTTGCGAACGGTAGGTCGAAACAGGCAGACGCTTGATATAACCGTCATGCGTCAGGGTGATTACGACATCTTCCTCTGGGATCAAATCAGCATCTTCGATATGATTCTCATCAAAAGTAATTTCTGTGCGCCTTTCATCGCCAAACTTCTCTTTGATCTCACCCAGCTCATCGCGGATGATCGCGTAGATTTTGGCTTCGTCTGCAAGAATAGCACGGAGTTCTGCGATTTTTACCATGAGCTCCTGGTATTCGTTCTCAATTTTTTCACGCTCCAAACCAGTCAGGCGTTGCAGACGCATATCGAGAATCGCCTGTGCCTGCTCGTAGGACAAGGAGTAATTCTCCATGAGTCCTGTGCGAGCTTCTTCCGTGGTTTGAGAAGCACGAATCAAGCTGATAATCTCGTCAATATGATCCAATGCAATACGCAAGCCTTCCAAGATGTGCGCACGGGCTTCTGCTTGCTTGAGATCGTATTCGGTCCTTCTGCGGATAATGACACGTTGGTGCTCCAAATAGTAATAGAGCATGTCACGCAGATTCAATACACGCGGGCGACTGTCAACGAGTGCCAGCATATTCACACCAAATGTAGACTGCATTTGGGTATGCTTAAACAGATTGTTCAATACAACCTTTGGAATGACGTCACGGCGCAATTCCATGACAATACGCATTCCTTTGCGGTCAGACTCATCACGAAGGTCAGTAATGCCTTCGATTTTTTTCTCGCGCACTAGCTCCGCGATTTTTTCCACGAGTCTAGCCTTGTTCACCTGATAAGGGATCTCTGTTACGATGATGCGCGGTTTGCCTTTCCCATCCTCTTCAATCTGGGTTTTGGCGCGCATAATAATGGAACCACGGCCTGTTTCATAGGCACGGCGAATACCACTGTAACCGAGAATCTCCCCCGCTGTAGGGAAGTCAGGTCCCTTGATGATTTTCATCAAATCTTGAATCGTAATATCAGGATTGTCGATCATGGCAATGACACCATCAACAACTTCCGTCAAGTTATGTGGCGGAATATTGGTGGCCATACCTACAGCAATCCCTGATGCACCATTCAAAAGCAGGTTCGGGAAACGAGAAGGCAATACAACCGGCTCTTCTTTGCGTCCGTCGTAGTTAGGAATGAAATCGACCGTTTCTTTATCAATATCGCGCAAAAGCTCCAGCGCGAGCTTGGAAAAACGCGACTCCGTATAACGCATCGCCGCTGCCGGGTCGCCGTCTACAGAACCGAAGTTCCCTTGCCCTTCAACCAGCATGTAGCGCATGTTAAAATCTTGGGCCATACGTACCATCGCTTCATAGATGGAAGAGTCACCATGCGGATGGTAGTTCGCCATTACTTCCCCGACAACGTTTGCCGATTTACGGAACGGCTTGTCAGGAGTAAGGCCCATATCATGCATGGCATACAAAATACGCCTGTGTACAGGCTTCAAACCATCGCGAACGTCAGGCAAAGCCCGACTGACGATAACGCTCATCGCATAGCTAATGAACGATTCTCTCATTTCGTGGCTAATATCGACTTTTGGAAACCGAGCAGTTTCTTCTGCCATAAAGGGTAAACCTCCAACTGGTTATCACAATACTTCATTATACCATATAGAGAGAGGACACGTCCAAAAAAACCACTTGAATCAATCCATTTCCCTAAGAATTCCCTCTGAATTGGTCTTACACTCGGGCATTCCGTTTCACCCCTAAATATTCCAGCTTTGTTTCACGCTGGATCACACAAAAACAAAAAAGGCCCCCTACATTCTGGCGCCTAGAATTTCATGTCTTTTTACATGTAGTTATCATCATCTTTACAGCTTCACGACCATTTCCAATTCAGAGAAGCGAATCATTGTCTTCGTATCGATTAACAATCCGAACGTAATCGCGATCATCTGTAGTAGTTTTCTCATGGTGTATCCCTCCGTTATTGAATGTACTTTCATTTTACAGAGTATGACCACGTAGTCCTATCGATTTGGGTTTCAACTTCCTTACACTATTGTAAGAAACGTAGGAAAGGAAGTATGGGAAAAGTGTGGGAAATGCCTCCAACAACTGCTTAAGTCTGTTTGAAGATGTACAATAAAGTGAGAATCTTAAGGTTCGCGGAGGAATCCCATGAAGATCTTTCACATTGCTATCGTAGACGATGACATCAATATTCGTCAGATCGTCGAAGCCTATCTGCAAAAGGAAGGCTATGTTACAACTGCCGTTGAATCAGCCGAAGAGGCTATTACTTTAGAGCAAGAGAATCCCCCCGATCTATGGGTATTGGACATCATGTTGCCAGGTATGAATGGCTATGAGTTTTGCCGACGTATTCGTGCTGGCTCAGAAACGCCTATCATCATGGTTTCCGCACGCGACGAAGAAGTAGACAAGATTCTTGGACTAGAGCTAGGAAGCGACGATTATCTCACCAAGCCTTTTAGTCCCCGTGAATTAGTGGCACGTGTGAATCGGGCACTCCAGCGTTGGAAACAAATGAAATCCCATGCGGAAGAAACAGCTATTAGCGCTCTTGTTTTAGATAAGGAAAAACGTCTTGTATATTCTTTTGGGGAGGAAGTAGAGGTGACCTCGAAAGAGTTTCAAGTGCTCAGCCTTTTATCGGAGCACCCGAATCGGGCCTTTTCCCGTGATGAGCTGCTCTCTCTTATATGGGGATTTGATTATTTTGGAAGTGATCGAGTGGTTGATGATCTCATTCGTCGTATCCGAAAAAAGCTGGATAAGATTCCTCTTGAGACGGTTTGGGGCTTTGGGTATCGCCTGCGAACTTTGGAAGGAACGAAAGATGAATGAGTATCCAATTTCGCATTACGTTGATGTTCGCCCTTCTTCTCTGTCTTGTCATGGGGGTATCAGCTTTCCTGATCAATTCGTTTTTGCTCGATAATTTAATTGAGCAGCAAAAGAATGAATTAAACCTAAAAGGTCGATTCTGGATCGAAAAAATGAACGAATCGAATGTAAAGATTGAAACAGAGGGAGTCGCAGAACTCGAAAAGCTTCTCGTCTCCAATCGCAAGATAGAAGTTTTGCTCTTAGGCAAAAAGAAAAAAGTACTTTACACGTCCCTGCCTTCTTCCAATTTGAATGGGTGGATGGATGCCCTTGAGCGTAAAGCGGAGAAAAGGCAAAATCGAAACATATGGATTGTCGGAAGCGATGATTATGTGGTCGTTAACCTGCCTTTTAAAAACGACGAAAAGCAACGACTGATTCTGGCCTCTCCTGTACGTGGACTTAAAGACACTCGTATGGAAATGACGAATAACATCTTGCTCATCGTTTTGATTGGAGCCGTATCTACCATTTTGCTCAGCTTTTTTATTACGCGTAGTATGGTGCAGCCACTGCATAAATTGACGAGAGAAATAAAAAAGGTTCAAGCACGGCGTTTTTCCGAGGTCCAACTCATTCCTGCACGCGGTGAAATTGCTGAAGTCTCGAATAGTGTTTACTCCATGGCACAAGAGCTCGATCGTTTTCATGAAATCCAGCGGCAATTTTTACAGAATGCTTCCCACGAGCTAAAAACCCCTCTCATGTCCATTCAAGGATATGCCGAGGGGATTCGCGATGGTGTTTTTGTTGATGATGCTGCTGAAAAGGGGTTTGATGTCATCGTAGAGGAAACCAATCGATTGAAGCATATTGTGACTGAAATTATATTGTTGGCCAAGCTTGAAGGTGAAGAGAATTTGTTTGATCCCTCGTGGCATTCAGCTACCGACCTGGTGACTCGTACCATTGAGCGTTTACACCCTTTGCAGCTCCAACACAATGTAACGATTTCAGTACGTCCGACTAAAACCAATGACGTAGTGTATGTAGATGAAGGAAAGTTTCTTCAAGCCCTGTTGAATATCATTGGAAATGCTTTGCGCCATGCCAAGGATCAGATCACGATCGAAATTAAATCAGGCAAACGTCAACTCCAGATAGAAGTACAAGATGACGGGGAGGGCATCTCGGAAGAACTTCTCCCTCATTTATTTCATCGTTTTGTGAAAGGAAAAAATGGTGATGTCGGACTGGGGCTAGCTATTTCTCGCGCAATTATCGAACGTTCACACGGCTGTCTTCAGGCAGAAAACGGCCCACTCCACGGCGCTATCTTCCGCATCACCCTCCCCTTGTATCCCCAGCCTGAAAACTCACGAACACCCGAGTGATCTAGTGTCCACTCGGGTGGTTTTCTTTCCATCTATATATTTACCGCTACATGTTCCCGGAAACTTTCGCCGCAAGCGCGTTCCTTCCAATTCGCATAACTTTAAATGACTCCTCCGTAAGCAGCCACAGCAGTACCTAATTGATGTGCAGCCAATAGCTACCCAATCTAAGCCATAGAAGACAATGAATAAGCCAAAAGTAAGCGTAGAAGAGGATAACGCTGCGGGAAGTAGCATTACCGAAAATCCAGCTAGAAGAGGGAGAAATATCAGCTATCCTGTTAGTGGAGCCGACTGGGAGAAGCTTGTTTCATAATGACATAACTCTTTTTTTAAAAAACATACGTCAGAAACTTCAGTTTTCAAATAGTACAAAAAAACCATCCGACTTGGATGGTC
>NZ_JAOTNO010000029.1:0-8144 GCF_041644655.1 Brevibacillus sp. BD137 | reverse complement strand
TTCGTAGAGAGTGAGTGATTAGCCTATTCAAAAAAATCATCACCATATTCAGCTTCTGAGTCACTAGAAACATCATCGATCTTCGCCATAATTGTTTGTATATCGCCTTCTCGAATAAGCTCATCCACTACTTTTTCAATCGTTTCACGACTCACATCTTCAACAATAACCATATTTATCGACCATAGATAAGTGCCAGACAGGTTCTCACCAGTATTTTTATTCTTCCGTCGTAATGTTTCGATGTTTTGATAAGTAAAAAATGTTCCCCACCATCTTGTTCGATCTGGTAAGGTTACGATTACATCAACATTATTATCATTTTTTTGCTGACTCTCGATCTCAGATAATTCTGTGTTAATCCAAATATGCTTCTTCATAGTTAACGGCTCCCTCCTCAATAGACAATATTAAAACCAATATTTTCTATTTGTACTCAAACGGTTGATAACGTCTTGCTCATTGTTTTTGTCAGATTTCGCTAGTTCCTCAACAGTATCTCCTGACTTTCTCAAGTACACTCTTGCACCTTTTCTTTATCTGAGTTCAAAGATGTCTCCAAAAATATTATTATTATCGATCCCAGGATTATTATTCCCTTCTAGGTATCTACTTAATAATGCATCAGCATCCTTCTGTATTTTCGAGTCTTTCATAGCCTTCTCAGCTTCTCTAACGAGAAGGCTATCTTCATGTATACGAGACTCTACATAATATTTTCCGACTTTTACTTTTCCCGAAAGAGTACGATCAACAAACTTAGCAACATCTTCGTCAAATTTTTTTAGCACTTCTAGTACTTCTCAACATCAACTGCGCATCGTTTGAAATCTCTACAGTGTCGACATTATTACTCGGTACCTGTAATTTAGTTTCCTTTCCAGTTTTATATTTATCTTGTACACTATTTACGCTTGTCAATGAATCTCTATAGCTAGGCACAGTCTGAAAATTAAAGTTGTTGTCTATCCTTACCACAATACTGTACGCTAGTCCGTGGAAATCGAGCTACGTCCAGCATTGCCTCGCGCTGCCAATCATCTGGATCAAAGCCAATCATGTCTTCTGCGAAGGCGACTGGATCGTCCCAGTAGAGGTCAATTAAATCAACAACGACATTATACGGTTTATTCATTCGCTCTCACCTTGCGTCTACAAGTAATATTCATGCCTTTTTTCTCTTTCAATTTCATCCAATTCATTCACGTATAAAAATAAATAATTCCAATCACTGATAGTTACAAGTATTTCCCTTAATACAACATATGTTTCATCACTTACTTGAGCCCCTTACAAGGAGCGAGAGGCCGGAGCCGTATACCTCGCTTTATCCCCTGTCCGGTAAACCCCAGCAGAGTAATTCGCGATTTTCCAAAGCTCCGAGAGGGGTTCCCAAAACTTGAAAACCGCTGTAATGCATACAATGAAAATAATTGCATGGTTCCCTGCTACGCTCGTCGCAACTGGTGCGTTCAGGCTCAGAATGTCCCCCTCTCGTAAGGTCACATTCGTCATCACCCATAGATTCGCTCAGGTACACCATTGATAAGGGATAGGCGGTATCTCCCAAGAGCCCATGTCGCTTGCTCTTGACTCAAGATTACCGTCCATAACATTTCAAATCGTCCTGCCTTTTATCCCTGATTTTGTCTGCGTTTTGTCGGTATTTTGTTGGGACTTCTTTCATTCGCGTCTGTGACCAACTCTCAACAAAAAAACCACCTTAATGGTGGTTTCCGGCACTACTATCTTCAACTATCGAATCCAGTTAGCTCAAAGCACTGAAATGAGTTTTTTAACAAATACCTCTTCGATTTTCTTGATTTCTTTGTCAGCTTCATTATGAATTTCCTTAAGAATTGCATTTGGATCTTTCCTTTCTCGAATCATTATGTAACGGGTAATTAGCTCACTATCATCGCCCATGAGTTCATAGATTTCTTCATAGTTGAAAACAAAACTACTTTCTTTAATCTCAATAAAGCCAAGATAGAGTCCAAGTAATTTTTCAAGGGGTACATCAAGGGCAACAAAGATCCTAGAAATCTCCGTCAAGGGCATACGCTTTATTTTTGATATATCTTTCAGACCATCGAATTCGTAGTTATCGTTTATTAGATCTGTTTTATCTTTTAAAGCCTCTTGAGACTGTCTTAAGGATAAAATATTTGCGCCCCCCTCAAAATCCGGGTCAAAGTACTGATGTAAATCATCCTGCCAATAACAAACTGGACAAATATCAACGGTTCCCGGGGGTTTTAAGTCAAATGTTTTATAACCGCAACAAGGACAAGTGTATTTCATGTATCCACCTCAAAAATTATCCTTATTTTCACTCAATTATCTTGCCCGTTAGCTAAACAAAAGCTGCCGTTAAAACCTTGGAGCCTTCTCAATTTTTCTGTTATTCTTAGCTTGTTTTTATTCTATTCAATTTTTGAAGGGAATGATATTTTCTCTTCAAAAAAATCCTGGCCATTCAAATTAAATTGAAAGTTTCGAATGATTTCTGGTTCTTCATAATCATCCAAAGTAACATATTGTTTTGCAATTTTTTCAGCTTCCTTTAAATTCTCATTTGTTGGTTTTAGGAAACTATAATCAATATAAAAATCCCTAATCTCAAGTAGACACGAAAGTTCATAAGACTGGATTCCGTGTACTCCGTTCTCAAAATCTACTTCACATTTCATCGACATTCTTATGTAGCGTTCCGTTCTCTCACCAAACTCCATGTTAGAAATAAAGACTGGACTATAATAATAAGACAACAAAACTGATGCATCAGGCATTGGAACTTCGTAATCCTCGAAAGCGATGTCGGTAAACTCGTAAGCCTTATTCTCCAAATCCCTCCAGCTCCGAACACCTGGTAATTTAAGAAATGCAATATTGATCGTTGTATGTATTGGGTTCTCTATACATTCATTTCCTTCAAGTTCAAAGGGACTTAAATTTACATCGATTGAATGATAAAACTTCCCATCATATAAATATGAGGAATACTTACCGTCTAGTGCTACTAATTTTACAGGTTTCATGAATACCCCCAGCATTTTCACGATATTTTTTGCAGTAATTAGTTTGATTTTACATCCAAAAGTTGGATTTTTCATCAAATAAAAAACGCTCATTCTGGCTAAAAAATGAAAGATTAGTGCAAGACTGTCTGCAAAATAATAACGCTAAATGTCAGTTGCACACTTGTTTAATAAAAAAAGCACTCAGATCATTCCGAGTGCCGTAGCAATTTGCATAATTGCCTCTTTCTTTTTTGTGTAGAATTGGTCTTTTGTCAGACCTAAGTCCAGATATACGTTGATGTCCTTCACCCTGGACGTGCTAAGATACTTCTCTTCGATGATCTGTCGCTCTACCTCAACGAGTGAATACTCAAGTGCTCTTTCGATCTGCCGTGCTTTCAACTCATTCGTGGACTCAGACTTTTGAAGCCGTGGAAACAGTTGATCGATACCCTTCTCCTGTCGCTCCTGCTTATTTTGGACAGCAACACGGAGGGCTTTGTATTCTTTTAATGCTTTGACAACAGCCTTTCTGACTTCTTTTTCATCTACTGGTTCCAGAAATGACAGTTGCTCTTGTGCGCTCATCTTTCCAATTCCCCCTCGTTGCAGCCCATGCTATAATGTTTTTGCCGAACATATAGACGGGTTCCCTGATTGGGGGCTTATTTTTTTGTCTCTTTTTTACTCCCGAAATATTATGATAAAAAGTGAAACTTATAAAAATTCAGTAACCATTTTGTGGAATTCGCCGTATTGCTTGTTAGATAATAGTTTCTATTATCCAAATCAATGGCTAGGGAGAGATTCTGAAATGAAGAAATTAGCGTTGCTATCTCTATCAATCTTTTCAGTTTTCACTATCATGTCATCAGCAAGTGCTGCGATGCCTAAACCAGTAGCTGAAGCAAGTGTAAATGCACAAGTAACCGTAACTAAGCTTGAAATAGAAGCTGATATTCCGAGAGTTTTTTACCCTGGTAATACTGCTCCAGTTTGGGTAACAGCTCATTTTTCGGATGGAACATCTAAACTTGTTTCAAATGACGCTAAAGTAATACAACAATCAGCAGGCTTTTACATCAGTCGACCCGGGTTTAAATATGGTATCCTTGAGGCTGCAAGACCAGGTGATGGCTGGATTACTTTTGAATACGGCGGGGTTCAAAAATCATTGTTTTTTACCGTTGCCAATAAATAATAAATTTTGACGAGTCCTCCCTAGTTAGGGAGGGCTCTATTTTGCTTTTTTTCTCTTTTGTTAAGCAGTCTGGATAAACTCGGGGTTGTCGTAGATGTTGCCAATCTTCTTTGTTCCTTCCGCCCACCACCGCATCTAGTGCAGCCTACAACACAAAATCTATTTACATTTTTTGCCAAATTTTTAATAATACAATCGTATCACAATAAAGTTATTGAAGGGAGTTGTCACTATGAAGAAAATATCCATTCTCTTAGCTTCACTAATGGCAGTTACTTTGCTCGTTCCCACTGTATCGTCTGCAAAAGCAATTTCAATCCCTACATCATCAGTTAGCACTCAAAATACTCCGTCCGATACAGACATTTTCTCCCCACCATCAAAGGATCCGTACAACCCTACAATCCTAAAGTACGGAGACCCAATTTTAATAACGTGGTCTCAAACAGATCCTGATCCAAACACTGTTTTTAAAACCTTCTGGGTTATAGTCAGTGATAATGAGACCGGTGTTGTTTATAATCCTGGAGTTCTACCACAAAATACAAGCAATAACTTTCAATCCTTTTTGATTCCTAACGACAAATTACCGAGTAATAGACTTCTGTACGTAAGTGTTGGCGTACAGGATGAAGCTGGTAATTGGAGTTATGGTGGTAACGGTGTGAACTATTTTAAAATTCTAAAACCATAAACCGATTTTGGTAACTTTATTTTCGAAGCCTGTTAATGCCAATTGACAGGCTTCCTTTTCAGAAATGTCAGGCATACGGAGCTTTCTCCCATACTCCAGCTTGTAAAAGAAAAGATATTTATATTTTTTGTAAAAAATAATGCAAATTACACACGTGTTCTTTACTAGATTTTAGGAGGTTACATTTATGAAGTTAAAGAAACTGATATCAATGATCGGACTGACAACCTGCCTACTTTCCATGTCTTCTTCTGCATTCGCTTTAGGTACTGCCATAGAGCCTGATAGTATCGACTCACCGAATTATTTTCAAGGAATTAATGATGATTTTGAAGGTACTCTTTACAAAGCATATCCAGAATTTGAAAAACCAATGGATCGTGATTGGTTTCAATGGACAAACGACACAGGCCAAGGAAAAGCATTTTATATTAACTTCGACACCTATCAAAATCGTAGCCTAGACTACCAGATTCAAAGTTTGTATGTTGGTGGTCAATCACAACAAGTTTTAAAAGATACTGGACGCGAATCCTGGTACGTATATTTGCCCGCTGGCGAAAAAATTAAAATACAAGTTTCTTCCCAAGATGCAATGAGAGTGGACCCCAATGTGAAATACCGCATTTCCTTAAGTACGCATCCTTTGGCTTATTAAAGAAATGTTAGATTAGCTGTAAGATTTAGAGGGCTGCTAAAAAACGTGGTACATGCAGCTCCTCTAAATCACTTACTTTCCAAATCCCTCTTCCTTCCACATACCTTCACTTGATTTATCACAAGTAATGTTTTGTTAAATTGCCTCTTTCAAAAGTGATTCAGTATCCTTTTCTACAAAACGCTCCCAATCCCCGAAATACTCTTTTTCCGCTGTTCCGTCCAACGCTAAAGCCAGTACAATATCGAAGTCGAACCAATGGCTTATAGGGGTGTATTTGTCTTTTGCATCATCATAAAATCCGCAATCGGTGTAGTATGTTTCGCCGTCCTCTTTTTCAGGAACCCTGTCATTCGAGCAGTAGACATAAGCTTCAATTCCCTCCTCATAACTCCCGCCTTCCATTTCAAGAGTGGGCTTTCCACACTTAGGGCAGATGCTTGCTGCATGTATGAGCAATCTCATTCGATCAAAGTAACGAACGTGAATCCGTGCCATCTTCATCGCGCAGTTAACGGTTTTGGCGTATGCTTCAACTCGTTTTTTCAATCCCATGCTTACCCTCCATTTATCACATCGATTGTTGTGTTAAAACGTGTACCGTGAACAAAGCTCGTCCCATTCTGCTCTGCACTCCTCGTCGCTCATTGCTGTGACTTCTTCAGCAGTATATCCGCTGCCCATCATCATTTCTCTAATCTCATTCACGGGGGAGATCCCCTCCTGTTTTATAAATCGTGTGATTTGAATTTTTTGAAAAATTTCACATTTTTATTGGGTTTATGGTAAAATTTACTAGAATATGAAAAAACCCAATAGGAGGTTATTATGAAAAAGATTGCTTTGCTATTAATTGCAGTTTTCATGATCCAACTCCATTTCACTTCTGCAACATTTGCTGGAGTGGGTGAGGATCGTATTAGGGCTGGTCAAGAACTTAGTAATATTGGTTGGCTAACGTCAATTAACAATAAATACACTTTACGTTTTTCTGTTTATAACGATCTTCAGATAAAGAGGTATAATCCCAAACCAACAACCGTCATATGGAGCTTGAATACCAACCGCGCTGGAAATTCTCTCAAGCTTGACTATTATAGCGGAAAACTCGTTATACTCCGTGGGAATGGTGACCCGCTTTGGTATTCAGATAACGCTGCATGGAGTAATATCCATTATCAAGGTAAACCACCCGTAAACCTTAGAGGCGACCTTATGATTATGCAAGATGATGGAAATTTAGTTCTTTATAACACTACAGACTTGAATCAAGGCTGGTATCCTGTCTGGGCTTCAAATACAGGTGGTCAATAAGAATATAATAGTTGGAGCCGTGTAAGCGCGGCTCTTTTTTACTTATTGAGAACATTACCGAAGCACGAAATGTTTGGTACTCCGTCCACCTCCGTTCTTCTCAATTACCGTTTTGTTAAGCTGTTTCCCCATTCCTGCTATAATCACAGTAAGGTGGTGAAAATGATGTATCCCAATCAAAGTCAAAATATAATTCGGATCGTAAAAGAAACTAGTGGAATGCCTAAAAAGGATATGGACATCATTTTCGATTTATTGGATCACAATGAATGGGGCGTTGCCTTGGAACATCTTTGTTCAACTATTATCGAAGAGAGACTTATTATCCAAAGAGATGTCTTCGAAGCAATAAAGAAGATCGGCGAATTAATGGAAATGGATCCTACCAATTGGAGCCAACTAATTCATTTAATTCAATAACTAAAGTGTTAAATAACGAATTTTCCATGTGATAAAATTTCGATATACCCTTTATGGAGTGAACTTGAAATGATACAAAAACATGAGGTTATCGAATTATTCTTATCTGCTTGTCCATCCTATAAAGAAAGATGGCTCCATTTTGTTAGTGAAACTTACGACGATAGCGAAGAACATCTTCCGTATATTGATGTCTCAGATTTCGCCCAACATGTAGATGAGCTTTACCAACAGCAAAAGTTAACCGAGTTCCCAATGATATTTGAGGTTTTAGAAATGCTCCATATCAACGGTGACGACTATGTTAAAGAATTAGCTACAATTGGGTTTCTGGAATCATTGCTAGGTTGTGAAATTTCAAGCTCAATTGAATGTTTTCTGATGCCCATTTCCCTAAAATGGTGGATCTCATTAAATAAATTCATGTCTGGAGAAAGTCGTTATGTTGGCGAGGACCAATAATACAACGTACACATTGTGTTTAATGCTAAAAGCACCGCTTCTCGAGAGGACGACCACTCTTGCAATTTCATCACTTATCAACTGAAGTTAGGCAACGTTTTACAACAGATGAACCTCACCTTCAAAATGTAAAGTTCAGTGATTTCATAATTGATGGATATTCTTTGCATAAGTGACTTGAGAAATATGATTTAGTGCCCAGCCTAGGTGATGGTACTAAAGAGCGGGTGTTTACTCGCTTCTTCGGTTAATCTCTAAGCCCTTCCTACGAATCCTGTCTCCTCGTATCCCAAATGATATTACATCGCTAGTCTGATTTAACTTAATTGAGCTTTTGAACATTCGAAATATTCCTGGTGTGTTAGATAACAT
>NZ_JAOTNO010000028.1:0-19688 GCF_041644655.1 Brevibacillus sp. BD137 | reverse complement strand
TTATCTTAGAGAGACGGCACCTGATTATTGGGGAAAGTCTCATGCCTGGTTACAAACGGACAGTTGAATTAACGGAGCTGCAGATGTCTGGGCTAGACGAGAAGTATCCAGCAAAGATTTCGTTTTATCGAAGCAGCGGGGATATACAGGAGCGCATCACAAAGTTGGCCATTCCTATTACCAATAATCCCGACAGTCCGGAAAATAAGATCAAGGCGACCATCACATATACCGATGGGCTGAAAGTAGGCGACCAAGTTATACTGCAGCCAGACGAATCACTAAAACTGTGGTTTGTCAAAGATCGTGTATGGAAGGAGCCGGATGAATGAGTTTACCTCAGATCACTCAACTGAAATTGCCAGAAACTCAAATCACCCAACAGACAAAGCCCAAGAACGTACACAAAACGTTCCTATGGGATTTCGATGCGGGTGATTTCGTTTTAAAAGACGGGAAACTGATCGAGGTAACGGGTCTGGAATACTTGAAGGTCTGGATAGAGAAAGCACTTCGAACCGTTAAAAACAGTTTGATCTACCAGGGAACAGGGTACGGCAGCGAGCATCATGTACTGATTGGCCAGAACTTCCATCCCGACTTTTCCAAGGCTGAGTATGAGCGAATGATACGAGAGGCGTTGTTACAAAATGATGCCATTACGCGGGTGGATGACTTTTCGTTTTCGCACGAAGGCTCTCGGTTAGTAATCGGTTTTGAAGTATCAAGCATTTACGGCACGCTAGAAAAGGCGGTGTTGATTTAGTGGCATCCAAAGAAGAACATCTCGCCATGTTATTGGCAGCAGTACCGGACAAATATGACAAACTCCCCGGGAGCTTTATCTTTGATGCACTTGCCCCTGTAGCCGAAAAGATGGCCAAACAAGATGACAGGATTGAGGAAGTCAAAGACAAGCTTAGTATCGATAATTTGTCAGGAGCCGAATTGACACAACGGGTTAGGGAAAGGACGGGACAGGAACGTAGGGCGGGCACTCGCTCCAAAGGAAGTGTTACTGTCACAGGGACAGGTACGATCCGAATAGGAGACTTGTTCGAGACACCAAGCGGCACACAGTTTCGATCTACGGAATCAAAGGATATTACAAGTAGCGGGATGGTCATGATTGAAGCATTGGTAGAAGGGCCTTCTGGAAATGTACCTTCCAACACCATCACGTTGTTTCCGGTCACATTGTCTGGGTTTACTGCTGTCACAAATCCGAGTTCCACATCAGACGGTTTTGCAGAAGAATCAGACACAGACCTACGGAAAAGGTACTACGAGCACATTCGTACACCTGCATCGAGCGGGAATAAGGCTCATTTTCGCAATTGGGCAAAGGAAGTGGCTGGGGTCGGTGATGCACGAGTCATACCGTTGTGGGCAGGAAATAACACAGTGAAAGTGGTCATTATTGATAGTGACCGAAAACCTGCAAGCAATAATATCGTCGCTGCCGTGCAGAAGTACATCGACCCAGGTGCGAATGGAAAAGGAGAAGGAGCTGCTCCAATAGGAGCGTTTGCTACGGTGGCCAGCGCAACGGGTGTGACAATCGAAATCCGAGTCACCGCTGTTTTAAATCCTGGATTCTCACAACAACAGGCTATAGACGGAATCACTTCAAAAATGACCCATTATCTAAGGGATGCTGCTTTTGTCGAGACGTTGGTTAGTTATGCAAAAGTAGGAGCTCTCATATTGGACACAGATGCCGTGGCGGACTATACGGGCCTCACCATCAACGGTGGAACGTCCAATATTCTTATCGGCAACACGGAAGTAGCGGTCTTAGGGACGGTGAGTGTAAATGTCTAAGGCAAATGAGATGTTGAAACGCCTACAACCTCATCAACGTAACTCTTCCACATTTCGGGTGATTTTCGAAGCAGACGCTACGCAATTAGACAAGCAGGAAGCCAAGATTATCGATCTACAACAACAGTTGTCAGTAGATACAGCAACCTGGGCACTGGACTATTACGAAAAGGAGCTCGGACTAGCCGCCAATAAACATAAACCAATTTCCGAACGCCGGGCTGCCATCAAGTCGAAAATGAGGAGCCAGGGCAAAGTATCCTTGGCACTCCTGCAAGCGATTCTTGATGCATATACGGATGGTCAAGGAACAGTCACCTATGACGGATCACTTCGGTTTATTATTCGAAAACTGGATGGACTCAAACTTTCCGATATCCGAGCGGCCATCGAAGAAACAAAGCCAGCCTATATCGGTGTAGAATTCCTGCTCTCTCCAGAAGCTCCGACCATCTTTATAAAGCTGCGGAATGCTTCTTTCCAAGTAGATTACTTTGTGTGCAATACTTTTTATCCAAATGAAATTGTGGTGAATGCCCCGACTTTGCCTGTCTTTGTTGTACCAGGAATGCCGATGTTTACAGCCACGGAAGGATGAAGGAGGGAATCAGATGCCTATTGGAACAAAACATATATTACGTGATGGCGGACTCCTACCAGTTCCGCAATACTTCAATGGAATGAAGGATGAATTTCAAGAGATTCAAGGTCGCAACGGTGCCATGTTCGTGCAACTACGTGGTTTATCCGCAAAAGAGCCTTTTAGTGGAGCTACTGATACCGCACAAATTTTTGATGAGCCTATGTATGGCTTTGTCATTAAAAATGACGGCCCGAGTGATCTGACATTCACGATTAACAACTACACCTTTACGGTCAAAGAAGGCGAAGTGTTTGAGGAGTTCTTTGAACCGTTTACACTGGTGACTATCAAAACAACTTCTCCATTTCGTGCATACGGAAAGGGGTGAGCAGATGGCGTTAAAAGTGGAACCAGCCTTTTTGGAATTCATCCGCAATGCGGTGAGTGCAAAAGTAGTCAATGCCATCATCACCGTAGATGGAAAATCGGATATTCGCCCGATTACACAAACGAAGCACCTAACCAGCGCACAGAAAACGGTTGTACAGTTGTACGTCTACTTAGACGCCGTGGATGCAGCAGGGACCATCACAGAAGCAAAGTTAGTTGATGCAACTGGAGCGGCAATGATTACTTCCGACGCCAATATCAGCTCTCATGAAACGGGCGTCTTACTATTGTTCGAAATACCGTTTGAAGTAGGAGTGGTGTAGGATGCCATACGAACGTCAATTTTGGGCTGATCGACTTGTTAATCCAGAAACAGGTGAAACCATTCAGGAGGGCACCCGTTACACGGCCAGGCGCATGAATCACATAGAGGAAGGCATTAAGGGTATCGACGACATCGTAATCAAAATGGAAAACCGAATTCTCCATTTGCACGCCAAGATCACGACAGGTGACAGGACCGCCGGAAATAATGGGATTTTCGTCGATACCTTTGACGGCATCCAGGATGCGGTCATTTCTTTGGATAAGACGAGAACAACCATTCAGTCGATATCCGGTACCAATGTTACCGTTGCATCTGTGTCAGGATTTGCAGTTGGGCAAGAGGTCACTTTAGCCTCTGTCAACAATCAGGAGGAGCGTATCATCACGGCAATTAATGCGTTGACCCAAGTCATTACATTAAACGCGGCTCCCACAGCAACTTATTCTTCTAATGCCATCCTTGCAAGGTCAACCGTGGAGATTGATACGGTGGCAAAACGTATGAGGCGAGGGTCGATTGATACCTATAGCGTGAGAATAGCCGTAACGTAAGAAAGGAGGCGGTTAGATGGCTAGTAAATCAACCGTTGTGAGCATACCTGAGTCTACATCGCAAAGCCGGTCACAAAAGATAACTATTCCAAATCTACGGCGTGTTGTGTCAGTTGCGGTCAATACGGGCAAAGTTACACACTCTGTCAATGGCAGCGAAGTGACGGTCAATGTCAGCGATGGCTCATATACTCGATATACCACATCCAGTACCCCGAACACCAAAACCGTATCGGAGACTCGTACAAGCAGTACAGATAGTTTTCAGTCTTCGATCAGTTACAATGACGGCACCTATAGCGGCACCTTGTCTAAATCAGGCGGATCAACTCCCTATGTCGTCAGCGGTAGCCCTCCTGGTCAAAAAACAGTATCAGCTTCTCGCGATTCTTGGTACGACTATGGCGGGTCTTGTAGCGGAGCGCAAAGCGGCGCATTGTCGGCGTTACCATCCTCCATACCTTATTCGGACGGAGAAGGATACACTGGCACTTTGCAACGCACCGGGGCATCAGCGGGAAGATGTCAACTTTTAAATGACGAGGGAGGCGGAGAAAAAACATATGGCGCCTCTGCAACAGGCACCTATTCGGGTACGGTATCTAAGCCTGATACACGTAAATACAACTACTCCCAAAGCTATTCCGGCACAGTGTATGGACCATCTTCGGTATCCTATACCTACTATTATGCCTATACCGTAACAGTCACCTATGAAGACAACTTCGGTCAGACGCTCACATTGACTGCTCCGGCAAGCGGGGTCAAGTTGTCTGTGGGTAATACTTACGCGGTCACGGGTACCACATTGGACACTGATCCTGGTGATATCGTATCCGTCTATGTACGTGTCAACAAAGGCACTCCCTATCGTATCCTGCAAGCATCAGCAGATGGCGTAAATCCGTTATCCTTTAACAAGACATTGACGTTTACAGGTGGAGCATTGAAGGACGGTACGACAGCCGTTTCTGGGCTACTGGACGAGGGTACTACGCACCTGTTGGAAGTATGGTCGGAGGATAACAAAGGCGGTACTTCCATCATCGCTGAACGCACGTTTACGGTGATGCTGAATCGTCCGCCAACTCTTACACACTCATTCGTAGCGAACAATGATAATTTGTCGGATGATTCCCCCATTACAATCAAAGGGACGGTTTCCGATCCAGACGGCCAGAGTGTAAACATGAAGTATCGGCTGAACGGTGGTGCAGATGTACCCATATCAATAAGCGGTGGAGCGTGGTCGATCACCGTTACACCAAAGCAGATGGTTGCCGGAGCGAACAGTCTCGTCATAACAGCAGCCGACTCATTGGGAGCAACGACAGTCCTCACGTTTTCCTTGACCAGATCCGTGACGAAAACACGCCTCAAAACGGCCCATGCTCGCTACAAGCTATCTCCTCAATCAACAACAGCTAAAGAAGTCCTAGCTTGGCTTCAGCACGAAACAGGAGACCTGAATGTGGACGGAGCTCTTTCTATCGTGGCGGCTGGCGCTGCCGAATCCTATAAGGCCATGACAAAAACGACTGCCCCTGTTATCACAGGGATCGTGGAAACAGAGTTTATCGGGTCGTATGCAACGGGTAACGCTCAACTGCATTTGAAATTGACGTTGTCCAGTAATGACGCAAACTCAACAGCGGCGGCAACAAGTTTATCGGGGGCGATCAAAGCATGAGATACCGGAAGCGCAATCCTGATGGATCACTAGGTGATTGGGTATACACGCCAGCAGGGGAAGCGGAGAGAAAGCAGGATGAAGCTCTACAGAAAGAAATTGAAGCTTTACGAAAAGAGAATGCAAAATTGAAAAAAGCACAAAAGGGTGGCGGTGAAAATGGCGTGGTCTAGTCCTGCAACAGACAAGAAAAACAAAGACTTGATATTAGCTCAAGTCCGGGACTTCAAGAAAGGCAGACTTGTGGAGCCATTTAGTGATACAAATTCCTGGCTAAAAGCATACGGCGGCGGATCAGTGTCATTTAACAATGGCAAGCTGCAAATCACTTCGACAGGCACATCGATTGCCGCACGCCGAAACGTCCTCTTAAACTTGTCAGGTGCAAAGACCCTAAAGATTAGATTCTATGTAGACCAACTGACCGACTTCTATGAGTTCCAGCTTTATTTGGCTCATGATACTGGCTATGCCGAATTTTTAGGTTATACAGTCCGCGCTTGGAGAATGGCGGTTGGTTGGAACGAACATATCATCGATGTCAGCAAGCTGGAGCCCGTGGGGTCTGCAAGTCTGACCCGGGATATCGTCTCGATGCAAATAAGAGCAAAGTCCAACGATAATACTACGGCGTCGATCATTTTTGACTCGATCATTCGAGATGAGTCGCAACGAGGGAAGGTCATTTTTATGTTCGATGATGGCTGGTCTTCCCAATACACCGAAGCATTTCGGTATATGGGAAAATACAATCTTCCAGGTGTCATTGCCGTCATTCCGTCGCACGTAGGGTGGTCTGGATATTGCACGCTACAACAGCTAAAGGAAATGTATGCTTATGGCTGGGACATGGCCAACCATACTATGAACCACGCGACGCTCAAAGACCTGAAAGATACAGCGGCAATCGAGAAAGAGGTAGCGGACGCTGAAAAATGGCTGAATGCAAACGGATTTCCTCGAGCATCGAATATTTTGGCGTATCCATATGGCGCGTATGACGCAAGGGTGCTGCAAGTGATGCAATCTCGCAGAGCGGGTCGCACTGTCCAAGAGGATACGGCGACCACACCGCCACCGGATAAACGGACGATCAAGATACGTAATGTGGAGCATACGATTACACCTGCCATACTAAAAGGACACATAGATGATGCGGCAAAGGTAGGGGGCGTGTGTTTGTTCATGTTCCACAAGATCGTTAGTGAAGCCACGTCCAGCATCGAGTATAACGTAAGCAACTTCCAAGAGGTTGTTGATTACGCCTATTCCAGGCGAGCTGACATCGATACAGTGACGTTTAGCGATTGGCTGGACAGTTGTGGGTTGTAAAACGAATAGAGTTTTTGGGGGAGCTGCTAACGCGGCTCCTTTTACTTTTGCCCCAAGTGGGGGAGGAGGAAGATAATATATGGAACACTTTTTCAAAACAGCATTTGCAGCCGGGGGTGCAGTAGCATCATTCCTTTTTGGGGGATGGTCGCCTCTACTCACGGTACTTTTGACGTTCGTTGCAATTGATTATGTCTCCGGAATGGTAGCGGCTGGTGCAGAAGGAAAACTGTCGAGTAGAATCGGTTTCTTGGGGATTGCAAGGAAGGTTTTTATTTTTGCAATGGTCGCGATTGCCCACTTAGTTGATACGGCCCTTGGAGATCAGCATGTTTTGCGCGACGCAACAATCTTCTTTTACTTGGCAAATGAGCTGTTATCTATCATTGAGAACGCTGGACGTGTGGGTTTGCCAGTTCCAACGCCAATCAAGAAGGCCGTAGACGTTCTGAAAGGAAAGGGTGATCAAAATGGCAGCAACTAAAGGAATCGATTGTGCAGTACCTTTGACAGCAGAAAAAGCAATAGCAATGGCGGCGGCGGGCATGAAATTTGTCTGCCGCTATCTTGTTCCTATCAGCATGGAGTGGAAGCGACTGACGCGGGCGGAAGCCGAGGCGATCACAGCGGCAGGAATGCAGGTTGTATCGGTCTTCCAACGCGGGACTAATGACGCTGCTGGTGGCGCAGTCAACGGCTCAAGGGATGGCAAAGCTGCCCTCTATGAAGCCAAGCTGGTCGGTCAGCCTGTAGGTACGGCGATTTACTTTGCCGTGGATTTTGATGCACAGCCAAAGGACTATGCAGCTATTGAGGCGTACTTGAGAGCTGCAGCCAAGGAGTTGCCTGGTTACTCGGTAGGTGTTTATGGTTCACATGCTGTCCTTGAGGAAATGGCGAAGCGAGGAGCCTGCAAACACTTCTGGCAGACATATGCTTGGAGTAGAGGTAATCTCTCCAAAGCTGCTAACCTCTATCAATACCAAAACGGGCAGACGCTTGCGGGGCATACAGTAGACTACAATGACGCTCTCGGTGGCGAAGGTTGGTGGAACACTCATCCACAGAAGGAGGATAAACCTGTGAATAACAAACTAGAAAAAGAATCAGCAGAAAAAGTGATTGGGGTCCTTGGCGCTCTTTGGACAGCAAGCCTGGACCCAAAAGTAAGGGATGCCGCTCATTATGCTGCCGATGCATTGCGTGATGCAGCAGGTATCCCTAAATAATAGTGAAGCCCTCCTTCGGAAATAATCCGGGGAGGGCTTTTGGTTATATGGGTGTATGTCGTGAAGTTATAAATATAAATGCCCCTCCTATGCATTAAGCATGATAGAGGACGACACATTTACTTGGTTCTATTTGGATCTAGATCTTTTGCAAAAGAGTACGGAATGAACTCTTTATGAGGTGTTTCTATCCACCCTTTTTCCCAATGTGAGAAGTCCTTAATTTGCGTCGAAGTAAAATGACGGAATTTAGATACCACATAATTTAGCATCTCAAGTTCTTCTGCGGTAAATAAACGAGGATTGAAATGATCAGTTGGAACTACATAACTTCCATAGTCATCTTCCTTCCAATCAACTTCAGGGTTGTTCTCGAAAAGTGTTTCATACTTCTCTGGAACAGGACCGTAATTATGGCAAACATATCTTGAGCCCGATATGGAACGATGGGTAAGTTTATAAAAGTAATTGTCAGCGTAATACATTAATTTATTTAACTTAGTCTTATAGGGACGTTCTTTTTCTGCAAAAAACAAAACCATCTGATTAAATTTCTCCATCGAAAAACGTTGAAATCCACTATAATCATCGGCAGGGTGAAAAAAAACATTATTAATTTCATCGATGATTCTAGACTGTTCTGTCTGTTTGCATAAGCTTTCTAACAGAATACTTAGTGCATCTTTTACAGGATCTGAAATTTTATCTTTATTTTGCTCGAAGAATTCAAGCATTTTATGTGGCTCTGAGCTTGCTTTTATTATTTGATTTTGTGCTTGAGTTGGAATAGAACCATTCTCGTATCTAGTGATCGTTATTTCTCCAAATCCAAGAAGTTTTGAATAGTCACGTTGGTTAAGATTGTATTTTTTCCTAATAGCTATTATTTCTTCTGGTTGTACTATCCCCTTCAAATCTCGATATTTTTTGAAAGCTGTTTCTTGGTTCTGCTCATCAATTATAGGATGAAATAATTCTTCGTTACACTCATTGCAAAAGGCGAGCATTCCAGTAATATTTATGTCCATTTCTTTTACAGGGTAGTTAAATGTTTTCTCGATTAATTTAAACTCTCTTTCTTGATCACACTTATGACAGAACAGTGTTTGGATTTCTGTTTTCATATTGGAGTTACCTCCCTTTTGAATAATAATTTAGGCTGTTTTGTAGGGATAAACTATTGGCCTAGCTGGAAAGTGAAATGACATAAACAATAAATCATCTTTAGGGGGGGTTCGGATTTTTAACTTGATGTAAATTTCAGTTCCATCATCTTCTAAGCCAAACTCCCAAACATCACCCGGTGAACCATTATGGTCTGGGTTTGGCCCCCTGTAATAGTTTTTGTATGTGAGATAATCGAACATTGAAAATGCATCTCTCATGCTTATTCCCATTTTGCCCAAAGTGTACTTTTCTTCTTTGCCCATAATAAAATCCAGTTTATTTGCATCTTTGTATTTCTTACACAATTCCAAGAAGGTTTTGACGTCATCAATACTTGCCAAGTGGTTCAATCCTTTCCTTGGTTTCTGGAGCATATAGACAAGAATTGTAGCAAGTTCGTTTTGGCGAGAAGTTATCAATTGATACTCTTATATATATTATAGCCAATTATCACACCAATAGTCACTGAAAATATGTGTTTATTGAAAAATTCTTCGTTCAGAAATCTTCATTTCTTAAATTAACCCCTGAGGATATTGATGTTGCTTGTTCGTGTTATGTTCGCATATAATTCGAACATAAGTTCTGGTATTTGGAGGCGAACAGAGTGGTGAAGGAACTGCAACGAGCTATTAGCCAACAGCAGTGCATTAAGATTATTTACCTTGGCAAAGACGGACAGATGTCACAGCGTACCTTGCGACCACTCGCGATAGTTGGAGATCGACTAAAAGCGTACTGTCTTACACGAAAAGCTCCTAGAATCTTCGCTATTGAAAACATATTAGCTTCTGAACAGTTGGTGAATAATCATGCTGTCTGATATCGAGCGAAAAGTCCTACGTGTGATCGGAAATTATTCAACAGGGCGGCGTAGAACACCAACAGTTGACGAACTGCGTATCAAGACAGGTTGAATCCGAGACGGCATCATGTCGGTGTTGGAGGTTCTGGCGAATGAGGAATACAAAGAATGGCAGAGGTCTGAACCTGACAAGATGGAAGTATACGAAACGTGGGAGCGAAAGGGACGGTAATAATGGCAAAGAAAATCGATAATTTATTCGGCTCATCGCGGTTTGTATTACCGGAACAGCGCGAGCTCTATTTGCAAATGAAGGAAGACGACAAACTCGTATCCATGCCTATACTTGAGCTGGATGAGCTTGAAACATTTGACTACCTATTACGGGATGCACAGTAAAATGAAAAAGCAGTATCAATCACATGGTGGCGACATAAGAAAAACGAGATAGGCACTATTTGTACTATGTGGGGAGCGGTACCAGAGATCAATGCGAATACCAGAAAAGTAAAACTGCTTACGGTCGAAGATGCTCAATGGATTCCGATTATCGATGTTAGGGGATAGGAGGTTCAATAGATGGCAAAAGCAACTACTCCAAAAAGACCGACTCGGGATGAATTTGAATTAGAAGAATTGGGGAATCAGCTCGTCGAAGCAAAAGATGATGGCGACGAGAGAGCGTTGACTGTTTGGGGAATGCCTGAGAAATTGCGCGGGAGGATCACGGTACTTGACTCGCGAACAAGGCTAGTTCATGTAGAGGAAAACGGAGCAACTAGGAAGATACCTTTCCTGGACATTATGAAGGTCACTTACGAGTAAAAAGAGAACGGGTCTTGTCCTTTAGCCTCATGCTTTTGGACAAGACCCGCTGCTATTTACTAATTAGATTCCTCTTCAAATAATGCTTTTAGCGGTTCACCTGATTTTACCTTTGTATCCTTTTCCCATACTCCATCTATAAAACTAAACTTTGTAGCAATACTTTTTCCAGATTGTTTTTTCTGTAGAACGTACAGATTTTCCTTAGATTCATGAAGATAGATTACTGGTAAATAATCTCCATCTTCGATATCTCTGGTTACGTCATCAACTTTTGTGAACAAATCTTTGTCCAATTTAAAAACATCAGTCTTTGTAACCTCAGTGTATCCAGTGAGGTCAATATCAGTTTCTTTGGCGACTGCATTAAATGTATTGGATATTATTTCTTGAGCATTTAGCTCTTCTTCAGATGCAGAGAGGGCCCAATCGTTAGGTCTGTAAGTTACTGTATCTGACGATTGTTGATATTCTTTGATCTTGCCATTCCTATCATACTCGTAGTGTTGACCCGCGACCTCATAAGTACGTGTTAGTCCACCTGTATAAACTTCTTCTTCACCCGATGCTTTAGTTGTTCCTTGCCTCTCTTTACCAATCGCTCTCCCATTATAATTTAAAAGGGAGAATGTACCTGCGGTATTGGTACTAACTTTTGTTTTTGATGTGAAAGGTAACGTGGCGTAGCTACTATCGGCAGTCGAAATGTCAACAGAAGATGAGTAAGACGTAATCTGGGCAAATGCACTATTTGTAGCGATCAGAGTTAATCCGAGAACTAAGGGAATTGCAATCTTTTTCTGCATTTTTCAAACACCTCTTTACCTAATTTTTCAAATATACCTAATAATACCAGTTCGTGAGAGAGTCATAAAGTCTTTTCTTGCTAATAAGTATAAATAGTTGATTAATATGAAAAGTACTATCATGTGTTTCGCTTGTAACATGGAGGAATAAAAAAGAGAAGGATTTTCCCCCTCTCTTTTAATAACATTTTACCAATCGGGTTCAACTCGATAGGGCCCTGACTTCGGATCACACGCTTCCGATACTACAGGCGAGGAAAAGAACACCACAAGAGCAAAAACCAAAAGTAGCTTCTGCATTAAACTCTCCTCCTTCTATTGTTACAAAATATTATCACATATGTTTTCAATTAACTCCATGTGTTCAAAGGACAGATTTTTATTGTTAGTTCGATGATGGCGTAGGAAAAGCCGTATGCCTTCGATGACCTCTCTAGTTATGCCTATGTGCTTGTAATACTTGATACTCTCGATCAGGCTATGAAAACCCTGATCATATATTTCCATTGAGATTAAGCACAACGCCTTACGTTTGTAGTATTGGGCCAGTGTCTTAATTCGGTATGGATGCTGCGGCATTCTCTCTGGCAGAAACTGATCCTCCGTTTCGATCAATAGCATGAGATCGTCTGTCTTTCCAGCCTCCAAATACGATTCCATGAGGTCGACGACGATTGATATGCGTCCTTCTCTGTTAGTCTCGTTTAAGCAGACGTTGAATAATCTGATTGCGTCCTCATGTTGCCCTTTTTTAGCAAGGAGAGTAGCTCGAAAATGGTTCCTTCGAAAATCAGCGTATTCGCTGTTTTCATACTCTTTTAGGTAGATGTCAGCGACATGGAAGTCTCCAAAGTAAATACACGAGTTGAATAGGGAGATATATGCAGATGCTTTAGGTCTGTTATCTGACCGATCCTCCCGTAAACCGAGCCTACATAAATCGATACTTTCGTCGTGCAATTCGAGTATGTTGGCGTGAACACCCATTTTATAATAGTAATCGATTCGATCTTCTACATAGAGATGCTCGACATAGAGAAGCAGTTCCTTCCCACGTTGATACGTTTCTTCGAAACGAGAGAAGTCGTCACGCTCAATCAAATACCTTTCATACAAGGCGTTTGCTAGATATGAGGGTATTCCCCTGCTTCTTGCGAAACTAATTATCGTATCGCACAAGATGCGTTTTATTCGTTTGTTCTCTGTATCTCTGGCTGTACTGGAGATATGATCTAATGCTCTAAACGTATCAATCTTTGGTGACTCTAAATAACGCGTAGCAACTTTAGCGACAAGAGCTTCCCATCCTTCGTTGATAACCTCTGCAAGGACGAGCTCTAATGTCTTAGGATGATGTGTAGTGTCTACAAATGCGGTTATGATGATGCTGGGTGCTATATTGATGGCTTCCGCTATCTTTCTCCAAGTGGCATAGCTGGGCCGCTTAGTCTCTCCTGTTTCAATTAACGATATGGTACTTTTACTGACTCCTGACAATTCCGAAAGGTCTGCTAGTGTAAGATTGCGTCGACTACGATGACTGCTAATGAGTTCACCTAATGAAAGCGACACCTCATTGAGCCCCCTTTTCCCAAATTCTGTATTTTATTTCACTTTACCACAAAAAAATTGGATGGGTAAACATTTTTCCAGTAAATGCAAAAACAGTTATTGGGTTTTTCGTTTATTCTTGTTCAATGTAAGGTTTTGGATTATTGTGAGGGTGAAACATATAATGTAGGAGGATTTTACCAGTGAAAAGAACATCAATTTTTGTTTTGTCATTAGGCATCGTGTTAAGTGGCTGCGGTACAACGCCAGAGAATAGCACGCCAGCTCCAGTATCAACAACTACCTCATCTGCACCAGCCCCATCTTCTGAACAGAAAACTATGCCTGTCGAGGAAGTGAGTAGATTTAAGGAGTACACTCCGAACTTAAAGGGTGGGCCTTTTATTACAGAGGCAGAGATTATTAACCAAAACGAAGCGGTAATCACCTATGCAGACTTTGCAACTTTGAAAAAGGCTAAACCTGAAACCGGAATGACAGAAGCAGATGCAAAGAACTATTGGGAGTCTGGAGACGCGATTAACAAAGTATTGATGGAAGAGCCGATCCGACTACTAAAGGAGTTCCCTGAACTGCAAAAGGTGAAGGTAACACTGAATCATGGGAAAAAATATACCACTGAGATTGATAGAGCAACTATCGAGGATTATTTGAAGGTAAACCTTGCTGAAACTAAAACTGATAAAGACAAGTGGCGGAATGAAATCGTGAACAAGTTTTTCACTAAGGAAGAACGCGCAAAATACATTGAAAAATTTGTGAAGGCGGAGTAAAAAGGAAAGCCCTAGAACATAAACTCTAGGACTCTCGTCGTGACCATATTTTGACCATATTTGTATCAGAAAGTATCTTAAATAAACGGAAGCTAAGTTGTAAATCTTCCTATTAATATGCGGAAACCTTAACGAATCGAAACCAACAATGAAAGAGCGTAAGAAATACGGCTTGAAAGCAGCTCGTCGCGCACCTCAATTCTCCAAGCGCTAATTGCTGTTCGATACAACCCCCTTGTCCGTTCGCAGGCAGGGGGTTTTTCCTTTTCACAAACGGGTATATTTGTCCATGTTTGTCCATAAGATGGAACGAGAATGGGACAAAGGGGACGATACACTGTGACACGAAAAGGAGTAGGCTGGATATTAGCTTTCGCCGTGCTTATGCTGTTGTTCACCTACGAAGCACCTGATCGTTCTTCCTGGCAGGCATGGTCGCTGCCACTGACGGGAACGGTCATAGCCATTGACCCTGGGCATGGGGGAATAGACGGCGGTGCCGTTTCCAAAGCCGGGGATGTAGTTGAGAAAGAAGTGACTTTGGCCATTAGCATGTACTTGCGGGATTTCCTTCAGCAGTCAGGAGCGTTTGTAGTTATGACGAGGGAGGAAGACAAGGATTTGGCGAGTCCAGATGCGGCGCAGGCACGGAAACGAAAATCTGAGGATATTCGAAACCGAGTAAGGCTGGTCAATGATAGTACACCGGATTTTTTGGTCAGCATACACGTTAATTCCATCCCTTCTCCGAAATGGTCAGGAGCACAGACTTTTTATTCCCCTAGCTTCAAAAAGAGTGCAGAAGTTTCTTATTTGATACAAGATGAAATCAAACGGGTGATCGGTCATACAGATCGGGTTCCGAGTAAGACGAACAATGTGTTCTTGATTCGGGAGGTTAACTGCCCGGCCGTTTTGGTAGAAGTAGGCTTTGTCAGTAATACGGAGGAGGCAAAGCGACTTCAGAGCGTTGAGTATCAAAAGGCTATGGCAAATGCCATTTATCAAGGGATATTGCGTCAGTACTCGGGAGAAAAAGCGCCAATTACACCTTAAGAGGGCGGTGGTCGTGTTCCGCCCGCCCGAATATGCTATAATGAACGCGCATACGCTGTCGTTATACCAGCATTGAAATGTTTGAAAAGATCATAGATGAGGTGAACCAGAATGTTGACCAGAGAACAGGTTCTCGAAGCACTACGTGATGTAAAAGACCCTGAAATTAATCGTAGCTTGGTCGAGCTCAACATGATTCGGGATATCCATATTGAAGGCAAGACAGTAAGTCTCACGGTCGTTCTGACGATTTCGGGCTGTCCGCTCAAAGCCAAGATCGAGGATGATGTCATCGCAGCTGTGAAAGCGCTAGGAGCCGAAGAAGTCCGCCTGCAATTCGGTTCAATGACAGATGAGGAACGTGCGGCTCTGTCTGCCCAATTACGTAAGAACCAGGGTGGGCAAACACATAACATGACACCGGGACAAGCTCCCGTCTTGAATCCGATCTTGGCCAAGGATTCGAATACGACCTTCATCGCGGTCACTTCTGGAAAAGGTGGCGTCGGAAAATCGACGGTGACAGTGAACCTGGCTGTTGCGCTCGCGCGTTTAGGAAAAAAAGTGGGCATTATCGACGCAGACATTTACGGCTTTAGCGTGCCCGATATGATGAATATTGAACAACGTCCAACCGTGATTGGCGAAACCATTCTGCCTGTTGAAAAGCAAAACGTAAAGGTTATGTCCATGGGCTTTTTTGTGGAGGACAACTCTCCGATCATTTGGCGTGGTCCTATGCTGGGGAAAATGCTGCGTAACTTTTTCACGGAAGTACACTGGGGCGAAGAAGTGGACTACCTCTTGCTGGATTTGCCTCCAGGAACGGGGGACATGGCCCTTGACGTGCACACCATGATTCCGCAAAGCATGGAGATTGTGGTAACGACTCCTCATGCTACCGCAGCGTTTGTAGCAGCACGGGCAGGCGCTATGGCAAAGCGGACCGGTCATGAAATCCTCGGTATTGTGGAAAATATGGCATGGTACGAAGCAAAAGATGGTACGAAAGAATACGTATTCGGGCGTGGTGGAGGAGCTAAGCTTGCTGAGACATTGACATGTGAGCTGCTCGCTCAAATTCCGCTGGGACAACCGGATAATCATCCATCTGAACCTGATTATTCCCCATCCATCTATGGAGAAAAGACCGAAATTGGTCAGCTTTACATCGATATGGCCAAACGTGTCATAGAAAAATGCGGGGAAGCCGTCAAACAATAAGATCCAAGAAGATGAAAAAGGTGGGCTCTACAATAGAGCTCACCTTTGCGTTTTAAGAAGATTTACCGCCGCCTCCACCGGAAGAACCTCCACCTCCACCTTTACCTTCTTTTCCTTTTCCTTTTTTCTTCGGCTTCAGTTCCTTTGGTTTTGTCATGTCCTCGGATACTTTGGTCATGATCTTCATGAGTTCAGCCTGAAACAAAGGACTTTGCAAGGAATCTTTCATTACTTGCATGGTTTGCTGTCGATAAGCAGAGCTTTTCATCAGGTCCATTAAATTTTTCTCAAACTCAGGGTCTTTCATTACGCTTATGAGCTCTTTTTGGTATTCAGGGTCCTTCATTAGGTCCTTCATTAGGGTTTTTTGTTCATTTTTCATGGATTTTGCCATGGCGCTTGCGAACTTAGGGTCTTTAAACGCTTCTTTGATGTGCGTGTTGTTGGGATTCGTCATGCTTTGAATCAAAGTTGTCCGCACTGTCGACTCGTCCAGCATCAGGTTTTGTTTGAACTTGTCATCCTTCATCATTTTCCCTACAGATTGCTTCGCTTCGTCCGTCTGCAATATGTCCAGCACCATGTCTTTGACGCTTTTATAATCAGGCTGAGACGAACTTTGCGCTTGTCCGCCACCCCCGCAACTGGTGAGAACCAGACAGACAAGAGCGGTTAACCAAAAAGACATCGTCTTTTTTCTCATGGGGTGGACACCTCCTTCTTTACTCTGCCTACAAGTAACGTGTGCATTTTGTTTTGTTCTTACGCTAGTATTTTCTTGTATCCATTGGTACAATCATATTCGATGTGGATGGGAGGGAATACTTGGTGAGTTTGCGTAAGTATGGATGGCTTTTTATTACCACGCTCTTGCTTGGGGGATTAGGTGGGATCCTGGTAGCCCTTATTTTTGATTTGGACCAGCTGATCGGAGGAAGCACCGGTAACTTTTTTGTCGGATTGTTCATGTACCTACTGTATGGAATGACCATTAGTATTGTGGCTCAGATGGGTTTTTTTGCGTATATGACGATTAATTATTTCGCCAAAACAATATTTAAAACGGCTTCCCTGTGGAAAAGCGTCCAAGTATTTCTTATTTTGTTTGTCTTTTTCGATATGATTTATCTTCGCTATACATCCTTCGGTGAAGGAAAAGGATTTGGCCCGTACTTTATTGAGCCAACGCTATTATTGATTGTTGCTATTGTTACCGCATATGGAAAAGTAAGTCTGACCAATAAATCTGCATGGATACCGACGACCTTCTTTATGTTTGTTGTTACGGGACTGGAATGGATTCCAGCATTGAAGGAAGATAATGTGCGTGCAACACTGTCCATGCTCGTCCCACTATTGTTTTGTAACGTCTGGCAAGTCATGCAATTGCATCGTCTGGTAAAAAGAGAAAGCTGACCCAATGAAGGTCAGCTTTTTTTGTTTTAGTGAACTTCTTTGCTTTCTACACTTGTACCCGAAATGAGTTCAGATACCGTAACGAATTCATAGCCATCCTTGCGAAGCTGATCAATGATCACTGGGAGGGCAAGATGTGTATCTTTTGCAGAATCGCTCGCGTGCATCAGGACGATGTCGCCTGGATGAGCTTTGGATAATACATTATTGATGATCACATCTGTTCCCGGATTGGTCCAATCTTTTGAGTCCGTATCCCATTGGATGACAGAATACCCCATACGATTCGCGATTTCCAGCACTCGTTTGTCAAAATCACCATTGGGCATCCGAATGAGCGTTGGTTTTTTTCCAGTCATTTCGGTTAAAATGGAGTCCGCTTTACCCATTTGGGAGCGAATTTCTTCATCGGAGTATTTGGTGTAGTTATCATGCTTGTGACCGTGCGAACCAATTTCTAAGCCATCCTCTTTGATTCGTTTCAAGATTTCCGGATGTCGTTGACTCCAAGGAGAGGAGAGGAAAAAGGTCGCTTTGTTTACCTTTTTTTCTTTCAGCACATCCAGTATAGGTAATGCTCGTGTCTCTCCCCAGCTAATATCAAAGGTAAGGGCGATTCTCTTTTCTTTGGTGTCGACCTTATAAATAGCTTGGGGGGCTTGCGTGCTGGCACCTTCAGCAAAGGCAGCAATTGAATCGCGTTCCGCATAACCAAATCCCGCTGTTAGCACGATGGCCGCGACAATAATTAAGATTTGCTTTAATCGTTTCGCGCTGATCACGTAAATGAATTTCATGGATAGTACCTCCTTTGTCCGATAACAGTTTATGCAGGGAAGACAAGGATATTCTTTGGCCTGTTGGCTATTGTTGAGGTACAATGCATATAGTGAATTATGAGGCAGTAAAGGGGTGTGGTGCATGGGCAATCGATTGCGGCATTTATGGCTTGATAACCGAAACTATTTCTTCGCCGCATGCTTACTATTTTTGGGTGGCGCCTTGATTGGGTATTTTCAAGCACCGCTCGTTGAAGAGATGGTCGGTAAAATGATGGGCCAATTGAAGGAAATTGCTGAAAGGATAAAGGATAACGGTGGCGGGCCTTTAGCGGTATTTTGGACGATTTTTTCCAATAATGTTTTTAGTGCATTGATGATGATGGCGCTAGGAATATTGTTTGCATTGTTTCCTATAATTGGAATGCTCACGAATGGAGTGCTGCTTGGATTTATCCTTTTCAAATACAGCGGCGTTGGAGTAAGTCCATGGCTTATTTTTAGTGCAGGAATTTTGCCACATGGAATTTTTGAGCTTCCAGCTATCCTGTTTGCAGCAGGAGTGGGTATTCGTTTAGGGGTGTTGAGTTTACGCTCAGTGGGAGTTCTAATCCAACCGCAAAAGCTGGCACGATTGAAAAATGACTGGTACGATACACTCAAGCAATTTCCATTAGCGGTTTTTACTGTGGTCGTTCTGTTATTCGTCGCTGCCATTGTGGAGAGCACGATAACGCCAACCCTTCTCAAGGAAACGGTGGGCCAACAACTGCAGCAATTGAACTTACTGAAATAATTCAGATTTGCAAACAAATTGAAGCCTTCCTAAACGGAGGGCTTTTTATTTTGAATAGGGCTGAATTTTGATGGAAAGGATAGAGGAGAGACTCGTAAGGCGGAGGGCGATATCGTTGCTAGGGTTTTTGTTCAATACGAAAGAAGTACAGGAACTTGAATACTTGTTAAAACGTGAGCTGGAAGAGATGCTCCTTGATTTTAGCGATAAACGAATTGATCATCTAGTGAAGCGGGCCATGGAAGAGAGGTACTCGATCATGTTTCGCATGTACGCAAGAATTGCTTCTCCCAATGAGTTATCCAAGTATGTCAGACGCAGAAAACTCGGGGAGGAGCATTATACTTAAAATCTTTTTTGAAAAACATATTGACTCAAAGATAGGTCACGTGATAGATTAGTTCTTGTCCTTAAGACGCCATCACAAATAACGATGAACACTGAGGACAGGAAATTGCTCCTTGAAAACTGAACAGCGAAAGCGTTAATGAGTCTATCATTAAAAGATTTGCCAGCTTTGAACCAGTAACAAACTTTATTGG
>NZ_JAOTNO010000027.1:0-19754 GCF_041644655.1 Brevibacillus sp. BD137 | reverse complement strand
CGATTCTAGCGGCTCGTTTTTCTTTACCTATTTTGTTGTTCAATCTCTCTTATTTACCTTGATTCGCTTCTTTCTGATAAGCTACCGCGATTTTCGCAGCTACTTCAGCATTGTGTTTCACCAGCGCGATATTTGTTGCCAAGCTCTTGCCTTCTGTCAGCTTTTTCACTTTATCGAGCATGAATGGCGTTACCTGTTTCCCTGCAATGTTGTTTTCTTTTGCTTCTGCCAGTGCTTTTTGGATCACAGCCTCGATTTCCTCGTGGTTGAGTGCATCAGATTCTGGTACTGGATTCGCGATAATCATACCGCCTTTGAGTCCCAGATCCCATTTGGTGTTCATCATCTTACCGACTTCTTCTGGTGTATCGATACGCATGTCTACGCCGAATCCGCTTTTGCGAGCGAAGAAGGACGGGAATTCATCCGTGCGGTAGCCCACAACAGGTACACCTTGCGTTTCCAAATATTCGAGTGTGCGACCGATATCGAGGATCGATTTCGCACCTGCGCATACTACAGCTACATCTGTTTGCGCCAACTCAGTGAGGTCAGCAGATACGTCCCAAGTGATTTCGCCTTCACGGTGTACCCCACCGATACCGCCAGTTGCAAACATGTGGATACCAGCCATCTCAGCTGCGATCATGGTAGCGGCTACTGTAGTCGCACCGATTTTACCGCTAGCTAAAATGTAAGCGAAGTCGCGACGGCTTACTTTTGCTACATTTTTGTTCGTCGCAAACTCTTCCAGCTCGCTGTCAGTCAAACCGATTTTGATTTTGCCGTCCATGATCCCGATCGTAGCTGGTACAGCACCGTTGTCGCGAATGATTTGCTCTACTTCTTTTGCCATTTCGATGTTTTGCGGATACGGCATACCGTGCGAAATAATCGTCGTCTCCAGCGCAACTACCGGCAGATTGTTCTCCAGTGCGTGGCGTACTTCCTCAGTAAAGGTCAAATATTGTTTCATCTCTTATCGCTCCTTTTCGAATTGTTCTACGGCCAGTTCCAATTGTTCTGCTTTTAATAGAGGAGATACGGACTGCTCTGTTTGCAATGTCAGAGCGGATGCTGCCAATCCAAGGCGACACGCCCTCTGGAAAGACTCTCCGTTTACAATGCCATACAAGAGTCCCGACGCGAACGCATCTCCCGCACCTGTAACATCTACTACTTCTGTTGGATATGGAAGCATATGCTCCTCAACGTCCTCGGATTGATAGTAAATGCCTTCTTCTCCCAAGGTCACGATGACGTGTTTGACGCCTCGTTCCCTGATCTTGCGGCAAGCCTCGGCGCATTCTTCGATCGTCGTGATCTTCATGCCAGCCATCAGCTCGGCTTCCTCGCGATTCGGCAAGATCGCTTCTACTCCGTCCAATTGCTGTGGGAGCTTCTTTGCTTTAATGGAAGAGACCGGGTCAACGAAGAGCAGGATGTTTTCCTCCCGGCAACGTTCGATGATGTAGGCCAAGCAGTCCGCCGGAATGTTTGTATCGATGAAAACCACGTGGGCTGCTGCAATGTGCGACCATTTTTCTGCGAACATCTCCGGTGTGAGAGCATCGTAAATATCCATGTTCGCCAAGGAAACAACCATCTCGCCATCAATATCGAGAAGCGCCGTATACGTTCCCGTACGCTGTGTAGGCAGTCTCCACACTTGGCTGATGTGCACCCCGTGCTTTTTCGTCTCCTGCAAGAGCCACTCGCCTTCTTTGTCCTCGCCAACGCTGGTGATGAGGGAGGTATTGCAGCCAAGGCGACCGAGGTTCTCCGCGATATTCCGTGCCACCCCTCCACACGATTCCATAATCGTTACGGGATTGGATGAGTGTAGACGCACCTGCTGCTTGCCGCGTGCTTTGCGGTCCAGGTTGGCCCCACCGATACAAGCAATCATTCCTTCATCACGAAGTACATAAGCCCGTCCTTTGATTTCCCCGCGTTTGGTTAACTGTGCGATGTAGCCAGCTACCGCTGAACGTGAGATGCCAATCAGATCAGCCAGCTCCTGTTGCGTGATAAAAGGATTTTGCCGGATATGATGAAGGATCTGCATGTCTTTTTCCACGGTCATCCTCCTTTCTTCTGTTACGCTTTCACAGCTTGTTTACAAACAAAAGTTTATCACGTAGACAACTGTTTTCACAAGCATGTTTTTCATTTTATTTTTTCTAAATTTGACAAATAGGAATGCAATCATGTAGGATTATCTTAAATTAGAGATATCGAAATTTCGATGTAGATGTAAAGGAGGGTCCATATGTCTGACAAACCACTGCGAAATGATCCCCTCGATCTTTTTGTCGTTTTATCAAGGTCATACAACTGGGTTACCGCTCACTCCAATCGTCACATTCGCGAGCATGGACTAAATCCAACTGAATTCGGCGTACTAGAGGTATTATTTCATAAAGGTCCTCAACCATTGCAGCAAATTGGCGAAAAAATATTGATCTCCAGCGGAAACATCACATACGTTGTGGACAAACTCGAAAAGAAGCAACTGCTCATTCGCAAGCCCTGTTCAGCAGACCGACGCGTCATTTTTGCAGAACTCACTGAAAAAGGGCATCAATTTTTGTCTGAAATCTTCCCGCCTCATCAACTCGCAATTGAGAAAGCGATGGAAGGTCTCACACCAGAAGAACAGCGTCAAGCAATCGAACTGCTTAAAAAATTGGGACGTACTGCTCAAGCTACTTATTAGACGAGCAGTCCCCGTCCCCGCTCTCCAACACTATCTTTCAAAAAAGTGTTGACAAAAGATCCAATACGTAATAATCTTAAAATCAAGATATACACATTAAAAGTTAGTGACTTACTAAACGGAAGGGGAATGAAATTTCCATGAGTAAAGTACTTTTTATTAAAGCAAACGATCGCCCAGTTGAGCAGGCTACAAGTGTAAAGCTGTACGAAGCTTTCACGAAAGCGTACAAAGAAACACATCCAAATGACGAAATCGTTGAGTTGGATCTGTTTGCAGAAAACCTCCCTTATTACGGTAACGACATGCTGACTGCTATGTGGAAAGCAGGAAACGGCATCGAGCTGTCTGCTGATGAGCAAAAACGTGCTGACTTGGTTAACAAATACCTGAACCAGTTTACAGCAGCAGACAAAGTCGTATTTGCTTTCCCAATGTGGAACTTCACCGTTCCTGCTGTTCTGCACTCGTACATGGATTACCTCTCCCAAGCAGGTAAAACATTCAAGTACACAGCTGAAGGTCCAGTTGGTCTGATGGGCGACAAAAAAGTAGCTCTGTTGAGCGCACGCGGTGGCGTTTATTCCGAAGGGCCAATGGCTCAGATGGAAATGGCAAACAAATACGTTCGCACGATCCTCGGCTTCTGGGGCGTTAGCAATGTAACTGAAGTAATCGTAGAAGGTCACAACCAATTCCAAGACAAAGCAGCTGAGCTCGTTGCAGCTGGTGTAGAAAAAGCAGTAAAACTGGCGGAATCCTTCTAAGGCCCGCCAGCCTTTTTGGACAAATATCTCAAAATAAAGATATACTAATTAAAAGTAATTAAGGAGAGATGAAAAGTGTTGGATACTGGATTGTTGTTGATTCGTTTGGTCATTGGTTTGACGTTTGCAGGTCATGGTACGCAGAAGTTGTTTGGTTGGTTTGGCGGTTATGGTTTGAAAGGAACAGGCGGCTGGCTGGAGTCCATCGGAGTGAAACCTGGAGTAGCGATGGCCTTCGTCGCTGGATTGTCTGAACTCGTTGGTGGTCTGATGTTTGCGGCAGGCGTAGGTATCTGGCCAAGTGCTATTTTGCTTGCTTTCACAATGCTGGTTGCCATTCTGAAGGTACACGGGCAAAATGGATATTGGGTGACACAAAACGGATTCGAATACAACCTGACAATAATCGCAGTTGTTATTGGTGTAGCGTTGATCGGTCCAGGTGCATACATCTTGTTTTAATGGTAACTCCTCACAACCAGTAAGCCAGCAATCGTACTAAGGGAGGAACATCAGATGGAAATCCGCGTCTATACAAAGAACGAGCAAGCAAAAGGACATTTTGGCGACGGTGAAATCGTAGAGAACAAACCAATTGGCTTCCCTCATGAAGGCTCCGTTGTCAAACGGGTAGGACCACTTTTTTACTGGGCATGGGCAAAATCACTGAAGACATTTGAAATTCCGCTGCACCCTCACTCCGGCTTTGAAATTTTGTCGTATGTCCTCACAGGGACAGTCGGACATCGAGACACGCTCGGAAATCTTCAAGAGGTGTCGACAGGCGGTGCGCAGATCATGCAAACCGGATCAGGCGCGTACCATGCAGAAGAGCTTGGCAAGGATACGGAAATGTTTCAAATCTGGTTTGAACCGCATCTGGCACAAACGACGAAGCAACCACCGGCTTACCATCAGTATGATCATGAGGAGTTTCCGTCTGAGGATGTTGATGGCGTGCAAGTGAAGCACATCATCGGATCGCCTGCACCCATTCAGTTGGTTACGGATTCCTTGATGAGCGACATCACAATTCCCGCTGGAAAGTCGTATGCAAAAGAACTCCCGGCTGGTTATGCTCACGCAGTCGTCATAGTGGAAGGAAACGGAAGCGTTGCAGAGAAAGCAACTGTCAGCGAGAATCACACCCCGGCAACCAAAGGTGACTTTGTCGTTCTCTCCACCGAGGAAAGCAGCACAGCCATCTACACAGCATCAACGGATGCTCCGCTCCGTCTGGTGTTGATTCAGGTACCAACTGAGGTTGATTATCCACTTTATCGTAAATAATCTACTCTTCCAAACGCCCTTATCCTATCATCAAGCCCGGCCGTCACATTTTTGTGACGGTCTTTTTCGTATAAACTCCGCCTCCTCATGGGACATTAACGAGGAAATCGTTAACAATTTTTGGTGCCGATCAGAAAGGAAGTTGAACGTGGAAGATATCGTGATGACCAGAGCCATTTTCGGGACGACTATGGCCTTTCACATTATTTTTGCGACCATGGGTGTTGGTCTCCCGCTCATGATCTTGCTGGTGGAGCTCCTCTTTTGGCGGACGCGTGACCGCGATTACGAGCTTATGGCCAAACGCTGGACGAAAGCGCAGGCGATCTTGCTAGGTGTCGCGATCCCCTCTGGAACGATTGCTGGTGTCCAGCTTTCCCTGCTATGGCCTGGGTTCATGGAGATTGTCGGCAAGGTGATCTCGCTGCCTTTTCAGATCGAAATATTCGCTTTCTTCGTGGAAGCCTTATTTATGTCCATCTACGTCTACGCGGCTCACCGTCTATCCCGCAACATGCGTTTGTTGAGCTTGTTCATGGTTTTGCTTGGTGCGACGGCCTCCGCGATCCTGATTACGAATATCCACGCCTTTGAAGGCACGCCAACTGGCTTTCGGATGGTCGATGGGCAGATTGTCGACGTAGACCCTTGGAAAGCTTTTTTTAATCCCAGCTTTTTCGTGACGGCAGGTCATGTAACTGTCTCTGCTTATATGACGGGGGCATTCATCGTCGCTGGAGTAGCAGCATGGAAAATGCTTCGCGCCGAAAAAGGGAGTCGGGTTTATTTGTATCACCAAAAAGCACTCTTGGCCGGTTTAATCGTGGGAGGCACCTTTTCCCTTTTAACTGCCTTGAACGGTCACGAATCGGCGCAGCTTTTACATGAATACCAGCCGGAAAAGCTGGCCGCTGCGGAAGGACTGTTTGAAACACAAGCATATGCCCCACTCGCGATTGGCGGCTTTACCGATCCCGAGACGAAAAAAGTCAAATACGCCATCGAGATTCCATGGGCGCTCAGCTTCCTTGCAGCCAACCGCTTTGACGAGGTCGTTGTCGGTCTGGACGACTTTCCAAAGGAGCTGTGGCCTCCACTCTACATCCATACGCTATTTAACGGGATGGTTATCATCGGCAGCTTGTTGATCTTCGTTGGTTTCATCGGCTTCGCTTGGAAGAAGCTCCTAAAGCGCTCTCAGTATCCCCGTTGGGTTCTCTGGGTCTTTGTCGTAAGTGGCCCGCTCGCCTTGCTAGGCATCGAATTCGGCTGGATATTTGCCTGCACTGGACGCCAGCCATGGGTGGTGTATCGTGTGATGAAAACAGTAGACGCCGCTACCCAAGCAGCAGGCATCTCTACTCTATTTTGGATTTTCCTCTCGGTGTACGTATTTTTCGCGATCGTCACCCTACTCGTATTCCGTAGCTATTTTGGCCGCCATCCCTTGGAGCTCGATCCGCCAGAACAGCCGAAAGTGGACGGAGGAACAGCATGACCGACACGATTATTGCCATTACGCTGCTCTGGATTTTCGTCGTTATCTATTCCGTTGCGGCCTCCTTCGACTTCGGTGCTGGTTTTTGGTCGATGATCTATTTGAATCGGGAAAAAACCAAAGCCACTCAAATCGCCAATCGCTACCTCTCGCCCTCCTGGGAGGTCGTGAATGTCTTTATCGTGTTAATTGTAGTCGCACTCGTGACCTTTTTCCCTGGCGCGACCTACACATTGGCAAGCCTGCTGCTTGTTCCCGGATGTCTCGTGGTGTTATTGATGTTGATTCGCAGTACATTCATGGTGTTTTCTCATCTGATTCACAGGTATGATAAGATGCTCAGCATCGTCTCAGGCGTTACCGGGATATTGGTGCCAGCTCTGTTAATCAGCGTGCTCCCTGTGACACAGGGCGGATTGTCTCGAACGATCAATGGTGTGGAGTCTCTCGATTGGGGACTCTTTTTGACCAGCCCGCACGTCTATTCTTTTATTGGTCTTGCCGTCAGCAGCACACTCTACCTCTCGTCGCTGCTTCTCGCGGACTACTCCTTCGTCGCTGGTGAAAAGCAAGCCTTCTCTGTCTATCGCCGGGATGCGGTGTTTCTGGGGCCGATTACGTTGCTTGCGGCATTGGTTACCGTGATAACGATGCAATTGGAGGCAAAATGGCTATATGAGCGCATTCTCGACTATTTGCCGTGGCTTATTGCATCGGCGGTCTGCTTTTTCATTAGCTATATCGCTCTCTTGGTACCCCAAGATCGTCGATATTTCGGCATCCACCTTCCGCGGATTGCGGTCATTGTCGCCACGACGCAATACCTGCTCGCCAGCTATGCGTATGGTGCAGCACGCCTCCCCTACATCGTCTATCCCAATGTGACGATTGAGTCCAGCTTTACACACCCGGATACGTTCCACGCTCTGTTCATTTGTTATTTAGTTGGCTTTGCGATTCTCGTACCCGGTTTTATTTATTTCTGGCGTCTGTTTATGAGGGACGAGCAGTACGTCCGGCAAAAATAGCAATTTCCCGATACGCAATCAGCTTTAGCTTTGCATGGGCTACGTTTGCTCAGGAAAAAAGGCAGGAAAGCTTACAAGCGTAAACATTACATTGGAGACGAGAAAAACCCGCCAAGGCTTTAACGCCCGAGCGGGTTTGCTTTTTTCATCATCGCTTCGACTAAACCAACGCTGGCTCTTTCGCAAGCATCGTGCCCTCCTGTGCGTAACGTACGTGCCAGGAGAATGCCTTTTCCAGTACATGCGGAGTGTGTCCGCCACGTGTGAGTGCTTCCTCGTAGTACGCCATCAATTGATCGCGGTACATCGGATGCGCACAGTTCTCGATAATTTTGATGGCTCTCTGGCGCGGAGCCAAGCCTCTTAGGTCAGCTAAGCCTTGCTCAGTGACGATAATATCTACATCGTGCTCGGTATGATCAACATGGGAGGCAAACGGAACGATGCTCGAGATGTTTCCACCTTTGGCAATCGATTTGGTTACGAAAATGCCCAGACGTGCGTTGCGAGCAAAATCACCAGAACCGCCGATACCGTTCATCATTCTCGTACCCGATACATTGGTCGAGTTGACGTTGCCGTAGATGTCCGCTTCAATCGCGGTATTGATCGCAATCAGACCGAGGCGGCGAATCAGCTCTGGATGGTTCGTGATTTCTTGCGGACGCAACAGCAGCTTGTCCCGGTATTGGGCGAAATTCTCGGTGACATGCTTCATCTTTTCAGCTGTCAGCGTGATCGAACAGCCAGAGGCAAACGAAATTTTACCTGCATCCAGCAAATCAAACACCGCATCCTGCAACACTTCCGAGAAGACAGTCAGATCCGTGAATTCCGAATCCAAAAATCCGTTGAAAACCGCATTCGCTACCGATCCAATCCCCGATTGCAATGGCGCGAGATTGTTCGGCAAGCGTCCCTCTTTTACCTCCTGACGCAAAAACTCGATCAGATGCGCCGCGATCTGCGCCGTTTCTTCGTCCGGCTCCACAATCGTCGACGGAGAATCCAACTGATTCGTCAGGACAATCCCTTTTACTTTATCCGGATCGACAGGAATCCCTGCTGTGCCGATTCGCTGATCCACGGACGTGAGCGGAATCGGTTCACGCTCTCCTTGTTTTGCTGGTGTATAAATATCATGGATGCCTTCCAGTTCCACCGATTGAGCCATATTCAGCTCAATGATGACATGCTTGGCATTTTCCACGAAAATATTGGAGTTACCCACGGACGTTGCCGGAATGATCATGCCCTCTTCTGTAATTGCAACCGCTTCCACAATCGCGTAGTCGACCGCGTCTATCGCTCCCTGGCGAATCGCTTCCGCTGTATGAGACAAATGCTGGTCAACGAACATCATGCTGCCATCGTTGATTTTTTTGCGCATAACCGGATCAGCTTGAAAAGGCAATCGCTTATTGATGATCCCCGCTTCCGCCATCACGGCATCCACATCGGAGCCAAGTGAAGCTCCTGTATATACGTTTACGCCAAAAGGCTTGTTCTCTTTTTTCGCCAGCTCAGCCAATGCGAGCGGCACGACCTTGGCATCACCAGCACGCGTGAAACCACTTAACCCGATCGTCATGCCATCCTCAATCCATCCTGCTGCTACCTCAGCCGTCACGATTTTATCTGCCAGTCGTTTATCGCGTAAGCGTTCCCACATCATTGTGACCTCCCATGCCATCTTTGTTGCCTTTTACACTAGCACATGGATTCTGAGCGGGCACTCGATTTTCAGCAAAACAGAATATTTACGCGGCTATCAAGAAAAAACGACAGCGAACCGTTCTCATTTGTCAGATATTTCAGAAGCCGAGCAATTGCCGAAACGAGCTGGCGTACGACTGGCTCACAGGAACTCTCGTCTTTTGCTTATCCTTCATTTCCAATAAAAACGTCGAATGAAAATGAGGATGAATAAAGCCGATCGATTCCATATTGACGAAATAGGAACGATGACAACGCACAAATCGCTCTTGCGGGAGCATGTACTCCAGTTCAGCCATGTTATATTTATTCGCATATGATCCACTAGCCGTGTGCAGAAGCGTTTTTCCTTCATGAGAGCTAATATAGACGATCTCTGTTAACGGAATAGGCAGCCAGCCATCCTCCCCTTTTCCGACCAAAAACGATAGACGCGCCTCCGGATTTGTCAGCGGAACGCTTTGAGGTGGATAGATGGCGGTAATACAGCCCACGACCTGACCATTTCGCACTAATGGAAGCGAGAGTCCGTAGTACGGCACACCAAAAATACGACTCTCCACCTGATGCCCTACCTTCCCCATTTCCAAGAGGGCTTGATGTGTAGCCGAGCCAATGGGAACGATATCCCCTGGCGTAATTTTCAAATCAATATTCGAACTCGGTTGATAGTACAAGTATTGTGAACCGTCCGAGATCGCAATCGATACCCCGTCTGGCACGACTTCCCCAATCATTTGCAGCACCTCTGGAACCAATCTGTCCTCCATGCTGATTCCTCCTGCTCGTGTTATTGCTTTTTCTATCTTCTATCTCCTATCTTCTATCTTCTATTAAAACACATTTCCCTACCACCAAATCAATCCTTGTCTTTCCTCTCTATACAAGCGAATCCATCCGATTACAGCCAGGCATTGTGCTATCATGAGATTACAAAACATTCACGATTGTTTGAGCAAAGGCGGTGCAGCATGGACCACACCATTGTCTTGATTGCAAAAGGAACGGACACTCTCGAATTTTTGTTAAAAGAGCTGCGGGCTTATTTCGAGCCGTATTGCAAAGTCGTCGGTTATGCCAGCCATGAGCACATTCCCGATTTGAGCGGAGTCGATCATGTCTTTATCACAACCAAATCCCCGGAGCTGTACACAGTTGCCCGTCAAGCTGTTGCTGACTCCGTACCCATCACGGTTTTAAACCGTTTTTTCGAGTTACACAAAATGAAAGCCCTGATGCAGATCCCTCCGGGGACGACCGTCCCTGTTATGAACAATTCGCCAGTTTCCGCACAGGAGGTCATCCAAAATCTATTAGAGGCGAATGTCGATCATTTGAATTACGTTCCCTTTCACCCTGGCTGTACATTTGATGATCTCGAATTTCAATACGCCATCATCATGAGCGTTCCTGACGTACCTCTTCCTCCTCATGTGGAGGTGATCGATCTCGGTTTTCGCAAAATCAGCATTCATGATCTGATTGATACCGGTCGCAAGGTAGGCGTGCCTAGTGAATGGGAGCGCGAGTACTTGTCTGCCTTCATTGTAGAAATGTCTGAGCTCGCGAAAATGCTCGGCACCTCTTACGCAGAAGTACAGAAGCTTAACAGCCAACTGCAATCTACCTTTCAGGCAGTCAAAGACCCCGTGATCGCTTGCAATGAACAAGGTCTGATCACGTTTATAAACGACGTCGCCGTTGAGCTGTTTTGTCCACATGCATCTACCATTGTTGGACAACGGTACACGGTGTTGAAGGAGCACAGCTTGCTGCAACCCTTTTTTGAGCAGGAAGATCAGGAGGACGCCCTCGTAACCATTGATCACAAACAATTTATCGTCAGCAGTCAAAGCATCCGCCGTAGGCATGAGCATTTAGGCTTCGTTTGTACGCTAAAAGACGTGACTGAAATCCAACGTTTGCGAACCACGCTTACGTTGCGCGGTCATACAGCCACCTACTCCTTTTCCGATATCAAAGGACAAAGCCAACCGCTGCTCCAAGCCATCGAGCTCGGCAAAAAGATGGCAAAAAACAATCAAACGATTCTGCTGACAGGCGAAAACGGAACGGGAAAAGAGCTGTTCGCCCATGCCATTCATCAGCACTCGCTACGCAAAAACGGCCCCTTTGTCGCAATCAACTGTGCCTCCTTACCGGAAAACCTGCTGGAGAGCGAGCTGTTTGGCTACGAAGACGGTGCCTTTACAGGAGCACGAAAGGGCGGAAAACCCGGCCTGTTTGAGCAAGCGGATGGCGGGACGATTTTTCTCGATGAGGTGGGGGACATCTCTGGGGCCATTCAGGTCAAGCTGCTTCGCGTGCTGCAAGAAAAGCAGGTCATCCGCGTGGGCGGTACGGGAATCCTTTCTGTGGATTGCCGCATCATCGCTGCTACCAATCGCGATTTGGAAGACGCTGTTTCCCAAGGAAGCTTTCGCGAGGACCTATTCTATCGTTTGGCTGTCCTGCCGATCCAAATTCCCGCTTTGCGTGAGCGAATCAGCGATATTCCCCTTCTCATCGATGAGCATCTGGAGCAGCAAGGTATTCGCAAAACATGGTCGCCAGAAGTCATGGAGCTATTCAATCGCCATGACTGGCGGGGGAACATTCGCGAACTGAAAAATGTCGTCGACTATGCCATTACAGTAAGCGAGCATCCCGTCATCGGCATTCAGGATCTCCCCAAACGATTGACGGATAGCCTGTTTAAAAAGCAACAGACGGCTTCTATCCCCCAATTGGACGACAATCGCGATCTGGATATTTTGTATTGCTTGCATCATTATTACGTATCCAACAAACCAGTCGGGCGTTATCAATTGGCGCACTCCCCTGAGCTACAATCGGTAGGCTGGACGGAGAGCGCACTGCGGCATAAGCTGAAACTGTTAGAACAGCAAGGTTTGGTGCGTTCAGGTACAACCCGACAAGGAACCTCCATCACCCCCGCGGGTATCGAATTGTTGCGAAAACACGGGCGGATTTAGAATCCGCCCATTGAATAATAGGTTGTATTAGGTTGTATAAAACCTAATAAACATTCCTAAAGCTCATTTTCTTTCCTTCCCTTGCCGTTGAAAATCCACTGAAAACGCTTATATTCGGGAAATTTCGACACTTGGCACGACCCTTGCTTGTCATAAGCAAAAAAGAGCGAGGTGACCTCATGTCTACACATCCATTGAAACCTGCAAAGAAACGTTTTTCTGTGCCGCATACCTATGCCATCCTCTTTATCATCATCATTTTGGCAGCCTTGGCTTCCTACGTGCTTCCGGCTGGTGAGTTCGATCGCGTCAAGGACGCTGCCTCAGGCAAAACCATCGTCGTCAACGGCAGCTACCATCCTGTAGAAAGTGATCCGGTCTCGTTCTTTGACATGTTCAAAGCGATTCCAGAAGGGATGCAAAAAGGCGCGCAAATCATTTTCTACATCTTTATTGTAAGCGGTGTATTCGGAATCATCCGCCAGACCGGAGCGATTGAAGCCGGGATCAATAAAGGTGTCCGACACTTGGAGGGTCGGGAAAAGCTGCTCATTCCTGCTTCCATGTTCCTCTTTTCCATCGGTGGCTTCACTATGGGAATGGCAGAAGAAAGCATCATCTTCGTTCCGATCGGTATCGCGCTGGCTCGTGCAATGGGCTTTGATGCCGTAACAGGTACAGCCATGATCACCATGGGGGCGGCAGCTGGCTTCATGGGTGGGATGATCAATCCATTTACGGTTGGGGTGGCGCAGTCCCTCGCGCAATTGCCGCTCTTCTCTGGTCTTACCTTCCGCGCTGTTGTGTATGTCTTCGTGCTCGCTTTTGCCATCTGGTACGTCATGCGCTATGCGTATCGTGTCAAAGCAGACCCGACCAAGAGCGTGCTTTATGGCGTGGAGAATCACGCAAGTCAAGAACAGGCAACAGTAGACATCCCCGATCTGAATGCACGCCACAAGCTCGTTTTCCTGGTAATGGTCTGTGGCCTCGCCTTCAACGTTTACGGTGTATTCAAGTACGAATGGTTCCTGACCGAGCTTACCGCTTCCTTCCTGATCATGGGCCTTGTTGCGGGTCTCGTCGGAGGTTTGTCGGTCAATACGCTGTTTGATTCCTTCGTCGCTGGTGCGAGAGCTGTTACGTTTGGGGCGCTGATCGTCGGTTTTGCCCGCGCGATTACGGTCGTCCTGGAAGACGGAAAAATTATCGATACGATGATTAACAGCCTGACTTCAGCGATTGGTCATTTGCCAGATGCCGTTAACGTCCTGGCTATGTTTGTGATTCAAGCCTTTCTCAATCTCTTCATTTCTTCCGGTAGTGGACAGGCAGCGACAACAATGCCGATCATGGTGCCGATTGCGGACTTGCTCGGCATCCAACGTCAGATTGCGGTTCTTGCCTTCCAATACGGTGATGCGGTCACCAACTCCATTATCCCGACTTCTTCTGCGTTGATGGGCTATCTGGCTGTTGCAGGCATTCCGTATGAGAAATGGGTCAAATTCATTTGGAAGCTGCTAGCTGGTTGGGCCGTGATCGCCTCAATCGCGCTCATTGTAGCAGTGACAATCGGCGTTTCGTAACAAATGAGCTATTCACAAAACTGGCTGCGTCAAATGATTGGCGTAGCCTGCGCTTCACTTATCGACTACTCACGAACAAACCGATGGAGGAACCATGCGCACAACGATCAAACAATTGCAGCCCGCCATTTTTTCTCTATACGAGCATTTACACCAGCATCCAGAGATAAGCTGGGAGGAAGTCCAAACCACCTCATTCATTGCTGACTTCTTGAAAAAACACCATTGCCACGTCACTACCTTTGATGACGTGACGGGAGTGGTTGGCGAATGGGGCGATTTGACGCCAGGAAAATTGACCGTAGGCGTACGTGCAGACATGGACGCCCTTTGGCAAGAAGTAAACGGCGTCTTTACCGCAAATCATTCCTGCGGACACGATGCGCATATGACCATGGCATTAGGCGTCCTCATGGTTCTGCAAGCAATGGACGTCCAGCTCCCTGGGCGCCTAAAGCTCATTTTCCAACCAGCAGAAGAAAGCGGAAATGGCGCACTTGCGATGGTGAACAAGCAGGTAGTGGACGATATTGATTTTCTGTACGGTGTCCACCTTCGTCCCATTCAAGAAATCCCACGCGGAACAGCTGCTTCTGCCATCCTGCACGGAGCAGCAGGTACAGTATTCGGGCACATCAAGGGTGCCGATGCTCATGGCGCACGGCCTCACCTCGGAGTCAACGCTATCGAGGTAGCCGCTGCGATTGTCGAGCAGTTAAAAGGTATTCATCTCGATCCGCTCGTCCCTTATTCCGCCAAAATGACGCAGCTTTCCGCCGGCAGCAAAAGCAGCAATATCATTCCGGGCTCGGCGCAGTTCCACTTGGACCTACGGGCACAGACGAATGAAGTCATTCATGCCCTATTCGCCCGTGTCGAGCACATTTTGCAGCACGTTTCCCGTCTATATGAAGTTGAGCTGTCTTACGAGATCACTGAACGCGTCTATGCGGCGGAAGTGAACGAAGAAGCGAGACTGATCATGGCGGATGCCATTACCCAAGCCTTGGGGGCAGAAAAGCTCGAACCGCCGATTCAGACACCGGGCGCGGAAGACTTCCACTACTACACCAAGGAACGTCCGCAGCTTCGTGCGACCATGCTTGGTTTAGGCTGTGGCCTGACACCAGGACTTCATCACCCGCAGATGACTTTTGAAAAAGAAGCGCTGCTAGACGGCATCGAGATTTTGGCAAGAACGGTATTGAATACGTTTGAGCGACAATCCAAATGAACGGTTGAGGAGAGATGAATATGAAAATCGAACGCGTGGACCTGCAACGAATCAAAATTCCGTTGAATTCCCCTTTTGAGACGAGCATGGGAGTCGAAACCCACAAGGAATGCATTCTGGTGCGTGCGTACAGCGGTGCCCATGTCGGCTTCGGTGAAAGTGTCGCGATGGACGTCCCTGTTTACAACGAGGAAGATGTCGATACGGTCTGGTACATGCTCGAAAAGTATTTGATCCCGCAGCTGTTTTCACGGGAGATCGAGCATCCTGATGATGTATCCCGCCTCTTTTCCTGGATGCGCCGCAACCACATGGCCAAAGCCGCTTTAGAAGGTGCCGTCTGGGATTTGTACGCCAAAATGAACGGTCTCTCCCTCTCCCAAGCATTGGGCGGAACTCGTACGACGATTGACGTCGGTGTGAGTATCGGAATCGAGCCGACCATCGAAAAACTGCTGCAACGCGTAGAAGGCTTCATCCGTGACGGCTACAAAAAGATCAAAGTGAAAATCAAACCGGGCTTTGATGTCGAGCCAATGCGTGCGATCCGCAACACATTTGGACCAGATGTTCCACTGATGGCGGACGCAAACTCTGCGTATACGCTGGCAGACATGGAGATGCTGAAGGCTTTGGACGGCTTCGGTTTGATCATGATTGAACAGCCATTGGCTCATGATGACATCATCGACCATGCGACCTTGCAAAGAGAACTGAAAACGCCGATCTGCCTCGATGAAAGTATCCATACAGTAGAAGATGCCCGCAAAGCTCTCGAGCTCGGCAGTTGCCGGATTATCAACATCAAAATCGGTCGCGTAGGCGGTCTGACAGATGCCAAGAAGATTCATGACCTGTGTGAGAAACGCGGCGTACCTGTATGGTGCGGAGGAATGCTGGAGGCAGGAATTGGACGGGCGCATAATATCGCGATGGCCTCGCTTAGCAACTTCACGATTGCCGGCGATACATCCCCTTCGCATCGCTACTTTGCGGAAGATATCGTGACACCCGTTATCGATTTTGCAGCACCTGGCTTGCTGGCTGTACCGACAACGCCAGGGATCGGTTTTGACATCAATGAGTCTGCCATTCGCAATGCCCTGATCGAGCATAAAAGCTACTATGCAAATCGGGAATCTACTACGACCGTCATTCCGACTTGGTAGACCGACATTTGTTCGAAGTGAAAAAGAACAGAGAGAGCCTATTGCCCTCTCTGTTCTTTTTATTTGTGAGATTTTATTAATCCGTAATCGTCAAAAGCTTGCACAAATTACGCTCGGCAAGAGCTCGCTTCTCCGGCGGGAACCGCTTTAAGAGATCCAACGCAGCATACGGAAGCTTCAATGCATGAGGATCGCTGTAGAGCCTTTCCCAGTATAGCGGTGAAAAAATTTCCTCGAAAGCTGGCTCCTTCACCTCATCCTCTAAAGTGAACGGAGGAACATGGCGATTCAAATAGATTTGAAGACGATGGTTTACGATACCAGGCTTCACAATATCCTCATAACCGAATCGCTCTAGATCTGTTAACGCATGAGCCTGTGTGATGTTATGAACAACCTCGCTTGCCAAATGATAGCGTACCCCATTAATATCACGTGGCGGTATAACCAAATGAAGCTCGTCAAACGCCCGCTCTGCCATCTCTGCAGTTGTATGGTAAGGTGCAACTTCGTCGTCTTTGACATCATCAATCGTCATGCCATGGTAATTCTCGATGCCCCAATAACGGTCTTTCCTGTCTTCAGTCGTCGCTTGGAGAATCCTGACCAGGCCATCCACCACAGTCGGAGTGATCATATCAGGGCGTTCGCGCAGTGCTTTTAATGCCAACACACCTAGTGCTAGTCCATGGCCTGATGTCCGAAGCTGCTTCACATTTTGCTGGAGGCCATCGATGACGTGCTGTAACAAGGAGGGGTCAGCTTTCTCGTCTTGATCTAGTGGAACAAACCATTCAGGTTTTTGCTTGCGGAAGGATTCGCATGTCCGCTCAATGCCCTCTTTTACATGTTCAGGGAGATCGTGCTCGCGATCCATGAAGTACCCTGCCAATAAAGCTGCCCCATAATGACCGTCGAACCATCCTGCTACAGCTGCACGTGCCATTCCCGTAATGCCAAGCTCCAAGTAAGAATCAAGTAAACGCATGTAACTTCCTCCTTTTTCCATTTATGTACCCATAATATAACATACATTTTTGTTTGTAAAGTATGATATTTTAGTTTTTGCACACATGAAAAAAGGCCCCGGATATCCGGAGCCCTTCATCTATTCGCTATCATTTTCCTTACTCAATCCAGCTTAAATTCCACTTCATCTGTCTCTGGGCGATAATCGACAATCAGCCCTTTTCCATTCATATACCACAGCTCATCTTTTTCCATATAAAATGTGATGCCATCCTCTACTGCCGAAATGCCGATTTCATTCGGCAACTCTTTGGCAATCCCCATCGAGAATGAATCCTGGACCGTACTAACGCCTCCGTACCGGACAAAAAAACGAATGCTGTCTCCTTCTTTGCATCCCCATTCTTCCCGAAACCATGCTACCGCTGCTTTAGTGATCGTCATGTTCATGAGTACAACCACTCCTCTCTGCTTATAGTTTACCTCAATTTAGAGATATCCGAAACATAAATGTATGTTAAATGGAATTGCTCCGCTATTTGAAAAAAGAACCGATTCCCTACTCTGGGAAAACGGTTCTTTCCATCTGTTTACGGCTTTATTGGAAGTGTAACCAAAAAACTGGTTCCGATACCTATCTCACTGCTGACCTGAATTTTTCCGTGGTGAGCATCCACGATCCATTTGGCAATAGAAAGCCCCAAGCCTGTTCCTTCTGTCGCACGAGAGCGCATTTTATCCACCCGGAAGAAGCGATCAAACAAATACGGAGTATCCTCCTTGGAAATCCCGATCCCGCTGTCTTTTACAAGAATCGAAACGCGACCACCTTCCTTTTTGCAAGAAACATAAATCCGGCCATCTTCGTTCGTGTACTTCAAGGCATTGTCCAGCAAGATAACCATAAGCTGATGCAGACGTTCTTGGTCCCCCATCATCTCAATGGGTTGCTCGATGTCTGTTTCGAGGCGAATTTCCCGTGCAATGGCAAGCTGTGCAAAAACCTGGGTGCATTTGATCGCTACCTCGTCTAAGCGCAGCGTCTGATTCATGATCTGCAATTCGTTAGAATCACTGCGAGCCAGTGTGAGCAAATCCGAGACGAGCCTGCTCAAGCGCTTGGCCTCCTGCATCCCAATCATGATTTTTTCACTTTCCTGCTCAATCGTATGATCCGGGTGTTTGAAAAGCCTTTCTAGATTGACCATAATGGCCGTGAGCGGCGTCCTCAACTCATGAGAAGCATCGGCAATAAACTGCTGCTGTTTTTCCCACGAGACTTGGATCGGGATTAGTGCCCTTCTCGCCAAAAACCAGCCAGCCACAATCGCAATGACAATACTGATAATGTCGCCGATCATGACAACGTATAGCAAGCTGTCCAGCACGTTTTGCTCAGGCGCCAGATTGTAAATCAGTTGAAACTGGTACGCAGTCTGAATTCGATTGCCTACAACGACCTTTTTCGGAACAGTAACTGTCTGCACGCGGTAGATTTGTCCATTCACTGTTTTTGTTTCGATTCCGTCTGCTTTTCCGTTATGCTGGAATTTTGCATACTCCTCTGGCTCCAGCCTATCACTAAATGCCGTCCCGATGACACGACCAAAGCTATCCCAGACGAGCAAAACATATCGGCGATCCAGATCGTTAAACTTTTTTCTCTCCTGACGGTTGTATGGAAAAGGGTCGTCTTCAACACGATGGAGTCGAGGCAAAGTATCAACTGCCAGCCTTTGGCTGACTTTGGTCATTTCTCGGTCCACCTGTGAATAGAGACGGTACTTCATCGTGTAGTAGACTGCGCTACCCAGCCCGTTCAATAAGAGAAGCACCACTACTACGTTCAACGTTACGAGCCGAATCCTCGTTTTTCGAAACATCATTTGTTTTCCTTTTTCAGAATGTAGCCCACATTGCGGATCGTTCGGATGAAGCCTTCGTAAGCACCCAGCTTCTTACGCAGGTAGTGGACATACAAATCGACCACTCCGTAATTCGCTTCTGAATCAATTCCCCATACGCGGTCAAAAATTTGTTGGCGCGTCAATATTTGCTCCCGATTTTGCAGGAAGTACTTAAGTAGCTCGTACTCCTTCGTGGTTAACTTCATCGGCTCATCATCAACAAACCCGTCATATTCATTTATCTTCAGCGATAGAGGACCGTATGCCAGCTCGCCTTCTGTGTTCTGTTTCCCTTGCCGACGCAAAAGGGCTCTCACTCTGGCCGTCAGTTCTTCGGCCGCAAAAGGCTTGACCAAATAATCGTCTGCTCCGGCATCCAAACCCTCGACTCTCGACTCTACGCTATCTTTTGCCGTTAAAAATAACACCGGCGTCATTATCCCTTTTGTACGCAACGTTCTCACCAGTGATAGACCATCCATTCCTGGCATCATAATGTCTAGGACCAACAAATCGTAGATGCCGCGTTCCGCCAATAACAAGCCGTCATCACCGCGGTCTGCCATATCCACCTGATATCCTTCATCGACCAGGACTCCTGCAATTGTCTGAAGCAGCGCTTTTTCATCCTCCACTGCAAGAATAAGCATATTGATCCCTCTTTCATTTGAAAAAGCTGTATGTCATTCAGCATAGCATAATCGACTGGAATCACAATAATGACCACACTCGCCGATCTTGGCTGTGCACACGCTCCTTTTATTAGAGCACGTATTTTTTTGAATCAGATTTGTAGGTACTGACGGAAATACAAAAAAAGCTGCATTCTCCATTACTTTTTACAAGTAATCGGGAATACAGCTTTTCGTCTC
>NZ_JAOTNO010000026.1:0-35603 GCF_041644655.1 Brevibacillus sp. BD137 | reverse complement strand
ATGAAAAGCCCGGGGAGTGACCCGGGCTTTCTGTATCATTTCGATGCTTATTTTTCCCCATTCTCATCCAGAGCTTTTGCATAATATTCTTCCTGAATAGACTCCGGCACCATACTTCCGCCCGTCGCCCATACAATATGGGTCGCTTTTTTCATTTTTTCCGTTAGCCCTTGCTTCACCAAGTAGTGACGCCCTGCCTCCTGCTGAAACAATCGAACAGGTCCTGGCATGCCAGCCAACGCAGACGGCTCCAATCGAATGGATTCGAGATCACGCAAGGCACGCAATAAGGCATATAGCTCTTCGTCAGCGACTGTATATACACCACTGAGCAGATTTTCCATGGTTTTCCCTACGAATCGCGAAGGACGGCCAACAGCCAAACCATCCGCCTCTGTCTTGTTATCGATACCAAAGTCTTGAACGGAAACTTTGTCATGCAGTTCTATCATTAAGCCTAGCAGCATGCAGGGCGAATGGGTAGGTTCCGCAAAAAAGCAATGAACATTGTCTCCGTAGATAAGCTTCAATCCGTACGCCACGCCGCCAGGACCCCCCCCCACCCCACACGGCAGGTAGACAAACAACGGGTGATCGCTATCTACTGTGATTTGCTGCTCCTCTACCTGTTTCTTTAATCGTCCGGCTGCGACTGCATAGCCGAGGAATAGACGCTTGGAGTTCTCATCATCGATGAAATAACAATTCGGGTCGGCCTCCGCCTGCTTTCTGCCCTCTTCCACCGCTTTTCCATAATCCGATGCGTATTCGACTACCTGGACTCCTTTTGCCCGCAACAATTCCTTTTTCCATGCTTTAGCGTCCGCTGACATGTGAACAGTGACTTGAAAACCGAGCTTCGCGCTAATGATCCCGATGCTCAAGCCGAGATTTCCTGTCGAGCCTACTGCAATGGAATAACGGGAAAACAGTTCACGGAACGCATCTGTGGCCAAAATAGCATAATCATTGTCCGGTTGCAGCATCTGATGCTTTTGGGCCAATTCTTCAGCATGTGCCAGCACCTCGTAGATGCCGCCCCGAGCTTTGATCGAACCTGCAATAGGCAAATGGCTGTCGCATTTTAACCAGAGATTCCCCTGAATATTCAATGCAAAGCGAGCCTCTAGGTGCTTTTGCATCTCTTTTATCGGAACGAGTGGGGACTCAATCAGTCCACCAGCAGCGCTCGTCTCGGGAAATGCCAATTGAATGAACGAGCCAAAACGCCGCAAACGTTCTTCGGCATCCTGGACCTCCTCAGGCGTAACCGAGAGAGTTGCTTTTGCGATCTCGTCATAACCAGGGTTCGTCCAAAAAACTTCATCGGTCTTTATCATGCTAGGAAGAAGCGGATATTTCCTTTTCCACTCCTCGATTGTTAACCCTTCCACCTTTTCATTGTCTCCCATCTTGAACGAGCCCCCTATTCTTCCTTCCACTCTTTTTTGTTATTATAACGAAATAGTACGAAATTTCTCTCGAAAAACCAAATAAAAATAACTGCTGAATCCACACCTTTGATACAATGGTCGTTAAAGAAGTTGACTGTAACAAAAAGGAAAGTGATAACATGTATCGCTATACCATATGCTTTCTCAAACATAGAAATGGAATACTCATGCTAAATCGCAACAAATCACCGTTAATGGGGCTATGGAATGGCGTAGGCGGTAAGCTAGAGCACGGAGAGACTCCGCTGGACAGTGTTCTTCGCGAGGTTCGGGAAGAGACGGGCATTTTGCTAGAAACCGCTTGCTACAAAGGAATTGTCTCTTGGCGAGTCGATGGAGTTGAAACGGGCGGTATGTATGCATTTCTCGCTCATCTTCCAGAAGACTACGAGCGCTCTCAAACCCCACAGGTCGTGGAAGAAGGCATACTTGACTGGAAAGAGCTAGCGTGGGTCTTGGACCCTGACAATGCTGGCGTCCCAGAAAACCTTCCCACGTTTTTACCTCACATGTTGGAAGAGGATGAACCTTGTCAGCATATCTTTACCTACGAAAATAAACTGGTTGTCAACTACGAAACAGCTTCATTGCCAAAGCCGGTAACCACTTGAATCGGAGGAGAAACACGGATGGAAATTCGCAAGCTTGCAGCACAAGAACAACCACCAATGGATTTACTCTTTTTGGCTGACCCCTCTGTCAGATTGGTGAACGATTATTTACAAAGAGGCCACTGCTACGTCGCTGTTATGGAGGAGAGCATCGTAGGTGTGTACGTCCTGATACCAACCAGACCGGATACGATTGAGCTTGTAAATGTTGCCGTTGATGAGGCCCATCATGGCAAGGGCATTGGCAAAAAGCTCGTTCTTCATTCCATTGAAGTAGCCAAATCTCTCGGTTATAAGACGATCGAGGTCGGCACAGGGAATTCTAGTGTGGATCAGCTCGCGCTTTATCAAAAATGTGGATTTCGGATGAGTTGGATCGATCGGGACTTTTTCTTGCGGCATTATGAGGAAGAAATTTACGAAAACGGGATTCAAGTGGTAGATATGGTTCGCCTCTCTCAAGATATTTGAGATGATTGTCTAGAAACAGTGTGAACTGAATGAGTATACATAATTTATATTATGTTATCTTTGTATAGGAAAAGGTGATGCCAGATGATCACGCACTTTTCAAAATTAACCTTACAAACTGTGTCCATCCAAGGAGTACATCAGGTTTACGCAGACCGTCTCGGCTTTCCGATTTCATCTCAATCAGACAAACAGATTACGTTTCAAGTCACGCCCGATTTTCGTTTAACCTTTGTAGAAGTGTATGAACCGATATCCCCCGCCCATATTGCTTTTCAAGTGCCTTATTCCCTGTTTCATGAATCAGCGAAAAAGATCAAAGAATCTGGTCTTTTGATTGTTCGATGGGAGGATGGGCATGACATTGATGAGGAAAAAGGACGGCTGAACCTGTATTTCCGTGATGGTGACGGGAATCTTCTTGAGCTTATTGCCCACGAGTATGTGTCAGAGGAGGTCGTCGAGCCATCCACTCCCCTGCACATTCTGTATTTACGGGAAGTGGGCTGTCCTGTGGAAAGTGTACCTGTTTTTACGCAATGGCTAAAATCGAATCTCAGCATGAAAACATACGAGGATGGCGATATTTTTAACTTCGTTATCGGCGGAACGGCACATATTGTAGCCACATGGAAAAACAGGCCTTGGATCCCCATTGCCATGAAAGCGTTGCCACCGAAAATGCACGTCACTTTTGGAACACCTGACCAAACGTTCCTACAAAAAGTGCGGAGACGATTTGAAAAAAGCAACGTCCTCTTCCACTCGGATGCTCAAGAGTTGACGTTCGTCAAGAAAGGATACTCGTTTTCGGTTATCCATACACCCGAATTCGCTCCTGACATCCCGAGCAAATTGCAATTACCGCTTTCTATCTCCACCTAGCAATACAGCGGCAGACGAGGACTTCAGACGTTGTCCCTACTGCCGCTGTTCTGCTTTCACGCTATCCTCGGGCGACCTTTCTCTTCAAAAGTGGCTCGCGTCCTTCGCGTCCTTGTGTTTTCGCAAGGTAGATGGCGTATTCAAGAGGGCGGGTAATGGCATTTTTGTACTGCCCCGTTGCCCCCATCTCCCGGAAAATTTCCCGCGCTGGCTTGGGATTCACTTCGATCAGCCAGGCGCGACCATCTACATCGATGCCAATATCCAGTCCAAATTCAACCATCCGTCCAAAATGATCCTCGAGTGTTTCCGCTGTTTGAAAAGCAAGCTGCTCGCAATCATGCACGATCTGCGCAGTACGCTCCTCCCCAAACCTCGGTCGGAGAAATACCGATACAGGGATAGCTCTTCCGCCGCCATGCAGATTAGAGGTGGCACTGCGTTCTGGACCCACGCGAATCCCATGACCTGTAATGCTCCATTCACCCTCCCCATTCTTTTGAATCAAGAGGCGCATGTCTACTGCCCGCGAAGGAACCAACTGCAATCGAAGCCCTTGCTGCACGATGTATTTCTCCTGTCTCGTCCAACGGTCTACCCATCTCTGGGCGGCGGCTTTGTCTCTTACCACTGTGGATACTTTCGCCCTTTGCTTGTTACGACCGAGTAGTCGAAGTTCGTCGCCACGCTTTTCAATCGACAGGATGTTTCGTCCCCCTGTTCCATTGAGTGGCTTTACATAGAGCAACGGATGCTTGCCTAACATGTTCACCAGGCTTTGTCGGTTGTACAGGTGTGTCTCCGGAAGCCAGCGATGCATTCTCGGGTCCCGATGCAGCACCTCATGTACACGCCATTTGTTTGCCAAGCGATTGTTTGCATACAAAAAATTACTCGTCCGCCGAAAGGCCACATAGTTCTTAAACGCTTGTGTTGGTGTATAGCGGTATCGGTCGAATACAGCGTCTGGACGGTCAAATATTCTTGCTTGCCAGCCACCATTGCTCCCCGGGACATACCCTCTCACCTGCTTGCCAGCTCCAAGGACATCGTTTGGTGAAAATAGGAAAGCGGTACAGCCCAGTTCTTGTCCAGCCTTGAGCAGTCGCCGAAAATAGGTTGGCTCTGCAAAGCGTTTGCCTTCCCGCCAAGTCAAGATGCCGATTATGGGTCGTTTCAAAAGACCACCCTCTCTCGTTTCCTCCTTGGCAGTTTATTCATTCCTACATCAAATGGCGATTATCTCAGCTTCTTTTCCAAGTGAAACAGATCGAGTGGCAACGGGGCCGTGACTTCGATGACTTCTCCCCCGAATGGATGCTCAAATTTGAGCACGGCTGCGTGCAGCGCTTGTCGCTTAATGAGTTCGCGCTTCCCACCATACAGTTCATCCCCTAAAAGCGGGTGCCCAATATGACTGAAGTGAACGCGAATTTGATGGGTTCTCCCCGTCTCCAATTGACATTCTACTTTCGTAGCTGTTTGAAAGCGTTCCTTCACCTGGTAATGGGTAATCGCTGGATCGCCGTTAGGTGTGACCCTTCTGCGCGTCCCATGATTCCGATCTTTTCCGATGGGTTCATTGATTTTCCCGCGCTCTTTGGGCATTTGTCCCGAAACATACGCGACATAGGTACGCTTGATTGTGCGCTCACGCAGCATTTCATCTAACAGGGCAGAGGCCCACGGATGCTTCGCGTACAGAACAACGCCTGACGTATCCTGATCCAGTCGATGGACATGGCGGACCTTGGCTTCCAAACCTGTACGGAAAAAGTGCCCCGACACGAGATGATCCAACGTCACATGATGGTAGCGTTCGGTCGGATGTAACAGAAGACCAACCGGCTTATTCACGATGAGCAAATGATCATCCTCGTACAAGATCTCCGGCGCTTCACTGGCCGGATCAAGTCCCAATGGCTCTGGCTTGCACATCCGCAGACGAATTTCCTGCCCTGCTTTACCTACAACATGCTGGGCGACAGGTTCCCCATCCAGTAGTACTTCTTTGTGTTGGAATAAAAGATGGACCTGCTTGCGAGGCAGCTTCCACTCTTCGCGCAGCAGGTTCCCAATCTGGATGGCATCATCTTTGTCTCGGAGGTGAGCCACGAGCCATTCCCCTTCTTTTTTCATGTATAACATTTCTGTCTATCTCCCTGTTCTATGTTCATGCAATTACGCTTGCTCGATTCCTTTACTGACTTGAATAGCACGATCCAGGAAATGCTCGATCTCCTCACGACTTTTTCCGAGCTTGCTGACGAATCGAACCAGTTCTTTTCCATTGTGGAACGCAATAAAGCTCGGAATCCCGAAGACATCGTACTTTTCGGACAGGTCCGGGAGAGTATCACGGTTGACTTCGATCATATCCAGCTGTTCTTTGTATTTTTCCTCCACGGCAGGCATGAATGGATCAATGCGATGACAATCTGGGCACCAATCCGTGAAGAATTTGACGATGACTGGCTTGGCTGCTGCGATTACTTGTTCGAACTCAGCTTCTGTCTTAATTTCTCTCATGTTATCTTCCTCCCAGAATGATTTGGAAATAGTGTACCACAGGCACGGGCTGTTTGGGACGTTTAGGAGAAACAATTGCCATCACTAACAAATGAGCAAACGGAAATCCTATCTCTTGTAACCCCAAAAAATTTTAAGGTAGGTGCTACTCATGAAGAAATTCGCTGCTTTGTTGATGGTTGCATGCTTGGTAACTACTGCAATTCCTGTGTCTGCCGCAACACATGACGGTCACAAAAAACACCACAAGGTACAAACAAAAGCGCATCATATGAAGACCAAGGCTCACCATATGAAAACCAAAGCACATAAAGGCAAAGCGCATATCAAGGCTCTGCCGAAAACTGGTATGGGTGGAGCAAGCAATTAAAGGGGGATCTTCCCCCTTTTCTTTGCAACTTATGAAAAAACTTCTTGGGTCCCTTCTATTCATTAGTTTGGTTACAATTGGTTGCGGCCATACAACTCAACAACCTGTCGAAGCTCCTAAAATCGAAAGTACCATGCAAAAACCAGCAGGGCCTATCTATATCAAACAAACGGTTACCGTTTATGGTCCTTCGCTGCCACCTCAACCCACGTTCCTTCCTGCCCCTCCTCTTCCAGACGGAATCATGCCAACACTTCTACATATTCCGAAACTGAACCTGCAAGCTCGTGTAGAACCTGTCGGCGTTTTACCGAATGGGCAAATGGATGTCCCAAAGGCTTTTGATCGCGTGGGTATTTTGTCGCCATGGACGAAGCCCGGAATGAAGGGGAATGCAGTGATCGCCGGTCATTTTGATCATTATACGGGTCCAGCTGTTTTTTACCATCTGAAAAAACTAAAGCCCGGTGACAAAATCACCGTGCGTGAAGCAAAAGGAAAAACGCTTACCTTCCAAGTTCGCAGAGTAGAAAGCTTCCAGACGGCCGAAGCTCCCATCGATCAGATTTTCGGGAATGCAGAGAGCTCCCATCTGAATTTGATTACCTGCTCCGGTAAATTCAACAAGAAAACACAGGAGCACGCTCGCAGGCTCGTCGTCTTTTCCGAACTTGTTCAAGATACAAAGCTCCAAGATGAAAAACCCAGTGTTCGCAAATGAATGCGGCGACTGGGTTTTCTTGTTTGCCTTTAAATTTTTCCACCCTGCTCGATGAGACATTGCACAAATGCCTCAGCCGGGCGTGACAACGGTTTGTCCTTCCGATAAGCCACGACGAGTGTGCGTGAAGGTTTTGTTTTTATCCGCACATAAGTTGGGGGTTCGATCGTTCCGGGTGCGAGTGTAATCATCTTCGGTGCAAACGACAACCCCATGCCTGCTGCAACAAGTGACTGAGCTGTCTGGATGTTCGAGCTCTCAAACACAATTCGCGGTCGGAATCCCGCCTGCTCACAGAGCCGAAGTGAAATCGTGCGGAAGCCTTGTCCTTCTTTTAACAGGATAAAAGGCTGATCGGCTACCTCTGCGAGATCGACTTCTTTTCGTTTCGCGAGTGGATGATTGGCTGGTACCGCCAAAAAGATTTCTTCGTTGATCGCGGGAATGATTTCCAGAGACGGATCACTGATGGGCATAGTTAATAGGCTGACATCAATTTTCCCCCGTACGAGCAGCTGCTCCAAATGACTCGACGTTTCCTCCATCAATTGCAGCTCGACGCCGGGAAATTGTTTGGTAAACGTAGGCAACACCCTTGGCAGCACGTACGCCCCTGTGATCGGCAAGCTTCCTACAAGCAATTTGCCGCTTTCTCCTACCGCATAAGCTCTCATTTCCCGCTCTAGACCCTCTGACATGTCGACAAGCGTTTGCGCCACCTGTATAAAGCGCTGGCCTGCATCAGTCAGTTCTACGTGCTGCGGCAAGCGATGGAACAAGCTGACACCGAGTATTTTCTCCAGCTTCGCAATTTGCTGACTCAACGACGGTTGGGCCAAATGTAATCGATTGGCTGCCCGGGAGAAACTGCGTTCTTCCGCAACAGCAAGTACATAACGAATTTGTCGTAACTCCATATAGACCTCCCGATAGGCAAAAACTATCCTTCTTATAATTATTATATCTTTGAACTATTCTCTTTGCCATGTTACAACGTTGTTAAGAGTTTTTGAACGAAGGAGGAAAACATGATGACAGCCCGTACGATGTTTGAAAAGATTTGGGACAATCACGTTATTCACGAAGAGGCAGGCAAGCCGAGCCTTTTGTATATCGACCTGCACCTGGTTCACGAGGTGACTTCACCGCAAGCTTTCGAAGGACTTCGGTTGGCTGGCCGCAAAGTACGACGTCCAGAGCTTACCTTTGCAACGATGGACCACAATGTACCGACTGCTGACCGTTTTAATGTCAAAGACCCGATTTCTCGTCAACAAATGGAAACCTTGACGGCGAACTGTGAGGAATTCGGGATCACACTCGCGGATTTGAACAGCCCAGATCAAGGGATCGTTCACGTCATTGGTCCTGAGCTCGGGCTCACACATCCAGGCAAAACTATCGTCTGTGGTGACAGCCACACCTCCACTCACGGAGCATTCGGTGCCCTCGCCTTCGGTATTGGTACCAGTGAAGTGGAGCATGTACTCGCGACACAATGCTTGCAGCAATCCAAACCAAAAACGATGGAAGTACGCGTAAACGGCGACCTGCCATTCGGTGTCAGTGCAAAAGATTTAATTTTGGCGATTATCGCAAAATACGGAACTGACTTTGCAACTGGCTACGTCGTAGAATACACAGGCGCTGCGATCCGTAACCTGACCATGGAAGAACGCATGACTGTGTGCAACATGACGATTGAAGGTGGCGCTCGTGCCGGCTTAATCGCTCCTGACCAGATTACGTTTGACTACCTGAAAGGCAAGCGATTCGTTCCACAAGGGGAAGATTTCCTTGCAGCTGTCGAAGCTTGGAAAGAGCTGTGCACGGACGAAGGCGCTGTGTTTGATGCCTGTGTAGAAATCGAGGCAGCCGAGATCGCACCGCAAGTGACGTGGGGAACGAGCCCTGGTATGGGTACGAACATTACGAGCACCGTTCCAAGCCCTGAGTCATTCGAGACAGTCGCGCAGCGCAAAGCGGCACAGGATGCTTTGGCGTACATGGACCTTGCACCTGGCACTCCGATGAGCGAAATCAAAATCGATCGCGTCTTTATCGGCTCCTGTACAAACGGTCGGATCGAGGACTTGCGCAAAGCAGCCGAAGTGGCAAAAGGTCGCAAGGTCTCCCCTTCCGTACACGCGATGGTCGTTCCTGGCTCTCAGGCAGTTAAGCAGCTCGCTGAACAAGAAGGCTTGCACCTCATTTTCCAAGAAGCTGGCTTTGATTGGCGCGAATCTGGTTGCTCCATGTGTCTGGCGATGAATCCGGATATCCTGTCGGAGGGTGAGCGTTGTGCTTCTACCTCGAACCGGAACTTCGAAGGACGTCAAGGACGCGGCGGACGGACACATCTGGTCAGCCCGGAAATGGCAGCAGCAGCAGCAATCGCAGGTCACTTCGTCGATGTTCGAGAATGGAAAAGCGAGAACGCTAGCAAGGAGGTCTTCCAATGAATCCATTTGTCATCCACACCGGAGTGGTAGCCCCACTCGATCGTGTAAACGTAGATACGGACGCAATTATCCCTAAGCAGTTCTTGAAGCGCATTGAGCGCAGCGGTTTTGGTCAATACCTGTTCTACGAATGGCGCTTTACTGTCGATGGTGCGCCAATCGATTCGTTCATTCTGAATACACCTGCGTACAAGGAGTCTACTGTCCTTCTTGCCCGCAACAATTTTGGCTGCGGCTCCTCTCGTGAGCATGCACCATGGGCACTTCTTGATTATGGTTTCCGCTGTGTAATTGCTCCATCCTTTGCGGACATTTTTTACAACAATTGCTTCAAAAACGGCATCCTACCAATCAAGTTGAGCGAAGAGCAAGTCGATGAGCTGTTCAACCGTGCCGAAAACAAGCCGAACTATCAGCTGACCATCGATTTGCAAGAACAAGTCGTTCGTGACAATGAAGGTCTCTCCTACCCGTTCGAGGTAGATTCCTATCGTCGTTACTGCCTCCTGAATGGTCTCGACGATATTGGAATTACATTACAGTACGAAGATAAGATCGCTGCATATGAGGCAAGTCGTTAAGTTTCCCTCCATCGCATTGCGAAGAGAAAAAGCGAAGGCATCCACGAATGTGTGCCTTCGCTTTTATCATGTTTTCTAAAGGAGAATATACATGTGGCTCTCATCAAAGTATTGATCGCCATTTTTCAATGCACGCTTTTCTAAACCATATGGAAGAAAGCCCATTTTCTCATAGAGACGAATAGCAGCCGGATTGGTCGTGACGACAGCGAGCTGTATCGTATCGATATCTCCCCGCTTCTTTAAGTAGGCTAGCTCTGCCTTCATCAGAGCTTGTGCGACACCAGTCCCGCGATACGCTTCACGAACGTACATGGAGACGATGGAAGCTTTGTGTTTCGATTTCAGCCCTCTGTGGCGGAAAAAACCGATGATACCAGCCAACTCTCCCCCCACAAATGCACCAAAATAGCCGCTATCACCTGACTCCCCTTGAGAAAGTCTTTGCCGCCACTCTTCCATCGTTACCTGCATTGCTTCTTCATAGGTAGAGCCGAATGCGTCTGGGTCTGTTTGCAGCCCTTCCAGTCTAATCTTTACCAACTCTTCTGCATCATCTGGTCCCAAAAATCTAACTTCCATGCTAGGCTGCACCTCTCCTATTTTGATTTCCACTTATCTTAGTCAAGAGTTGCTCGAAAGTAAAGAACTATCTAAAAAAAGCGCCAGGAGCATCTCCCTAGCGCTTGAACCTCATCCTATGCAGTTCCCGTCTGGTTTGGATTGGTTTGCCCAAACAGCTCCATCGCTTGCTCCCGCAGCTTGAACTTTTGTATTTTACCGGAAGCGGTCATCGGGTATTCGTCTACAAACTGTATGTAGCGAGGGATTTTGTAATGAGCGATCTTCCCTTCGCAATAGTCCCGCACCTCATCCTCCGACAACGTTTCATGAGGCTTTACCCGAATGCACGCCAACACCTGCTCGCCAAATTTGACATCAGGTACCCCTACGATCTGGACGTCCAACACTTTTGGATGCGTATAGAGGAATTCTTCCACTTCACGGGGATAAATATTTTCCCCTCCGCGAATGATCATGTCTTTGAGCCTGCCGGTAATCCGATAGTAGCCTTCCTCATCTACGGTAGCCAAGTCTCCGGTATGTAGCCAGCCTTCGTGATCGATTGCCTTGACTGTCTCCTCTGGCATATTGTAATAGCCCTTCATGACCAAATATCCACGCGTGCACAGCTCACCTTGTACACCTGGCGGCAAAATGTCACCTGTCGCGGGATCGATGATTTTTGCTTCCACCTCTGCGTGCAGACGACCGACAGTCGATACTTTTCGCTCGAGAGAGTCCTCTGGGACGGTTTGTGTGATGACGGGAGAAGCTTCGGTTTGTCCGTACGCTATCGTAATGTCACGGATTCCCATTTGATCGACGACCTTCTTCATGACCTCAATCGGACATAAAGAACCAGCCATGATGCCTGTGCGCAGGGAGCTCAGGTCACGCTCGGCAAACGTCGGGTGGTTCAATTCCGAAATAAACATCGTGGGTACACCGTACAATGCTGTGCAGCGTTCGGCTTCTACAACCGCAAGTACCACACCTGGATCAAAGGCGATGACAGGAACCATCGTCGCACCTGTCGCCACACATGCCAAAGTCCCCATCACACAGCCAAAGCAGTGGAAAAACGGAACCGGTATGCACACCTTATCCGCTAACCCGAGCCGCTGACATTCCGCTACCTTGATGGCATTGTTGACGATATTGACATGCGACAGCATGACTCCCTTTGGAAAGCCAGTCGTCCCGGATGTGTACTGCATATTGATGACATCATCTGGTGAGAGCGTCGCCTGGCGCGCGTTCCGCTCTTCTTCCGTGACCCATGCAGCACGTTCGAGCAAATCACTCCACAAAAACATTCCGGGTTGTTGCTCATCCCCTAGATAGATCACATTTTTTAAATGCGGGAGCCTTTTGGATTGTAGTGCTCCAGGTTCACAGGTCTGCAATTCCGGGCAAATCTCTTGAATCATGGCGAGATAATTCGCATCGCGATAGGAATCCATTAAGAGAAGCGTCGTCGACTCTGATTGACGCAGCAAATATTCCAGTTCATGTACCCGGTAGCTCGTATTGACCGTTACCAGTACACCGCCCATTTTCGCTGTGGCAAATTGTGATATCACCCATTCAGGCACATTGGTTGCCCAAATTGCGATATTTTCCCCTTTTTGAATGCCAAGAGACATAAATCCTCGCGCTGCTTGATTGCATATCGCTTGAAATTCTCCAAACGTATAGCGAAGCCCTCGTTCGTGATAAACCAGCGCTTCCTTTTCCTGATACTTACTGGCTGTGTCGTCTAACATGTTGCCGATTGTGGTCATATGAATCATACAAGCACCCCCAAAACATTCAGACTATTCTGTAGGATTCTTCTTTTTCACCACAATCCCTTCTTTTTCCATTACGGTCCTTCTTTTCCTTCCTCCCAAAAAGAAAAGCGTCCCTTTTCTGGAACGCGATCTGTTTTACTTCACAACGATTTTTTTCGTAGTCTCTATCTTGTATGGCAGATGGTTGCTGTAGTTGAGCTCTACGCGAATTTCATGCTCTCCCTTTGGCAACTTTTTCAGCAAAAACTCTGGTTGATAAATCATCCCTTTTGGTTCGCCATTCAGGTATAGATGTGCGTGTCCCTCTCCAAAGACTGGGGCCTCGGCCAATTCGCCATTATCCTGGACGAACGTGAAGTTCTGTGTTAGCAAGGATACCTCTGCCGTTGTCCCATCCACCTTGACCTCCATATTCACCGCCGGCTTTTCTGCCCCTGCTGGCTGGTTCATGGGAGCGCTCGCTGTAACAGCGGCAGCTGGATCCGATGGTCGATAAGAGTCCGAGACGCTCAGAGGGTCTTTGACCAGAAGTACGATGCCCGCCACCAGTACTACAAGGAAAACAATTCCGCCCAAAATGAGATTGCGCATACTGATAATAAAGACCTTCATGTCTCTACTCTCCCTTTCGCAAGTGCTTGTCACTTATTTGTACATGCATATGCGAGAATGAAGAGAGTTAGAAGCAAAAACTTTTCTAGTAGTTATCGGTAGTTAATAAATTGTACTTCCAAAGGCAGATCAGCCTTGCGAATCGCATTGATAATTTGCTGTAATTCATCTTTGCTTTTTCCCGTCACGCGAATTTGATCGTCTTGAATCTGTGTTTTCACTTTGAGTCCTGTATCTTTAATGATGCTGTTGATCTTTTTCGCATTGTCTTTGTCGATCCCCTGCACCAGCTTGACACGCTGACGGACAGTACCACCCGCTGCCGGTTCTATTTTGCCGTAGTCGAGGTTTTTGATCGGGACATCCCGTTTGACGAGCTTGCCAAGCAAAATGTCCTTTACCTGACTGAGCTTGAAGTCGTCATCGGAGACGAGGACAAGCTCTTCCTTTTCCAAGGAGATGCTGCTCTTGCTCCCTTTGAAGTCAAAGCGATTTTCTATTTCTTTTAATGCGGTCTGAATCGCATTGTTCACTTCGGCCAACTCTACCTTGGACACGATATCAAATGAGCTCTCTTTACTCAAAGGAATTCCCCTCTCTTTTATTAGATCGCGCGGATCAAGCCACCGTCGACGAGGAAGGATTGACCTGTCACGTAGCTGTTTGCAGGCGAAGCCAAGAACGTTACCATACGAGCAAACTCGTCAGGCTGACCGTATCTGCCCAATGGGATTTGCTTCTCCCAATTTTCCCTAACTTCATCTGCACTGATGCTCTTCGCCTCTGCGGTAAGCCCATCCAGTTGTGCCACCCGATCCGTCGCAATTCTGCCAGGCCCGATGGTGTTAATCAGAATCCCATCTGGTCCGAGTTCTGACGAAAGCGTCTTGGAAAGGCCCAATACCCCTGTACGAAACGTATTGGACAGAATCAAATTCTCAATTGGCTGTTTAAAGGACGAGGAGGCGAAGTTGATGATTCTGCCAAACTGGTTCGCTCGCATATGCGGCAAAACAGCACGAATGGCACGTACATAGCTAAGCAAATTTAGCTGGAAGGCTTGCATCCACTGCTCGTCGGTGAGCTGATCGAATCTGCCTGTTGCAGGCCCACCTGAATTGTTAATTAATATATCGACGCTGCCAAAATGCTTGACCGTTTCTTCGACAACTCGCTTGATATCTTCTTCCTTCGTCACATCCACTGTTACGGCAAGAGGTGATTTTCCAGTAGCCTGTTCGATCTCTGCACGAACGATTTCCAGAGCAGCTTCATCTCTACCGCATATCGTGACATTCGCTCCTTCTTGGGCGAGGCACTGCGCTGTTGCCTTCCCCAATCCTTTTGACGAGGCGAGTACCAGAGCCGTTTTTCCTTGCAAAAATAGATCCATATGCATGCTCCTTTCATAGTTCACTCATGTATGTATCTTGATCTCTTTATTCTACAGAACTTTCAGATGAAGGAAAAGCAAAAGAGAAGGGGTACAGCATATGCTCCCCTTCTCTTGCGAATCACTCTACCTCTGTCGGAGGTACGTTCTTGTCTTTGTTTTGTTTTGCCTCTCGTTTTGCTTCGCGCTTCGCTTGACGAGCCGCTTTTCTTGCCAGTCTTTTTGCCTTCGCCCCCTCAAACAGGGAGTACAGGACAGGAACGAGTACTAGTGTTACGACCGTGTGAAAAATCAAGCCGGAGATAACGGCTGTTGCAAGTGGCGCTTCCAAATCTGAGCCTTCCGCCATGGCAAGACCCATCGGCAGCATCCCGAGAATCGCCGTCAGCTTCGTCATAATAACGGGACGAATACGTTCCTTCGTTCCTTGGATAATCGCTTCTGCGGTTTCCATTCCACGTTTGCGCAGCAGGTTGATCCTGTCAATCAAGAGGATCGCGTTGGATACGACGATACCGACAAGCATGATAATCCCGATCATCGCCATTTCACCGAATGTCCGCTGTGTAAGGACGAAGCCAAGCACAACACCGACCAAGGCCATTGGAATGGTCAGCATGATGATAAACGGCTGAGACATCCGCCCGAACTGGGCAACCATGATGACGTAAATCAGAGCCAGAACACCTAAGAATACGAATATCCCTTGACTCATGTTCGTGCTTTGCTCTTTCAACTTACCGGCGATTTCCACTTTATAACCCGCTGGAACAGGCACGTTTGGCAATTTCTCATCAATCTCACGGCCTACTGCCCCTAATTCACTTCCCAGCATCTCGGCAGAAACCGTCACGATGCGTTCGCCTTCTTTACGCTCAATCGTAATCGGAGACTTACTGTACTCCATAACCACCAGATCTGCCAAAGGCACTGCTGCCCCGTCTTTCGATGTCACCGTAATCGTTTTGAGCTGATCTGGGTGCTTCAGCCAGTTGTCCGGCATCTTGGCAACGACATCTACTTCGATTCCATCTTGTGTGATCGACGTAATGTGTTGGCTGCCGATTAACACGCTCATTTGTTGCAACAGTGAACGGTGATCTACATTCAGTCTAGTAAGCGCATCTTGTTTTGGCAGCAACGTAACTTTTTCTTTTCCTTCTTTAAAATCGTTGCGAATGTTGGTGAGCCCGTTGATCGTGCCAAGCATCGCTTCCAGATCGGTTGCGACCTTCCGCATGACCTCCATGTCATCCCCGTAAACATCCAGTTGGATCGGACCGCTTCCGCCTTGTTGTCCGAAAGACATGGAGACGGATTCGATTCCTGGGGTCTCATTCAGGCGCTTATTAATATCCTCGTTCAAAGCGTCCTTATCACGTGTTCTGTCCGTCTTCGGAATTAAGGAAATGAACAATGTTGCTTCTTCCTTGGAAGTAAAGAAGAATACATCCTTTATCTCCGGGATCTCCCGCAGCGATGTTTCCGCGGTGACGGCTGCTTTTTGAGCTGTTTCCAACTTAGAACCGATTGGCATCTTCATATTGACAAAAACAATATTTTCGTTGGCGTTAATTCCTTGACCCATTTTCATAAAAGGTGTGAGGAAAGCAGAACCAACCAGCAATGCAATCGCAAGTAAAACCGTTTTTACCCGATGTCTAATCGCTACTTGTAAAATACCGCTGAATACGCGAATGATAAGGTGTTCCTTGCCTTCTCCTTCTAACGAAACATGCTTATCCTTTTGCAAGAAGCGATTGGAAAACACGGGAACGAAGAAGTAAGCAGCGATCGTCGATGAAATAATAGCAGCGGAAACCGTAAAGGCAATTGTGGCCAAAACCGGTTTCAGCCAATCTTCAAAATCCGCAAAGACAAGTGGCAAAAAGACGATGATGATCGTGAGCTGCGAGGTGAACACAGGTGTCAAAACTTCTCTTGTACCTTTAATAATAGCCTGCTTCAGCTCTTCGCCCTTTTCCCGGTAGTGATAAATACTTTCCAATACGACGATGGCGGCATCGACGATCAAGCCAACTGACAAGCTCAGCGACAGCAAGCTGATCATATCAATGTTGTAGCCTGCGAGTTTCATCGCGATGAACGTCATGAACGCAGAGAGTGGCAGTGTCGTAGCGATGACGAGTGTGACCCTCCAGTTGCGAAGGAAGACGAACAAGATGATGATCGCAAGCGCCCCACCAATCATGACATCCCGGCTGAGATTGCTCACCGCATGCTCGACAAAGGAAGCTCCTTCGAACATGACTTTGATGTTGTATTTGCCGTTTGCTTCTGTGTTTATTTTGCGAACGACTTCTTCTACATTCTTTTGCGTCGTGATCAAGTCATAGCCGTCTGCCCGCGTCACGCTGAGTTGAATAAACACGGAACCGTTTGTCAGGGCGACGTAGTCTTTCACTTTTCCACGCAAATCTTCAATTTGTGCCAATTGGTTCAGAGAAACGGTTCCTTTCGGTGTATCAATTGGCAGTGCCTCTATCTCCTGCGGAGTCTGATAAGTATTGTCAATCATGACAACCGTATCAAATCCCGTGTTCTCCAGTGTACCAATCCCTTGCTTCCAATTTGTATCCTGAAGCTGTGAAATGATAGCCGCTGGCGTTGTTTGATAAGCATTCAATCGCTGTGGCAAAAAGGATATGGTAATTTTATTCTCGAAGCTTTTCTCTTCTACGATTACTTCCTTGACGCCCTCGACTTCTTCAATGCGATCTTTGATCGACGTTTTTGCCAAGCTCAGCATGGTCTTCGGCTCTGCTCCGACGACGGCAAAATCAATCATTTGATCGCTACCCATATTGCTCTGAAAGATATCTACTGTGTTAACCGCTTTCGGAAAACCGTTTCGGAGACGGTTAACGGCATTTTGTACATCTTGCTTAACCTGCTCGCCTTTTCCTTCATTTGCAGAAATATTGATTCTAACGTGACCTGCACTTGTTGAAGAAGAGTATTTTTTAATATCATTAATCGACTTTAGTTCTTGCTCTACTTTCTTCGTTACTTTTTCTTCCATCTCTTCTGGTGGAAGTGCACCACCGGAAATTCTTACGTTAATATCTGGGAAATTCGTCTTTGGAACCAATTCGACATTAAAACTGAATAAGGAACCCAAACCTGCAATGACGAGCAAAAATGTAAACAAGTAGACGATTAGCTGTCTTTTCAGCAAAAAGAGAATCACTTTGTTCATGCAACTATTCTCCCTTCGCCTCTACTTTTTGCCCTTCGACGTAGAATGTAATTCCACTGCGCAGGAGTTGGTCGCCTTCTTTCACTCCAGATACGATTTCGATGGAGTCTCCGACCAATTGACCGGTCTTCACTGGTTTTTTTACTGTCAGTCCATTCTCTACTGCCATTACGTAATGGTCGGTTTGACTCACGCCGACACTTTCTAGCGGCACGAGGAAGCCATTCACTTGGCGCGGCACCTCAATTGTTGCGGCCATTCCTCCACGCCAGTAACCATCTGCATTCGGAATCGTGATCTCGACGCGGTACTTCCCTGTATCCTTGTTCACAACTGGAGAGATAAATGCAATGGTCCCTTCACTTTTCTTACCATCGTCTGCCAAGGCCTGCACCTTCGTTTTCTCACGGAATTGGCCGATCAATTCATTGGAGACATCCAAAGTTACCTTTACGTCGGACAGGTCAACAATACGAATAATTTCTTGACCTGGAGAAGCCTGCTCTCCGATTTGCAGCCTTACATCCACGACTGTTCCCGCAAATGGCGCCTGAATTTTCGCATCATCCAAGCTCTTCTTCGCGCGGTCTACACCGCCAGCAGCAGCTTTAATCGATGCATTGGCGACCATGACATCTTCCGGCTCCGCTCCTTTTTGCAGCTCATTCAGAGACAACTGAGCGTCACGCAGTGTAATCTCTGCTTGCGTAACGGCCCGTTTACTCGCATTTATTTCGTTTTGCGAAATGGCTCCGCCAGCAAACAGCTTCTCACTTGTTGCGAGGTCCTGCTTTGCTTTATCCAGACTGTCTTGCGCACTTTTTACCTGCAAGCGCTTCTGCTCAAGTGCTTCTGCTGTCGCGCCCTTTAACGTCTTGATTTTCCGCGCTGCTGCTTCCTCTACCTGCCCCTGTGCTGCTGCAATTTCTTTTTGGGTGTAACGCGTATCCAATGTGGCCAATAGCTGTCCTTGGGCGATTTTTGCTCCTTTGGTCGCGGAGATCGCTGAGATCGTTCCGCCTGTACCAAATGACAGTACCGCGTCCCGCTTGGCTTCCACCATCCCTGTGACTGCGAGCATCACTGGCTTTGTTGCCTTTTGGACCTTTACAACCTCTACTACCTTCGCCTTTGCCTCTGTCTGCTGCGGTGCCTCTGGTGCTGGTGCTGAACAACCAGCAGCGACCAACATGACCGAAGCCAGAATAATGGATGCCCGTTTTTTCACTAGAATTCCTCCAAATTTTCACAATCATTCCTCATGGCGTAATTGTGCCAGTTTTTACCTCTGCTGCAAAACAGTCAGCGGGTGGAAATTTATCTCCGTCCCAAGACGGATAACAATACCGAACAGCGCATAAATAGATACGCAACAAAACTGGGAAAGTTACCTTTTATTGGACGATCCTGAGGGAAAATTCACAAAAAAAGCAGCCAAGTCATAGACTTGAACTGCCTTTTGGATTTGATCCACGTTATTGTTCGACCAGCTGTTCCAGTTCTTCGAGCAATTCCTTGAAGACACTCAATGCTTCCGCAATCGGCGTTGGCGACGTCATGTCTACGCCTGCGCCCTTGAGCAGATTGAGTGGATAATCTGAGCTGCCGCCCTTGAGGAACTGCAAGTAACGATCCACGGCTGGCTGACCTTCCTCCAAAATCTGCTTGGAAAGAGACGTCGCGGCCGAGAAGCCAGTCGCGTACTTATATACATAGAATCCGCGATAGAAATGAGGGATCCGCGCCCATTCCAGATCAACTTCGCTGTCTACGACCATATCTGGACCATGATAGGCAACATTGAGCTCACGGTAAATCGTACTGAGAGATTCGGCTGTCAGCGGCTCTCCCTGCTCTTCTTTTGCATGAACAATTTTCTCAAACTCGGCAAACATGGTTTGACGGAATACTGTTCCACGGAACTGCTCCAGATAATGATTAATCAAGTACATGCGCTGTTTCTTGTCTGTCGTCGTCTCGAGCAAATGATTCATCAGAAGTGCTTCGTTCAATGTGGAAGCTACTTCTGCTACGAAAATCTTGTAATCGGCATACGTGTAAGGCTGTGCGTGATTGGAATAGTAGCTATGCAAAGCATGCCCCATCTCATGCGCCAGCGTAAACATGTTGTTGACGTTGTCCTGATAGTTCATGAGGACAAACGGATGTGATGTATAGGCGCCCCATGAGTAGGCTCCGCTTGTCTTTCCTTCGTTTTCATGCACATCGATCCAACCGTTGGAAAAGCCCTCATCCAAAATGCGACCGTACTCCTCACCTAGTGGATGAAGTGCTTCTTTGATCGTTGAGACAGCCTGGTCATACGGGATTTTCATGTCCGTCTCAGGTACAATCGGCACATACAAATCGTACATGTGCAATTCATCTACGCCCAATAATTTTTTGCGCAAAGCAATGTAGCGGTGCATGAGCGGAAGATGCTCGTGGATCGTTGCAATTAGGTTATCGTACACAGGGAGCTCCACATTATCGGCAAACAAGGCTGCGTACAGAGCAGACGGATATTTTCTCGTACGTGCGTAGAAAACATCCCCTTTGATGGCAGATGTCAGAGAAGCTGCGATCGTATTGCGGAACTTGCCATACGTACTGTACAATGCCTCGAATGCTTCTTTACGCACGCGTCGGTCCTTGCTTTCCATGAACTGCGTATAGCGTCCCTTGGTCAGCTCGACTTCCTCGCCGTTTTCATCCGTGATCATCGGAAATTTCATGTCAGCGTTGTTGAGCATCCCAAAAATTTTGGAAGGAGAGGACGCAAGCTCACTCATGTTTGCCAGTAATGCTTCTTCCTCGGCGGATAGCGTATGTGGCTTAAAGCGAGTAATCTCATCCAACAAAATGCGATAGTGCTCAAGACCCTCTACTTCTTTGATCCACGTCTGCAAGTCTTCCGTCGGAATCGCCAAAATCTCCGGCTGTATGTACGAAATGGAGCCGTATACTTGCGTGCTCAGGCTAGTCGCTCTGTCAGTCAACCCTTGATACTTGCTATTCGCATTGTCTTCGTCTCGACGCATACGTGCATAGACGTACACTTGGTCAAGCGTCTTCAACAATTCATCTTGCAGAGTCAACACGGCCAGCAGCTGTTTACCCGAAGTAGCCAGAGAGCCTTTCATTGCTGCGATTTTTTCTGTGAGCTGCTTTACTTTTTGAACGTCCGCTTCCCAATCATTATCCGTGGGATACATGTCCTCAAGACGCCATTTGTATTCAGCGGGGACGTCACTGCGTTTCGGCAGTGTTTTGCTTTTATTCACCGTGATCACTCCCTCGTTATTCATGTAAGATGAAATGGTCAAATCATCCATATGTGTATCCTATCGTATTATGCCTATAGGTTCAAATCAATCAGCCGCTTTCACGTTTTCCATAGAAAAAAGCCGAGCTTTCCCAAAATGGAAAAGTCAGCTTCTCCCTACACCGATATAGTGAAAGCCTGCTTCCTTTACCTCCTGGTTCGGCCAGGCATTTCGTCCGTCTACCAAGAGCGGCTGTGCCATGCTTTGATAAACCTGCTTCCAATCCAGTTGGACACACTGTTCCCATTCTGTGACCAATAAGGCGGCGTGTGCTCCCTCGCATGCTTCTGCTGCGGATTGCGTATACGTGATCTGTGGAAACTGCTTACTGACACCAGATACCCCAATCGGATCGAACGCCTTCACGGTAGTACCTTTTTGCAGGAGTGCTTCTATCAATTTGAGCGATGGCGCTTCGCGGATGTCATCCGTATCCGGCTTAAACGTCAACCCCAGAACGGCAATTTGTTTGCCTTTCAGATCAGGGAGTTGCAAGCACAGCTGCTCCAAAAACCAGGCAGGCTGCGTCGCATTCACCTCTCGCACTTTATCCAAAATGCTTAAGTGAATATTGTGCTCTGCTGCGAGCTGCAATAGCGCAATCGTATCCTTCGGAAAACAGGAGCCGCCATAGCCTACTCCTGCCCGTAAAAATTGCGGACCGATTCGGCTGTCCAGTCCCATTCCTCGCGCGATCGTCACGATATCCGTCCCGAGCGCAGTACTCAACCGTGCTAGCTCATTCATGAAGGAGATTCTCGTGGCCAAAAATGCATTGGAAGCGTACTTGATCAGCTCTGCGTTTGCTCTGCTGGTGATTACTCGCGGTGCCTTCACACCGTTGTACAGTTCCTCCATGCGGGCCGCTGCCTGAGGATTATCTACACCAATGACGATTCGCGAAGGCTCCAGAGCGTCTATTAATGCGCTCCCTTCCCGTAAAAACTCCGGGTTGGATGCAACAGATACCCCTTGACAGCCAGCCAGCATCCCCGCTACTTTTTCGCCAGTTCCGACTGGTACGGTACTCTTGATTACCACGATGCGTTCTTGCGGTTCGAGCGAATGGACCTTTTCCACGTCAGAAACAGCCCCGAGTAAATACGTTAAATCGGCTGTGCCGTCTACTGCTTCAGGTGTCCCTACACAAATGAAAAAAATCTCTGCATCCTTCGCTTCCGTCAGGTCCGTATAAAATGCAAGCGCACCATCATCCAATACTTTTTTCAATGCCTCATCCAAGCCCGGCTCGTAAATCGGCGAGATCCCTTGGCGCAATTTTTCTACTTTGGATGCAACGAGGTCAATACCCGTCACCTCATGACCGTTCATGGCAAGGGAAACAGCAGTTGTCAAACCTACATAACCGGTCCCAATAACGGCAACTTTCATTCCTTCACCTCATCATTTTTTCGACACACGCAAATAGAGCTCTTCTAGCTTCATCCGTTGCTTATGGATGTCATGGTTTTTTTCTACTTTCAGTCGAGCCTCTGTCGTGATCTGTGTCCACTCGTGACTTTCTGTTAGTACACGGTTTATCATTTTCCCGAGCGCAGTCGGTGATTTCTCCGGAACCAGATACCCCGTCACTTTGTTTTCAACCAGCTCCGGAATCCCCGCGTGATAGGTGGAAATGACAGGGCGTCCGCTCGCCATCGCTTCCATGATGACATTGGGAATTCCCTCTTGGTTGCCATTTCGCGCTGTCTTGCAAGCGATGATGAATAAATGGCACTTGGTCAGTTCTCGCTGGACTTCACGATGTGGCAGAGCTCCTTTGAGCACGACTTGTGTGCCTAGCCTGTTTTTCTTAATCAGTCGTTTGAGCTTCTTTTTTTCTTCTCCATCACCGACGATGATTAGCTTCGCCTTGGGATATTTTTTATGCACATGCGTAAACGCCTTGATTAGCGTATCCATCCCCTTTTTTTCAGTCAGTCTCCCTACGCTTAACAATCGGTACTCCCCATTATCCACGGGCTGTGGCGGCAGCATGGGAAATTTGCGCAAATCAATTCCCGAGCGGATAAGGGTAATTTTGGACGGAGGACAGCCGAGACGAATCAAGCGCTTTCTCATGTGATTGCTGACGACTGTAAAAGCCTGGCCCTTTCGAAAGAGACGTATAAGGGACCGTCTGTACACTGGATTTTCTTTTACGCGCTTAGTCGCATCAAAGCCGTGAAAGGAAGTGATCAGGGGGAGCTTGCTTTTTTGTGCATAAGGAAGCAATTCTAACCCGGCAGGGCCAAAACGGGCATGCAGGCATTTAAAATTTTTTCGTCGCAGCCAAGTGGAGAGGCCGGCCATATGCTTGCGCACATAGACCGGCGAATAAGGAAATTGTTTTCGATTAAAGGCTCGCTGTCGGGTCAACACGATGGGTTTGACCACTTGATGTCCAAGCAATTGCTCGTAAATGAATGTTTCACTCTTGGGAAGAAACTTTCTGCGATAAACGAGGACCCGATGCATGCAACTGGCCTCCTTTATGGACGGGTGTTACCCCTTCGATTGCGAACGAATCTCTGCTAATTGATGGCGAAGGCCCTCTTCTAGCGTCACTTTTGGTTTGTATCCCAAGCGTTGTTGGGCAAATTGGATGTCCGCACAGGTTCGTAGAGAGTCACCTGCGGGCCCATTTTGATACGTAATGCGAGGGGTCAGATTCATTAACGTGCCCATGATGGATAGTACATCGATGAGCTTGATTTCCCGATCTCCCCCCACATTAAAAATGTCACCAGGAACAGCATGCTGTGCAGCGAGCAGATTCGCCTCTACCGCGTCTGTCACATACGTAAAGTCTCGTGATTGCTGACCATCACCATAGACGATGACCTGTTCGCCTTTCATCATTTGGCGAAAGAAACGATGGAAAGCCATATCCGGACGCTGTCTGGGACCGTATACCGTAAAGTAACGAAGCATGGTAACCGGGAGTCCATAAGCTTTCACATAAACCGAGCAGATTTGCTCCATCGCTTCCTTGGTCACCCCATAGGGGGAAACTGGGCGAAGAGGCGCATTTTCATTCGTTACGATCCCTTGCATCGTCCCGTAAACCGAAGAGGAGGACGAGACCACGATGACAGGTGGCTTCGGTCTTTGCAAGCAAGCCTCCAGCAATTCTTGTGTGGCCAAAATATTATGACTAACATAATCAGCAAAGGACTTTCCCCAGCTGTTTCTCACGCCCGGCAAGGCAGCGAGGTGAAAAACAACATCGACGTTCTCGAGCCAAATGTCCCAACGCCCCGTCTGAAGCGTTGTCGAGTGGAAGGTGAAGGCAGGATGCTTTCCTATTTCGGCCAGATTACGTAATTTCGCAGCTACATCGTAGTTATCGATGAACCCGTCTATCCCGATGACTGCTACGCCATCGTTCAACAATCGCTGCGTCAAATGAGACCCAATAAAACCTGCACAGCCGGTGACAAGAGCTTTCTTCATCGCCTCCGACGCCTCACTTTCTTGAGCCTTCTAATGACTAAATACCCGTCCTTGTAACCATAGATGGCCTTGTACTTTTTGCCCCACCTATTCAGATAATATTTGAATGTTTTTTTTCTTAAATAATTTCGGCGGAACTTCATCTTGCTATCCGTGAGCTGACCTTTATGCTTCGTCCGGTTGTAAAGGATTTGGTTGATGTACCTCACCCGATACTTTTCAATTAATCGCAAAATGATTCGCCGATCCTCCATAATCCTTCCCTCGTATCGATCCGAGGTATCCCAACCACCCACTTGATGTAGGGCTTCTACGCGATAGCAACGTGGAGAAACCATCCAGCGATTGTACTTCAGAAACTGGTATTTATTATGAAATGTCTTGTGCTTCACCTTAATCGACTTGGTATATTTTCCACGCCGAACTTTCCAGATGTTCATGTTCCCATAGAAGAGAGCCGTGCTTTTCCTGCTTTTGTGAATGTACTTTTTAAGTACAGCCAGCGTTCGTTTCGGTAACCAGTCATCGGAATCGAGTTGTACGAGATAAGGGGTATCCACCATTGACAATGCCTTATTCATGACTTTGCCGATCCCAGAATTTTGTTCCATTCGATGATACATAATGTTTGGGTGGTACATATATTTTTCAATTTTACTTCTGGTGCGATCGGTGGACGCATCGTCAATGATCAACAGCTTCCAATCCTTTGAGGTTTGATTCAAGACGCTTTTGATGGCTTTGCGAATAAACTTGGCGCGATTGTATGTCGGAATGACTACAGTAAAGGTCGGATTCATACGTCCTCCCTCTTGACTGCCGGAATGCAAATGGACGATTTGTCGCTGACAATGAAGACTCCTGTACTGTTAGAAGATTGACCCGTCATCATCGATGAGCGTCCGAAAACACTGTTTGTTATTTTCCAAGCAATGTCCTGCAGCGAGCTGTTTTCCAGCAAGATACTGTTTTCGATATACGAGCAATTTCTCAAGCTTACGCCATTTTGGATCGATACGTACGGTCCGATTTGGCAATTTTCAATCACACAATCATCACCGATTCGTACGGGACCCGTAATCTTCGAATTTTTCACAACCGTTCCTTTGCCAATTTGATGTTGATTGCCTAGCTCCCTCGTAAGCATCCACTGGTTTGCCTCCAGCCATCGATCGATGGTTCCCACATCCGAATATTTCCCATGGGTGACGGAGTGAGCCAATTTGAATCCGCGATTTATCATCGATTGAATCGCATCCGTTATTTCTAGTTCGCCTCGGGGAGATGGTTGTAGGGTAGCAATCGACTCGAAAATAGGTGGCGTAAACAGGTATGCACCAATCACTGCCAGGTTGCTCTTTGGCTGACGTGGCTTCTCCTCTACAGAGATCAGTCGTCCTTTTTGTACTTCTGCGATCCCATAATCCTGTGGTCTCTCCACTTTACTTAGCATCACGACACCGTCAGATTTTCCCTTCGTAAACGCTTTTGTAAGCCCGTGAAGCGAATCCATCAATAAATTATCACCTAGTAGCAAGATAAACGGTTCGTCTTGCAAAAACGGTTGCGCTAGCTGGACAGCATGGGCAATTCCCAATGGTACCTCCTGCTTGATAAACGTAATGGTAGCCCCGAATTGACTACCATCGCCCACCATGGGAGGAATTTGTGATTGAGAAGGATGTATCACGATGCCAATGTCTTGAATGCCCACTTCACGCAGTTTGCGAATGCAATAGTGTAAGACCGGGTGATTGGCCACAGGGAGGAGGGTTTTCGGCTGCGAATAGGAAAAGGGGTGCAGTCGCGTCCCACGTCCAGCACACAAGATTAACCCTTTCACAAGTATCACTCCCCAGTTGTGCTCTGCGATACTTATAAGGTATGCGTATCTGGATAGCTGGACAGGGCAGACGTCCACATTGGTGCAAGAAAAGGCAACCACCTACTTCATTTCCACTCCAATTAGCCAGTTTTTAAAAGCTGCTGTTTCTCTTCTATTCGTGTTGGGACGACTGATTCAAATACGTTCAGATAGCCTTGCGCAGTTGCATACCAAGAAAAAAACTTTGCTCGTTGCAGAGCCTGTTTGCCCATTTCATTCCGGACGGCTGGCGAACTCCACAACAACTCCCACACAGCAGGCAATCCTTTTTCCCAATCTTTTGGCGGGATGATAAAGCCACTTTTCTCGTGGGCAACGACTTCACGAATGCCGCCACGTGGAGTGGAAATGACAGGCTTTCCGGCAGCCATTGCCTCTAAATTGACACGGCAAAACGCTTCTTTCCAAACAGACGGTGTGGCTACGACATCCCCAATTTGGTAGTAAAGCGGCATTTTTGCGGATGGGACGAAATTGACGAAGCGCACCTTTTCCCCCAAGGGCTTCGCAAGTCGTTTGAGCTCTCGAACATACGGATTTAGGCGATTGCTGCCGTATCCCGTCCCCCCCACAATCACGAGTTTGGCTTTCGGGTCTTGTTTACTCACCTGGCGAAAGGCTTTGATCAGCACATGTACCCCTTTGCCGCGCATAAGTCGTCCGGCATAAAACAAGATGCGATCATCTGGCTTCAATCCGAGTTCTTGACGCATTTTTTTGACCGCTATTTTTGCAACCTGATAAGGTGTGACATCGACTCCGAGGTGAACCGCATGAATTTTATTGGCGGGAATCTTGCACGTCCGAATAAAATGTTGACGTAAAAACTCACTGTTCGTAATAAAACCCGTTGCCAGTCGAACGGCGCGCTTCATATTTTCCTTGCTGATGATCGGCTGTGACCCGTACACATGAGAGTGCATATTCACAAAGACTGGGATCTTGGGAAAATGGCGTTTTAATGTGAGCACATAGATCGGTCTGTTTTCCACAAGAATGACATCTGGCTTGTTTTTCTTGATATGATGAATAATCCGGCGCAAATATGGCTTTGGCCCTTGATACGGGACACGAATGAACCGCCGATTTTCTTCCACGGATGAGGTTGGGTAGGTCGCACATTGACGAGTGTAGATCGTCACGTTATGCATGGGCTCGATCATCTTTGTGACCTCGTCAATATCGTGTTCGACCGAGCTTCCTTTGACCGGTGGTACAGAAAAGGGACCCGGACTAATAATCGCGATGTTCATTTCGCTCGATCTCCCACTCCTTTTTCAGTGAAAGAACCACTTGATACAAGTACTGCAATTGTTTGGAATGGTTTTCTTCAAGCTTCTCCCATCTTTCTTCCCATGAAGCAAGCGCCTCTTTCAATTCCATCACTTCTTGCTCAAGCTGGTGAACCTGTTCCACGACGGCCTCGTCGGTCTCTCTCATAATAATTTCGAAGGTAGGCTCCAAGAGCAGTTCCTTCGGCTGCTCTGCTCTTGTATTTACGACCAGCTCCTGGACGTTTTCCGTTACTACCTCATCTTGTTTTTCATTGGCTTTTACGATTGAAATACGTTGAACTGCCTCATCTACGACATAGTTTCCTGAAAACACACCTGGTGTTACCCAATGAGACAGATCCCATTTTTTTCGTTTTTCCACAAGTTATCGCCTCCTGAAGCTTGCATCTACGTAATATGTTATGACAGACAAGGAAAATGGGTACGTGTACGGTGACATAGAAAAAACCGCTTGATTTGGATGAAATCAAAGCGGTTGCCCGTGGTCTCTCATATTTGCTTGTCTGCGGAAGTTCAAGCTGTAAAGACGCGCTTGTTCTACGGTTGTTATCTGTTGCTTTTGCCATTCGAGCAAGATCCGGTCAATATAGCGGATGTGGAGCTTGCCGACGGTTGCAGCCTCACGCAAAGCAGTCAAAATCAAGTCTTCCTGATAGCCGTCCTGTTCGGTCCACATATGGATGTTCTCCAATTCAAACGGCGCTAGCGGGCGGCCAAATGCCTGCTCAAAACGAGCGTAAATGGCAACAGGTTCGGCATCCAGAGAAACGGCCACTTCCATAAAAGGGTCGATACTTCTCGGGTCTGCTTGCTGCTCCCGCCAGGTCTGGTACAGCTTTTTGTACAACGGTGTCAAATTATATTGCTCATGACGCATACCAGTTTGTGGATCGATAAACTCATCTATCGTAATCCAATCTTCTTTTAATAGCTTTTGAAGAGATTGAATCAATCTCCTGCTTGTCATGGACATGCGTTCCTCCAGCTCTGTTAAGGTCGGGAATCGATTCCCTTCCTGCTGAAAGGACAGCAGATGAATCAGTAGCATCATCTCGTCATCAGTCAATGACATACGCTTATACATTTTCAAAAGAAGGTTAGAGACGGATGTTGCTCCTTCTTGCAACAATTGCAATATATGGGAGTCCATAACGCATATTCACCTCTGGGTTGGGATAACAAGGGAGTGCGTAAAACGCGCTGTCATACAATAGGAACACCCTGCTGCCCTCGCGCAACAGGGTGTAGATCGTTCATCGATAAAGGAACTCTATGGATAGAGACGATTCAGCATGCGTGGGAATGGAATGGTTTCGCGCACATGATCCAGCCCGCAAATCCATGCAATGGTACGCTCCAGACCCAAACCGAAGCCGGAGTGAGGAACTGTACCGTATTTTCGCAGGTCCATATACCAGCGATAAGCCTCTTCCGAAAGCTCATGCTCAGCAAAACGTTTCTCCAAGAGTTCTGGATCATCAATCCGCTGGCTACCCCCGATGATTTCACCATAGCCTTCTGGTGCGATCATATCCGCGCACAGAACCACTTCTGGACGTTCAGGGTGTGGCTTCATGTAGAAAGCCTTGATTTCGGTAGGATAATGGGTGATGAAAACAGGCTTGTCGAAATGGTCCGCAATCATCGTCTCATCCGGTGCACCGAAGTCGTCTCCCCATTTAATCTCGCTACCTTTTTCCTGCAAGAGTTTAATCGCATCATCATAAGAGATGCGTGGGAACGATCCCGTTACATTTTGCAGTTTTGTTGTATCGCGCTCCAACGTTTTCAGTTCGCGCTCACAGTTTTTCAATACGGATTGTACCACGTGAGAAACAAACGCTTCCTGAATACGCAGATTTTCTTCGTGATCTACGAAAGCCATCTCCGGCTCGATCATCCAGAACTCGATCAAGTGACGACGTGTCTTGGATTTCTCGGCACGGAAAGTTGGTCCGAAAGAGTAAACGCGACCTAACGCCATAGCGGCTGCTTCCATATAAAGCTGGCCGGACTGCGAGAGATACGCATCCTCATCAAAATATTTGGTATGGAACAGGTTGGTGGTACCTTCCGCAGAGGTCGGTGTCAAAATTGGCGGGTCTACTTTTACGAAACCGTTCTCGTGGAAGAACTCATACATGGCGCGAATCACCTCGGAACGCACAGCCATGACTGCACGCTGACGTGGAGAACGCAGCCACAGGTGGCGATGGTCCATCAGGAAGTCAACACCGTGTTCCTTCAAGGAAATCGGATATTCCTGGGCGATCTGGATAATTTCCACACCTGTTACTGTCAGTTCGTAACCGCTTGGTGCGCGGTCATCCGCACGAACTGAACCAGTTATGTAAAGTGAGCTTTCTTGTGTGAGCTGCGATGCATTTTCCCACACTTCTTCCGCTACTTCCGCTTTTACTACTACACCTTGAATGAAGCCGGATCCGTCGCGGAGCTGCAAAAATTGAATCTTGCCGCTGCTGCGTTTGTTGTATAACCAGCATCCCAGGCGTACTTCTTGTCCAACATGCTGCCCGATTCGGGCAATCGTCGTCAACATTGAATGATTCCCTCCATTTACCATGCCATGCAAATACAGACTAAGTATACCAAACAATTATACTATTGGGTGCCTGCAAATTCAATGAAAGTCTCCCTGTATAATGTTAACGATAAAATAATTATGTAAACTCAATATACATTTGGGAGACCTGATCTCAACATCGGCCTCCCTGCTTCTGAATCATCCACTCGCCCCATTGTTGTTTCCTACCGAATTATTTATCGTCCTCGCTATCGTATTCTTCACTACTTTCATAATCTTGCTCGAGGTCACTATCATCCGTGTCTTCTTCATCTTCATCCGTGTCGTGATCGTCCATGTCATCCTCGTCCATGTACGTATCTTCCCTGTCTTCATCATACGTATCTTCGTCGACCATGTCCTCATCTTCCATGTCTTCCTCATCTGTATCTTCGTCTTCCACATCTTCCTCATACGTATCTTCGTCGACCATGTCCTCATCTTCCACATCTTCATCATTCGTATCTTCGTCATCCACGTCTTCCTCATCAAAGTCGTGATCTTCCTCGACTTCTTCTGCCTCCAATTGTCCACTCTCTGTTGACCAGTCCAACATTTCGTGTGGGACATCTACTCCTTTTACTCCAATTCCAATCCAGTGAATCACACCAGTCGCTTCCTGCCCCTCCTGATTGCGAAATACGGTGATGAGTGCCGAAGTCCTTTTCGTATATTTGAGCGATGTATAGATGCCCGGTTGATTTGTCATCGCCACCATACAATAATGTGTATCCGCAAAAGGCTGTGGCAATCGAACAATCACATCTGTAGACTTGCTTGTGGCAGAAAGTCTGAAGGGGACGAAACCGTATTGTTGCAAGGTTACTCCTATATGATTATGGGTCTCAATTACCGGAAAGGATAATTTCTCCGCATCAATGGACTGATTTGCAATATGATGCGTAGTGACAGCTTTGGACGCAATTTTAGAACCGGTCACGGAGTCCTCTGCCAGTTTTTCCTGCGTAATGATCCGGTTTTGCAGGTGCTGTTCTGTTATGCTCTTGCTAATCAGATGACTTCCTTTGAGCGTTCCTTCCTTAATATGTGTTCCATCCAGGCTGCCTTTTATGACATGAGCACCATGAACGGAATGGCTATCTAGCTTGCTCGCATCAATGCTCTGATCGGCTATTTTCTCTCGGGTGACACTGCCGTCCTGTAATTTTTCCTTGGAAATGGAGTTACCCTGGAGATGGTCCGCTTGAATGATGTGACTGTTGAGATGTGTAGATGAAATTGCTTTTTCCGCAATCTTTTCCCCCGTCACGGCTAATCTGCCCAAATGGCGGGTCTTGATCGCATCTTTGGCTATTTTGGGCGCTGTGATGACAGCATCACCAAGCTTGCTTGTCGTAATGCTTAGATCCGAGATTTTGTCTGTGGAAACAGATTCCGGCGCCAACTTTGAGGTGGTCACCAAGTGGTCATGCAAATGCTGGGTCTGGATGATGTACTCGCGTAGATGATTGCCCCCAATAATTCTGTCAGTCAAATGCTGTTCTTCCACAGATCTTCTTGCCAGCTTTTCTGAGCGAATGGTTCCGTCAATCAGATGTCGTGAACTCACGCTCTCATCGAGCAAGTGTTGCTCTCCTACACACCTGTTCGCCAATTTGTCGGCAGTGATCGCCTTATCAGCTATCTTGGCTGAGGTAATTTGTTGATCCCCAATTTTTTTAGCCGTCAGCATCCCGTCTTGCAAGTGACTCGATAGGACACTGCCAGCTTGTAAATGTGTGCTGCCAATTGATTCTTTGGCAAGCTTTTCTGCCGTGACACTATTGTTGTCCAAATGCTCAGTCAATATCGCATACGGCCCCACTTTATCACTGGTCACCGCTTCTGGATGTAAATGCTGGCTATAAATGGCCTGAAATGCGATGTGATGATCTGTGATGCTGCCAGCGCTAATGTTGCTGCCATCGATTAGCTCTTCCGTGAGATGATGATGGTAAATGGAGCCTTCACGAATATGTTGAGACTCAATTGTATCTTCGTCTATCTTCGTCGAAGTTACAGCTCCATCGCGTAATTTATCGCCTGTGACAGCTCCATCCTCAATCTTCACTGTGTTGATCACATAATTGGCGAGATTACTTGTTTGAATGGTCCCCATCTTTATTTTTTCCGAGGTAATCGATTGATCCTGAATCAACTCATTCGTGATCGCTTGCTCTTGAATATGCTTGCTTTGGATCGAGTGATCGGCAAATTTCATCGAGTCGATGGTTTTATCGGCTAACTTCTCGGAAGTAATGCTATGGTTGATCAATTTTTGCGCGGAAATCGAATAATCCAACAAATGCTCGCCGCTTACGATTCCCTGCCCCAGATGATCCCTCTGTACCGCATGCGGGGCGAGTTTGGTGGAAGTGACGCTCTTGTCCGCGAGTTTACTGCTGTCCACGGCATAATCCTTCAAAATCGAATTATCCACGGCGCCTTGCTTAATTTTTGACGCGTCGATGGCCCGGTTCGCAATTTTTTCTGTTGTCACGGATTGATCTGTCAAGTCGTCTGTATAGACAAATGATTGGACACGATCATCATTTCGGTCTTTGATGACCTTCGAATAAAAGTTCGGATTAGCAGTTGAGCTCTGTTTGGAGGAAGCGTTTTGTTTGGAAGATACGTTCTGTTTGGAAGACGTATCCGGTTTGGAAGACGTATCCGGTTTGGAAGACGTATCCGGTTTGGAAGGTAAATCCTGTCTGGAAGCTGAATCCCGTCTGGAAGCTGAATCCTGTCTGGAAACTGAATCCTGTCTGGAAGCTGAATCCCGTCTGGAAGCTGAATCCTGTCTGGAAGTTGAATCCTGTCTGGAAAACGAGTCCTGTTTGGAGGATAGGTCCTGCTTGGGTACTTTGGGAATCGGGTTTTGTTGCTCTTTCGGTGTGGCAGCAGAGATGGGAGGTATTCTGTGACTGCTCTCCAAATGACTTTCAAGCAGATTTAATTCGAGGTCTTCCATCCACTCCCGATCGGGTGATGATGTATATGAGAGCGGTAACTCGTGCATGGTCTGCCTAAAGGTTTTGCTCAAACTTTTGTTTGCTTTTCGCCGGTTCACATTGGCCATAGGGTCTCCTTGCCTCCTGATTTCATTCCCGTATCACCTTTGTAGGATATTCATCCATTTACTTATTTGGCACCGTGTCTACAAAATTGTTTCATCCTGATTTGCCCAAGTGGCCAGCAAACACAAAAAAACCTGCTTCGCCGACTCTTCCCTTGGCTAGCAGGTTCATTATCTTCACTTATACAGCAACTTCTTCCTTCGTTTGTGACAATAGGGCCCTGAACTCATCGCCTTGCAGAACTTCCGCTTCCAACAATGTATGCAAGCCCGTTTGGAATACGGAATCAAATTGTCTCAAAAGATTGCGAGTTTCTGCGAGCAATCCTTCCAGCAGACGCTCAACCTCGTCATGAATCCGATTCTTATCCACGTATTGCAAATGTACGATCCCCAGCTCGGACATACCGCTTTGTACAATTTCCTGTGCCATTCCCAGCGCCTGCTCGAAGTCATTCTTCGATCCAGTACTGCGCCCACCGTAGTAGATTTCCTCCGCTACGGCTCCTCCAAGGCTAACCATGATTTGCTTCTCCATCGCTTCCTTGGTATACAGATAGCGGTCTTCCATTGGATTCTGTCGGACGTATCCCAGTGCTTTGCCTCGTGGACTCAGCGTGACCTGCGAAACAGAGCCTGGTCGCACGCTCTCACTGACAATGGCATGTCCCAATTCATGGAGAGCAACGCGCTTCTTCTCTTCCTCAGATGCTTGACGGTCTACCTTCTCTCCGAGCATAACCTTGTCCACCGCATAGCCAAAATGCTTCGCTGTGATCTTGTCCTGGCGGTCACGCATGGCGTAAATAGCTGCTTCATTGGCTACACTCTCCAGCTGCGCGCCAGAAAATCCGAATGTCTCCTGAGCCACTTTTTCCAGTGTGACGTCCTCGCCTAGCGGTTTATTGGCCGTATGAATGGTCAAAATCTGCTCGCGTGCTGGTTTGTCCGGAAGATCAACGCTAATATGACGGTCAAAACGACCAGGACGCAACAGCGCTGCGTCGAGCATATCCTTCCGGTTCGTAGCTGCCATGACTAAAACCCGCGGTTTGTCAGTCGTAGCTACACCATCCATCTCCGTCAACAGTTGATTCAAGGTTTGATCGTATTCTCGCTGCTGTTGACCGTCCCTTTTTCCACCGACGACATCGATCTCATCGATAAAAATAATCGCGCTGTCTTGCCCATTTTTCTCTGCTAATGCCTTCGCTTCCTGAAACAATTCACGGACGCGTTGTGCACCGACACCGACGTACATCTCCACGAACTGCGAACCCGATGCCGCCACAAAAGCAGAATTTGTATAGTTTGCTGCCGCTTTCGCCATCAGTGTCTTACCTGTACCAGGAGGACCTGTCAAAAGAACACCTTTAATCGGACGAATCCCGTACTGCTCAATTTTGTCTTTATACACGAGAAAATCAAGCGATTCCTTCAGTTCTTTTTTGGCGCGTTCCTGTCCACCGATATCGGCAAACTGCACGTCCGATTTCGGCAGCTCATGCTTGTTTGCTTTTCTTTTCCCTCCGAGGGCGACATTTCCACCTTGACCATTTTGCTGGCGGATGACTAGAAAGTAAATCGCACCCAGTACGGCTCCGAACACCAGGAATGGCGTAATGTTTACACCAAGAAAAACAAGAAAAATCAACAGTGCAGGTACGACGCCGATCAGTATTTCCTTACGCACGTGCCGTCACCTCTTTTTCATTGGATCGGGGGATGATGGTATAAAAATCCTCCGTTCCTTTTTTCATATAAACATAAATGTTCTTGTCATCCATCGATGCAGATGCTTGGTCGAGTTGATTCCCCTTTTTCCATTGTTCCATAAGGGCTGGAATGCGGCTATATTCATGCAACTCCACTGCTTCGGTAAACACAAATTGACCACTCTGCCAAATATCGTGCATCGTTGTCGACTGATTGTCGATGTCAATGACCACTTCTTTTTCCCCTGCGATCTTTTTTGTCTCCGTTAGCAGATTCCGATATTCTGCTGGAAATGCGTCTGGTTTTGTAACAGTTACATCTATTTGAATTTTATCTTTGTTGATTTCCAAATTGCCCAATGTTGCGGACTGCATTTGTCCAATTTCTGCACGGATTGGCTCCTCAATCTCCATCTTTTGATACAAGAACCATCCTCCGAACAGGAGTGCCAAGGTTGCCACCAAAGATAATCCAATTGCGCTCTTTTTCATCTGCACGGCTACTCCCCCCATAAATATCGTTCTCGTTTTCTCTCTCTTCAACGTCCTCAGTATATCACACGAGTATATCATTTTCTTATACAGATGTTGGATGGA
>NZ_JAOTNO010000025.1:0-41848 GCF_041644655.1 Brevibacillus sp. BD137 | reverse complement strand
GAGACGAAAAGCTGTATTCCCGATTACTTGTAAAAAGTAATGGAGAATGCAGCTTTTTTTGTTGTGTAATAGGTGTAACTGTGCATTTTTCTGCACAGTTTTTTTGTTTTCTTTTTTTGTCCCTCTATTCTCCTCTACGCTAGAAACAATGGAGAGGAGGGGGAGAATGTCTATACATCCGTTACGACTATTGGCTATATTGCTTTTCGCTACATGTATAGGTGTAGCGACCTACATCATTTTGAAGCCGCATCAAGTGACCTATATACAATTGCGATCAACAGTGGAAAAAGAAAGTGGCCAATTACTTGAAGCAAGGGATATGGAGCCATTAACACTGAGACTGGGAGGGATCTTTCAACAACCCATTGCCCCAATTCCAGGTTTGATTCCATGGGAGGAAGGACAGAGTCTTGTCGGTTTAGCATTCACCCGTCAAGTGAAGGGTGGCCGACCGTTATTGAAAAGTGATTTGGAGCAAACCAGTAATGCGCAAGGCAACGGAGTGATCACAGAAAAAATGACAGGTATGAGCATTCCCATAGACAATGTTGCAGGAGTTTCACCGCATGTATCAAGCGGAGAAAGGGTGCACGTCTATGCTTCCTTTGAAGATGAGACAGGAGCACATTCTGGACTGCTGCTGCAAAACATGCCGATCATTGGCATTCAACGCGAAATGGAAGGCGATCACCCCAATCTGGTAGCTGTGACTCTCTCCCTGACACGTGATGAGGCTGTTCTGCTAACACACGCACTTCATTATGGAAAAATCAGACTGGGCTTGGCTGCAGTGAAGGATGAGGGAAATCCAGGAATAGGAGACGTAAAATTCGCTTCAGAGTTAATGAAGACGAAAACTCGCTGGGGTATTAAAAAGGAGGAGCATGAGTGAAAAGGCGGTTGCTCATAGTAGATGATGATAGAGATTCAGTTCGTTTGTTAACGGCGCAACTTATAAACAGCAGATGGATCGAAGTGTGCGGGGAAGCACTCGGAGTGGAAGAGGCATGGGCAAAATTACAGGCAAACCAACCCCATTTGGTGTTGCTTGGTGGTATAAAGGGAACGGAAAGAGGTGTGTTGTGTCAGCAATTTCGGCTAGCCTTTCCTCATCTTTCATTTATTGCTGCTTGCTCAAGCAATGAACTGATGTGGGAGCCATTTTTCCGGAACTTAGGTCTATGGGTTATTGCCAAGCCCATTGAACCAGGGCAAATCGAAGCGTTAGCCATGATGATACAGCCTCCAGGTATGGTAGCAGAAGCTGCGCCACAACAACATCAGTATGTAATCCAGGAACAAACCAGGAGCTATCCGAGTCAGCCGCCTTCGATCTCCGAGCCGATCACGGATAGTTTAGTTCCTGAAATGACTCGTCCTAAACAGCTTATTACTGTTTACGGTCCCAAAGGTGGCGTAGGAAAAACATTTATTTCTCGTGAGCTAGCGATTTTCTTTTCCATGCAAAAAAACGAGGGCGTCCCATTGCGGGTTATCGCTGTTGACTTCAATCTTGATCTCGGTACTTTTGCGACTACTTTGAATCTCCCCCGTACCCCTAATCTTTTTACGTGGGTAAAGGATCTTGATGCTCAATTGCATTCGTTTATTCAGGATCAAGGAAAAGACCCGTATTCCATTAGCAGTGAGGAATGGCAGGAATACGCACAAGCCTTGCCTTTATCTCCTCAACATATCGAGAAATATGTGGTTGCTCATCCTGATACAGGCTTGCATGTACTTACGTCCCCCCGTGATATTCGGCAAAGCTTTGAAATCCGTGACTATCATTTATATCTGATTCTCGAAACGTTAAAACAGAGCAACTATGACGTCATTCTTATTGATACGGCTCCGGATACAACAGATGCAACGATTCAAGCTCTGTTTTTTGCAGAACATGTCGTGATGGTGGGGAATCCGGTGGTAGATTCCATTGAAAATATTCAACGATTGCTGAAACTGTTGAGAGAAGCAGAGTACCCAGAAGAACGCATTCAAATTTGCATGAATCGTTTGCAGAGGAAAGAAATGTTTACCTTAGATGAAATTCGTGCCTATTTCCAGCTTCACCCTAGCAAAAAAATTTTCTCCATACCTGATGATGTGGAAGTGAAAAAATCAATTAACACCGGAACGCCAGTCATGCTCCAGTCAGGGAGAATTCCAGCCAAGGAAGCCATTGAGACATTAGGAAAAGCACTGTTTCCCGTAGATGGGGAGCAAATGAAGGCTGCTGAAAAAGAGAAACAAAAAGAGAAAACATCTCTCTTCAAATGGTTATGGGGATAAGGGAGGGTGTCATGTTCGATAAAAAACAGTTACTAGGCATTTCAAATCAAGTCCGCCCTGCGCAAGAATTGCGATCAGCGGGGAGGGGAATGGCGGGAGTTCCTACGACGCTTCATGAAAAAATGCAAGCTCCTGATCATGAGCGGACGAATGAAAAATGGGTTGGGACAGATAGAGAAACATCGATTCGTACCCAGATTGTTGAGAAATACGGAAAGCGATTATGGGAGGAAAAACATTCTTCACTCTTTATGGATGAGCTGACGGCAGATATTCGGATGCTGCTGGAGTCGCAAACCACGCTGACATCCATACAAATGGAAGCAGAAGTAAAACGGCTGCTGCATTCTTTGACGGGGTGGGGCCCATTAGACGCTTTATTAGAGGATAACGACATCACGGAGATTCTTTTTCATCGCTATAACTATCTCGTCATTGAGAGAAAAAGTACTGGTCGTCTTGAATCTCCGGAGATTGCTGTTTTTCGCGATGAGGAAGAGCTGCTGCGCTTATTAGAACAGATTGCAGCGACAATGGGACGTGAGTTTAATGAAACGAAAGCAGAGCTGCATACACAGCTTCCAGACGGTTCCCGGGTTGCTGCTACGCATCGCTCTATTTCTCCCGATGGTCATATGCTCACGATTAGAAAACACCGTGAGCTACTCAGTGAGTCCGATTATTTACGGTACGGTTCCATTTGCGAGCCGATGCTTCTCTTTTTAAACAGAGCCGTCCGTTTATCTCGTGCATCTGGCATTGTCAGTGGAGGAACAGGCTCAGGCAAGACACACATGCTCAATCTCATCTCCCAATATGTCCCTGATCATTTAAGTATTATTACGATCGAGGATGTTTTGGAGATGAAGCTTCAGCATCCTTTTGTGCGCAGATTTTTAGCGAAACCTGCGAATTACGAGGGGAAGGGTGGGTTTTCGATCAAGGATTGTGTTCGCTTGTCCTTGCGAAAAAGGCCGGATGTCATTATGGTCGGTGAGACACGCGGTGGAGAAATCGTAGATATGCTTTGGGCGATGAATACGGACCACCCTGGTAGCTGGAGCACAGCGCACGCAAACTCACCGCGAGCTTTGGTCGATTCAACATTGCCCATTTTATTTGGAAAAGCAGATGAAGGGTATAGTGCTGAAGAGCGCAACTTAATGATCGGTTCAGCACTGGATTTGATTGTTCAAGTAAAACGTTTTGAAGAAGATGGTAGTCGCAAGGTGGTAGCGATAACGGAGGTAGTGGGGACGGGTCAATCGCATGAAGAATGGATAAAGCGAGCCTGCAACATTAAACAGGTTCTCCCTGATCGGGTGTATTTGCAGGATATATACGTGTACGAAGTAACAGGGGTGGAGAATGGGAGAGTAAAGGGCCATTTCAAATGGACAGGCTATCGCCCAGAGCGACTGATTAAGCGATGGCTAGAGAAAGGCCTGTCTCGAGAGGAGATTGAGCGCGTCTTTTTCACCACACCAATACCGCTATAGGAGGGGAAAGCATGGACATTAGCTTACCTGTTGCAATTGGGATAGGGATGGCCATCCTGTTATTGATCTTGCCCAACAAATTGTATATGCGAGAACCGGCGGGGAAGCACGAAATCGTAGAAGTGTTGCAACAGGACAGAAAAACGATTTGGAAGCAGTTTGAGGAGAGGTTGGCGAAATCGCGCTCAGGGTGGGGGGTAAACCAGTATGTGACCCTCTCTTTTTTATTGGGGATCGCGTCATTTGGTGTGAGTAGTCAGATCTTGCAGTCTTGGTGGATGGCAATGCCTGCTTTGCTGGCAGGGATTATGTTTACCGAACGGTTAGTGAGTGTATGGGGGGCCCGTCGAAAGGACGATTTCGAAGCAGGCAATGTAAAAGCGATTCGACTCATGGCCAGTTCTTTACGTACTTCTCCATCGTATTTGCATGCGTTTGAACAGGTAGCTACTAGTCCATTTTTATCAGAAATCGTATTAGAGGAATACAGGCGTATTGTAGAGCTATTGCGGGCACAAGTCCCATTAGAGCACGTAATGAATCGATTCTTTGAACGCACAGGATCAGCAGATGTCAAATATTTAGCGACCATTGTCCACATTCAACGTGAGATGGGCGGAGATATGGCTAAAACGCTCGATTTGGCTGCCTCTTCGATATTACGGCGCAGACAGTCGCTCCGTAGACAAAAAGCAGCTATGGCACAAATCGTTGCACAAGTGAATTTACTAAGCGTCATGCCGTTTGTTTTTGTCATTGCGTTGTATGTGAATAATCCCAATCATTTCGACCCACTTACGGCCACAATTGGGGGACGGTTTCTTATTTTGGGAAGCTTGGCTTCTATTTTGATTGGGGGAGAAGCAATTCGTTTTGTTGCGCATAAAAGCATAAGCAGGGGAGCATAGGGGAGGGTGCAATGTTCGTTCTCGTTCTTAGTATATTGGTGAGTGTTGCTATATTTCTATACGGCTTGCCGTCTTGTGTGAGTAAGGGAGAACCAATATCCGCCACCCTTTTGGGCAGGATTGACTCCGTGAAACAAGCCAAGCTTGAGCAATCGTTTCAACAAGGACGAAAAAGGTGGACACTAGTTCGAAGCTTGGAGAAAAACCAGGTACTGCTACAGCATTTTTACAAATGGACGGGAATCGATAAGAAAAAAATAGAGGAAACATTGGCGCGTCTGGGGATTGATATAAGCCTGACAGAAATTGTTTTGTTCCGGCTCATCAGTATGTGTTTCATCGTTTCATCTCTAGCATCATTGTCAATAAGCATGGTACATGGTGAAAAAATCGGTATGGTGACTGGGCTTCCCTTAACGATTAGCTTATTTTTGTACTTGCTGCCGAACATGCTACTAGATCGGGTAGACAAGCGGGCTAAAGCTGAAATTCGAGAGCAGGTCCCAATCTTTTTCAGCATTGTGCAGTCATTGGTGGAAGCAGGCATGCCGTTGCAGCAGGCTGTTAAGCAGACAGCGAGACGTTTTGATGCCAGACTTGGCAGAGAACTCGCGAGCCTAGAAATGGGAGAAAAAAGGCATGGGAACTGGCGAAAGGCACTTGAAGAGCTGGCCTTTCGGTGGGAGGTAGATTCGTTGACTTCCATCGCACTAGAGATGAACGAGGCAATGAAAAAAGGGGTTAGCATATCGCAAATGTTGTCTGTCCAAGTAGAGGAGCAAGTGAGACAACAAGAGGACGAAGCTGCTACCCATATGAATCGGTTAAATATCAGATTACTGCCTTTTGTCATTTTGTTAATGGGTCTGCCGCTATTGTTCCTGGTGATGGGGCCTGCATTCATCGGCATCGGAGAAAGCCTGTAGAAAAATAAGCGCATGTAAATATTTTTGCGAGAGGCGCTGTCTTTTGGCAGAGTGAAAATAGAACCAAAATATCAATGAGGAGTGAATGGAATGGGAACCATCGCAGATTACGTCAAGCGTTTTTGGTATGAGGAGGACGGTGTCACGATCGTGGAAATGGTCATTATCATTGCCGTCATCTTGATTGTGCTTATTCCGACACTGACACAACTAGGTACTGCTGAAGACGAGAAGCTGAAGGAACTGCAAGAAAAAATAAGCAAATGACAAACGTAGTCTTGCTAGGCGTATTAGGAGCGGCAGCATGGATGGATTGGAGACAAAGAAGAATACCGAATACGCTTGTTTTTCCGGCGATTGCTGTCGGCTTATGGTATCAGTGGGAAGGTGAATTATTAGCAGGAGCAGTGCTAGGTGTGGCAGGAGCATTTTTGTTGACAGTTGGTCCCGTAATCTTAAAAGGAATGGGGATGGGCGATCAAAAGCTGCTGATGGCTGTTGGAGCTTGGACAAGCTGGAGTGTGGTGTCTTCTTTGTTTTTGCATTCTATCATTTTATGCCTGATTGTGATGGTGTTCTATCCGCAAAATTGGGCTCGCCTACGCAACAATCTTCAAATTATTGCAGCCGGATGGACAGCTCATCGACAAGTGTGGCTGCCAGGCAGGGAAAAAACAGCCTTTTCATTCCCCTATGCTGTATATTTGCTGGGTGCTTTTGTGCTCCAATCTGTGCGAGATGTCATCGGAGCAAGCGGATGATCACACGTATGGGACGAATGATAAGTGCGAGGGTGAAAGATGAGCGAGGCAGCCAGATGATTGAGTTTATTTTGGTGTTTCCTTTAGTTTGGATCTTGATCGTATTCTCCTTTGACCAATTCAGCATGATGTACAACAAGCAAAAGGCATTGGCGGCTGCGTATGAGGCAGGGAGAATTGCTGCAGTGCAGCCCAATTTCGGTTTGGCCAAATTCCATGCGAAACAGAGAGGTACATCCGAATTAGCACAAGGTATCGGAGTCCTCCACAAAGATGTGCAGCTGGAGCTTGATGGGAACGGCTGGAGAAAAGGCAGTCATGTAAAAGCTAAAGCAACAGTTTCATTTCGGCTTCTCTCTACGGGGGAATTATTCGAGATAACTGAAAGCTATCACATGATGGTTGAAAATGCGGAGGAGAAGCAATGAATGATTCGTTGCATCATTTTTTGATTCGAGTGAAGGAAGAGCGCGGGGCAACCATGATTACTGTGCTCTTCTTTCTCTTCTGCTTGGGCAGTCTGCTCTCTATCCTGTTATTTTTGGAGCAGACAGATTATCTAAAAATGAAGATGCAACATACAGCAGATTTGATTACTAAGGGAGCACGTGCGGCTGGAAAATGGGAGTACGTGGATACGAACGGTGATAAGCAAATCAGATTGTTTGCGACAACAGAAGAAGCTGAACGTCGTGATGCGGATATTATTCGCGGGGCACGTGAAGAAGCGGGGATTCTTTGGAGATTAAACAGGCCGAATCTGGAGGGGACAAGTGATGAGGTCTCTGTCATTCACCAAAAAGGTGAACGGCCTTATTTGTACTTGCAAGGAATCTATCATTTAGAAGTAAAGGTTGAAAAGAATATACCCGTATTTTGGGATGAGCTTTTTGTAAAAATGAACAGAGTCTCCCAGTCTGGGGTCTATGAATAAAGTCACAATTTTGAACAGAGGTGCTGTTATTTTTGTCCTAATCCCGCATGGTAATTTAGTAGTATATTCCAGAAATGGGGATAGGAGTGAGATGACAATGCCCTCAAAAATAGTCGATCGGTACAAACGAATTCTTAACGGAGAGCAAAAGCGTTTTTCCCCGTATGAGTTCGAAGATGTGCAGTACCGAAAGCAAAAAGTCCAATTAGTTGTAAGATATGCGATTGAAAATGTAAAAAGATGGACTCCTGAGCAGGCGAGACGTGAATTGAACTTGCAGGATGTCAAAGAACTGAAGCTTCATTTGGTGAGAGAATTTATTGAACCGCCCATCGAGGCAAAGGCTGAGGATGTGTATTACTTCGTCGAATTCGCTTATCCGTATTTACCTCGGCTTTCAGAAGAACAACGAGTGTTATGGGTTTACCAAGAAGTGCTTTCAGGCATAAGACGTCATTTTCCCCCAGCTTATTTTCAGAGTATAAAGGGTGAGGAACGGGCAAAAATATGTGTCGACTATATGTGCAAGCATCTACTAAAGCTAGCAGATTTGCGTCAACTGCCAAGTATCTTCAGCAAAACAGAGAGAGCCTATACGCTCCTGAAAACATATAAACTCAAGATTCTCGTCGATACACTTTACTTTTCACCGTTTGATATGGTCACTGAAATGTATCCCGAACTTAGTAATCCCTCTTATTGGGATGAGTTATAAAAATATTTGCACAACCCTGCTGTCTTTTTTTACGGTAGAGGTAGTTTCATAGGCTTATAAGCAGATGAAACGGCCGTACTCTACAGGTGAGAGAAGGAGGCGTTGCGCATGGCAACAGTAGAGGCTCACCAGAAATGCTCTGCATCCGTGGAGCAGCTTCTAGGGCGACAAGTACGCTACCAGAAGCACAAACCTGGCAGACATCTTTCAGTGGAAAGAGTTCCGCAGGGAGCGTTCCAGATCGAATCCGTACATCGATTTGGAGACAGAGTAGTACTCAATGACGGGCTAATTGTAATGGAGAATGCTCCAACCGTCATGGAGCGCGCGGGAAGGATTGCTCTTCTTTTCGCGACCGGAGAAGAACTTTACTTTGTAACTGAGTAGGTTCTTTTAATCGCCTTGCACGGGTGCGTGTGAGGCGACCCATAAAGCGAAATGCCTGGTTTGCCAGGCTAAATAAGATTCGCCGCGTCGAGAACGCTGTTGGAGAATATCTATCGTTCTATAAAAAGGAAAATGGGGGTATTTTGACGTGTTGGCAAAGAGTGCAATCGAATTAGTCAACCGCTGCTATGAGGAGACAAACAAGCTGACATTGTTGTCATTGGAAGAGTTTAAGGAATCCTTTATTGCTTTTGTTTTTGGGGATTACCAGGAAGAATTTATGGTTCAGTATGATCTAGAAGAGTTTTATGAGCATCTGAATCAGCTTCAGTTATCGAATTGCCGGAGAGATTTTGATCGAGCAGTTGAGGAATGGTACATCACAGAGTATGGAAGCGGGTATAAAGGCGTCAATTATCATGACATTTTGTTTACGCTAGTAAAAGAAGCAGTCGTTCAATACCAATCGCCAAATCGGATAGCACTCATCCGAGACGTAACCAAGCTCCTAACAATGCCAAATGGATTCCTCGCTCGATGGCAAGATGGGCAGATACGTGAACGTCCCATCCCCACCTATTTTAAATACTTGATGAAGCTCGGAGTACGTACACATGAAGATATTGAAACGTTGGTAGACATGTGGCTGGTAGAGTACCCAAACGCATTTAATAAAAAGCAGCAGGAGCTATTTGCCAATCCACCAAGAAGAGGGAGACCTAACAACGTCGAGCTCGCTCTGTTAATCGAGCTAGCCATGAAAGTGAGACCAGAAATGACGGCTCAGGAAAGGGAGCGGCTGCGCAAAATATACTATTATCACCGCAAGTCCCTTACTGTTCGAGAGATGGTTGAGAAATTTGAGAAGTACATTGCTAGTAAAAATAAATCAAATGACTCCCAGGTGGGATAATCATGTTTCACCAAATGAGCCGCTTTGTCTCCAGGTTCCGTGATTTGGAGCAGCAGGAGTTTTCACAGTCTATTGAGGAAGAGCGGCAATGGAGGATACTTAAAGAAAAGCTTGCTTCTCCACAAATAGTTGAGCAACTGGAGTCGTATCAGCGTAAATGTATTGCGGTTATGAGCTTGTACGCACAGGCTGGAGCTAGTTTTCTTGCAAGTAACCTAGCGTATGCATGGTCAGGAAAAGGCATTCCTGTTACCCTTTGCGAGTTGCCAAAAGTGACATCCTATTATTATTTTGCTCTTGATTTTGAACGTAGAGCTCGACAACAAGTAAGAGATTCTCCTACATCATTGCTCCTCATGCAGAATAACCATCTTCGCATCCAGATAGAATCCCCAGCACGATTTCAGCAGGAATCTTCTCAAACAGATACAGCCAACTGGTTACTACGAATTTGTAAGGATAGTCCTATTGTGGTTATTGATGTTTCTTCCCATTGGAATGATGCTCACTCCAAACATATTTTTGAGCATGCCGACGAAATATGGGTAGTTTTTGATGCCGATTTGGCTAGACTTACCCGCTTGTTCCTGGTAGAGCCAGCCCCTGCTTGGTGGAAGACAGAAAGAAGAAAAATAAAAATGATAGCAAACAAATGGAATAGCCAATTGTCTCGGACAAGCATCATGAAAAAAGTAGAAGGAACGCTCTCCCTATGGGACCAGCAGCCGGGAGCTACACAGGTAACTAATATGATTCCGTTGATGAATGGAGAGAAAACAGCAATGGCAAGCGCCAAAGCCAATCTACTTTTGGAGATTTTCCCCGAGGAAGAAATTGAGTTTCAGTCATTGATTCATGCTTATAAAGGAAGGATGTTATGAAGAAGCAAACATTACTTGTCATTTGCTTAATTTCGTTTCTGCTAGCAGGGTCGTCCTTTTATGCGGCGACTCAATATATTGACGCGATGGCTGCGGAAAAGCTGTTTGCCCCAGTTATTAAGGTAGCTGCAGGGAAAGAAATATCAGCCTTCGAGCCGATTACACAAGATGACGTGATACTCGTACAGGAAGAGGTGGATGAAATTCTTCCAGGTTCAGCGCGCGATTTGGATACTGTACTGGGGAAAAGGAGCACGCAGACAATGTACGAAGGCGAGCAATTATTAGTGGAAAAGCTGACAGATTCGCAGCTTTTACCGGAAAAAGGGGAGGCGCGCTACGAGTTCCCCCTACTATCCATCCATCCGTTAACTGAATTACGTAAAGGCGATCATGTGAAAATTTGGGTCAAATACAAGAGTCTTTCGGAGCTGCAAGACTATCCTACACCACTGCATTTTCGAAAAACTAATGATACGGCAGATCTGTTATTTGAAAGTCAGCTTGCAAGTGTGAGGGACAGTAATGGTATTGAGATCTATACATTAAAGCCAAGCTTGTTACCATCGCCTGATCAGATGGATTCTATCTTTCATGGATCACGAGAAAAACCGTTGCAGAATGGAGAAAAGCGATATCGTGACTACCGGGTACAGCCAACAGCACTACCTGCTTTTATCGGTTTTAATTTGACAGACGAGGAGTATGTGATAATAACCGAGGCAATGTCATATGGGATGCTTCAGGTAGGTCATATCATGGGTTCGAAGGAGCAAGCGTCATGAAAATTTTAGTTTGTTATCCGATGAAGTCACTCGCCAAGACGTATATGCCTATGTACAGTGATGTGCTGGTAGCTGAGTCGGCGGCGGAGTTTTCACGGCTTGTGCAGCTTTATATGCCAGAAGCTTCCGTGATATTTTCCGAAATGTTCAACTCTCCCGTTTGGGAATGGCTTCCGGCACTGAAAGCACAGCTCCCGCCTAACTCACCGTTAATTATTGTCCCTCTCTATCGGGATGAGAAGATGATTGAGAAGGTAGCTGAGGAGTCTAGGCTAGAGCATGTATACATTTTATCAGCCCATTTATCACAAGAAGAAATACGTCATCAGATCAGTCTGATTCTAGGCTTTGTGCAAGAGTGTGCAGATATCGGATCGTCAAAAGAAAAGGGGCTCGTTTACGCTTTATTGAGCTACGGTGCTTCTGGCATTACTACTTTTTGTATTAATTATCCAGTCTTACTAGCGAGGCAGCATCCTGAAAAGCGAATTGTCGTACTTGATATGAATGAAGCTAAGCCAGATTTATCAAGATTCTTCAAGCTCCAACAACATCAATTATCTCTATTTCGTCCTGACTTTATTGATATACAAACAACTGCCAAGCGTAACTGGAGCAATGTCTGCAAACAGAGCGCCCACTTACCTAATCTGTATTACGCACATGCTGCCAGCAAGTGGAAGAGCTCAGAATTAAGCAATCTAATTACTGTGTTTCGTAGGCAATTTGACTATGTATACGTCGATTGGGGTTACTGCTTTCCTGAGTCTGAGACTTTACAGCGGTTGCTTCATACTGTTGACCGCAATCTTTTATTCGTGAGAGCTGATCCCTTTAGTATCGATAGTGCTAGAGAGTGGTTGTATAAATGGAAAGAAAGAGGAGTGAAATGCGAGGTTCTGCTCAGTCATTTAGATCCTGGGCAACCCTTTCGAATTGGAGAGGATGTTTCGGTCTATGGTGTAGTACCACGCATTTCGGAGAACAGGCTCATGCAATCTCATCAGAGCAGTAGCGTATTAATAGAAGAGTTTTTCGCTCCCAAATCGTACATCAGCAGTTTGAAGGAAATTGCTAAGGCGCAATATATGGATAGAAGTGCGGTGTTTTGCTGATGAGAGGGATAGAACGAGAACAACCAGTTAAATCAGACATCCAAACCATCGAGGACATGAAACAAGTAGCAAGAGATTATTTAAATCATTTTGGCAAAACTCGAGAAGAGAAGCTGGAGATGCAACGAATTCTCGCTTTGGCAGAGCAGGGAGACCGTGATAGTCACAACCATATTATTCTTCGCTTACAGCATTATTTTGAGGAAGTCCTCCAACGACCAGTAACCTAACAAATTTTGCCGCATGTTAACGGTTACGAAGGTCTCACCTTTTCTACTTACGGGTGGGGCATACTCGATGCCGTCCTACATTTATCTCCGTGGGTAGAGGAAGTGCGAATTTCTGCAAACCGCAACATTGCGTACCTGGAGCAAGGAGTCAAAAAATTTCTCTCTTACACTCCAAGCTGGAAAGAGGTTGAAACCCTCCAACAAAAGTTGACCAATACAGCGGGTCTATCTTTTAACGAGAAAAAACCTAGATTGAGTGGATACTTACATTCGCTAAAAGCAAGATTGACCATGTTTACTTTCCCTTATTCCAGAGTACCGACCATTCTGGTTAGACGATTTACAACACCTGCTTTTTCGCTCGACCAACTCCGTACACAGCAACAGCCAGCCTTCGACGAAAGAATTCAATGGCTAATGGAACAGCAAGTGTACGGACGAAGCAATGTGCTGGTTATTGGACCGATGGCAGCAGGGAAAACCACGTTGATGATGTGTATGTTGAAGCTGAAGGATCCTCGGACAGAATATATCACGATCTTTGAAAGTGAACACGAGATGCGATTTGGTGATATTTGGCCAGGGGAAGTGATTGAACTCCAAAACGTGGAGGAAATCGGCATTGAATTAGAGCATTGCTTCAAAGACATGTACCGATCAACAGCAAATACCATTTTGATTGGAGAAATTCGTGAACCTATAGAAGCGTACCATTTTATAAATGCCGGAATCAGAGGGACGGACGCTACAATCGGAGCAATGCACGAACGATTTGCTCATAGAGCGTTACATGATCTTACCGATCTTGTTTATCAATACGGGGGGCGGAGTGTCGAGCTAACGCAGGAGAGGATTAGCAGGGCAGTCAATTTTGTCAATTCGCTTACATACCGCAACAATGGTCACCGTTTTATTGATGCCATTCATACGACGGAGTGGAACTCTTCTTTTAATCGAGTTGAATCTATTCCCTTGGTAGGTCGCAACATGCAGACGGGAGCTTATGAATGGACGGGGAATCAACTGAGCCCACATTTAGTTGAATACATGTGTTACGTCGGCAAAGCAGACATTGAAGTGTTGAAAGAGCTACGTCTTACCGATATAGGCAGGCAACTATGATTTACACGTTTCTTTTCCCGGTGTTTCTATGTCTCTTCTCTGGCTTTTTGTTTCTCGGCTTACACCTGTATAAGGGATGGAGAAGCCCACGCGTATTCTTCCCGCGTACAGTTGAGGTATGGAGAGAGAAATTTTTAAGGCATTCTACTCGGCGAATGTTGTATGAAAGCTTTGAGCGTTGGTGTCAAATCGTGGGAGGTACGCCAGAAGGATACTTATTACTATCCATGATTGGCGCGATAGCGGGATTCATCTCGGGTATTTTGCTAGGAAATATGGTTGTATCCTTATCGCTTTTTCTGTTATTCCTCTTGCTGCCAACGCTGATTCTATACGCACGCTATACCGTGCAAATGAATAAAAAAATTAGCTCATTCTGTCGCTTCGTAGAATTGTTTGCCCGTTATTATAACAGTCGCAAAAACATTGTCCTTACTTTTCGCGAAATGATAGAGGAATGCCCCAAAGAGTTACTGCCTGACCTTCTTCTGCTAAACAATAGCCTTTCGGATGGGGGAAACTCGGTTGCGGCAGTGGAGAAGTTTGCGCAGAGATTGGACCACCCGTGGGCTTTTGACTTTGCAACGTATATTTCCAGCGGTTTGGAAGGAGAAACAGAAGATATTCAATCACCACTAAATCGGTTAACGAATGAGATGTTTGTACAACAAGATGAAAAGCATGAGCGTGATAGTGAAATATACTCCATTTGGATCAGCCTGCTAATCGTCATAGCGATTTGCATTTGCTTGATCCCCTACAATCAAGGTTTGCTTCAGGATTCTTACCGTCTCTATTTCTACACGCCAGATGGACAAGCCATTTTAGCGATTGCGGCGACTGTGTGGACTTTTTCGATCCTATTGGCTTTTATTTGGGGAAGGAGATATCGCTAATGCCAATGCTAATTATGTATACCTACCTTGGATTAGGCGCTCTATTTGTTTTTAGTGCAGCGTTTATGATCGGGAAGTATTTGTTTCACAAGCAAAAGCCGAAGCTGTTTGTTTCTGGGGTGTGGTGGGAAAAGTGGGAACAAGCACTCAAGCCTGACGAAGACGACAAATGGGAACAGTTACTTTCACGAGCAGGAAGGCCTTTTGGATGGGGGAAACCAGAGTGGGTGTTTCTGCAATTGTTGACTGGAAGTATGGTTTGCATCCTGGTTCTTATGTGGGTCGTTGTGAGTCGAATGGAATCATTCCCACTTCTGTCGATGTGTCTGGCATCTGCAGGTAGTTACATGCTGCCTTACATGGGCTTGAAGACATGGGCAAATCACAGGGAGGACATGCTGAGCACAGATATCGCCAGATTTATCAATCGTTATGTGACCCTTCTAGAAAATCAGGTGCCCATTTACAATGCCATGGTCAAGGCAGCAAGACCGACTAGAAAGCTAAAAGAATATATCCCTACTTTATCTGAGTGGAACAGAGACCCTAACGAAGCACTTGAGAGCTTTAAACGCAAAATCGGTGTCGACGACGGAATTATCCTCGTATCAAGTATGCGTACAATTGAGACGCTGAGTGAGGGACAAGTAAGTGCAACTATGCAACGAATGGAGTGGGCTGTCGATCACCGAAGAATGTTTCGTCACCGAAAAAAAATAAAGTCTTTAGGGATTGGCTACACGGTCATTGTCTACCCGGCATTTTACATGGGTTTATTGGTTGCTATGTTTCCTTGGTATAAGCTGCTTACAGAAATACTGGATAAATATTTGACCTGAGGAGGAGCAACTAATGACGAAGCTATTATCTATCATCATGTGCATCGTTTTCTCTTTAGGAATAATCGTTTCTAGCTTGTCTGAAATAAACACATCGGTAGTGAGGGAAGACGGACTGAGAGATCGAGCAGTTGGGTGGATCGATAAAGCCATACCTTAAATAAATCACGAACGAGAAAAGGGGAAAATTGAGATGTCGAAAATGTTTTTTATATTTTTAGCATGCGTCATGGTGTTAGGAATTGGTGTTAGCAGTTACGGCAATGAGTTAAGCCCTGCGGCCAACGATTCTGCCGAGAGCATTAACCAATCCATCACATCGCTGAACTATGATACTCGAAATGAAAACATCAACTTTAGGATGCAAAACGGCACATCCTATACGTCGTCTAAATGATGCTGCACATCCACGTACTTCTCATTATTTCGATTATGGTAGGGAGCTTGTGCGCGGTGCTTTGGAATCTCCAACCAGAGGAGCAGCTTAAACAGACACAACAGGAAAGGGTGTATCGGGCAGCGACAGTCATCTTCCACTAAAGAAGAGCTGGCGTTTCTAAAACGATGGTGAAAGCAAAAGTCTTTCTTATTTGTCTACTGGTCCTTCTATTGATCACTTCCGCACTGGGAGCTTACCACTTGTACGCAATGGAAAGGGCGATTGCCCGTGGAATCTATGCTGACTTACTGGATGATATGCAGGACATCGGGTATTTGGAGCCGACGTTAGCAGATTACTATCTTCTGAAAATGAAAGGACTGGGTTGGGAAGTGACAGGGGATACGTTTGCTGGGAGCTGGCCTCGAACCGAGGGCGAGCGAGCTCGTAAAGAGCGGCAGGAGGCGATTACCTTGTCGGTTACCATCCAGCCTTCAAAAGTGACCCAATGGCTGCGCAAATTTGTGGAAGGGAATACATCCTTTTCCTTTACAGGAAGCCGTCCGTCCGAATACTTTGATCCAGGGTGGTAGTGAATGAATAAAATGATTAGCATTTTGGCTGTAATGGCGATTGTTTTGCCTTTGACGGTAGGGTTGCTTCTCACCGGTCCGCAAAATCTCTTTTCGGCATGCACGCAGTTTTTCGGTGATTTGCTCGCTGAAGTAACGCGTTTTGGTACAGGCTAATGGGGCAATTAATCGCTGTGATTCTGAACATTATGGTTATGCTACTCGTTCCATTAGGGCTTTTACAGGTACATACGGTTGTTCAGGCCAGGAACGAATTATTGGAAGTGAGCGCAGCCGCTACGAAATATGTCAGCAACCACGGGGGGACGAGTGAAGCCAACCTGCAACAAGAGGTTCGTGCATTGATCACTCGGGAGCTGCGGGAGAAAAAGCTTTCCATTCCAGATCAGGAGCTGTTTGTCAGTGTCACTCGCACTCGTTCACTCGATCCCGTTCTGTGGAGCCACGAAGATGAGTTTGTCGTGGAGCTGGCAATTCCATACCCCCGCTTTACCTCGTGGATTCCGATGCCAGCTGATTCCTTGCAAGTCCAAAGAATAGGTACAGTTAACATCATGGACTATGATTTGTAAAAGCTCCCGTTAGGAGGCTATCGTTACGGGTATAAATATCTTATCGATTTCTACGATGCTGTTCTTTTTGTTGGTAGGTATGTTTATTGTAGATGCAGACCTCGCCATGCAGAAAAAAACAGAAGTGAAGATACTCCTGGAGTTGTCTAATCATCACGCTACCTTTGCTGTTGATCCTGTACTGAAAACAGAAGGTGTGATTGATCTGCTCGAAGACGAGGCTCTTGAACGTTTTGATGAAAGAATGCATAAGAATGGTGGCTACCGTCGTGAGCAGGCCATGTTCGTCCCTCAAGCAGACAGTGTGACCACTGATCCCATTCCTTTCTCCCGCTATTATGTGGATTTCCGTTCGTGGCGTAATGACCACCAATTACGCTTACAGTACAATGGGAAAACACTCGTGACAGAGCGAGCAACGAAAGGGCCAGCTCGTCCGGGAGGTGGAATGCTGCAGATTACCGTCGTAACTGAGCGTGGGGAGGAATTGCAGCTTGCACCGAAAACAATGGTGGGTCCATCGCATGTCGTAGTTGCCTACATCGACGAGCGACCGTTTCTGCCGATGCTGCCGTCGCATTCGTTTCCGGTCGTATCTGTAGAAGAACTGAAAGATTAGTCAGACTTATTTACAAATTGCGAAATCTTCTGGTACTATGTAGGAAAGTGCTTACCCAGCTTGCGATTGTGAGGAAGTCGCTCTCCGAACATCCCGTTTGCCGGTCCGTTAAGCATAGTAAAAGTGGGGTTATTGATTTGTTTGATAAAGATACCATTTATATCGTAGGCGATGCACAGTCTTCTTCGAACAATCCGATTACACAGCAATTCAGTGCTTTTTTTATCGGATTGGTTGTCGATACTTCCAATGACAAGATCGTTGATGCAGCCTGTTCTTCCACGGTCCAACTGACGTCTGATTTTGCTCGGTCGATCTTTATCGGTCATTCGATTATGGCGTCGGAGGAAATTGGCGAAGAGATTCGCTTTCGGTATTTTGGATCTTCCCAAAAAACATTGATCGCAGCGTTTAAGGATGCGCAAAAGAAGTACAAACAAGCAGTTTCCACGAGAAATAAAGCCACAGTCACCAAATGAATACACCCGCTGCTTTATTTATTCGTATGCACGGCATACACGTAAGTAAAACCCAGCAAATGCCATGATCACGTGCATTTGCTGGGTTTTTTGCTTATTACGAGAGGTCAGTTTCTGATGAAAAGGAGGAGAGTCCTTGCTATCTTTTGTTTTCCGCAGATTTATCTCCATGATCGTGACGTTATGGCTCATCATTACCCTCACTTTTTTCCTGATGCATGCCGTTCCGGGATCTCCTTTTGAAAAAGAAGGAAAGGCATTAAACGAAGCAGTTGCTGCCAATCTGAATGCCTACTATAACCTGGATAAGCCACTACTCGTCCAATACGGGCTGTACTTGCAAAAGCTGGTGCAGTTTGACCTTGGGCCGTCGATTGCAAACAGCTCGGATACGGTCAACAAAATGATCGCCCGTGGATTCCCCGTTTCTTTTCAACTCGGTCTGATTTCTGTCGTCTTTGCGATTGTTACCGGTATTGCGCTTGGTGTAATCGCCGCGCTACGACATAACCGTCTCATTGATTACCTTGCCATGATTATTGCTGTTATCGGGATATCTGTTCCCAGCTTTGTTGTCGCCTCCTTATTAATCAAATATTTGGCGGTCGAATGGAAGCTGTTGCCGACCGCAACGTGGGGGTCTTGGCAGCATGTGATTATGCCAGCGCTTGCATTGGCATTTGGTCCGATTGCGATTATCGCTCGTTTGACTCGTACCAACATGCTGGAAGTGTTGACCCAGGAATACATTGAAACCGCTCGTGCAAAAGGGCTATCTCCAGCGACGATCGTGTTAAAACACGCACTGCGTAATGCGATTTTGCCTGTCGTCACGCTTTTAGGCGCACTGATTGCCAACGTTTTAACGGGAAGCTTTGTGATCGAAAAAATATTTGCGATTCCTGGGATGGGGAAATATTTCGTAGCGGGCATTAATAACCGTGACTATTCCGTCATTATGGGAACGACCGTCTTCTATAGCGCACTTTTGATTTTCCTGATGTTTGTTGTCGATGTACTGTACGGCATCATCGATCCACGAATTAAGCTGCATCGAAAGGAGAGCGAAGGATGATCGTTTCTGATGATTTATTTATCCCCATGCGAAAAGACAATCTTAATGCGGAAGCGATTGTGCGACCTCAACTGACGTTTTGGCAAGAAGCTTGGCTTCGTCTGAGAGGAAACAAGCTGGCTCTGTTGGGGTTGGTAATTATTATATTGCTTGGGGTTATGGCTACGATTGGACCGATGATCTCTGGTCATGAATACGCCAAACAGTCGATTATTGTGAAAAACAAACCGCCGTCGGAAGTGAACTGGTTTGGTACTGATGATTTTGGCCGCGATGTGTTCACGCGTATTTGGTATGGTGCGCGCATTTCCCTGTTTGTCGGTTTGACGGCAGCACTTATCGATTTTTTCATTGGTGTCTTGTATGGAGGAATTGCCGGATATTTGGGCGGGCGAATCGATAATATCATGATGCGCTTCGTGGACATTTTGTACGGCCTTCCTTATTTGTTAGTGGTGATTTTGCTAATGGTCGTCATGGGGCCCGGACTTTTAACCATTATTATCGCCTTAAGTGCGACCGGTTGGATCGGGATGGCCCGGACTGTGCGTGGTCAGGTCCTGCAAATGAAAAACTCAGAGTACGTACTGGCAGCAAAAACAATGGGGGCAAAGCCTTTCTACATCATTCGTAAACACCTGCTGCCCAACACAATTGGCATCATCATTGTCTATGTCACGTTATCTGTTCCATCTGCGATTTTTGCAGAGGCGTTTCTGAGTTTTCTTGGTCTCGGTATTCAGGCGCCAATGGCTAGCTGGGGGGTAATGGCGAACGATGGACTCCCAACCATTTTGTCGGGGCATTGGTGGCGGCTCTTTTTCCCTGCTTTCCTCATCTCGCTGACGATGCTCGCGTTCAACGTGCTCGGTGATGGCTTGCGCGATGCGTTCGATCCGAAGTCAAGGAGGTAAGCAACATGAATAAAACGGAAAAGCTGCTGGAAGTCAGTGGGCTTCGGGTCACATTCAAGACGCATGGTGGTGAAGTGAACGCTGTTCGGGACGTGAACTTTACTTTGAACAAAGGGGAGACACTGGCGATTGTTGGTGAATCCGGATGTGGGAAAAGTGTGACTGCAAGGAGCATCATGCGACTGATCCCGGAGCATATCGGAAAAATCGCGGGTGGAAGCATTCATTTTAAAGGGCAGGACTTGGCAAAGCTGCCGGAAAAGCAAATGCGCGAGCTGCGTGGGAAAGAAATCTCCATGATCTTTCAAGATGCGATGACATCCCTCAACCCGACTATCACCATTGGGGAGCAGATTATGGAGGGAATCATTCGCCATCAAAAGGTCACCAGAAGTGAAGCCAAGCGGCAAGCGATTGAAATTCTCACCTTGGTGGGGATCGCCACTCCAGAAAGTCGTCTAAAGCAGTACCTCCATCAGTTTAGTGGCGGGATGCGCCAACGGATCATGATTGCGATTGCGCTTGTCTGTAAGCCGTCCATTCTTATTGCGGATGAGCCTACGACAGCGTTGGATGTGACGATTCAGGCGCAAATCATCGAGCTGTTCAAAAGCATTCAGAAAAAGACGGGAGTCTCGATCATTATTATCACGCATGATTTGGGAGTCGTCGCCAAGATTGCGGATCGGGTCAACGTCATGTATGCCGGAAAAGTGGTAGAGTCCGGGCCTGTTCGCGACATTTTTTACAATCCGCAGCATCCGTACACCAAAGGCTTGCTGGCGTCGATGCCTCGTTTGGATGCCGATCGCTCCATACCGCTTAGCCCGATACCTGGAACACCCCCGGATTTGTTCAGCCCGCCAATTGGCTGTGCATTCGCTGCGCGCTGTGACTACGCGTTGGAAGTATGTCGGAATTACCAGCCAGCGGAGACCCATGTTCATAGCAAACATGCGGTTTCCTGTTGGTTGCAGGACCCACGGGCGAAGAAGTTGTTAGCGTCGATGCAACCGCCAACGGGGACCTGATTCATAGCTGTCGAGGGCAGTGGTCAAGCCCGGCTTTGTTCGTGTAAAAGAGGGTGTCGGCTGACGGCGCTATCCTTTTACGTCATACAAAAACAAAAAATAAGGGGGAAGAAACAGTGAAAAAACTATCAACATTGCTGCTGACGGCTACGCTGGGGGTGTCCATGCTCATGGCTGGCTGTACATCGGGTCAACCAGCTGCATCAGGTGAGCCTGCACCAGGTAACACCGCTCAGCCAAATGCTCCGACGCCGGGCGATCAAGCAGCAAAGCTCCTGTTGCTGAATAATATCAAGGAACCGACGTCATTGGATCCGCCGATTGGCTTCGATGAGCCGTCCTATAACATTTTGAACAACTTGATGGAAGGCTTGACTCGCCTCGACGAAAATCAAAAGCCTCAACCAGCGGCTGCTTCCGAATGGACGGTCTCCGTGGATGGAAAAACCTACACCTTTACTCTGCGTGACAACAAATGGTCCAATGGTGAACCGGTAAAGGCTCAGGACTTCGAATTCGCGTGGAAACGCATGCTTGATCCTGCACTGGCCTCTCCAGCGGCATCCCTCGCGTATATTATTGAGGGAGCGGAGGCCTATAACAGTGGTAAAGGACCGGCGGATGGCGTAAAAGTAAAAGCGTTGGACGACAAAACACTAGAGGTCGTGCTCGCTCAACCAGCTTCCTGGACGCTCCTGTTGGCATCAAACCCGGCTTTCTTCCCTGTTCACAAAGCAACTGTAGAAAAAGATCCGAAATGGGCAGCAGAAGCAGCAAGCTTTGTCGGAAACGGGCCATTCAAGCTGACAGAATGGGCGCATGACAGTGAACTGAAAATAATGAAGAGCGATACGTACTGGGATGCAGCAAACGTAACGCTGCCCGGTGCTATTTGGAAAATGATTGATGACGAGAATACCGAGTATCAAATGTTTACGAACGAAGAGCTGCACAGAACGACAACCGTTCCTGCAGACATGGCAGACCAATTGTTCAAAGATGGCAAAGTATTCGTGCGTGATGGAGCGGGAACAGAGTTCTATCGTTTCAACGTAACGAAGGAGCCATTTGATAACGCCAATATTCGTAAAGCCTTCAGCTTGGCGATTGACCGTAAGACACTGGTCGACCTAGTGCTGATGCGTCAACAAAAGCCGGGAACAGGCTTCGTATCTTATGGTTTGCCTGATGCCAACGGTGAAGGACAATTCCGTGAGGTAGGCGGAGAATTGGTGAACTTCAACCCAGATGAAGCGAAGAAGCTCCTGGAACAAGGAATGAAAGAAAAAGGCTACACAAAGCTCCCAGAGGTTACACTCACGTACCGCAGCGGAACGGCTAACGAAAAAACGGCACAAGCCGCGCAAGAAATGTGGAAGCAGACGCTGGGGGTAGATGTGAAGCTGCAAAAGGTAGAAGGAAAAGTTTTGACGGATATGCAAAAGCAATTGCAGTATCAAATTGCTCGTTCTTCCTGGTTGCCTGACTTCGGAGATGCGATCAACTTCCTCGACATTTTCCAATCGAAGGCAGCAAGCAATCGTACGGGCTGGAGCAATGCGCAATTCGACAAGCTGATCCAAGACGCATACAAGGAGCCAGACGATGCAAAACGTCTGAAGCTGCTGCATGATGCAGAAAAAATCTTGGTGGATGAAGCGCCAATCGCACCGCTTTATTTCTACAACACTTCCTTGCTCTCAAGCGACAAAGTGAGCGGTGTACAAAGCTCTTCACTGAGCTATACAGACCTGAGAAAAGCTGTCGTGAAGTAAGAAAGAGTGAGTTGGGAGAAGTCATTTCAGGTGGATGGAATGACTCTCCCCCTTTTTTGCTAGAATTTTTAATAGTGCTATAATTTAGTATGTCTATTAGAAAAAACACGAAAGAAAGCACGAGTGCTGGAGAAGATGGAGGAAAACATGATTATTCAAGCCATCGAAGTAAAACGAATATCTGTTCCATTGAAAAAGCCTTTTAAAACGGCTTTGCGTACGGTGCATAGTCTGGAATCGGTTCTGGTGAAAATTACCTGCGACAACGGTATGGTCGGGTGGGGCGAAGCTTCGGCTACTGTCGTCATTACCGGAGACAGCATCGAAAGCATCGAGTCGGCAATTATGAATACGATGAGACCTCAGCTCATCGGCTTGAATTTGCTTGCCTATGAACGAGTTTTCCAAACCTTGCACCAATCCATGGTAGGAAATACGAGTGCGAAGGCAGCGGTAGACATTGCGTTGTACGACCTCATTTCTCAGCGCGCAGGAATGCCGTTGTATCAATTCCTGGGTGGCTACCGTGACCAATTGGAGACGGACTATACCGTCAGCGTGAACTCTCCGAAAGAAATGGGCGAGGATGCTGCTGCCTATCTCAAGCAAGGCTTTCACGTACTGAAAATCAAGGTCGGCAAGGACAATATCGAGGATGACATTTTGCGCATCCAAGAAATTCGCAAATCCGTGGGCAATCAGGTGAAGATTCGTCTTGATGCCAACCAGGGATGGAATGTAAAAGAAGCGGTGCAATCCATTCGCAAAATGGAGGACATGGGTCTTGGCATCGAGCTCATTGAGCAGCCTGTAAAAGCGCATGATCTGGAAGGCTTGAAGCGGGTAACAGATTCGGTCGATACGCCCATCATGGCTGACGAGAGTGTGTTTTCACCAGCGCAGGCCCTGCAGGTTTTGCAAAACCGTGCAGCTGACATGATTAATATCAAGCTGATGAAGGCTGGCGGCATTTACAAAGCACAATTGATCAACCAATTGGCTGAAGAGTACGGTATTCCATGTATGGTTGGCAGTATGATCGAATCGCGTCTGGCTGTATCAGCAGCAGCGCATTTTGCAGCCAGCAAGAAGAACATCACCCGTTTTGATTTTGATGCTCCATTGATGCTTTTGCACGACGGCATAGAAGGTGGCGTAACATACGAAGGTCGCTTGATGCGCATGCCAGAAGAGTCTGGGCTTGGTATTCGTTCCGTCAGCCTGTGGGAGGGGGAGAACTAAGATGAAATCTGCCATTGTTTCTGTCTCTGTTGCCACAGTGTGGACCAAGCCGGAGTCGCCGCGTGATATTGACCAAGTAGCACTCAAATCCCCGGTAGATGCACGAGGCTGGCTCGCTTCCCTAACTGTGGAGGAGAAGCTTGGTTTTTACGACAATAACGCGATTCAAACACAAGCACTGTACGGTACCCGCGTAGAGGTAGTCGAGGAGCAAGGGGAATGGTCACAGGTTCTGATTCCTGATCAGACTACGAACAAAAACGCAACAGGCTATCCCGGCTGGATTCCGTCTCGCCAGCTAGCACCGTGGTCAGATGCTTTTGAGGTACAGCAAGGCCAAAAGCTAGCGATGGTCACAGCGGCGTTTACCCGTCTACATACAGCCGACAAAAAGCCAGACCTGGAGCTTGCCTTTTTGACCAAACTGCCGCTGATTGAGGAAACAGCAGACTGGGTAACGGTAGCGACACCGAACGGCACAGGACTTTTGCCAAAAGCTGACGTCCAAATTGTGAATGCAAACAAGCCCATCGAGCTTTCCGGTAATCGTGGAGAGGCAATCGTAGAGGCGGGCAAGCGATTCCTCAACCTGCATTATTTATGGGGCGGCATGTCCTCTTACGGGTATGACTGCTCAGGATTTGCGTACAACATGCACCGATCCGTCGGTCTCCAGATTCCGCGTGATGCATCTGATCAGGCAAAAGCCGGACAGCTCGTGGAAAAAGAAGCTTTGCTTCCGGGCGATCTGCTGTTTTTTGCCCATGAAGAAGGGAAAGGCAGAGTCCATCACGTGGGCATTTATATGGGGAATGGTGAAATGATTCATTCTCCGGATTCGCGAAGTGCCATCGAGATCGTCAAGCTGGATGGCTACAAGCTCGAAAAGGAACATTGCGTCTCCAGACGATACTGGTAAACGGATAACGGGGAGGAGTGGCCAGATGCAACGAAAGAAGCTGGTCCAGGTAAAGAACCTGACAAAGACCTTTACGTTGGGTAAAGGGCTCTCACTTACGGCAGCGGACAATGTTTCCTTCGATATATACGAGGGGGAAACGTTTGGACTGGTAGGGGAATCTGGCTGCGGCAAATCGACCACAGGCCGTACAATCATCGGGTTGTATCAGCCGACGACAGGTGAGGTTATTTTTGACGGGAAAAATGTCCATCAGGCATCATCTGCTGAGCGGAGCAAGCTGACACGCCATATGCAAATGATTTTTCAGGACCCGTATGCTTCTCTGAACCCCCGAATGAACATTTCAGAAATCATTTCGGAGGGCTTGCATCTAAATGGGCTATATAAAGGGAAGGAACGGATGAATCGTGTGATCGAGCTGTTGGAGATGGTTGGCTTGCAGAAAGAGCATGCCAACCGTTTCCCGCACGAGTTCAGTGGTGGTCAGCGACAGCGGATAGGGATTGCGCGGGCACTTGCCGTCAATCCTACCTTTATCATTGCCGATGAGCCGATTTCCGCACTCGATGTTTCGGTTCAGGCACAGGTCGTTAATTTAATGAAGAAATTGCAGCAGGAACAAAAGCTGACGTACTTGTTTATCGCGCATGATTTGGCGATGGTCAAGCACATCAGTGACCGTATTGGCGTCATGTACCTGGGCAATATGGTCGAGATGACTGCCAGTGAAATCCTTTACGAATCACCGAAGCATCCTTACACGCAGGCGTTGTTGTCGGCCATTCCTGTCCCCGATCCTGATTTGGAGAAAAGCCGCGAGCGTACCATTATTGAAGGTGACGTTCCGAGCCCGATCAATCCACCTAGCGGCTGTGTGTTCCGTACGCGCTGTCCAGTAGCCAAAGCCGTATGCGCCGAAAAGAAGCCTATCTGGCAGGAAGTGGACACTAACCACTTCGTCGCCTGTCACCTGTATCAGTAGCCTTCGTTTTTATCAGAAGATTCGACATTGTCTTTTTGCCATCCTTGGTTAATGAGGATGGCTTTTCTTCATAAACTTTTAACTCTAGCCTATGAAAGGGCTTTCATCAACTATTCTGAGAGGAGAACTGTTAATATTCTGTTAACTGGCAGGAATCGGACAGGTTTTGTCGAAATACGGATACAGTAAAACATTCCGTGACTCACCTACTTCATCGTGATCTTCCATTCCAGAGAAGTGAGGGTTGCATATGACTCTGAGTACCTCCTCGTTCCATTCAACTCCCCGTCGTTGGCGGGAAGTGGAGACACAGTTGGGAATTGTTGTCCCTAGATCGCTTCGATCGGACACTTCTGCTCTACTGTTTTTGGAAAGCGTCGCTGCAACACCTATGTTGGACAAAGAAGAAGAGCTTGCTTGCCTGATTCGCTATCAAAGGGATAGCGATCTTGAAGCACGTGAAACGATTGTGCGCGCCTATTTACGATACGTAGTTAGTACCGCTTTGCGCCATTTGAAAAGAGGGATGCCGTTCCTGGATTTGATTCAGGAGGGCACGATAGGTTTGTTTACCGCGATTGACAAATTTGATGTGGGACGAGGCGTGCGTCTCTATCATTACTCGCACTGGTGGATCTCTCAAGCGATCACCCGTGCCATCAACGACAAAGCAACTCTGATTCGCATTCCTGTCCACATGCATGAGCAGATTCGCCAGTATCAAAAGCAAGTACTACATCTCGTCCATGCTTTGAACCGGACGCCAGATCGGCAGGAGATTGCCGTACTCCTGGATATTCCATTAGAAAAGGTGGAGGCCATTGAACTGGCTCTCATGATGAAGATGGAATCCATCGACGCAGAACTGGACAGTGAGAAATGGCAGGCCTGGCATGAAGACGAGAGCTTGAGCTACGCAGAAATCATGGATGATGGGTTGTCCTCGCTGGATGACTGGATTGAAAAAGTAGACCTTCGCTCGCAAATGCGCGCAGCGTTGGATCGACTTAGTCCCCGCGCCCAAGAAATTATCTCCATGCGTTATGGTCTCTATGATGATCAAGTGTACACGCTGGAGGAAGTGGGGAAAATGTTTGGTCTTACCCGCGAGCGTATTCGCCAAATTGAAGCGACGACGATTGACCGATTGCGAACGCAAAAAGCCTCGCACGTATTAAAAGATTATTTAACCTAACATAGGATTTAGTTATTTCGGCCCCTCTTCGTACAGAGGGGTTTTTTCTGTCAGAAATATGATCGAATTCGCAAAGTGTCAGACTCACAGCGGGAGAGGCGTAGTCTTTTTCTCCTTGTGGTAAACTGGTAAGATAGCTTCATGATTGAAAAGGAGGATCGCTACATGGGCGATTATATGATAAGAGCAACTGGTTTTAATGGGCATGTTCGTGCATTTGCCGCACGCACGACAGAATCTGTTGAAGATATGCGTCGTCGTCACGACATGTGGAATACAGCGACAGCCGCAGCGGGACGTACGCTGACCATTACCTTGATGATGGGCGCTATGTTAAAAGGAAACGAGAACCTCCATGTCAAAGTAAAAGGAGGCGGACCAATCGGGCAGATCATGGCGGAAGCAAACGCACATGGTGAAGGAATCGCGTATGTATCTAACCCGCACGTCCACTTTGAGCTAAACGATAAAGGCAAGCTCGATGTAGCACGTGCAGTGGGAACAGACGGATTTGTGTACGTAACGAAAGATCTCGGTCTCAAGGAGCCGTATCAAGGCAGCGCGCCGATCGTCTCTGGTGAGATTGGGGAAGACTTCACGTATTATTTTGTGATGTCCGAGCAAACGCCTTCAGCAGTAGGGGTGGGTGTACTGGTTAATCCTGAGGACCGTTCTGTTTTGGCTGCGGGTGGTTTTATTCTTCAGCTGTTGCCGAATACGCCTGAAGAGGTTGTGGCAGCCATTGAAGAGCGCCTGGGACAGCTTCCACAGGTTTCTCGCATGATTGGCGAAGGTTTGACTCCTGAAGAGATTTTGGCCCGCGTATTGGATGAGCCAAAAATCCTGAGCCGCACGGAGATTCAATTTAGCTGCAAATGTTCAGCGGATAAGGTAGTTCAGGCACTGATCAGCATGGGACGCGAAGAAATGGAAGGTCTGATTGAGGAACAGGGCGAGGCAGAAGTACACTGTCATTTCTGTAATGAACGTTACCATTATGACAGATCCGCGTTGGAAGACATCCTGAAAGACATGTAAGCGCGGCGTCAAGTAGGGGAGTGTTGGCATGACCAACGTAAAAGGGTTGTGGGCATTCATTGGGGCGCTTGTATTGTTGCTGCTTGCCGTTACCTGGGCATGGTACCAGGCATCAGGCAAGCTGCAGCCTGCCGCCATCGTAGGGGATAAGACGATTAGCAACGACGAGTATGTAACGGCGCTGAAACAAAAGTTCGGTAAGCAAGTGCTAAACGACATGATTAATCGGGAAGTCGTTTTTCAAGAGGCGAAGCGATCCGGCATTACGGTTGATCCGAAGCAGCTGGAGCAAGAGCTTTCCCAGATTCGCGACAGTTACGGCAGTCGGACAGACAGCGAGTTTGAGGCTGCGCTAATCAAACAAGCGGGAACGACCGTGGAAGCCCTGAAGCAGGAGATTTCTTATCAAATCCTGCTGCAAACCCTTGCAACGAAGGACATGACCATCAAGGATGAAGAATTAATAAACGTCTACAATAGCCGATCTGACCGTTATACCCGACCGATGCAGGTGCGTTTAGGACAAATCGTCGTGGCTTCACAAAAAGAAGCGGAACAAGTTTTGGCTGATTTAAAAAACGGGGCCGACTTTCAGACGATTGCCAAAGCGCGTTCGATTGATGCGGATACAGCGGTGAATGGCGGCGATGTAGGCTGGGTTTCCATCAAGGATAATCGATTGCCTGACGAGGCGAAGCCCATTGTAGAAAAGCTGGAGAAAGACAAATATAGCGAAGCAATCAAAATACAAGATCAATACGTCATTTATCAACTGACAGAGCGCAGGGAAGCCAGTCAACGGACGTTTGAAGAGGTAAAAGATGAGCTTCGCCGAGAAATCGCATTTGCCCAGGTTGAGTCGCTGGATGTCGTGCTGGAGCGATTGCGAAAATCGGTAGGAGTCCAGATATCTGGGCAAATGCCTCATTGACCAAATAGGCTACCGTTGATATAATTATGTCAATAAATCCTAGCGTTTTACTCGGTTATGAAAAATAGGAGGGGCAGAACATATGCGCGTGGCTAATTCCATTACCGATTTGATTGGATTTACTCCGCTTGTAAAGCTGAATCGTGTTGTCACCGAAGATATTGCAGACATTTACTTGAAGCTGGAGTTCTTCAACCCGGGCAGCAGTGTAAAAGACCGAATTGCGTTGTCGATGATTGAGGCAGCAGAGGCAGATGGGAGTCTAAAACCGGGTGATACCATCATTGAACCTACGAGCGGAAATACCGGTATTGGACTCGCGATGGTTGCTGCTGCAAAAGGATATCGTGCTATTCTGGTCATGCCAGAGACGATGAGTATGGAGCGACGCAACCTGTTGCGTGCTTATGGTGCGGAGCTGGTTCTCACACCAGGCAGCGAAGGGATGGGCGGAGCGATTCGCAAAGCGGAAGAGCTGGCGAAAGAAGATAGCTCTTATTTCATTCCGCAACAATTTAAAAATCTAGCAAACCCGGCCATTCACCGCGAGACCACTGCCCGTGAGCTGCTGGACCAAGCGAAGGAAATTGGCGGCGTAGATGCGTTTATTTCCGGTATCGGTACAGGCGGAACGATTACGGGTGTAGGGCAGGTTCTCCGTGAACACTATCCGAATGTACAAATCGTGGCTGTTGAGCCTGCGGCTTCGCCAGTTTTGTCTGGCGGCAAACCAGGTCCACATAAGATCCAAGGTATCGGGGCTGGCTTTGTCCCGGATATTCTCGATACACAAATTTACGACGAAATCATTAAGGTAGAAAACGAGGACGCTTTTGAAACCGCGCGTCGTGTAGCTCGTCAGGAAGGCATTCTCGGCGGGATTTCTTCTGGAGCAGCGATCCATGCGGCTCTGCAAGTAGCAGCGAAGCTGGGCAAAGGTAAAAAAGTGATCGCTATCATTCCTTCGAATGGGGAGCGTTATTTGTCCACGCCTCTGTATCAGTTCGAAGATTGATTGTAAAAATATACCAGTATGACCACGAAGCGCACGTTGGCGACGTGGTCTTTTCTTTTTGTGTCAGGCAACTATATAATGAACGGATAAATAGTGAAAACCGGAGCGTGAAGAGGAAGAATGTTCCCTACCTTTGCTGATTGCCAGACATATGCCTTATCTTATTCGTTGGTTCCCCTAGCCCTGCGTAGACCATGGTCTTCGACGATTGATCCGTGGCAGGTGCTCACAAAACTACAGCCTTCTCTGCAAAATGCTGTCCTGTTGGAAAGTGGACGAGCTGGGCGGTATACCTTTTTGGCATATGAGCCTATCGCTACGCTGCGCAGTCAGCGAGGAGAAACCATTGTTTCGTACCCAGAAGGAAAAATGGAGAGCATAGAAGCTCTAAACCCATTGAATGCTTTACGAGAGCTGCTCTCTCGTTATCGTACGCCTGTGCTTCCAGGTATGCCAGATTTTGCTGGTGGAGCTGTAGGCTATATTAGCTATGAGATGAACCGCTTTTTTGAGCCTAGCTTGCCACAGATAGCGACTGATGACTTACAGTTGCCAGACCTGTATGTTATGATAATGCAAGACCTTCTTGTCTTTGATCATGAGACCCGAGAGATCATTTGTCTGACGCATTTGAATGCGGGCAATTTGACCGAAGAGAGCTATCGACAAGCAGCACTCCAGCTGGAAAAACGTATCGACTCAATTGCTTCATTGGCAATGGATCGCGATGAGACAGATTGGGAAGCTTTGCGCAAAAGACCGCTTGCCAAGCTAGTGCCAGCGTCAGTGTCCTTTGCCAAAGACCAATTCGAGGAAGCCGTTCGCCGGGTGCAGGAGTACATCGCCCAAGGGGATGTTTTTCAGGTCAATCTGTCGGTGCGGCAAAGTAAGCCGGTGCAGGTGACTGCCCCAGAAGTGTACGATGTGCTTCGCAAGCTGAATCCGTCTCCTTATATGGGCTATCTGAGCTTCCCTGAATTTCAATTGGTTAGTGCCTCGCCAGAGCTACTTGTAAAAGTAAAAGGCAAGGAAGTGCATACACGTCCAATCGCCGGTACACGTCCGCGTGGATTAACGGACGAGCAAGACGATGCATTGGCCCTTGAACTGATTGATAATGAAAAGGAACGCGCAGAGCATGTCATGCTGGTTGATCTGGAACGCAATGACATGGGCCGCGTCTGTCGCTTTGGCAGCGTGGAGGTCAGCGAATTCATGGTCGTGGAGAAATATTCCCACGTCATGCATATCGTCTCTCATGTCAAAGGAGAGCTGGCAGCAGGCAAGGATGCGCTTGATGCGATCGAAGCGACTTTTCCGGGAGGAACGATCACCGGAGCGCCCAAGGTTCGCACGATGGAAATCATCGAAGAGCTGGAGCCAGTCAAGCGAGGCGTCTATACGGGATCAATCGGCTGGTTTGGCTTCAATGGTGATATCGAGGTCAACATTGCCATCCGCACGATGGTGATCAAGGATGGCGTAGCTCATGTTCAGGCTGGAGCGGGTATCGTGATTGACTCGGTTCCGGAGGCCGAGTACGCCGAGTCATTGAAAAAGGCAGAAGCGTTGTGGAAAGCACTTGAGTTGAGCGAGCAGAGAACGATGAGTTGAGAGGAGACGAGTGTACGATGATTTTGATGATTGATAACTACGATTCCTTTACCTACAATTTGGTGCAGTATGTGGGAGAGCTTGGGGAAGAGCTCCAAGTGTATCGCAATGACAAGATTACGCTGGAAGAAATCGAGCGACTGGCACCTGATTATTTGATGGTGTCTCCAGGACCGTGCACGCCAAATGAAGCGGGGATCAGCATGGATGCGATCCGCCATTTTGCCGGAAAAATTCCGATCATGGGTGTTTGCTTGGGCCATCAGTCCATTGGGCAAGTGTTTGGCGGAAAAGTCATTCGGGCCGAGCGCTTGATGCACGGAAAGACGTCGGAAGTTTTCCATGATGGCAAAACTATCTTTCAGGACATCCCGTCCCCTTTTACAGCGGCACGCTACCATTCCTTGATTATCGAGGAAGCGTCGATTCCGAGTGAGCTGGAAGTAACCGCTCGGACAGCCGAAGGTGAAATTATGGCTGTGCGCCATCGGGAGTACCCAATCGAGGGCGTCCAGTTCCACCCTGAATCGATTATTACCGAGCACGGTAAGCAATTGCTGAAGAACTTCATTACCGCATACGCGCGCCATACGACAGGTTAACACATAGATACGACAGGAAAACCGCCTTTTTACGAGGGCGGTTTTTTATTTACATACTCTTTATATAACATTCATGGTTCCTCGATATACGGCTTGTACAATGAAACCGAAGAAGGTAAAAAAGGAGAGATAGTAAATGGATGTAAATCGTCGACAGTTTTTGACTTATCTCGGTGTAGGGACAGCGGCGTTGGCTTCGGTAGCAACAGGAATTCCTGCCCTGGCAGCTGGCGGTACCCTATCAGGAAAAACGGCTGATCATCTGTTTGGTCTCGATACAAAGAAGCATAACTTCAATCCGAAATTCAAGGAAATTCATCCAACTACAAAAGACGATGTTGTACTGCCGGAAGGTTTTAAATACGATGTAGTGGCTTCCTATGGCGATAAGATCAATGCAGCAGGAGATACCTTCGGGTTCAACAACGACTTCACCTGTTTCCTACCAATCGAAGGCAAGTCCGATCATGGCCTCTTGTGGGTAAATCACGAATATTTAGGTGAGTTGGAATATTACGTAAATGGCTATGACAATTTGAATGCAGATGCAGATGACAACAAACGTACCCCTGAGCAAATCAAGAAGTACTTGTATGCACTTGGCGGTTCCATTATTGAAATCAAAAAAGAAAATGGCACATGGAAGCTTGTTTCCGATTCCAAATATGGTCGTCGGGTAAGTGGGCTGACCAAGCATGTGCTGACGGGTCCAGCAGCTTCCATTGCTAAAGAAGTGACCGGAACATTTGCGAACTGCTCCGGCGGCGTGACGATGTGGAATACAATTCTTTCCTGCGAGGAAAACTACATGGACGTTGTCGGTGATTGCAAGCTGCCTGAAGCCAAGCACTATGGCTGGGTTGTTGAGGTAGATCCATTTGATCCGAAATCGACTCCGAAGAAGCATACAGCATTGGGCAGATTCTCCCACGAAAACACGGCAATGGTTCTGGCTCCGTCTGGACAACTGGTCGTCTACATGGGGGATGATGCGAAAGACCAATACGTGTATAAGTATGTATCCAAAGGCAAGTACGATCCGAAGGCGGGGAAAAGCAATTCCAAGCTGCTTGAAGAGGGTACACTGTACGTTGCCAACTTCGGTAAGGGCAAGTGGATTGCGTTGGATTTCGCAACAAACGAAGCACTGAAAAAAGCAGTCAATGCAGATGGCAAACCGATGTTCGCTTCTCAGGCTGACGTGCTTCTCAACTGCCGAGATGCATCCAAAGCAGTAGGGGCTACCCCGATGGATCGCCCAGAAGACCTGGAAGTTCATCCGATTGATGGTTCCGTCTTCATTGCCTTGACCAACAACGACAAGCATGGCAACTTCTACGGACAAATCGTTCGCCTGTTCGAGAATGACAACAACCATGCAGGTTTGGAGTTTACGTTTGAGATTTTTGCAGCAGGTGGACCACAAAGCGGTTTTGCGGCGCCAGACAACATGGCTTTCGACAGCGCGGGTAACCTGTGGGTCGTGACAGACATCTCGTCCTCGTCGATGAACAGCGGCATTTATAAATCCTTTGGTAACAATGGTGTGTTTTTCATTCCAACAACGGGTAACAGCAAGGGAGAAGCCGCACAATTCGCGTCTGCACCTGTAGGCGCTGAAATGACAGGTCCTTGGTTCACCCCTGATGAAAAAACACTGTTCCTGGCGGTGCAGCATCCAGGTGAAAACCTGAAGTCGTATGACAAGCCAACCAGCCACTGGCCAAAAGGCGGAAATGCAGTAGCCATGCCGAGCGTGATTGCTATTACAGGTTTCTAGGACAAGGAGTGTAACAGATTATGCTGTCGAGCATCGGTATTCCTGGATTAATTCTGATCCTGATCATTGCTTTGGTGATTTTCGGGCCGAGTAAACTGCCAGAGATCGGTCGTGCTTTTGGACGAACCTTGACCGAATTTAAAACCGCAGCAAAAGATTTGACCAAAGACGATGATGAAAAAGAGAAGACTCCAGAAGAAGCGTTTAAACGAATTAACTAATCCAGCCTGAGTGAAGGCGGTGCGTACACGAGACGCACTGCCTTTTTCCGCGCATGAGGAGGAGTTCGAGTGAGCAAAGAGATGCCTATACTTGAGCATGTGACAGACCTGCGCCGCAGAATTTTGATTGTGCTGTCCGTTCTTGTTGTCAGTATGGTTATCTGCTTTTTATTTGTGGATCATATTTATTTGGCGTTAGCGAATCATTCAGGGGAAAAGCTGGCGATTCTTGGTCCGGGAGATATCCTGTCGATCTATGTAAAGCTGGCCGCAGTCGGTGCGCTTGCGATTACAATCCCGGTTGCCGCTTATCAAGTTTGGCGTTTTGTGGTGCCTGCATTGGAAGAAAGAGAGCGAAAAGTGGCGCTCATGTATATCCCGGCTCTATTCCTGCTGTTTATTTTCGGGCTTTCCTTCGCCTACTTTGTGCTATTTCCGATGATGTACAAATTTGTGTTGGGTTTATCCAACGGGAATTTTGAACTGGTCATTACAGCGAACGATTACTTCACCTTCATGCTCAATCTTTGCCTGCCGTTTGGGTTGCTTTTTGAACTGCCGGTTGTCGTTTTGTTTTTGAGCCATTTGGGGATTCTCAACCCGCATCGCTTGGCTAAAATACGCAAACCCGCCTATTTGGTGCTCGCGATTATCTCTATTACCATTACGCCGCCTGATTTCCTCTCCGATATTATGGTAATTGTGCCACTCATCGTTTTATATGAAATCTCCATTACTATCTCGCGTTTCGTACACGGCAAACGCTCGGAGGAAACGGTGCTTTCTTCGGAAGTGTGATATGATGCTCTCGACTATATTATCGGGAGAGAGCGCAGATGCACGTTTATGTAAACGGAACGATTTGTCCGGCTCATGAGGCTAGCGTATCGGTATTGGATCACGGGTTTTTGTACGGTATTGGTTTGTTTGAAACATTACGTGTATACGACCGCAAGCTATTTCTATGGGATGCCCATTACGCCCGGCTTTGTTCCGGGCTTTTTGCGTTGCAGATTCAACCTGCTTGGACCAAGGAAGAGCTGGCAGAAGCCATCTTGATGACCATCGATGCCAACGAGTTGCGTGATGCTTACGTCCGCTTGAGTGTTACAGCAGGCGCAGAAGGAGTGGGCTTGGTAGCGGGGGGATACGAGCGCCCGTCCTTATTCGTATTTGCCAAACCTGTAGCACCCCTGGCAGTACCTCCCATGCCAAAACGGTTGCAGACATTGGCGTTGGCTAGACAGACAGCAGAAGGCCAGCAGCGCTTTAAATCGCACAATTACTTAAACAATGCTCTTGCACGCCAAGAACTCGGTGCCCGTCCCGATGTGGAAGGTCTGTTTTTGACGCATGATGGCTTCGTGGCGGAAGGAATTGTGAGCAATGTGTTCTGGGTCAAGAACGGCCAGTTGTTTACCCCTTCTATTGATACGGGCATTCTTGATGGTGTGACGCGGCGACATGTTTTGGCGTTGGCACAGCAATTATCGATGCCTGTCGAAGAAGGTCGATATCGCTTGGAAGAGCTGCTCAATGCCGATGAAGTCTTTACGACAAATTCCGTGCAAGAGATCGTTCCGATTACTGAAATTGACGGGTATTCCGTCCCTTCGACATATGGTACATATTCGTGCGAACTGCACCGCGCCTACCGTCAGTCTGTAGCGGCTAGCGAGTAAATTATGGTATGCTACTATTCAATGTGCGAAGACGGAAAAAGGGAGTTTGATCATGAAATACAATTCATTTCGAATCCATGCTGCGACCTTCGCTGAGATGGTTTCGGAGCTTGTCAAAAGGGGAGTTCCTGTTCCTGAAGCGGAACGCATGACGGAAGCGGGGACGAGCCTGAAGATTCACACGGAAAACATGAGCGGGGCAACAGCACAGAGTGTGAGAGAAATTATGCACTCTTTCGATGCGGAAGCTGTTATCTCAGACCAACCAGGTACTGCCGACAAAAAATACGTGCTGCTGTTGGCTTCACACAAGAAGATGGATTTGGCGTTGGATTATATGAAAACCCAAACAGAAGAACTACGAGCGTTGGCGGCAGAGGTACGGGAAGTTTTAGCTATGCCTGCCAAGCTTCGTGCTCGGCGCGAGCTGAACTGTGGCCAGTATGTCCTGCCACTGGGGGAGCGTACGCTAGTCATGGGTATTTTGAATGTGACGCCTGATTCATTTTCGGATGGCGGTCGCTATGTCGATGTGGAGGCAGCACTGGCACAAGCGCGTGCGATGGTTGAAGCTGGAGCTGACCTGATTGATATCGGGGGAGAATCGACACGTCCGGGGTCGGAAGCAGTCGATGAGGCGACGGAGCTGGACAGAGTGCTGCCAGTCATTCGGATGCTTTCGCAGGAATTGTCTGTTCCGCTGTCCATTGACACGTACAAAGCGGCGGTTGCAGAACGGGCTATTATGGAGGGGGCACATATCATCAATGATGTATGGGGAGCGAAGCGTGACCCACGGATGGCAGATGTAGCTGCTCGTCTCGATGTGCCCATTATCCTGATGCACAACCGCGAAGACACGAACTATCACGACTTTTTCCCAAACTATATCAAAGACCTACGTGAGTCCGTACAGATCGCCTTGCAGGCAGGGGTAAAGCAGGAGCGAATCATTCTCGATCCGGGGATCGGGTTTGTAAGGACTGTCGAGCAAAATCTCGAAACGATGCGCAGGCTGGATGATCTGGTAGGGCTGGGCTATCCCGTTCTACTTGCTACTTCACGCAAGCGGATGATTGGTCATGTTCTCGACTTGCCTGTAGATGAACGTGTCGAAGGTACGGCAGCGACAGTTGCTCTCGGGGCGGCAAAAGGCTGTCATATGGTACGGGTGCATGATGTCAAAGAAATGAAGCGCGTTACGAAGATGATGGACGCGATGCTAAAAGGGGGCATTTAAACCGTGGATAAAATCTACTTCAATGGCATGTCATTTTACGGATATCACGGTGTGTTTGGAGCAGAGGCTGAACTGGGCCAACGGTTTTATGTCGATTTGGAGCTATCGCTCGATTTATCCAAAGCCGGAGCAAGTGACGATCTTCACGATACAGTCAATTACGCCGATATCTTTACTTGTGTGCAAAAAATTGTCGAGGGTGAACGATTTCATCTGGTAGAAAAACTGACCGCTGTGATAGCAGAACGTCTACTGGAGCAATTCCCTTTGCATGAAGTCAAAGCAAAAGTGACCAAGCCGAATCCGCCGATCAATGGGCATTATGAGTCGGTTGCGATTGAGATGATCCGTAGAAGAGAGGATTTTGCTTCATGACAGTTTGTGCGTATTTGGCGCTAGGCTCCAATCTCGGGGATCGGGCACAGAACTTGCGCCGGGCGATACAGAGATTGAACGAGCAACCTGGAATTCGCGTGCTACGTGTCTCCTCTGTTTATGAGACCGATCCATTTGGTTACGTCGAGCAAGATGCATTTCTAAATATGGCGATCGCTGTGGAAACAGAACAGAGCCCGGATCAGCTGCTAGAGACGGCTCTGTCAGTAGAGCGAGAGCTAGGTCGTGTGCGAACGGTACGATGGGGACCGCGCACAATTGATATTGACTTACTGTTGTACGGGACATCTCGTATTTCGCAAGACAATCTCATGATTCCTCATCCCGGGCTGAGCGAGCGTGCTTTTGTACTCGTGCCGCTTCGAGACGTTTGGGAAGGCGGCGTTTTACCTGAGCATAACCAGACCATTGATCATTATCTTTCCTTATTGGTAGAAGATCACAAGGGGGTACGTGAGTGGGGAGCAATCAACTGGGAAATCGAATCCGGTCCTTCCGAAAGCTAAAAGGGTATACACAACAGTCCCTTTCGGACAAGATGGGAGTGTCATTGTCTTTTGTTGGATCACTAGAGAGAGGAACTCGTACGCCAACAGAGCCTGTATTACGGAAGATCGCCAGCACTTTACAGGTAGACTACGATGAATTATGTGCTATAAATAAGTGATGTAATGAAGTTTGGATAGGATTGTCCTCTCCAAGACCCCGACTAAGCGGGAATAAGGAGGCGAATATAGATGAAAATCGGCAATATTGAATTAAAGAATAACGTAGTGCTCGCTCCAATGGCAGGTGTCTGTAACCCTGCTTTTCGTCTGATTGCCAAGGAGTTCGGTACTGGATTAGTTTGCGCCGAGATGGTAAGCGACAAAGGCATTGTGCACGGAAACAAAAAAACGATAGATATGCTATTTGTCGACGAACGCGAAAAACCACTAAGTTTGCAGATTTTTGGTGGAGACAAGGAAACCTTGGTGAGTGCAGCGAAATATGTAGACCAGCACACGAACGCGGATATCATTGATATCAACATGGGCTGTCCTGTGCCGAAAATTACGAGCTGTGATGCAGGTGCGCGTCTGTTGCTCGATCCAGATAAAATCTACGAAGTCGTATCTTCTGTGGTCGATGCGGTCGACAAGCCAGTTACCGTGAAGATGAGATTGGGCTGGGACGAAGACCATCTGTACGTACTGGATAATGCCAAGGCAGTAGAACGTGCAGGCGGCAAAGCGATCGCTGTTCATGGACGCACCCGCGTACAAATGTACAAAGGGAAAGCGGACTGGGACTGGATCCGTCGAGTGAAGGAAACCGTTTCGATTCCAGTAATCGGGAACGGGGATGTGGCTACTCCTGAGGATGCGAGACGCATGCTGGATACAACGGGATGCGATGGTGTTATGATTGGGCGGGCTGCGCTCGGAAATCCGTGGATGCTGTATCGCACCATTCAATACCTGACGACGGGAGAGCTGGGTCCAGAGCCAACCGCACGTGAAAAGATGAATATTTGTTTATTGCATGCAGAGCGTTTAATCGCGCTGAAGGGTCCGAGAGTGGGAGTCCTTGAGATGCGCAAGCACGCGGCGTATTACTTGAAAGGCTTGAAGGGCTCGACGCACACGAAAAATCTCGTGAATGCGGTTGAGACAGAAGAGGAGCTTCGCAGCGTCCTCATGAACTTTGTCGACTGGATCGAAAACTACGCAGATGACAGCGAGGAACTGCTGGAAACAGCAAGTGATGAGGCTGTCAGCTACTAAAACTGGTGGTTCATTCCAGACATTGACAAGGGTTCCTTCATATCCTATAATACTCCGTAATATTGGGTGCCGAGCTGCCAGTCCTCACTGGCAGCTTTACCTTTGAACCTCACAGACGATTGCATTCTGCTGTATATTGTATAGAACATCTACATATAATCCTTTGTACTTTACCCAGTATAAATGGAATCATTTTTTAAAACGGGGGAATTGAACCATGTCTGAAAAAGAAGTCATCCTTACACCAGAAGGTTTAACAAAGCTTGAACAAGAGCTTGAAGATTTGAAAACGGTTAAACGTAAGGAAGTAGCTGCTCGTATTAAAGAAGCGATTAGCTTTGGAGATATCAGTGAGAACTCTGAATACGAAGAAGCAAAGAATGAGCAAGCGTTCATCGAAGGCCGCATTCTGACGTTGGAAAAAATGCTACGCAATGCCCGTATCATCACAAATGAAGATGTAGATACAGGTGTTGTAAGCGTTGGATCCCGCGTGAAGCTGAAAGACCTAGAGTTCGGTGATGTTATGGATTACACGATTGTAGGTTCTGCTGAATCCGATCCGATGAACAACAAGATTTCCAACGAGTCCCCGGTAGGTCAAGCACTCCTCGGCAAAGCAAAAGGCGCGATTGTTGACGTGAACGTACCGGCAGGAGTCATTCAGTACGAGATTCTTGATATTAACCTGTAAGCAGTCGATCTATGGCGTACCTTTTGCGAGGTACGCCGTATCGCTATTATAAAAGTCTGTACAAAATTGTTAATGCAGGCATTTTCTAGAGGAGTGAGCAAAATGGCAAACGAGCAAGACCTTCAGCAGGATGAACAGCAACAGGATGAACAGCAACAGGAAGGGCTCCACGAGCTTCTTCAAGTGCGTCACGACAAAATGAATCAATTGCGTGAGTGGGGCTTTGATCCGTTCGGTAAAAAATTCGAGCAAACGCATCACGCTACAGATATAACGAAAGCTTTTAGCGAAAAGAGCAAGGAAGAGCTGGAAGCGGAAGAGAACGTGGTTACGATTGCAGGCCGCTTGATGGCGAAACGTGGGATGGGTAAGGCGAGCTTTGCTCAACTGCTGGATCGTTCCGGTCAGATTCAAATCTACGTCCGTCAGGATACTGTTGGGGAAGAGCTGAGCAAAGTATTTGATTTGGCTGATATCGGTGACATGATCGGTGTAACTGGTGTTGTTTTCAAAACAAAAACGGGTGAGCTCAGTGTAAAAGCAAAGGAACTATCCTACCTGACGAAATCATTGCGTCCACTACCTGAGAAATACCATGGTCTCAAAGATATCGAGACTCGCTACCGTAAGCGTTACGTGGATTTGATTGTGAATCCAGAAGTTCGCGATACGTTCATTACGCGTAGCCGCATTCTGACTTCGATGCGTCGTTATTTGGACAACCTGGGCTATCTGGAAGTAGAAACACCTACACTCCACGCGATTGCCGGTGGTGCATCTGCTCGTCCATTTATCACGCATCACAATGCGTTGGATATGCAGCTGTATATGCGTATTGCAATTGAGCTGCACTTGAAACGCCTGATTGTCGGCGGCTTGGAGAAGGTGTATGAGATCGGTCGCGTATACCGCAATGAAGGGATTTCTACTCGTCACAACCCTGAGTTCACGATGATTGAGCTATACGAAGCGTATGCCGACTACCAGGATATCATGAGCCTGACTGAAGAAATGGTTGCTCATATCGCACAAGAAGTATTAGGCACCATGAAAATTCAGTACCAAGGCAATGAGATTGACCTGACACCAAAATGGCGTCGTGTACACATGGTAGATTTGATTAAGGAAAATCTCGGCGTCGATTTCTGGAAGGAAATGAGCGACGACGAAGCGCGTGCTTTGGCAAAAGAGCATGGCGTATCCGTTGAGCCTCACCATACGTTCGGACATGTAGTGAATGAATTCTTTGAGCAAAAGCTGGAGCATAAGTTGATTCAGCCTACCTTTGTTTACGGTCATCCTGTGGCGATTTCGCCATTGGCGAAGAAAAATGACCAGGATCCGCGATTCACGGATCGTTTTGAGTTGTTTATCGTAGCTCGTGAGCATGCTAATGCATTTACAGAGCTCAATGATCCAATTGACCAGCGTGAACGCTTTGAAGCACAGCTCTTGGAAAAAGAAGCTGGTAACGACGAAGCGCATGATATGGACGACGATTTCATTGAAGCGCTTGAGTACGGTATGCCGCCAACTGGAGGACTTGGAATCGGAATTGACCGTCTGGTAATGCTGTTGACCAACTCTCCTTCCATTCGCGACGTGCTGTTGTTCCCTCACATGCGTAACCGCGACTAGTCATTTGTAGAATAGAACCATCTGAGAAAAACTCAGGTGGTTCTATTTTTTACTTGCACTTAAAAAGGTTAAGTGCTATATTAATACCTGTTCTTCTTTTTTACTTAATCGATCACGAAAATGATGTGAAAATAGTTCTTGCTTTTTCCTCAAGGTATGTGATAGATTAATGAGGTCGCTGAAAAACATGTCGAAAAAACTTGTTGACACGACCTGGACAACCTGATAAGATGAAATGGTTGTTGTG
>NZ_JAOTNO010000024.1:0-42630 GCF_041644655.1 Brevibacillus sp. BD137 | reverse complement strand
GTGGAAGCGCGGTAACGCGTGGAGCTGACGAATACTAATCGGTCGAGGACTTATCCACACGCTTAGCAATTGATCATGCAGATCCAGTTTTCAGGGAATAAAAGAAGCCATCCTTCTCGGATGGCTTTTTTGCAATCATACCTCCAACCACCAAACTCCCGCGCATTCCGGCAAAGTCACCAGCTTTTCCGCAACGACTCTGTCCGCAAGTTCATTACCAAAGAAAAACCTTGCTTGCCGTTCTGCTTCTTCCAAGTCTGCAAATTGGTAGTCCAAGCGAATCCATTTGTGAGAGAAGCCGTATTTGTTTTCTAACAAGGAATAATACTGTGTAAGAAATTCTGGTGGATGAGGTGTTTCGTATCCGGTCCCCATCGTCTCCATGATGACGATCATGCCACCAGGACGGAGCACACGTTTCATCTCCAGAATGATCTTTTCAAGATTAAGCTCGTTGTTGGGAACTTCAGAACTGGTGAGGTAGCAAACCGTCCACCCTGCTACGATGACATCCGCAGTGTTATCGTCCGCGGGAATATTTCGATGATCCGCTACGCTGGTTTTCCAATTGGAAAGACCAGCTTGCGTCAGCTGTTGTGCATTCACTTCTAGCATAGCGGCGGAAGCATCCAGAGCAAGAATGGACTTGGCATGAGGGGCAAGCACAGAGGTGAGTCTTCCTGAGCCAGCTCCCAGATCGATCACGTCCAGTCCTTTGATAGGGGTGATTTCTTCGATGACAGCAAGCAGACTTGGTTGTCTGGAAATCATCAAATCGTACTGTTCCGCTTGCGTTTTATAAATTTGTTCGTGGTTTGGCATCGTTCATCCTCCAGTTACTTGATCGTACTGGGAAATATGGTAAAGCCTCACGCCACGTGAAGGTCAAGAGATAGAAAAAAGGATTCCGCCTCGCAGTCTTATGAGCGACAGGGGAATCCTTCTTTTTCATTTAGGAACGGACAGAAATTAAGTCTTTCGCCAGCGCTACCATCTGATCATGAAGGGTAGGGTCCAGTTGATTGCTTCCGGTGTGGTACGCGAGATGATAAAAGATTCCTTGATCATAGAACTCCATCTCGTGGGCGTTTGTGACGATCAGATTGACTGCGTGATTTTTATCATCATATTTGTAAAAGTTATACACATAAGAGCTGTTTGTCGTGATGATATGATGATAGAAAGTGATATCGTCGGTCAATGACTCAACGCGCATGACGTTCCCAAACGAATCCAGTCCAGAAGCAGATGGTTTCACATGGGCCAAGGGGTTTTCATCTGTCTCTGTCATGCGTAAGATGAAGAAGTTTTCCGTAATAGGGACTTCGTTATTCTGCGTGTATGTCAGCTGTAGCTGGTATCGTGTTTCTTTTTCGGAGCCTGGGGAGAATGAGACGAGATAGGCCATCTCTTTTTCGACAGGAAAAGGCAGCTTCGTTTTATCCATTGACCTGATACGGCTTTGGAAAGACGAAGGCAATAGCGGTGTCAATTCCTGAATACTCATCGGCTGGTAATGCGTCACGTTTTCAGGATCTTGGGTCAGTCTGTGAATTTCGCTCTGGGCAAAAACATCTCCGCCAGCTTTTACGAGACCAGTGGAAGAGGAACAACCACCAAGCAATAGAAACAGGCTCACTGCAAGCGAACACACAACTTTTGGTCGAAAATTTCTCAAGGCTTTCCTCCTATTATGCCTCCGCCCCCTTCCTTTGATTGGCGAGACGAAGCATTTTATTCCCGACGTTGATTGCTGCTTGAATAATGTAGCCAGTCGTAAACGAAAGCACGACTGTTCCGTAATAAATCGGGCCATCTAACAGGAAGCTTGCGCTAAGAAACATGCACGCCAGCAAAATTTCTGTCCGTCTGAATGTCCACTTTAATCTTTTCGACATAACCAGTACAAATGCCTCTTGGGGAGCAGTGCACACTTGCGTACACACATACAACCCGATACCGCTGCCGATGCAAATGTTTCCGAGTGCCATCGTCAGAAGCGGCGGCAATGAACGGATAGCAGCCATGAGCCCATCGATGGACCCGATCAAATCGACAAAGACGGAGATCAGAACCATGACCAAAATGGCACCGACAGAAATATAACTGCGATCCATGAAAAGAACGATGATGACAAAGGTCAGGTTAATGGCAAACATCCAGAAGCCAATTGATATCCCGAAGTTTTGATGCAGGGCAATAAACAGAGAATCATACGGGCTAAGACCAAAGGATGTAATGGTCGTCATCATGTTAATCCCGAGCGCCAAAATTAATAAGCCTACGATAAATAAGAGATGTTCAAATTTTAAGCGAATCACAAAACACGACTCCTTTCATTCTACATAAGGAGAGCATAAGATGTGGAACGCTTTTCAGAGCAAGCGGAATGTGTTTTGATGTATGTAATAAGTACTGATCCGACGTCGAGGAGTAATCTTAGTGGCTAACATAAGAGAAATCGCGAAATTGGCAGGTGTATCCGTTTCAACCGTTTCCCGTGTACTTAACAACCATCCGTACGTGAACGAGAAAAAACGCGCGGAGATTCTCAAGATTATTGAAGAACAAAATTATGTTCAAAACAGTAATGCGGTCCACCTCTCAACTGGAAAAACGATGGTCATCGGTGTGACATTGCCTCTCGTCAACAACCAATACTACAGCTCCATTATCGAAGGCATTGCAGCAGAAGCAGCCCAGCATCATTACAAGCTGATGATGTGCCAAACGAATAATAACCCCGAGCAAGAACGCAGCGTTTTACACTTGCTCAAAAATAAAAAAATCGACGGGCTTATCATGTGCTCAAGGTCCAGCTCTTGCGAAACGCTCCATGAATACGCAGGATACGGTCCTATCATTACATGTGAAGCAAATGATACCACATCTGTTTCGAGTGTTCATATCGACCACTATCAAACGTTTCTGATTGGGATGGAGTATCTGATGAAGAAGGGGCATCGCCGAATCGGGTATTGCATCGGCAGAAAAAACAGCTTTAACAGTCAACATCGCAAACGTGCCTATTACGAAAAGCTGCGTTCGATTGACGTGACACCTTCCCCTGAGTGGTCATTTGAAGAATGTTTAACGATCCAGGATGGCAAGGATGTTGTGGGGAAATTGCTGCAAACAGAAGAGCGGCCGACAGCAATGATCGTATCGTGCAATCATATAGCGGCAGGGATCATCAAAGAAGCAAGTAGATTGGGGATTCGCGTACCAGAAGACCTAGCCGTAGTCGGTTGCGATGATCAGCCAATCGGAGAATTACTAGAGATCACCACTGTATCCAGCTCCAGTACGTTGATGGGAAAATACGCTTTTGAGATGCTGTATGAGCGGATTTGGACACAGCAGCTGGATGGGAAAAAGGAAGAGAAGGAACTGTCGCCCGAATTGGTAGAGCGATTGACCACATGAGCTTGAAAGATAGCACAGTTGATCAAAAAAACGCTCGGCATCTCCCGCATACTAAAGAAAAAATAGGTGAAGGAAGTCAAAGATGGACACGTACAAGCGGATTCAGGACGCGATTGATTATGTCGAAGAGCATCTTCAGGAAGAAATGAACATCACAGATATTGCTTCCAGGGCGCATTTTTCTGCGTTTCATTTTCAACGTCTGTTTCAGGCAATCTCAGGCTTCAGTGTACAGGAGTACATTCGCAAGCGCAGACTGTCGGAAGCTGCACTGGCACTAAAACAGACAAGTGACAATGTGCTCGAAATTGCCGTGACCTATCAATACCAGTCGCAGGAAGCATTGACTCGCGCTTTCGAGAAGCAGTTCGGTATTACACCTGGAAGATATCGAAAAGAAAATCATTCGCTGCCTTATCTAGCCAAGATGGACTTTTTGGCCTTTCGCCAAACGATCAAAGGGGAGATTATGATGAACAAACCAACCATCACGACATTGGATGACATTCGTATCATTGGGCGGAGGTTCAGGACGAGCTTACAGGATGAGCAGCATTTCAAAGACATTCCGGGCTTCTATTATGAATTTGGACGCAATCAAGACTATTTGCGGATTCCGAATAAAGCGGCGGAGGATATGTCGTACGGAATCGCCTGCGAATTTGAAGATGACGGGGGCTTTTCCTTTGTGATCGGGGAGGCTGTGCATCATGTTTCTGATGAACTGTCCGAAGGCTTTATTTCGGTCGTCTTGCCTAGCGGAAAATACGCGGAATTCAAAGTGACGGGTGATGCCGACCTTGTGCAAAATACACGTCGGTACATTTACGGAACGTGGTTACCTCAATCGAATTATGAGAGAGGCGAAGGACCGGATTTTGAAGTGACAGATGTCAGGGGTTCACGCTTTCCTGAGGCGATGAGAGTATCTATTTACATCCCGCTTCTATAGGTATTTGTTCAGCCGAAGGCAATGAATTTTACAGTACTTTCACACGCCATCCATTCCAGCTTTATACCCGTTTGCTACAGTGTAAATGTAAGAGCGAATGTACAGGAGGCGGGTAGGGTGGAAGTGCAGATTGAGCGCGTCGTAAGAGATGATTTTGCTGAAATGATTACGTTGGCAGATATGACATTACCCGATCGAATGAACTTGCATGAGCTGAAAAAGTATATGGAGCTGTTTCCTGAGCTGATTTTCAAGGCGACCTACAACGGCCAGCTCATCGGTTTTAGCTGCGCCGGCATTGATATGTATCAGACGACTGGCTGGCTTCTGTTCAGCAATGTGAGCAAGGAGTTTCAAGGTCAAGGCATCGGCAAGCGGCTAATCGAAGCCAGACTGCAAGCCCTGCGCCAGTTTCCAACACTTCGCACCGTGCAGGTTACGGTGAGTGAAACGAACGCATCCTCTATTCGCGCGCTGTCTGCCTATGGCTTCCGTCTGGCACATGCTGAGCAGGATTACTACGGGCCGGGCAAGCATCGGAATTTGATGGAGCTGCCTATTTTGCCTATGATTCAACCAGAAAAAATAGAGTCGTCCATCGTGACTACCTAGGTAAAAGTACTAAAGCGGAGGAGCTAAAGCCTGCCGCTTTTTTTATATGCAAGTATCGATGCTGTAGTGGAGGGAAGAAGTGCATTTCCAGTCTACGCTTCGGCCTACGCCCCGCGATGGGGATTGACCGTCCGCTCCGAAATGAATAGCGGGAGCGCTTCAAACGTTGAAGTTTCGAGGAAGTATCTCATAAGTGAAGCTGAAATTCCCCTCTATTCATTTCTACGCTGGGGAGGGCTCCAGAGGCGCTTGGACTGGAAATGCACTTCTTCCTACGTGGCTTTGGTCAACATCTTGAGAGTGTTTCAAGAAGTGTAGTAAGTAAGCTACTTTGCACTGACTTTCAAAACGACTTAAAGAATGAATAATAACATTGCTATAAAGAAGCCCTGCCACATGCTTGGAAGGAGACCGCCCGAACGAAGAGAGGATATAGGCGACTGGAAAACATGTGGCAGGGCTTCGGGCTCCACATCTGTTGGAAGACAACTATAATTATCCCTTCGTAGCAATCAGCAAAGCCTCCAACACCTGCTGCCCAAACGCAGTAATCTGAGTCCCTTGCTTCTTGACCCCGATGGAGACACACCCAGCGCGGTCCAGCATGGTCAGCTTGTGCCTGATTTGGGCTTCAGTCATGGAGGGGCCACCGTTCATTCTTGCGAGCAGGGCACTGCGTCCAGTACGCTCCTGACGCTTGTAGCAATCGGACAGTACTTGCAGGAGTGCTGTGTAATCTACCAAGGAGCCTTGCCTGGACAAATACCGGATTGTATCCTCCAACGTATCATCCCCGTGAGAGAGAAGTGGTGAAGTAGAGACATGCGCCGCAAAAAAACGCTCCGGCAAATGAGCCAGCTCCACCTGATTCCCCTCTGCGATAACGACTGCATAGTGAATGAAATTTTCCAGCTCGCGAATATTGCCTGGCCAATCGTAACGGAGTAGTTGTTCCGTTACTTCTCGGGAGAAGGACAGACGCTGCTTTTTTTTCTGCAAAAAATAATTGATCAGCACCAAAATATCGTCTGGACGATCACGCAGGGGCTGGATGTGTAACGGCAGGACATTCAGTCTGTAGTACAAATCCTCGCGAAACGTCCCTTTTTTGACCATTTCCATCAAGTTGCAATTGGTAGCCGCGATGACGCGGACATTGACTGGAATGACGCGATAGCCCCCTACACGCATGACCTGCTTTTCTTGGAGAACGCGAAGCAGTGCCGCTTGGATGCTGAGTGGGGCATCCCCAATCTCGTCCAGAAAAATGGTCCCGTTGTGAGCCAGCTCGAATAGCCCCATCTTTCCGCCTTTTCGTGCCCCTGTAAAAGAACCTTCCTCGTACCCGAACAACTCGCTCTCTACCAAGCTCTCGGTCAGCCCTGCAAAGTTGACGGGGACGAACGGACCGTCACGACGCGTCGAGTGGTGATGGATGGCTTGGGCAAAAACTTCCTTCCCCGTTCCGTTTTCTCCTGTAATAAGAATCGTAAAGTCGCTTTCGGCCAGTTTGGTCGCCACACGCTTGTTAGCCTGAATGGACGTGCTTTTGCCGATGATATTGTCAAACGTATACTTGGTCATCAGTCCGAGATTGGCACTCTTCGTCCGTATTTCCTGTTCGATCTGTTGTACCTTCGTCACGTCCTGAAAGGTAATGACTGCCCCAAGAAACTGATCATCCAAGAACGTGGGAATCTTGGTAACCAAGAGGTACAAATCGCGGAACTCCAATACCTGCTTCGTTACTTCTGTGTGTGACTCGACAACCTCCAGAATATGAAATTCGGGAATGACCACTGCTATATTTCGCCCAATGCAAGTTGCTTCAGTCATATGCAAAATTTTCTCCGCTTCTTTGTTTAGCACAGTAATATTCCCTGTGGCATCTGTGCCAATGATGCCTTCATGAACAGCATTTAAAATGGAGCTCAGCTTTTCATTCAGCTTCCGCTCATTATGTACCGAATTGGTCAGCTTGCGCCCGATATGGACGAAATCACTGATGAAGTCAGCCGTATACAGGTTTGCCTTATCTGGAGACAGATCAAGCAGGCGCGAAATATCAAAGATCGTCGTCAAATCCAAAGGGCGGTGCCCCAATTCAATGACGTTTTCAAAATGAGTAGGAATCAGCTCTCTGAGTCCATGACAGACAGCGACATCTATTTGATCTTTTTCAGGAAGCGGAGTTTCGGTATCGGGTACGTACGGTATAAAAGTCAGATGAGAGAATCCGAGATGAAACAATAGCTCAATCGCGCCGTCTACCATTTCGATGGAGTTGGAAACAAATAGACAGCGCGTTCCTGGAGGTAAATCCATGAGTTGATCCAACTTGTTAATGTCAATCGTGCGCCTTGCTAGCAGCACGGGGATGTCTGACGGAAGAGCTGGCTGATCGTGCAAGAGACTGGTGTCCGAAACGAGAATGAGGTCAACTGCATCGTACACACTCGGGTGAAGCCGTTCTTGCATATGGTTTCGAATGATGTTCAAGCGGTTGCCGAAAAAAGACGTGAGCGTGTTTGCAAACACCAAGCTGATCGTCTCCAGCCGGGTCATCAACAAGATGCATGGGTTGTGTTTTATCATGATGCGACTCCTTTATATTTGCCGAATAGCTTTTAGATTTGGGTGAAAATATTGGAGCAGATATCTATTAAAAACAACCTATATTATAACCTAAAAAAACCAGGATTGTTCAGAAATGCTTAACTTTTATAACAATATGCTTTTGGCACAAATCTTGCTATACATCCGGTAGAGCTAAACGAGATACTAGAGAAGACATCAAGGAGGAGGATGTATCGGATGAATCCGTTCTTATACTTGGACGAGCATCGCGACGAAATAGTGCGAACATACAAAGATTTGCATCAATTGGCGGAGCCGAGCTGGCACGAAGAGAAAACGGCGAGATATTTGCGGGAACGCTTGGAGGCGGCTGGTATTGCCGTCACACGCTTCGAGGGGCACCACGGCTTCTATGCGGAGATTCCTGGAGAGAGTGCTGAAATTGTTGCTTTGCGCGCGGATATGGATGCACTCGTGCAGGAAGTGGACGGTGTAGTGAGAGCAAATCATTCATGCGGACACGATGCTCACTCGACACTGGCTCTCTACAGCGCTCTAGCTATTCAAGCAAGCGGAGTGGTACCGCCAAAAACGATGCGCTTTCTTTTCCAGCCTGCTGAAGAGAAGATGGGTGGAGCCTTGCAGATGATGAAGGATGGCGCCCTGGAAGGCGTGACAAAGCTGATCGGCGTCCATCTGCGCCCGGAAATGGAAGTCCCGTATGGCAGCGCTGCTCCGGCGATTTTGCATGGATCGTCTAGCTCTCTCAGAGGGACGATTACAGGTCTGCAAGCACACGGAGCACGTCCGGCGCTCGGAAAAAATGTCATCGAAGCCGCTTCGTTTTTGGTTCAGGCGTTGCAAAACATTCGTCTGGAAGACGGGTGCTCTTTTTCCGTGAAGATGACCCAATTGCAGGCAGGGGGAGAAACGGTGAACGTCATCCCTGATCGAGCGAACTTTAGCCTCGATGTACGTGCACAGTCCAATGAAGGAATGGCAGAATTGCGGAGAAAAACCGAGCATGCCATGGCTCAGACAGGGGCTTTGATGGGCATGGATGTGGAGTGGGAATGGTCGGGAGTCACACCGGCTGCGGTCGCCAATGCGAACATGATCCAAGTAGCCAAAAAGGCAATTGGGCAAGTGTTGGGTGAGGACAAAATTGCCGATATATGTGTGACACCGGGTGGAGAGGACTTCCATTTTTACGCGATTCACCGCCCTGAGCTTGCTACCACGATGATTGGTTTGGGGTGTGGTCTCACACCTGTTTTGCATCATCCACAGATGACCTTTCAGACAGATGCCTTGATTTATGGGGCAAAAATCATGACAGCTGCGATTTATGAAGCAGCCCAACATTCTTAGAGAACCGCTACACACGCAGGGGGTTACCTTATGACAGAGAGCAAGCAACTAAAAAAGAAAAGCTTATTTCGGCTAGACGCCTATGTCCTTTTGTTTTGCATCTTACTTCTATGTGCATTGGCTACCTATGTGGTCCCGACAGGAGAATTTGACCGTGTAAAAAACGGCAATGTGACGACGGTTGTACCGGGTAGCTATCATGCGGTCGAGCCGAATCCTACGGGCTTTATCGAGTTTTTTACCGCGATCCAGACAGGGATGGTTAAAGGCGCGCCGATCATCTTCCTCGTTTTGTTCACAGGCGGTGCTTTAGCTGTTTTGGATAAGACAGGTGCACTCAACGCAGCGATTCTGACCATGGTCCGAAAATTGGGAAATAGAGAGTGGCTACTGGTTATTTTGATTACTTCCGTCTTTTCCATTTTGGGTACGTTGGGTGTCATCGTCAACTCCGTCATTGCTTTCGTTCCGCTCGGCATCATGATTGCGAGAGCGATGAAAATGGATGCGATCTTTGGTGTGGCTCTGATTTATCTGGGTGTGTATGCCGGATTCAATACGACAATTGCTTTTCCAGGAACGCTGGGCTTGTCCCAACAAATTGCGGAGCTGCCGCTGTTTTCAGGTATCGGCTACCGCACCATCATTTATGCTACGTTTGTGATCGTAACCATTCTGTACATCGGGCGTTACGCGCGGAAGGTTCGTCAAAACAAGAGTATCTTGGGGGACGAGCTCTTTCCTTCTGATAGTGGTTCAACTACGATGGAAGTAGACACGAAAAATGTTGATTTTACTACCCGTCACAAATTGATCTTGGCGTTTACAGGGATCGTTCTGATTGGTTTTATCGTCTGCACGATCTTGTTCAAATGGGACGTAAACGAGATGGCCGGAATCTTTATTTTTATTGCGATCGGCGTAGGCTTGCTTAACAAGATGAGTGGCAACGATATCGCTAAAACGTTCTTGAAAGGCTGTCAGGGACTGATTTATGGGGCTTTGATTGTCGGTATGGCACGTGCGATCACGGTCATTTTGGAAGATGGAAAGTTCCTCGATACCATCGTGTACGGGCTTGCTACCATCCTGGAGCCGCTCTCGCCGATGGCAGGGGCGATTGGGATGTTCCTCGGAAGCGCCGGACTGCACTTCTTGATTTCGTCCGGATCAGGTGAAGCCGTTATGCTGATGCCTCTGCTGGCACCATTGGCTGACCTGATGGGCATTACGCGTCAGGTCGCAGTAGAGGCTCTGATGCTCGGAGAAGGTGTGGTTAACTGCATTAACCCAACCTCAGGTGTTCTGATGAGTATTTTGGCGATGAGTGGCATTTCCTACGGCAAGTGGCTGAAGTTCATGCTTCCGCTCACAGCAGTATGGACAGTTCTCTCCATCGTGTTTATCGTGATCGGGGTATTAATTAACTGGGGCCCGTATTAATTCTACATGCGATGACAAGGAAGGCCTGTTCTCTGCAAGCTTTCTGATTCTAGAAAAAAATCCCCCAACGGCTACATAGCTTTGGGGGATTTCCTTTCCTCTATTGACCAATGATGATGCGTTCTTTCGGATAATGGTAGCGTACGATTCGGTCATTGCGCTTCAAGAAGAGGAGCAAATTGATAATCCCGATACGTCCGATCATCATCGTAATAATCAGGATGAGCTTGCCGCCTATGCCCATCTGAGCCGTAATCCCGGTAGACAATCCGGTCGTACCGAAAGCAGAGCAGACCTCGAACAAGACGTACTGGAAAGGTAAATCCTCCAGCCAGACGAGCAGCATGACCGCTGTGAACACCAGGATGATTGCGATGAAAAAGACACTAAAGGAGCGTTGAATGTCCTCATCAACCAGCTCTCTTCCGAACACCTTTACATCCTTGTAGCCACGCATGTTGGCAAAAACAGAGGCAATCAGGACGAAGAACGTCGTGGTCCGTATCCCCCCACCCACGCTGCTCGGCGAGGCGCCAATGAACATCATCCCAGAGAGCATGATGAGTGTTGTGGTCGACAAGAGGCTGATATCCATCGTAGCCAAGCCGCCGCTTCGCGAGGAGACGGAGTGAAACAATGAATAGAACAGCATTTCATGCCAAGACTTATCGACCAAAAAGTGATTTCGTTCAAAAACGAAAATGAGCAGGGCGCCAATGGCGATCAAGGAAAAGAACGTCAGTGTCGTGATCTTGGTGAAGAGGGAAAAGGTGAAACGCACTTTTGCGCGGCGATAAGAAAAGTACGTTCTCAGCTCCACGAGGACGGGAAAACCGATCGCTCCACAAATAATCAAGATCATCACGATAGTCTGAAACACGTAATCGTGGGTAAAGTCGAGCATAGAGTTTCCGTGCAGGTCAAACCCGGCATTCGTAAAAGCACTGACAGATGCAAAGTAACCGTGGTAAAACGCGGTGTACCAATCGTCGTAGTAGCCGGCGTAAATAAAATGACTACCTAACAGGATGGTCCCCACCAGCTCGATCATGAGCGCAATCACGAGAATATTGCGCATCAGGTCGACCAGACCAGACAGCGTGGAGCGGTTGTGGTCTGTTGCGATCCAGATGCGCTGTTCCAGGCCGATTTTTTGACCCATGAGGATCCAAATGAACGTACCGAGTGTCATGATTCCAACCCCGCCAACCTGGAAGAGCAACGTAAGAAACAAAATCCCCCACTGGTTGAAAACCTCATGAATCGTAATGACAGTCAGCCCGGTAACGCTGATAGCACTCGCCGCAGTAAACAAAGAGTCAATAAAAGAAAGAGAGACTCCCGGCAAGTGAAAAAACGGCAATGACAGAAGAAACGCTGAGATCAGGATGAGCCCAACGTAGGCGAACACGATGATTTGAACAGATGTCAATCGACGCTTTTGATTGGATGATAACAAAATAAATGGCCTCCTGAATAAGCTTCATGAGGATAATCATACCAAAAAAAGTTCACAAGCAAAAATACAAAAGATACGTTTACCCATTGTTCATGAGCCGAATCAATGCTGACAGAATTTTGCCTGCGGTATTTTCGCGGTTGACAATGTATCTGTAATAATGATAAAGTTCAGAATGTATTTATTGGAAATTCAAAATATTAATGGAAAGGTGGGCTAGTCATGAAAAGAATTGTACGCATGGGTCATTCAAACAAGGGCATACATGACGTAACCCCACCATTGATACGAGCGTAGTATCGTTTTTTTGATCTCGTTAACATGGCGTAGGTTACATTTTTCGTAACTTGCGCCTTTTCTATTTTTGTTGAGGAAAAGGCATGTTGCTCATGGGCGATATGTCTTTTTTTGGCCTCTTTAAAAGGTCACCCAGCCGGGTAAAGAGAGGGGAGAAATACGGATGTTCTCGGTTTTAGCAAAGCTTGATTGGTTTTTCAAGGAGCATTGGAAACGGTATACGGTCGCTATTCTGCTATTGATTCTGGGCGGCTTATTGGAGATTATCCCTCCAAAAATCATCGGGGTGGCTATTGATGAGATTCACCTGGGGACGCTGACTGGCGAGCGGCTAGTATCCATCTTGCTGTTTTTCGGTGTATTGTCTGTCGCGATTTATTGGGTCAATTTTATCTGGATTCGCCAGTTGTTTGGGGGAGCGTTTCTTGCGGAGCGGACGTTACGGTCGAAGCTCATGACACATTTTTTGCGGATGACGCCAACGTTTTATCAGCGCAATCGTACCGGTGATCTGATGGCACGAGCGACAAATGACCTAAAGGCTGTCTCGATGACGACAGGCTTCGGAATTTTGACGATGGTGGATTCGTTATCCTTTACAGGGGCAATTGTGCTGACGATGGGCTTCTTGATCAGTTGGAAGCTGACCTTAGCGGCGATCCTTCCATTGCCGTTCATGGCCTATATCATTAAGCAGTATGGGAAAAAAATTCACGAGCGATTTTCTACCGCTCAAACCTCGTTCGGTGAGCTAAACGACCGCGTGTTGGAATCCGTCTCTGGGGTTCGCGTGATTCGAGCTTACGTACAGGAGATGGCGGATCAGGAGCGCTTTCGCCAAAAAACACATGAAGTGTATCAAAAAAATATCGATGTAGCGAGAATCGATTCGTTGATTGAGCCGACCGTCAAAATATTGGTGGGGATCAGTTATATGATCGGCTTGATCTACGGTGGCTACCTCGTGTTCCAAAGAGAACTGACCTTGGGAGAGCTCGTCTCGTTCAACGTCTATCTCGGGATGCTCATTTGGCCGATGTTTGCGATTGGCGAATTGATTAATGTGATGCAAAGAGGAAGTGCCTCGCTGGATCGGGTCAATGAAACCTTGGCGTACGAAGCCGATGTGACGGATCACGACAGACCGGTTCGTGTGGCAGTACCAGAAGTCATTCGGTTCGATTCCGTGACATTCCGCTATCCATCAGCGCAGGTTGACCAACTAGTGGATGTCTCCTTTACCCTTGGGCGGGGTCAGACGCTAGGAATCGTCGGGCGTACGGGAAGCGGGAAATCCACGTTGGTTCGACAGCTACTTCGCGAATATCCGGTAGGACGGGGAGCCATTAGTATTTCGGGAGAGGCGCTAGAACAGATCAGCCTGGATAACATCAAGAGCTGGATCGGCTATGTACCGCAGGAGCAGATTCTGTTCTCGAAGTCAGTCCGCGAAAACATCCTGTTCGGGAACAACGAGGCAACAGAAGAACAATTACAGGAAGTGTTGAAGCAGGCCGCATTTGCTCGGGATGTTCAGCTATTGCCTGAAGGCTTGCAAACGCTTGTTGGTGAAAAAGGTGTAGCCCTTTCAGGTGGGCAAAAACAGCGGGTTTCGATTGCTCGGGCTCTGTTGGTCAATCCGGAAATTTTGATTCTCGACGATGCCATGTCGGCGGTGGATGGCAAAACCGAGGCGGAGATGATCACAAATATTCGCCGGGAGCGTGCAGGCAAAACAACACTGATCACCACACATCGCTTATCGGCGGTCCAGCATGCAGATTGGATTCTCGTCATAGACGAAGGACGAATCGTCGAGGAAGGTACACATGCACAGCTATTGGAGCTGGGCGGTTGGTATAAAGAACAATTCGAGAAACAGCAGATTGAAGCGACGCTGACAGAAAGCGGGTGAATGAATGACGACAGGGAAAAGGCTAGTCCATTATGCATCCATTTTTAAAAAGACGATCCTCTTGGCGGTATTGATGCTGTCCATCTCGGTTGGGGCAGAACTGACGGGACCGTTTTTGGCGAAAAAAATGATCGATACGCACATCATGGGCATTGAATTCCCTTGGTATGAGACGGCACAGCGTGAGAATTCCGTGTTCTACAAAGGGAAGTATTACACCAGACAGGATCACTTGGTAGCTGGTGAGAGCACAGGTGGGGAAGTTCGTGTTCTGCAGGTGGGGCGCGACTATTATTTCTTGAATCAGGCGATTTCGTACGATGGGCAGCGCTCCGTTGAGGATGGGAAGCTCGTCATTGTCAAAGGTGCGGATCGAGCGGAGTACCAGGCCACTCTCTTAAGCAATCAGGAGATATTTGAATTTTTCCGGCCAGAGACAAGCGGCTTGCTCACACTGGCTGCTCTCTATTTCGGATTACTAGTAGTTGCCTCACTTTTCCACTATGGGCAAAAATTTTTATGGCAAAAATCAGCGAATCAGGTCATTGAGAGACTGCGTATTGACGTGTTCGCTCATATCCAACGATTGCCTATTCACTATTTCGATCATCTCCCTGCTGGTAAGGTGGTTGCTCGTGTCACAAACGATACGGAGGCGATCCGTGAGCTGTTTACGAATGTGCTCGGCAACTTTATTACGAGCGGGATTTATTTAATCGGTATTTTCGCAGCGCTGTTCTTGCTTGATATACGACTCGCGCTCGTTTGTCTGGTCATTTTGCCAATCATGGTGGTGTGGATTTACTTGTACCGCAAGTACGCCTCTGGATTCAACCATGTCATTCGGGCACGCATCAGTGACATCAACGGGATGATTAACGAGTCGATCCAAGGGATGCCGATCATTCAGGCGTTTCGCAGGGAAAAGGAAACGATGCGGGAATTCGGCGAGCTGAACGAAGAGTTGTTCACCTACCAAAATAAAATGCTGCGGCTCAATGCGACAGCTTCGTTTAACCTGGTTCAGTTCATCCGTAATATCGCATTTGTTTTGTTCATCTGGTATTTCGGAGGAGCGTCCCTCGGGATAGGTACACTGCTCTCACTTGGTGTCCTCTACGCATTCGTCGATTATTTGAATCGCTTGTTCCAGCCGATGACACAGATCGTCAACCAATTGGCGAACCTGGAGCAATCCCTCGTTGCGGCGTCGCGTGTGTTTGAACTGCTGGATGAAGAGGGCGTAGACGTTGATCCAGCAAAGGTTCCGTGCTATCAGGGGAATGTTCGCTTCGACGATGTTTCCTTTGCCTACAAAGACGACCAATTCGTGCTGAAAAACATTTCGTTCGAAGCTTGGCCTGGAGAGACAGTGGCACTGGTTGGTCACACGGGTTCGGGAAAAAGCTCGATTATCAATCTGTTACTCCGTTTCTATGATGTAAACAGAGGAGCGATTATGATTGATGGGCGCAATGTGCAGTCGTTTTCCAAACAGCAGCTTCGTCAGCATATGGCTATTGTTTTGCAGGACCCGTTTTTGTTTACAGGAACGATTCGTTCCAATGTGAGTCTGGATGATCCGTCAATTTCGCCGGAAAAAGTGGAGAAGGCATTGTGTGATGTAGGGGCAGACCAACTGTTCCGCAGTCTTCCGAAAGGATTCGATGAACCCGTTATCGAGAAGGGAAGCACGCTTTCGCTCGGACAGCGTCAGTTAATTTCGTTTGCGCGTGCTCTCGCGTTTGACCCGGCTATCCTCATTCTGGATGAAGCGACTGCCAGCATCGACACGGAAACAGAGGGCATTATTCAGAATGCGCTTGAGGTGTTGAAAAAAGGGAGAACGACCTTCATCATTGCTCATCGCCTGTCTACGATCAAAAATGCAGATCAAATTCTCGTACTGGATCGAGGGAGAATTGTAGAGCGAGGAAAGCATGAAGACTTGATGGAGAAGCAAGGCAGGTACTATCAGATGTATCAATTGCAGCAAGGGAACAAAGAAGTGCGGGTGCAAGAGGCAGTAGGTAAGCATGGAAGCGCCGCAGCCCTGACCTAGTTTTTTCTACTCTTTTTGCCTCTTGAACGGTAAGATAGAGCATAGAAGTATGGACTTTTCAGGGGGGATCATCATGCCACACCTTATCGTTAGAGGCATTCAAGCTGAACAAATGGCTACGATTAGCGAACCGCTTGCAGTGGAGCTTGCTTCACTCTGCCAATGCGGTACAGACAATTTCACAATCGAATGCTTGCATACAACAGGCGTTTTTGGCGGGAAGATCGTGGAGTCGTTTCCTTTTATTGAAGTAGCATGGTTTGAGCGGGGGCAAGAGGTTCGTGACCAGTTTGCCCAGATTGTAACCAAGCATGTCTTATCTCTTGGCATCCCAGAAGTGGAAATGGCATTTGTCGCTTATCAAAAAGAAAGCTATTATGCCAACGGAGAGCATTTCTAAGAGAAGCCGACAGGTGCTGTCGATTTCCCGGGAAAGAATCAAGACATTCGACAAGCGTACAGACAAACAAATGAATACAAGCATGGAATAAGGGTGTTCCTTCCTGTAGTACGCGGTTTTTCGTACGAGACGGGTGGAACACCTTTTTCATTTTATTTGCAGAACCAAAAATTTCTAAAATAGGTGTCACAAACAAAAGATACCAGTTGTTATTCATAATGAGAGGAGGGCAAACCGTGGAAAAAACAGAGATAGAGCGCCTGCTGATCGAAATAAAAGCGGGTTCTCTTGAGCAATACGAACTCATTATCGATCACTATCAACAACCGATCTTTACATACTGCTATCACATGCTCGGTCATCGCCAAGATGCGGAAGACGCTGTCCAGGAAGTCCTGTTTCGTGCCTACGAGCATCTTGACCAGTATACGTACTCACTGTCATTTTCCGCATGGCTGTACCGGATCGCTTACAACCATTGTGCGAATGTGCTAAAGCGCAGGAAATTAAGCCGCGTGTTGCCCTTTTTGTACAATCGTGATCAGGATGGACGCAATTATGTTGAGGAGAGCATCGACAGCAATTATTTGGGGGAGCCAATCGAACGCATCTGGAAACGACTGTCCGCCGAAGAACGCACACTTATTTTCCTGCGTGTGCTAGAGGAAAGAGAGTACGAGGAAATCGCGGAGCTGATGGACAAAAAGCCAGTAGCCTTGCGCAAACAATTTGAACGCGTTTTGAAAAAGTGCAAACGTTATTTGCCAACGATGGGAGGGGTGGCCGCTAATGGACAGAAATCCGTTTAATAGGATGCAAGACATGCTGAGAGCGAAGCCAATCCCGAAAGTCGATGTCAAACATAAAGTCATGGCAGCAATTCGTGCCAAGGAAAACAAGGAGGAAAAAGTCGTGAAAAAGAAAATTGGCTTGTTAGTCACAGTAGGTATGTTGGTAGGAGCGTCTTCCGTATGGGCGGGGATGGAAATGATCCAGTTGAAAAATGAGAATGGCGAAGTAGTGCTAAAGCTTAAACAAATGAGTATGCAAGAACAGCAACAAAATATGCAACAGCTACCCACTGACATAAAGGATCAGATCAAGAGTCGAAATGCAGAGATTTTTAAACAGTTGGATACGGGAGAACAAATCGTCAATGAATTAAAACCTGGCGAAGCGGTTGCCATTTATTGGCCGCTGACAAAACTTCAGTTGGAATCAAATCCAAACAGTACTCCGTTCGTAGATGTACGATCCAAGCCTTTTACCTATACAACGTGGAAGGACATGGAACAAAAGGTTGGCCATCTGTTCAAGGTGCCGGCAGAGATGGGGACGGATTTCAAGTTTGTAGCAGGTGAAGCGATCTATCTCCCAATTGACAAGTATGATGAGAAAGCGATGAAAGAGGAACAAGAAAGAACGCAAAAAGAATACGTGGTACAAACAATTCCATTATCAGACAAGCTTCGTAATGCAGAGATTGAGTACAAGAGCCAAAAAGGCAGTGCTTTCTTAGAAGTCTCCATTCTGGATGAAAAGAATAAAAGTGGAGGTACACTTGCGGAGAATTTGGAGAAAGTCATGATTGGCGACAATGAAGCCGTGTACTCCACTTTCGCACCTGAAAATGGGGGCACCATTCACTCTTTGGAATGGGTGAAAAATGGTACAAAGGTGAACTATAACCTGAGAGCCAAGATGAGTGTGAGTACGGAAGAGGAGTTGCTGAAAATGGCGGAACAAATCAATCAAGCGAAATAATGAGAAATTCCCTCATCGTGGGTGAACCAAGCCGCAATATTCCGTTCGTGCTAGTGAGGAAGTGGCATCCAAAGACGAGTTGATCAAAATCGCCGAGCAAATCAAAGAAACGAAATAACCATATTCCCAAAAGCGGAGTACCACAAAGCGTGAGTTTTGTTTGTGGTACTCCTTTCCTATCTTTAATTGCTGATGTCACTCAGCTTGTTTGCCTTTTTACCCATTAATTGCTTCAAGCCATCCATATTAATCAGGATAATCCCGACAATAATCGTGATTCCCCCTGCTAACGACAGGAGATAAAGCGGTTCATTGTACAGGATGACGCCCAAGCTTAAGGCAATCAACGGAGAGATATAGAGCCACGTGGAGGGAAACACAGGGTTGGTTTTGGCCACGAGCCAATAGAAAATGGTGTGCCCCATCATGGAACCAACGAAGACCAAGTACAGGAGCGAGAGGATCGCATTAGCCGTGAGCATCGATTCGATATGCACTTGCTCCGTAAATAACGATAAGACAAGCAGCATGGCTCCTCCATACATCATCTGTGCCGCATTCAAAGCGATGGGTGAGGTATCTTGAAACCGTTGGATGACGCTCCGGGAGTATACTGCACCAGCAGAATAAAAGATTTCCCCGAATATGACTGCCATGCACCCTGTAAGCCAAAGGAGACTGAATGAGATGGTCACACCGGGTAAAATCAGCAAAAAGACACCGACAAAGGCAACCAAGCAACCCGTCCAAGCAATACCGGGGGGTTTTTGCCGAGTAATACCGGTTTGAAGCAGCATCACCATGAGAGGGCCTGTTGCAGATAATATCGCTGCAATTCCTGAACTTACATGCTGCTCTGCCCAATACAAGGGGGCAAATGTCCCGAACGTCAAACCGATACCGGTAAGGAGCATTTCTTTATGAAGCAGGAGCGAGAGACGCGCCTGTTTTTTCCAGAGCATGAATGAAAACAAAATGACACCTGCCAGAAAGAACCGAAGTCCTCCTGAGAAAAACGGCGGCGCTCCCGCATCGATCCCGACTTTGATTGCCAGAAAAGTCGTTCCGAATATCAAGCACATGACCACATAATTAAGCAGCACCATTATGATTCCTCCCTTTTCCTCATCATAAGGGGAAGGGAATAGAACAGATGAAATAGAATAGAACAGATACAAAGGTCCATCCATTATCATGGGGGAAGGGGGGAGCGGCATGAAAAGGAAGGCTCTTTCAAACAGTCATTCTGATAAGCTGTTCGAACAAGTGTATGACTATCTTCTGGAACGAATCAGACGCGATGAGTGGAGGGCACATGAAAAGCTCCCTTCTGTTCGAATGTTGGCGTTGGAATTGAATGTGCATCGCCTGACGGTTTTTAAAGCATTTCAATTATTAAAGCAAAACCGCCATGTGTACGTGAAGGATAAGTCGGGGTATTATGTACAACCGAGCAGCCTGTTGCCAGTGGAGTCGATGAATGATCCAATCGTTTCTGCCTATGTGCACAAGAGTCATCTTTCGGAAATTCATCAGGTGCAGGCGACCTATCAATTTTCCAAAGCATTGATCGAACCTAATTTATTGCCGAATCATTACTTTTCCGAGTACGTGAAGAAAGTGTTTGATCTGTATCCAAAAGTGCTGGGTACCTACTCAACTACACAGGGAGATCAGGAGCTGCGGGAAGCACTGTGCAGCTATTATGTTAGCCGTAATCATTTTCACCTGTCCCCCGATGAGCTGATGATTACATCTGGTTCGCAGGAAGCGATTGATTTGGTTGCCAGAGTACTTGTAAAGCCGCGTGATGTCGTGTTGATTGAGAGACCTACGTACAGTCCGGCCATCGATGTATTCGGAAGACAGGGCGCCAACATGATTTCCATCGAGATTTCGCCGGATGGCTATGATTTGGAGCAGGTTGAACTGTTGATGCAAAAAGAAAAACCGCGCCTGTTTTATCTCAATCCGACCTTTCACAATCCGACAGGCTATACGGTTCCCGCTGAACAACGGAAGAGACTGGTGGAACTGGCTGCGAAGTATCAGTGTCTGATCGTAGAGGATGATCCATGCCGCGATATTTACTTCGGTGACGAGCCTCCACTGCCGTTTTTTTCTTACGACACGGCAGGCTATGTCATCTATCTGCGCAGCTTTAGCAAGTACATCGGGCCGGGGTTGAGTATTGCGACTGTGGCATGCCGTCCATCTATTATGAATTATTTGATTCAGGCGAAATCACTGTCCGACAGTGGGGCGCCCCTGCTGAATCAAAAGATTTTTTTGCATTATTTCTTCTCCGAACGGATGCAGCAGCATTTGGCGAAGCTGCGAATTGCACTGGCTATTCGCCGGGATATCATGGAAGAAGAGCTGTCTGTGACAGACTGGGAGTGGTCCAGCCCACCAGGAGGCTTTAATTTATGGGTGAAGCTGCCTGATTCCGTCCCGATGGATAGTCTTTTGGCGAAATGCATAGAACAATCGATTACGTTTGTGCCCGGTGCGATCTGTGATCCGCTGCGGGAGTTTAGCTCTTGGATACGCATCAGTTATTCCTATTTGAATGAACACCAGCTGCGCGACGGTTTGCAAAGGCTCGTCAGTACGGTTCGTCAGTTGAACAGGTAGGAAAAGGAAGAGCTGGTTTTAATAATCCGTATTTGAAAATATAAAAATTTTAAGAAGTACGATGTACTGTGTTATACTGAGTCTACCATTTACTGTTCTGTAGCATACCCTACTCCATTTACGTGAGTAGGGTTTTTTATTTGTGTCTCAGACAACAAAAAAACAGACGCCCTTACAGGAGTCTGTTTTTTGTGTTTGGTTAAATTAAACTTTTTGAACGTTAGTAGCTTGTGGTCCGCGTTGGCCTTGTTCTACGTCAAAAGTAACTTTTTGACCTTCGTCAAGGGATTTGAAACCGTCGCCTTGGATAGCAGAGAAGTGAACGAATACGTCTTCTTTACCTTCGCGCTCGATAAAACCAAAACCTTTTTCTGCGTTAAACCATTTTACTGTACCTTGTTCCATTGTTATTGCCTCCTAGTGTGTAGCACACATATATTACTATCCTTGCTCTCAGGATCATCTAGACGAAATTTTGCTATCTACGCTATCCGTTGCTTCGAACAAAAATAATTCTCTACTAGCATAACAGGATATTGAAAGGATAGCAAATCATTCGCGTATATTTGATGAAAGAAAATATAAATGAGCCACTATACTAACTCCAACCCGTCCTGATTTCACAAGTTTTTATTCAGATCAGTCAATTCCTTGGCCGTCAGATTGCGCCATTGCCCCAATTTCAAATTCCCCAGCCCAATGTTCATGATGCGTACTCGCTCAAGCTTTCTTACCTGATAACCAAAAGCCTGACACATCCGTCTGATTTGCCGATTGAGCCCTTGCGTTAGCACGATATTGAAGACGCGGTCGCTGACTTTGGTTACTTTGCAAGGCTTGGTAGTCGTTCCGAGAATGCGTACGCCGTTTGCCATTCCATGCAAGAAATTCGCCGTGATGGGCTTGTCTACGGTGACGATGTACTCTTTGTCATGATTGTTCTCAGCACGCAAAATTTTGTTTACGATATCTCCGTCGTTGGTTAACAGGATGAGGCCTTGCGAATCTTTATCCAGACGCCCGATAGGAAAAATCCGCTCGGGGTGATTCACGAAATCGATGATGTTGCCTTTGACGTGCAGTTCAGTGGTACACGTAATTCCGACAGGTTTGTTCAAGGCGATGTAGACATCTTTCTTTTTGACACCGAGGGGCTGTCCATCGATGCGCACGTCATCTCCTGACGCAACCGTACTTCCCAGTTCCGCGAGTTGCCCATTGATTGTCACGCGCTTGGACTCGATTAATTTATCGGCTTCTCTTCGTGAGCAAATGCCGGTTTCACTGATGAACTTATTAATTCGCATGAGACGTTCCTTTCGCTATTACTGCTGCTTTTCCAGTTTTTCAAGTAATTTATTCCGCCAAGGCAGGGCCAATTCCTCCACCTCGAGCATACGCTGTATCGTCCCTTGGGATGGTGCTTTGTCATGGAAGTACAAGTGGTGGATGGAAGCCACACTGACTTGCTTTGGATGAGCAGAGATTAGGGTAATCTCTGAGTCTGGCTTGATCGTCCCTTCCTGCAAAACGCGGAAGAAATAGCCCGTATAGCCCATTTCCACCACGGATTTGAGCAGTTGGTTATTGTTGTTGCGCTTGTTGATCGTTGCGCAAGGAAATCTGCCTTGGGTCACTTGCAGGATCGTATCACCAAATTGATACACATCCCCGATGCAGACCTGCTCTTCAGTCATGCCAGCGAGCGAGAGATTTTCTCCGAATGCCGCATTGGTCAGAGGTTGGCCGAATAACTTCTCCCAATGGGCGTAATGTTCAAAAGGATACGCACAGACGACGCGGTCTGGGCCACCGTGGTACTCTGGATTTGCGATATCGTCGTCATCAATTTTCTCGGAACGGACAATGAGCTCGTTTGCTTCCTCCTTCCAAATGCCGGAGAGATATTCCTTGCCGTTGTACATATTATTTTTAGGTAATCCTTTACTAATAGAAATTATTCTTCTGTCCAACATAATCACACTCCCAGCCTGTACGATTGCCTCTTTTATTGTATTAGCCAAGAAGTAGCCACTTCTTCTTGCAAAAGTAAGGGCTGCGGACAATGCAAGGTTAAGACTTCTTACTTGACCGACTTCTTGTTTGATCGACTATAATCGACTTGTACAGATTGCTCTTTGAAAACTGAACATAAAGGGTTGCAGGAGGAAAGGCTCTTCTGCGTAAAATGTTCAAGCACCTTCGCCCTCTCTAACTGAATCGCGAAAACCAAGCAGTAGGTTAGAGAGAAGAGCCCAACGTACAAGTTCTTCTATAACCGTAGGGACTACGGGGATAGCTTGGTCAAATTCTCTTCGGTAGAAGGGACTACCCAAGAACCCCCACTTCAAGGGGTTAGCCTAAGTAGTGGGGGTGTCCACCCCCATACTATACCACATTCCCTAATATCCTCCACAGCGGATGGGCATCAGCGAACGCTTCTGGTATGATGATAGAAAGGAATACACAGGAGGCCTCAGTGACATGCAATCATTTGGTGTGGCACTACACACAGATAAATATCAAATAAACATGATGTACGCCCATTGGGTGAACGGAACACACAATCAGAAGGTCGTTTTCGAAGCATTTTTCCGCAAGCTACCTTTTGGAAACGGATACGCTGTATCTGCCGGATTGGAAAGAATTGTTTCCTATATAAAAAATTTGCGTTTTGAAGAAAGCGATCTCAAGTATTTGAGTGAGCAGGAGGAGAACTACGATCCGAAGTTTTTAGAAGAGCTGCGCCAGCTTCGTTTTAAGGGCTCGCTCTACTCTGTGAAAGAAGGAACCGTGGTTTTCCCGAACGAGCCGCTCATTCGCGTAGAGGGGCGTGTCATGGAGGCACAGCTGGTTGAAACGGCCCTGTTGAATTATATGAACTACCAGACGCTGATTGCAACCAAAGCTTCGCGGATTAAAAACGTGGCGGGCAATGATGTTCTTATGGAATTCGGAACGAGAAGGGCGCAGGAGGCAGATGCTGCGCTGTGGGGGACGCGGGCAGCTTATTTGGCTGGCTTTGACGCGACCTCGAACATGCTGGCAGGGAAAATGTTTGGCATTCCGACAAAAGGGACGCACGCTCACTCTTGGGTACAGAGCTTTGAGAGTGAGGAAGAAGCATTTGAGCGCTTCGCAGCAGCTCTACCAGGACAGGTAACCTTGCTGGTCGATACTTACGATACACTCAAAAGCGGCGTGCCGAATGCAATTAAGGTCGGAAAACGCCTGGAGAAACAAGGCAAAAAGCTGACGGCAGTGCGCTTGGACAGTGGCGACTTGACGTATTTGTCCTGCAAGACGCGTGAAATGCTGGATAAGGCAGGTATGACCGATGTGCAAATTGTCGCTTCCAACGATCTCGATGAGCACACGATTATGAACCTGAAAGTACAAGGAGCACGTGTAAATAGCTGGGGAGTTGGAACGCAGCTCATCACGGCAGCGGATCAGCCGACGCTCGGAGGCGTATACAAGCTGGTGGCACGCGAAGGCGCGGACGGAGAATATCAGCCGACCATCAAAATCTCTGGGAATCCGGAAAAAGTCACGACGCCGGGCATTAAAGATATGTACCGATTGATTGATCCGGAAACAGGCAAAGCGATTGCTGACTACATGTGCTTCCCGCATGAAACAACAGTCGAAAAGAGAGCCCCTCTCCATTTGTTCCATCCGAGCCATACGTATTTGAGCAAGCATTTGGAGAACTACCAGGCAGAGTCGCTACTCGTTCCGGTATTTGTGGATGGGGAACTGATTTATGAACTGCCGACCCTTCAAGAGATTCGCAACTACCATCGTGAGCAGCTCAAGCTGTTCTGGCCTGAATACTTGCGCATGTTGAATCCGGAGCATTACCGTCTGCACATCAGTGAAGAGATGTGGGAAACGAAAACAAAGCTGATGAAGGCGTATTTGAAAAAATAAGAGAAAACGTCTGATGTGTCGCGAGGATGCATCAGGCGTTTTTTATTTGTTTACCAAAAATAACACAATAATGTGAAAACAAAGAAAATAAATTGTCTGAATTTACTTTCATCGTATATAATTACTCCATTCATCCTTTAGCTCTGCGCCAAGGTGATGTGAAAAACGCATGTGAAAAGTATTGGGGAGGAAGAGAGATGCTACATACTGTAGAGAAAGAAAACCTGAATCCATACGAGATTGTGCAGAAACAGATTGACGCTGCAGCGGCATTGTTGGGATTGCGGAGCGATGCTGTCGAAATTTTAAAGCGACCCAAACGAGTATTGGCCGTCAGCTTTCCTGTCAAGATGGATGATGGCAGCGTGCGTGTCTTTGAAGGCTACCGATCTCAGCATAATGATGCAGTAGGACCGACTAAGGGAGGGATTCGCTTTCATCCGGATGTGACGATGGATGAAGTCAAGGCGCTCTCCATGTGGATGTCATTCAAATGTGGCGTGGTTGGTCTTCCTTATGGCGGCGGAAAAGGCGGCGTCATATGTGATCCTCACGAATTCAGCAAAAATGAGCTGGAACGAGTCAGCCGCGGCTTCATGGAAGCTATCGCTGATATTGTCGGACCGGAGACAGACATACCTGCACCCGATGTGTATACGACCCCACAAATTATGGGGTGGATGATGGATACGTACAGTCGATTAAAAGGCACCTATTCTCCGGGAGTGATCACCGGAAAACCACTCTCTGTCGGCGGCTCCAAAGGAAGAAACGAAGCGACTGCTCGCGGATGTGTCTTTACCATACTTGAGGCATTAAAAGATTCTGGACGCAAGCCAGAACAAACAACCGTCGCGATCCAAGGCTTTGGCAATGCGGGAAGAATAGCAGCGAGGCTTTTAACAGAGCTGGGCTTCAAAATCGTGGCGGTCAGTGACTCACGCGGAGGTATTTATGATGCTGCTGGCTTGGATATCGAAAAGGTAGGACAGTTAAAAGACAACGCCACCATTTTGGACTATGTAGGTGGTACGGTCATCTCCAATGAACAGCTATTGGAGCTGGAAGTGGACATTCTGATCCCGGCCGCTTTGGAAAATGTCATCACAGCAGCCAATGCCGACAGCATTAAAGCCAAGTGGATTGCAGAGGCAGCAAACGGACCTACTACACCCGATGCTGACGCCATTTTGCGGGAAAAAGGGATTATCGTGATTCCGGACATTCTCGCCAATGCAGGTGGTGTAACCGTTTCTTATTTTGAATGGGTGCAAAACCTGATGAATTACTACTGGTCTGAGCGGGAGGTAAACGAAAAGCTGCAAACGACCATGATTAATGCCTATCGCGCCGTAAAAGAACTCTCTGATCAATACAAGGTGGACTTGCGCACAGGAGCCTATATGATCTCGCTTTTGCGAATTACGGAGGCGATGGAAGCACGCGGCTGGATTTAAGGGAAGAAACCTCTTGCAACTTGCTTGCAAGGGGATTTTTTCGTTTTCCTTTGAGGGATTAGCAGGAAGGCGAGTATTTTTGTCGAATTTGTCGGATTATTGTTTTTCTACCTGTGTTCAAAGGATGGAAAGGGGGATTTTTATGCCAATCAAATTGCCTGACGAATTGCCTGCAACGGAAATACTCGCCCAGGAAAATATTTTTGTGATGAAGGATAGCCGTGCCTTCACACAGGACATACGACCGCTCAGGATCGTCATTCTCAACCTCATGCCGGTGAAGGAAACAACGGAAACACAGTTGCTCCGCCTCCTGGGGAATACGCCGCTACAGGTGGAGATCGTGCTTTTGCACATGTCCAGTCATACGTCCAAAAATACGTCGGAAGAGCATTTATCGTTGTTTTATAAAACGTTTGAGGAGATCCGTGACCAGCGATTTGATGGTATGATCATCACCGGAGCGCCAGTCGAACAGCTCGAGTTCACAGACGTCACGTATTGGCAGGAGCTGACAGAAATTCTCGACTGGAAAATGGAGAACGTCACCTCGACCTTGCACATTTGTTGGGGAGCACAAGCGGGGCTTTACCACCACTTTGGCGTTCCGAAGCATCCTTTGCCAGGGAAAATGTTCGGAATCTTCCCTCATACGCTTAATAAGCAAAATGTGAAGCTGTTCCGCGGATTTGATAACTACTTCCACATTCCGCATTCCAGGCATACTGAAAATCGCAGGGAAGACATCGAGCAAGTGTCAGAGCTGGAGATTTTGTCCGAGTCTGATGAAGCAGGGGTTTACATCGTAGCGACCAGGGATGGCAGACAAATTTTCGTGACAGGTCATTCCGAGTATGATCCGACCACCCTGCAAGACGAGTACCAGCGGGATGTGAACAAAGGCTTGGATATTGCTGTTCCGCGTAATTACTATCCAAAGGACGATCCAAGTCGCGAGCCCATCGTCACCTGGCGCGCACATGCGAATCTGATGTTTTCCAACTGGTTAAACTATTACGTTTACCAAGAGACACCGTATGATTTGAACAACGACAAGCGATAGCAACGTAGCAGCCATCCGAGGTGATTCGGATGGTTTTTGCCATTTAGTATTCAAGAAGTACAGTTGTTTAGCCGATATAGAAAATGGTGGAAAATTAGAGAGGAGAGGGATGTGAGCATGAGAAACTGGCAAAAAGGGATGCTCGCTACGGCTGTTACCGTTGGGCTGATCTTTTCCAGCGTCGGCCAAGTACCGGCATTAGCGAATTCTGCGACGACAAGTACGCAGAAGAAGATTTCCAAGCTTGTAGTTGATACAAAGACAGTAAAATTGAAAAAAGCGGGGACACAGCAGTTGACTGTCCGCGTGCAATACACGGATAAAACAACGGAGGACGTCACACAACGAGCGGAGTGGACTTCCTCTGACAGTGACATCGCGAGCGTTGACAAGGGCTTGGTCACCGCTGTTAGTTCCGGTAAAACGAGAGTGAAAGCAAGCTTCGAGGGCAAAAGTGTGAATATCCCTGTTGAGATCGATGTGATTTCCAAGCTCACTGCTGACCAGAAGAAACTGGCTCTCAGCGTAGGTGGCACGAAACAAGTAAACGCAACAGCAACTTTCTCTGATAAGTCTACTGGTGATGTAACGGCTCAGGCTGAGTGGGAAAGCGATGATAAGGCAATCGTAACGGTAACGAATGGATTGGTTACGGCAGTAGGCTCGGGCACAGCCAAGGTCAAAGTGAAGTACGGTGGAAAAAGCGTCACCATTCCAGTAGAGGTGGATGTCGTCTCCAAGCTGGACAGTGATAAGAAAAAGCTGTATCTGCGCCCAGACACTACCCAGTCGGTTACGCTGTTGGCTACCTTGTCTACGAAAGAAAAAGTAGATGTAACAAGCAAAGCCAAGTGGACATCCGACGATGCAAAAGTTGCCACAGTTGAAAACGGAGTCGTGACAACTGTAGGCTCTGGCAAAACGAGAATTAAAGCAACTTACGGTGGAAAGACGATCTCGATCCCTGTAGAGTCTGCTGTCATCTCCAAGATGGAATTTGACATGAAAAAGGCCGATCTCAAAGTCGGCGAATCAAAAGACTTGAAGGTATCTGTTATCTATACCGACAAAACCAAGGTTGATGTCACAAACGATGTAGACTGGATCTCCACGAACAGCTCCGTTGTGACTGTAGTGGATGGCAAGCTCACGGCTGTGAAAGCAGGTCGTGCAACGATTGCCGCAACGTATAATGGAAAAGTCGTAAAAATACAGGTAACCGTGAAGTAACTCACGCTGGAGGAAAAGCCAGGGCGCGACTGCGTACCTGGCTTTTTCGCATACTCCAGCCTGTGGTAATCTGTAGCTAACGCTTTTGATTGGACGAATACGGAGGGCATCATGGATATTCGACAGCTGCAATACTTTGTGGAAGTAGTCAAACATAAAAACTTTACGAAGGCCGCGCAATCCCTCCACGTCTCTCAGCCTTCTATCAGCAAAATGATCAAGGCATTGGAAGAAGAGCTAGAGGTAGTTCTGCTGGATCGGACGGAGCGGAAAATGGATCTGACAGACGCAGGGGAAATGGTCTACAGCTATGCGACCAAAGTGTTGCAGCTGATGGAAGGAATGGCGTCGGCGATAGCAGAATTGCGAAATGTCGAGCGGGGGCGGGTCAAGCTGGGCATGATGCCAACGGTGGGTTCCTTTCTCTTGCCGAATGTGATTGCCTTGTTTAAAAAGCAGTATCCAGGCATCGATATCGAGATGAAGGAATATAGCGCCAAGCTGCTTGAAATCCAAATGGAGCAAGGAAGCATCGATGTGGCCTTAACCGTTCTGCCAACGGATCAGGAGAAATTTGAGGCGGTTCCCTTGCTCGCAGAGGACCTCGTTGCGATTGTTCATCGGGAGCATTGGCTCGCAGGAGTCGATGAGGTGAGCTTGGAACAGCTCAAGGACGAAGCTTTCATTTTGTTTACCGAAGAGTATGCGATGCATGATGTGGTGCGCCATGCGTGCAAACTGTCCGGCTTTGAACCGAAAGTCGCTTACATGAGCTCTTTATGGGATTTTGTCGGAGAGATGGTGGCTACCCAACTGGGGATATCACTCATTCCACGCTCCATCGTGAGACGCTTGAATAACGGACAATTGCACACCGTCAACATTTCCTACCCAGTAATTGACTGGCAGTATGCCTTGATTTATCGAAAAGAAGGGTATTTATCCCATGCGACAAAGGCTTTCATATCGTTTGTAGAGAAAATGTACAGCCATAACCAAATGGAATAGTAATGATGATGTTTATGTATTGTACGAATGGAATCGAGACGACTTAGAATGAAGGTAACTCGTTCAAACAGTGACCTTTTGAACAACCTTTGTAGAGCAACTGGGGTGGTCTCGATGAAAAGATGGTTCTCCATCATCGCACAAGTTTTGCTTTTGTTTGGCTTCACCTGGCTGGGGAAATGGGTGACCTCGTTTTTTCACCTTCCTGTTCCCGGCAGTCTGATCGGACTCGCGCTATTGTTCATTTGTCTGTATACCGGCTTGATTCGTCTACAGTGGGTGGAAGCAGGAGCGACTCTGTTATTCTCGCAGATGATCCTGTTTTTCGTACCATCGCTGGTCGGGATGATGCAGTATCCATGGTTATTAGGGATAAAAGGATTGCTGGTGCTTGTGGTCGTCGTGAGCGGTTGTGCGCTTGTGATGATTTCGACAGGTGTTGTTGCTGAGCGCATGTTCAATCGTGGAGAGGTGAAACATCATGATCCTGTGGAAAACGTCTAGCGTGCTTCTGACACTCGTTTTCTTCTATGCGGCTAAAGGGATCAACAAGAAAAGACCGTCTCTGCTATTCTCTCCGGCTATTTTGGCGCCGATTGGCTTGATTTTGTTTTTACTTTTCGCAGGCATTCCTTATCAGGTGTACAGTGAAGCGACCTCGCTCATAACTGAGATGATGAGTGTAGTCACAGTGGCGTTTGCGATTCCGCTGTACCGAAATTGGTCGGTGTTAATGGCGCATCGCCGGATGATTTTGACGAGTCTTGCTACGGGTTCCCTCATTGCCATCATTGCAGGAGTATCGACGACGATGCTCGTCGGATTGGGAAAAGAAGCGGCGATTAGCGTCATTCCTCGCTCAATTACCCTGCCGATTGCGATGAGCGTAACCGAGGCGATTGGCGGTATGCCGACGATGACGGCAGTATTCGGCATGCTGACCAGCTTCGCAGGCGTTTTTCTAGCTCCCACAATCATCAAGAGAATGAGGCTCCGACATCCTGTTTCCATCGGTTTGATGTACGGAATGGGTGCACATGCGTTGGGGATGGTAAAAGCGTTTGAGCGTGGGGAAACAGAAGGAAGCAGTGCAACTTTGGCTGTGATCGCCGGAGCGATGATTACTGTAGTGTGGGCGTTTACCTTGCTGCCCGTGATTATGTCGTGGCTGGCTGTGTGAAGGAAGGGGCTGTTAAATAGCCCCTTTTTGTATTACAATGATTGTATAAAAATAAAATCAAATGAATAAAAATACAAAAGATAGTGGTGATCAAACATGAGAATTGAATCATTCTCTTTGCAACAATACGAGGACGTCATTCAGCTATGGCAACGAGCCGGATTACAGCTTTCTTGCTCGGATACACGTGAGGGATTGCGTAAAAAGCTGGAGCGAGACGCAGAGCTTTTCTTGGTGGCAATGAATGAGGAGGAAAGGATGATAGCAGCTGTAATGGGCAGCTATGACGGACGGCGAGGATGGGTGAATCATCTGGCAGTCGATCCGGATTTGCAAGGACAAGACATAGGGAGCAGGCTGATGGATGAGCTGGAAAAGCGGCTAGCGAATATCGGGTGTGAAAAGATTAACCTGTTGATCGAGCCGACTAATCATGGTGTACAAGCTTTTTACAATCAGCTTGGGTATGAGCGTGACGAACTAATTTTCATGGAGAAGTGGATTGCTTCTGGTAAAGGATAAAAATGGAAGTGTATCATGCCCGCCCAAATGCTGGCGAAAGGTGTATGATAGAGGACAAATAAAAGCTTCATAACTCTTTCATCTTGGCAGGAGGCAACATGAGACCGCTATATATCGTCCTATTACTCTGTACCAGCTTCCTTTGGGGAGGAAATTTTGTTGTCGGTAAATTTCTTGTCGGGCACGCGTCTTCTTTGACGCTGACCAATTTGCGCTGGCTTATTGCTGTTGTTTGCTTGTTGCCAGTTGTTTGGATACGCGAAAAGCGGATTTTTCCAACGCGAGAAGCACTTCTTCCTTTGATCATGATGGGAGTAACTGGCGTAGCACTTTTTAATTTATTCATGTTCTGGGCACTTGAGCGGACAGATGCGACCAATGTCGGACTATTGTCCACGCTCAATCCGGTTTCGATCGCGATTTTTTCCTTTTTGCTAATGGGCGATAAAATTCGACCGTTGCAGATTGTCGCGATGCTGGTCTCGTTTACAGGCGTGCTTGTGGTGATGACCAAAGGAGACTTCGCACACTTGTCCCAGTTGCATTTCAACACAGGCGATTTGTGGATGCTCGCCGCTGTCGCCATGTGGGGGATTTACTCCGTATGCGCACGTTGGGCGATGAAAACGGTCTCGCCGATGATGTCCACGCTGTACTCGGGGATTTTCGGTGTTGCGCTGATGCTGCCCTTTAATATCACCACATTTACAATCAGCAACACAGACTGGACGTTCTGGCTGTCGCTTTTCTACGTTGGTGTAATGGCAACTGTCGTCAGCATGGTGTTGTGGAATGTCGGTGTACAAAAGGTCGGCGCAACCTCAGCAGGTATGTTCCTCAATTTTAATCCTATTTTTACGGCCATTCTCGCATTTCTTTTGCTCGGCGAGCGTATGACCATCATCCAATTACTCGGCAGCGTAATCGTCATTGTCGGCTGCTATATGTTCTCACGCTTAAAGCACGTCTCGCCCCCGTCAGCACATTCAGTCAAACAAGCACAAGGCTAAAAAGGAAATCCCTCGTCTGGTTAAAAAGGCGGGGGATTTTTTGGTAAATAGGCATTTATAAAAAATAAATTTACCAGAGTGCAAATTAGGCACTCTGCAAATTGCCAAACCCCGCCACAAGCTCTATCAGAGTCGAGGCGGGGTTTAACGGTATAACGTGCTTTTTAACTTCTATGGTTCCTCATTTGCAAACATCTCCAACGTAGCTATAAGAATGTCTTTCTTTTCAATATAGTAGTCTGCATATGGAGAAGCTATTAGATTCATACCTTCAATCATTGTACAAAAATCCAAAACAGGTATAGGGCGTCCGATTCCTAGGGCAGCACCTACTGTCGATAGTAATGCCAGTAAACGAACCGGGTTCCATTCCCATTCCAAGAGTTGAAGAAGTTGGATGGCACTAGAAGCTCTTTTCGTTTGCTCGAGCGTATATACTTCGGGGAATCGCCCATCCGTCTTGTAGGCATGGAAAAACTCGTTGTAGTAAGCTTCTGCTGCGAAATCGATATCTCGGTACATTTCTCCAAAATCCGTGTAAGGTTGACTTTCATTCTTCATTACTACCCATACCAACCTTTCTTATCGGATGAAGTCATTGTATCAGAAAAAATTGATAGTAATAGAGTAAAAACAAACCTCAACCCTCATAATTCTGTGAGCAGAGAGGTTTGTTCAGTTTTTACGAAATGAGAATAGTCACTCCTGAGAGTAAGTACATCTGAAGATTTTTCGTGAAAGAACTCCCGCCATATCAAGGATTCCAGTCTATTACTCTATTTTCAATAAGCACAACGTGCAAGTTTTAAAAGGCACCGATCACCCCACAAGGCTAGTGAGAAGAAAAAAGCACAGGGCTCGTAGACCTTGACAACGCCTACCCAGTCGGAACTACAAAAAGGGGACCACGCTTGTCGAACACTTCTCCTCTGCGAATCTTCCGCCCGTAGGGTGGCTTTGGCTCGACGGTCCCCTTTTTGTAGTGGAGACGTCCAGTGAATCCCCCTGCTGGCGTGTCAGAGTCGAAGAGAACTGTGCTTTTTCTTCTCCACCACTATGTTCCGTGCTTATCTGATGGTTTTTAGTCGATCACGTGGACATAGGCTTTCGCATACATATAAGAAGGACAGTGTGTGAAGGGGAGGTTGTATATGATTTTCATAGCGGGGAGACCAGCTAATCCCGCCTCGTTGGCAGCGGAATGGGGATTAAATCCGGTACAGCGTGAAACGGTAGCGATTATGGCACGTAGTGATGAAACATTTGAATATCCAACTCCTGAGCTCCTGCAATTTGAACTGAAAGTACGCGATCATCTGGTGAGGTCTGCCTTGGCACTGCACGAAAGCGGCCTGGCCTTTTCTACTTTTGAAGAATCTCGTGCCAATCCAGCTTACTGGATTCGAACTGACCAAGGCGGATTCCGCTTGCGACCTGGAGTGCTGTCATCCAGCGGGATTATCAATATTTTTCGAGAGGGTCAAAAATACGCCACGGAGTGCGCTACGGCGATGGTCATTATTATTTATCATGCAGTCCTACAGTCCATTCGTTTACCGGATTTTGAGAGAATGTTTTCGGACATCTTGCTATATGACTGGCGGTACGATCAGGATTTGGACTTGCAAACAATAAGGACAAATACCTTTTTGCCTGGTGATGTGATTTATTTTGCCAATCCTGATTACGATCGTGAGACACCGCAGTGGCAAGGAGAAAATGCAGTAGTGCTCGGCAATGGCTTATATTACGGGCATGGTGCGGGGATCAAACGGGCGAGTGAGATGGTAGCGTTTTTGAATGAACAACGAAGAGAGGGAGCAATGAGATCTGCCTATCGGGTCAATCAGGCGACTCGGCCTGGTTTCGCCTACCTGTTTCCCTACGACAATGGTCGATCTACCATGCAAGCTTTCGGCCATCCCATACAAGCGAGGAGTCGAATTACAGCGCAGATCGGTTCTTTAGCTTGGGAGTGGTAAAATGAACAAAAGCCTCCTGCCGGAAATGCGGCGAGAGGCTTTTTTCACTCATGCTGGACAAGAAAATCGCTTCCAAGAAAACATAGACAGGTCAAGGGAAGCAGATTCCTCTACCAGCAGTTGGCTGGTGGCTTCCCCGATCGCACTGGCGAATTTAAAACCGTGCCCGGAAAAGCCCGCTGCAAATACAAGCTGTGGATGTTCAGGATGACGGTCAATGACGAAATGCTCATCCGGTGTCATAGTGTAGATGCATACCTTGCCTTGGCGCAATGGTCCTGCTGCTCCAGGCATATACGCTTCCAAAAAAGAGCGAACACAGCCTTCGTCCGACAAATAGGTGCCAAAGGTACGTTCCAGTTTATCGGGATCGATTGCGTGCCCACCGTCATGGCGTCCGATTTTTACACCAGCGCCATCAAAGCTCGGAAATCCGTAGAACATGGAGTCATGAAGGCGAAAGATGAAGGCGGGAAAGCCATCCGCACTGTACTGGCTCTCATCTGCACCAAACCAGGCGACAGTTTTGCGTGTAGGCTTAAGCGGGATGGACAAGCCCAATGAGTCAAGGAGCGAACCATTCCAAGCACCGGCGGATAGCAGGACTTTATCGCCGTGGTAGCTGGCAGATTCCGTATGCACAATGAACCCATTTCCTGCTGGCTCCAACTGCGTGACTGGCGTATTCGTCAACAGCGTAGCTCCTGAGGCAAGGGCAAGCTCTCGATAGGCGCGAATTCCGTTTTCGGAATAAAGCACACCTGAGGTAGGCTCCAGGCAACCGTAGTAATCAGCAGGTAGATGGATTCCTGGCCAGCGTTGCATGACCTCATCGGCAGCGAGTACTTCCAAGGGCAGGGAGTACTGCTCGGCGCTCTCCCGAATTTCATTCAGGAAGGTACAATTCAGGGGTCCAGCGTTCAAAACACCGGTTTTGGCGAAGATCGGTATGCCGGATGCTTGTTCCAATTCTGACCACAACTGTTGCGCCCGTAACGCAAGCGGGACGTACTGTTTTCCTTCTCCGTACGCATGGCGAATAATACGGGTATCCCCATGATGGCTGCCCATCGTGTGTGGGGGATCAAAGGCATCAATCATGAGTGTGCACACGCCCTGCTTCGCCAGATAGTAGCCAGCTGCCATTCCCATCGAGCCTGCTCCCACAATAATGACGTCGTAGTTTTGCATCATCAGTCCTCCATTCCGCTTATTTTTATCTATCTTACAGGAGTTTTCTGAATTGTGGATTTTAATTTTTTGTGTAAAGATCCATTTTTTTGTGTGCAATCAGGTTTATTCCATCAGTTGGGAGGGAAAAGGAGATTACGCTATCATCATATGTCAAGAAAAGTGGTGTTTACGAAATGAAATGGACGATCGGAAAAAAATTGGGTAGTGCGTTCGCGCTCATCCTGGTCATCATGCTGTTTATGGGGATCACGACCATTGTCAGGATGGAACAGATGAATCAGAAGATGGTGGAAATGAATACGAATTGGCGCCCAGGTCTGGAAGATATTTTGAAGATCAACATGACGCTGGAAACCGTTTACGGACTTACGCAAACCATGCTTACGACAGAGGACATGGATGCCAAGAACAAGTACGCAAAGCAAGTCGATGACCAATTTGCCTATATGGACGGCTTATTGACCAGCTATGAAAAAACGATTTTTAGTGAAGAGGACCGTAACAATTTTGAAGGATTGAAGCAGGCGCTGAAAAAATATGAGGAATACAGTCCGCAATACGTGGCAATCGCCAAAAAGGTCGATATTAGAAGGCCAGCTACCGATGCAGACATGGCCGAGCTGGATCGCATCAAGAAAAAAGGCAGTGAATTGTTTTCAGAGCGTAAAAAATATTTGGATGCCATGATGACGAATAACAGTGAGGGAGCACAACGCGCTGGTGCAGAAAGCGCGGAACTATACGAGTCAGTCAATCGGGACCTGAATATTACCTTGGTTATCTCTATCATTGCGTGTGTGGCGCTAGCTGTCGTACTGACGTCAAGCATCCGTCGACCGATCTTGCGTTTGATGGAAGAGATGAAGAAAGTGGCTGATGGTGATTTACGTGTGGAGCCATTAGTTGTCAAAAGTCGTGACGAGATTTTGGATCTGGCGAATTCGTTCAATGAGATGACTAGCAGTTTAACTACGGTCATTCGTCAGGTAGGCGGAACTTCCGACCAGGTAGCCGCATCGGCTGAGCAATTGACGGCAAGTGCAGATCAGACGAGCAGGGCCACTGAACAGATTGCTGTTACTGTTCAAGACGTGGCAGCAGGCGTTGATCGCCAGGTAGCGAGTGTAGAGAATGGGTCGAAATCGATTGATGATATGTCACGAGGAATTCGCCAAATCGCAAATAACGCACAGCAAACATCCAATATGGTGAGCGAAGTCGCCAACATGGCAGGAGAAGGGAACCAGTCGATTCAGGCAGCCGTTCAACAAATGAATGCGATCCACGATTCCATGCGTGAGCTCTCATCTGTGGTAGACGGTCTGGGCAATCATTCTCAAGCTATTGGAGAGATCATCGAGGTTATTACAGGCATCGCGGATCAAACCAATCTGCTCGCCCTCAATGCTGCGATTGAAGCAGCGCGCGCAGGAGAGCACGGACGTGGATTCGCGGTTGTTGCAGATGAAGTACGGAAGCTGGCAGAGCAATCGGCACAGTCCGCCCAAAAAATCGCGCAGTTGATCAGTACGATTCAGACAGATACAAAAGTCGCGGTCGAATCGATGGAAACAGGCACACGGGAAGTACAAGAAGGAATTCGCGTCGTTCATCGTGCGGGCGAAACCTTCGGTCAAATTCAGAACTCGATTGGCACAGTAGCCGATCAAATTCACAATGTGTCTGCATCTGCCCAGGAAGTGTCCGCCCATTCCGAACAGGTCGTACAAGCGATGGAGCTGGTCAGCGAAGTTTCCGACTTGACTGCTGATGGCACGCAAAACGTTTCCGCTGCTACACAGCAGCAGCTCGCTTCGATGGAGGAAATCGCTTCGTCGGCAACAGCTCTTTCCAATATGGCAGAAGAGCTGCAGCACATGATTCGCCGATTCAAAGTATAGGTATATACCGTGTAAACGAACGCAAAAACGCCAACGTGATTGGCGTTTTTTTCTTTCCATTGTCATTTTTTTAGAAAAAGTTAATCTTTAGGAAATAGTTCATTAAGAACAGGTTTAGTAGGAGTTTATCTCTACGGACTACGATGGATTCAGAGGTTTAACAGGCAATCTAAGCTCAGTACGCAACCGGGCTTAGACCTATATCTCAATCACATACCAAGGAGGAAGGTGCCGAATGTACAAACTCATCCTCACTGCAATTCCATTCGGAATGCTGCTGACAGGCTGCATGGATGAATCGTCCACAACAGCTCCGGCTGTAACGACCGCACAGCAGCAACAACAACCAGCGACATCACAGCCACAACCTCAACCAGTGAAAAAACGAACGCTATCTCAAGAAGAAGTGAAAGGACTGAACAAAAAACTGCTCTTTGCAGCAGCCGAGGGCAAAACCGATGAAGTCAAGGCTAGCTTGGCAGCAGGGGCTGAGATAAACGCACAGGATGATCGTGGAAGAACAGCGGCGATGGCGGCAACACACGGCAACTATGTGGAAACAGTGAAGGTCCTCATTGAAGCAGGAGCTGACATCAATATTCAGGACGACCGGCAAGATAACCCGTTCTTGTATGCAGGAGCAGAAGGATACCTAGAAATATTGAAGCTGGTTATCGATGCAGATCCAGATACGAAGATTTACAACCGCTTCGGAGGAACACCGTTGATACCAGCGGCAGAACATGGGTATGTGGAAGTAGCAAAGGAACTTCTTACCCGGAGGGATGTAGACGTCAACCATGTGAACAATCCGGGCTGGACAGCAATGATGGAAGCAATCGTATTGAACGATGGCGGAAAAAACCAACAAGAGATGGTCCAATTGCTAATCGACCACGGTGCTGATGTAAACATCCCGGATAGCGAAGGAAAAACACCTCTATATCGTGCAAAAGAACGGGGTTATCACGAGATTGTACAAATCCTGCAAAAAACAGGAGCACGCTAATATACGGAGGTAAGCTTACATTCACACTTCGAGCGCAATGGAAATATTCCTCGACTAGAATAAGTCGTAGCAAGATTGATTCTAGTCAAGGGAGGCTATGTTCATGACAAGCCATACGACCATTCAACCGAAGATTTTATATTACGGAACTCCCGTTGTCCTGTTGACGACTGAAAATGAAGATGGTTCAACGAATATCAGTCCCATTTCATCGTCATGGGCGTTAGGAAATTTTGTCATTCTGGGGCTCGGGTTCGGCTCGCATGGATTGGAAAATTTGCGTCAGCGTCCGGAGTGTGTTATCAATTTGCCGGATGCCTCGATGTGGCAGCAAGTGGAAGCGTTGGCTCCGTTAACAGGCCGCAATCCCGTACCTGACTATAAAAGGGAGCTGGGCTTCCGCTATGAAGCGAATAAGTTTCAGGCAGCCAATTTGACTCCTGTTGACTCTGCTACCGTTCGTCCAAAGCGAGTGGGAGAATGTCCGCTTCAACTCGAAGCAGTCGTTCGCACCATCCGTTTTCCGGATTATGCCGACATGTTTGCGATCGTGGAGACAGAAGTGCGTCACGTCCATGCAGACAAACAGATTGTACAGAGTGCTCATCACGTGAACCCCCAAGCGTGGAATCCGCTGATCTACAACTTCCGCCATTATTTTGGTCTCGGTGATCAGCTGGGAAAAACATATCGATCAGAAACGTAGAACGTCAAAAACGCCAAGTTTTTGGCGTTTTTGGATTTTGGAATGCAACATATGGTATATTAGGTGTTGCCTAATAAAGTTAGCTAGTACCGAAAATTGAGGGGTGAGTAGATGCTTGTCTGGATGTTGCGAAAAGTAATGGCAGAAAGAGGAGTTTGGACGGGAGCCGCTTTAGCAAGGCTGTTGAAAGAGAAAGCAAATTACAGTCTGTCTCCAGCCTCCATCAGCGCTTTACTAACCAGTCAGCCCAAACAAATGAAAACCGAGACACTTGATGCACTCTGTACAGCCCTAGAGTGTACACCAAATGACTTGTGGGCATATACACCGCCTAATAGAGTGAAGGGAGCATAAAAATATGGCAGTGAAACAGATTTTGCCTTTTGGAGACCCGATTCTGCGCAAAGTAGCCAAGCCGGTGGAAGAGCTGAATGAGAAAACGTTCAAGCTACTGGATGAGATGGCAGAAACCTTATATGCCTCGGACGGCCGTGCTGGCCTTGCTGCACCTCAAATAGGCATTCTTCGCAGGGTGGTTGTCATGGATTGCGGAGATGGATTAATTGAGCTCATTAACCCAGAAATCATCGAAAGAAGTGGCGAACAAATCGGAATGGAAGCTTGCTTATCTTTTCCGGGTTATTATGGCAATGTAAAGAGAGCCGAGCATGTAAAAGTAAAGACATTGAACAGACAAGGCGAGGAAATGATCCTTGCGGGAGACGGATTCCTTGCTGTTTGTATGCAGCATGAAATCGATCATTTAGACGGAATTTTATTTGTGGATCATGTTCAGGAAAAATGGCTGTATCATGAAAAAACAAGACAAAAAGTCGATGTGCTGGATGTGATCCGCTTAACAAAACGGTCATGACCGTTTTGTTGACCGCAAGCGGTCGCATCCACCTTTATGAAAAACGTCGAGACGTTTTTCACAGAAAAAAGGCCTAACAAAAAGGCGTACCGTTTCCATTCGGGAAATATGATAGTAGAAGGCCGTTTGTTCCGGATATCTGAAGAGCGGCATTATTACGTGGAGGAACATACATGGAACAACTACTGATAGGTAGCTTTCTATCTGCCATGGCTACAGGTGTGGGCGCCTTGCCTATCCTTTTTTTTAAGTCGGTATCACATCGATGGCGGGATATATTGCTGGCGTTTACGGCTGGAATTATGGTGGCTGCCTCGACATTCAGTCTGATCCCACAGGCACTTCAGAGCGCGCCATTTATTATCGTTTGTTTGGGAGTGCTTACCGGAACATTGATGCTTACAGTGTTGGAAAGCATTGTCCCACATATCGATCTGGAGCATACGAGAATCAACATTTCGATGGATTCGCAATCGCTGCTAATCTTGGCCGCGATTACCTTGCACAATATACCAGAGGGCTTGTCCGTGGGCGTGAGCTATTCGAGTGAACAGTCTGGCTTGGGTGGCCTGATATCTTTTGCAATCGGTCTACAAAATGCCCCGGAAGGCTTCCTGGTTGCTCTCTTCCTGATCAATCAAAAGGTCAGTCGCTTCAAGGCCTTTATGTTAGCAACGCTGACCGGAGCAGTCGAAATCGTCTCCGGGATCTGTGGCTATTACCTGACCTCTGTGGTTCATGGGTTGGTGCCATATGGGCTTTCCTTTGCCGCAGGCGCGATGTTGTTTATCGTTTACAAGGAACTCATTCCCGAAAGTCATGGTGATGGTCATGCTCGTTCCGCTACTTTTTCGTTCATCCTAGGACTTTTGGTCATGATTGGACTAGTTCAGTCGTTCGGATAAGCTGTTTTTTTCGAAAAGCCTCACAAGTGAGCGCAAAAATTCCGAAACCATATATAGATAGATTTCGATTATGGAAGTAGGGAGTGTCACGATGGAAAAGTCTACCTTGATAGGTATAGTTTTAGGTATTGTCGCAGTAGTGGTCGGGATGATCTTGAAGCATGCAAGTCCTATGTCATTACTGAATCCAGCAGCAATTATGATCATCATCGTAGGTACTATTGCTGCCCTTTTCAACGCGTTTCCCATGTCGGAAATCAAGCGTATTCCTGCTCTTTTCAAGATAATTTTTAAAGAACAAAAGCTCCCTGAAAAAAGAGAATTGATCGGTCAGTTTATGAACTGGGCTTCCATCGCTCGTCGCGAAGGATTGCTTGCACTGGAAAACACTTCTGATGAGATTGAAGATCCATTTCTGCGTAACGGTATGAAAATGATCATTGATGGTGGGGAACCGGATTTTGTTCGCGATGTTCTGAATGAAGAAATTCACGCCATTGAAGAGCGCCATCAGGCAGGGGCCCTTGTCTTTAGCCAAGCGGGAAGCTACGCTCCGACACTCGGGGTATTGGGTGCGGTTGTCGGTCTGATTGCCGCCTTGGGTAACTTGAGTGACATCGATGCATTGGGTATCTCGATTGCGGCTGCGTTCGTAGCAACCTTGCTCGGTATTTTCACGGGTTACGTATTATGGCACCCGTTCGCGACCAAGCTCAAACGCAAATCAAAGGCAGAAATTGAAATCAAAAAAATCATGGTCGAAGGATTGCTCTCCATTCAAGCGGGTGTATCCCCGACTGCGATTGAGCAAAAGCTGCTGGTTTACATTCCATACCAAGAGCGTGCGGAAATGAAAGAAGAAATGAAGGAAGAGAAGAGGGAGGAAGGAGCTGCGGTAAATGGCTAAGCGACCAAAGAGACATGCTCATCATGAAGAGCATATGGACGAGTCTTGGCTAATTCCATACGCGGACTTGCTTACCCTTCTGCTTGCTTTGTTCATCGTGTTGTTCGCCTCTAGCGAGATGGATGCGAAGAAGTTCGACCAAATGGTTCGGTCCTTCAGCGTTGCAATCAACGGCGGTACGGGAGTCATGAACTACCCAAGCCCGGTACCGCTAGACCCGCAGCTTCAGCAGCAAACCTTGCACAAAGGCGCACAGGAAGCAGAAAAACAGAAGACAGAAGAAGAAAAGCGTCTGGAAGAAGCGGTCCGCAAAGAGACAGAGGACTTGAAAAAGCTACAGACAAAGCTGGACGGATACATTCAGCAAAACAAGCTACAGGACAAGCTCCAGACCAAGCTGACCGATGAAGGTCTGCTGATCACCATTTTGGACAATGCGTTGTTTGACTCCGGTAAAGCTGATCTGAAACCGGAAGCGAGAAAGCTTGCGAGTGAAATGGCAGGGATGCTGGTACCTCACCCGAAAAAAGTGACTGTAACTGGTCATACGGACAATGTGCCGATTCGCCGGGCAGAGTTCCCATCCAACTGGGATCTCAGTGCCAAACGTTCCGTTAACTTCTTGAAGGTGCTTCTGGAAAACAAGAATCTAGACCCGACGAAGTTCAGCGCGACAGGCTTGGGAGAATACCATCCAGTAGCGCCAAATACGACGGATGAAGGCAGAGCGAAAAACAGACGGGTAGAGGTAGCGATCCTGCGTGATCTGGCTTCTCCTCCGAAAAATACTGTGAATCCGTAATAACAAAAAGGATAGCTTCCTCGGGAGGCTAT
>NZ_JAOTNO010000023.1:0-54575 GCF_041644655.1 Brevibacillus sp. BD137 | reverse complement strand
TTTAGGCACGTTTCCATTCTTGCGGATATTTGCGATTTGCGAAGGCTTTGGGATTTATTCGATTCAGCGGCAGAATGTGCCAAGTTCCATGCATATTTTGGGAAGCTCTCACGAACGCTAATGGAAGATACTTCGGAAAAGGGCGGGAGCTGTAGAAGATGGCGATGAGAGGGTGGCTGAGAAGAAAAAAGACATCTGTCAAAGACAGGATGAGCCACTCAAGTGAGCCTATCCGTGTCCGTGAGATCAGTGAGCGATTAAGTGATAACCTTGCGGAGCTGAATGCAATATTTACGCTGACACCCGATTTGGTCATTCGGACGTTTGCGTGCCAGCATATAGAGGGCATGGTTACCCTCGTCTACCTGAATGGCTTGGTTGATAAAAACTCGATTAACAACAATGTGCTTCGTCCGCTTTTGTCACAACCAGAGGGTGAGAAATCGAGTATTTTGGACCTGTTATCTGTCGGAAGGGTATCCGTTGTCTACGACTTTCGGAAAGTAGAAAGCGAAATTTTGCTTGGGAGTAGTCTTTTGTTTATTGAGGGTCGAAAAGAAGTGCTTGTGATTCAAACGAATGGATGGCCACAGCGGGCGATAGAAGACCCACAGTTGGAGGCTGCGCTAAAGGGAGGACACCAAGGGTTTGTCGAAACGGACTCGATGAACATTGCCCTCATTCGCCGTTATATTCCCACCCGCGAATTAAAAATAAAAGAAATATGGTTGGGAGAACGAGGCCTTGCAAAGCTCTCGATCATGTACTTGGCTGATGTAGCGAATCCGGAAGTATTACAGGAGCTGGAAGAACGACTCAAGATGATCAAGGTTGATTCGATTCTCAATGCATCTGAACTGGAGGAGTATATCGAGGATAATCCGTACTCACTGTTTCCGCAGTTCTTGACTTCGGAACGACCAGATACAGTCGCCTCTCATATCTTGCAAGGAAAGATTGCTGTCGTTGTCGATCGCTCTCCAAGCGTATTGATCGGTCCAGCTACTTTCGCTTCTTTTTTTCAAAGTGTTGATGATTATGGTACTCGCTGGCCAGTTGCCACATTTATTCGTTTGCTTCGATATTTAGCATTCTTAATTGCTACTTTTTTACCTGCAATCTATATCGCTTTGATTTCTTTCAATTATGAGGTCATCCCGCTGGATTTGATTTTATCGGTAGGGGAATCCCGAGAAAAGGTTCCGTTTCCTCCTTTGCTAGAAGCATTCATTATGGAGCTCACACTGGAAATGCTACGGGAATCGGGAATTCGCTTGCCGGCTCCAATTGGACAAACAGTTGGTATCGTGGGAGGTATCGTGATTGGTCAAGCAGTGGTGCAAGCAGGGATTGTGAGCAATATTATGGTGATCGTCGTTGCATTTACAGCGATCTCATCCTTTATTATTCCGAACTACGATATGGCCTCGGCCGTCAGGCTTATTCGATTTCTCATGATGATCCTCGCTGCGATGTTTGGTTTTGTCGGCATTATTGTCGGGCTGATGGCATTGATCGGCCATTTGATTACGCTGGAATCATTAGGTGTTCCTTATGGAAGTCCTCTTGCCCCTGTGCGCTTTGGGGACTGGAAAGATTTGTTTATCCGCCTGCCACTATGGAAAATGAAAGATCGTCCCTTGTCAGCCCACACGATTGAGGACCAAAGACAAGGAGATAATCGGCCGAGGGAGGACGGGTGATGAAAAAGTATACATACAACCAATTGAGCGTCCTTCAGTACATTCTCCTCATTCATGGGGCACAAGTAGGGATCGGAGTATTGACGATTCCCAGAGAATTGGCGGAGAAAGCGAGCACCGATGGGTGGATATCTCTTTTGATCGGATGGCTTGCGGCAACGCTAGTCAGTCTCGTCATCACGAACATGATGAAGCAGTACCCGGAGAAGACGATCATCGATATATTTCCATTGATCCTGGGCAAGTGGCTCGGTCGTGTCGCTATTGTTTTCATGTTCATTTATTGCGGGATTGCAGCGTTCGTTTTGCTGATAAATGCCACGGCAATCATTAATGTGTGGCTTTTGTCTCAGACGCCGGCATATGTCGTCGTATTCCTTTTTGCGCTGCCGACTTATTTTGTTCTCCAGGGAGGAGTTCGCGCCATTGGCAGGTACGCCGAGCTTGTATTCTACCTTACACTTTGGATACCTTTTGTTCTCACGACGGCTTATCGAGAGGTTCATTGGTTAAACTTGCTGCCCGTAATCAAGGAGGGCTGGCACCCGATATGGGAAGCGAGTAAAACCACGGTACTTTCCTTTCTTGGATTTGAGTTTGGATACTTCGCTTACCCTTTTCTTCAAAAAAAGCAATATGCGTCTATCGGCATTGTCATTGCGAATACAATGACGTTGCTCGTGTATATGTCTGTCGTTATCGTTTGCTTTGCTTACTTTAGCCCCGATGAAATCACGCAGTATACATGGCCTACGCTCAATTTATGGAAAGCCATTGAGTTCCGGTTTTTGGAACGTGTCGATATTCTTTTTCTCTCTACGTATATGTTTATATTGACAACGACTGCAGTGCCGTACATCTACTTCTGTGTTTTTTCATCCAGTCAGTTGTTCGGCATGAAGGATCACCGTAAGCATTTGCGTCTGTTCCTTCTTCTGGTTCCGGTAGTGCTATGGTTTTATACGCCCTCCTTTATCGATCTGAAGAAATCGACAGAAATTTGGAGCTATGCAGGCTTGGGCTTTGCTTACGCGCTTCCTTTACTGGCTTGGGGGCCGATCAGGCTATCGAAAAGAGCAGAAGGGGGGGGGAAAGCATGAAGGCATTTGCTCAGATTCTGTTATTGAGCTTGCTCGTAACCGTGTTGGCAGGTTGCAGGGATCAAATCAATTTGGAGGATGCCACTTTATCGCTCATGGTCGGAATTGATTTGAGCGAAAAAAACGAGCTTCTCTACTATATCTCAAGCCCTGTGTTCAGTCGGGAGGCAAAGGAAAAATCTGAGGAATACGGTATCCGGTCATCGACGATTAGAGAGTCGAGAATGGGCTTTGACGAGCGAGTAACAGGCTTGACCCAAGCAGGCAAAATCCAGGTGCTTGTGTTTGGGAAAAAGCTGCTGGCTCACCCGGACTGGTTTCGGTTGCTGGATGTCGTTTTTCGGGATGCAAAGTTCAGTGTCAACGCCCGCATGGCTATGCTTGATGGTCCGTTGCATGAGCTGTTTGATTATAAACCAAAGGACAAGCCTCGTCTGTCCATTCATGTAACAACGCTAATTGACACAGCCAATAAAAGAAATCTGACGGTAAAGACGAGGGCGCAGGAGCTCCATCGGCAAGTGTATGAAAAAGGGATGACACCTAGCTTGACTGAGTTGAAGAAAGAAAAGCGGGCGGTCAAGGTAACGGGGACGGCTTTGTTAAAAAATAATGGAACGTACGCAAGCACGATAGAACCCCGGGATACGATTCTTTTGCAAACGCTGCTCTATGAAAAACAAGGGGAATTATCCGTCACCATCCCGATTAAAGAGCCGAACGATCAAAATCAAATTACGAAAGACAGGATCAGCTTTTTTATCAAAGGCGTCCAAAAAAAAGTAAAAACATCCTATCAGAACGGTCGGTTTCATTTTGACGTTCATTTCAGGCTGCGAGTGTCCATATCAGAGCGAATGTTTCCGTACGACATGCAAAAGGACTACAAAAAGATGGAGCGAATGATCGGTGACGAGTTACAGAAGGAGTACATGAGACTAATCAAGAAATGCCAGGAAATCGGTGTAGACCCGTTTGGGTTCGGTCTCTATGCTCGGGCCTATGAATATAAGGAGTACAAAAAGGTAGAGGATGATTGGGCGAAGGCATTTTCCAATGCTAAAGTTGAAATCAAGCCAGACGTATCGATCAAGGGAAATGGCGTCATAAAGTGAAGGGTGAAAGACAAAACCCCCTGGCGATTAGTAAATGCCAAGGGGGTTCGTTATTAATAGATCGCTTCCCAGCCTGCAGGAGTGACAAACAGGCGAATCGCCTTGATTTTGCGGTCGTCCATCAGGGTGAAGTAGTGGCGGTAGTTCGGTGGTACGGAGATTAGATCGCCTGGCTCCAGCTCAACGTCGAAGTAGCGACCATCTTTCCCTTTGATGGCGAAAATACCGTGACCATCGACGCAGAAGCGGCACTCATCGTCGGTGTGGTGATGCTCGCCCTTGAATTTTACCAACAGCTCGTCGAGGTTAGGCGTTTTGTCAGAGAGGACGATAATGTCTGCTGTCAAGTAACCGCGACGTTGGCTGATCGCATCGATTTCCGGCTTAAAGGTGTCGAGAATCTCTTGTTTTTCCTCGTCTGTTGGGCTGTAGTTATCACGGTGCTTTGGATCAAGGCGATCCACGCCCCATTTTTCGTAAATGATCTCTTGGGTATCCAGGAAGGAGACAACTTCCTCGGGTGCGGAGATGTACTCATTGTTGTCGTGAAAACGAATTTGTGCCATCGTTTATTCCTCCTTAATTGGTGGTTGTAGTGGACACGACTGCTTGGCGCAATTGCAGCCAGCGGGCGTGATACTCGAATAGGAATTCAAAAGCTTCCAGATGGCGCTTGGCCTCGAAGTCATTGCCGCCCCACGTGTAGATACCGTGGTTACGGATGAGTACGCCGGGAACTTCTGGTGTGATTACTTTTTCAATGGCGGCAGCCAAGGTCGGAATATCGGCAAAGTTCTCAACAATCGGAACAGTAATGCGCGCGTTTTCTTCCCAGATTCCGAGTCCCTTGATCAGCTCTTGTCCTTGGATGGAAAAAGCGCGTTGTCCAAAGTACAGCTCGGAAATGAGATTATTCCATACGGTATGGACGTGGAAGCATGCCCCTGCCTTCGGGAACGTTTTGTAGACGACGGCGTGGATGAGCGTTTCCGCGGAAGGCTTGAGAGCAGTTTCATCCACTGGACGCGAGTCTTGATCCACGACCAGATAGTCTTCGGGGGACAGCTTTGTTTTGTCTTTGCCGCTTGCCGTTACGGCAAATTGCAAGGGATCGTTTTGTATTTTAATAGAGAGATTGCCACTGGTGCCGGGAAACCAGTCCCGGCGGGCAAATGTCAGCTTGGCGTCATCCAGACGGCGAAAGGCATCCAGACGTTGTTCGAGTGTTGCAATCATGAATTAGACGACCTCCTGTTGGATTTGCTGTAAAATACGAATCACATCGTGGAATGTGGCAAACTTGCTATGCGGCAATTGCAGCTCTTCTGCCTTGTCAGCAAGGAAGGAACGGGCAATCACATAATCAGCGATTTTGGCTCCAGCCAAATCAGTGATGGAGTCGCCGATGACGATGCGGAAATGGGTTGCTGGATCGTAACGGCGGATGATGGTCGTCTTGCACATGCCGCAGCCGTTCGTGCAATGTTCATCGCAAGCGTTTGGCCACGTAATGGTGATGCGCTCTCCGCTGAAATCACTGCCATTGCAGTAGATCGGTACATCGGTAAGATCGAAGGGTGCCAGGATAGGCTCCAGGAAAAAGTCGATGCCGCCACTCGTGATCAACAGCTCGATGCCTTCTTCGCGGCAATAGCTCACAAATTCAGCAAATCCCGGGCGAATGGTCGCTTCATGGACAATAAAATCAATAATGTCCTGGCGCAAGGAGGAGGGCAAGAGCTGAAACAGCTTGCCAACCCCTTCCTGAACGCTTATTTTTTGCGAAAGGATTTGCTCCGTCAAGGCTTCCCACTCAGGGGGAGCGAACTTGCGGACAATCGCTACAATGTTGTCTTTTTCGGTAATCGTTCCGTCGAAATCGCAGAACAGGACGAGCTTCTTACTCATCGCGCGCCACCCCACTTTTCCAGGGCGACCGCCAGTTCTTGTGATTCCGAGGAGGCTTCTTCCAATGTTCGGCCTGCGGTGACTGCATCAATCGCAGCAACGAATGCTTTCGCTCCTGCGGTTGCTCCACCGGGATGACCGTGGATTCCGCCTCCTGCATTGACGATTTGATCGAGTCCGAAGTCTTGATAAAGCTGTGGAACCAGCCCCGGATGAATGCCGGCAGACGGAACCGGGAAGGAACGGCGTACACCATTCAATGGATCTGTCAAATGCTTCGCGAGCTGCAACGCTTCTGTTTTGTCCAGAGCGACATTGCCATATGGGGATGGGAAGAGCACCAAATCTGCCCCAGCTACACGCATCAACGTACCGAGTAGAAGCGGGGTGGCGATGCCGTAATCAGGTGATGGATAGTAGGCGCCTGCCAATGCTGGATGCGCCATGATTGGTACGTGTAGGTCAGGATCGGCTGCCAAACGGTGCAGGGCATCGAAGCCAAAGGCCAGCACGTTGAACAAGAGGCAGTCAGCACCCGCCTCTACCGCACGCTTCGCTTTTTCGTTCAGCTCATGCACAGGTCCAGTCAGGTTGGCTGCATAGAGGACGGGCTTGCCAGTTTCAGCTTCGGTCTCCTGTGCGATCTGCTTGAACGCTTTGATCCGTTCGATAAAAGGAGCACGGTCATCTGCAAAGAAGATTTCGTCATCTTTCACGAGATCGACTCCGCCCAAGGCTTGTGCTCGGAATTGCGTCTTCAGATCGTCGAAAGGAAGACCTAGGCACGATTTGAAAATGCTCATCAAGAGCGGACGGTTATGTGCCCCTAAACGTTCGCGCAGACCATCAATGCCGAACTTCGGTCCAGGAAAAGCCTGTAGGAATGATTCAGGGAAAACGATGTCGATGAGCTTGATTTTGCCATCCATCGATAGTTTGCCGAATATTCCGGTTAACAAGGATGGAATGTCCGCTGTAAAATTGCGAGTCGGATAGCTAACGGTAATCAGACCGCGTGTTTCTCCGTTTTCCAGTGTCGTAATCGGTGTCGCGCTCACAGCTTCACCGAGATATGGCGCTAGTTCAGCTTGCTTGGCAAGCGGCAGGTCCGTCCAGGAACCGACTGTCATGCCGACAGCAATGGCTTGCGCTTTTTTGTTCAAGTCTTTTGCTTGTGTGAGATAGGTGACGAGGATACGTTGTTCACTCATGGTACGTCAAATCCTCCTTGAATTAATAAAAAAAGCCTCCCCATTGAGCGGGGAGGCGGTTGTCGACTATGAAAGCGTCTCGTCTCCTCTCATCTCTCGGGTCAGTAGCCGAAACGAGCCCAAATTGCTCGATCTCGACTCTTATCCGTTGGAATTAGCACCGTTTCGCTATCCAAGGTACGCATGATGAGCGTACGATTCATGGTATAGCGCCGGTTGCCGGGCATCATAGGGCCAGTCCCTCAGCCAGCTCGCGATAAGAGTTATTCGTTTCCCCCATGATATGACGTTCATTGTCAGGAGTCAATCCTTGTTTTTGCAGAGAATGTGCAGGAGATTATTAGAAAAATGAGACGAAGATGAAACTTTTTTACAATTCCTTCGTGGCAAGGGGTGAAAGGGTGTGAAGGGCTTGGGAAAGTGGTCTGGAGGACTCACCGGACCTACGAAAGAACTGCTGAAGCTCAAGGCAGAAAAGTCGATAACAGCAGCGTTTTTAGGGAAGGTAGACTGGTGGAATTGGGAGCGACCTGCGGCATCCGGAACACCATACAGCTATTGATAGCAAGGTGCGAATTTTTGCACAAAAGGGTGTTGACATCGTGGAAGCGTTGGTTGTATGATTCAAACTAAATCAAAAACCGAATACGTTTTGGATACCTTATCCAGAGAAGGTGGAGGGACTGGCCCGATGATACCCGGCAACCGACATGACGCCATTCAGACGCGAGAAAGCGACTGATTAACAGGCGACATGCACGGTGCTAATTCCTGCAGAAACAAAAGTGGTCTGGAAGATAAGGGGGACATCAACACGGTTCTTACACGTGACGACAGCGACCTCTTTTCTTCGGGAAAAGAGGTCTTTTTTCGTGCAACGAAGGCTTCACCAAAAAGCTTGGCGAAGCCCAGTTTTCTAATACTCTTGGGACACAAACAAAACAAGTAGAGATAGAGGAAAAATACGTAGAGGGGAGTTTTGGAATCATGGCATATCGCGCATTGACTGAACAGGAAGCAGTAGAGTACGTAAAGGGAATACCGAGTCTTTTTAGCGAAGGAGCAGAGCTGACCAGCCGAGAAATCGGGGATGGCAACCTCAATCTGGTTTTTGACATTCAAGAGCCAGCAACGGGTAAGAGCGTCATTGTTAAGCAAGCACTGCCTTTTGCCCGCGTTGTGGGGGAATCTTGGCCGCTTACGATTGATCGGGCTCGCATCGAGAGCGAGGCACTCCGGATTCAGCACAAATACGTTCCGGACTTGGTGCCACAGGTGTATCATTTCGATGGGGAACTTGCGTTGACCGTCATGGAAAACGTCGGGGACCACATCATCATGCGTAAAGGGTTGATCGAAGGAAAGCGGTATCCGCTATTCGCGAAACAAATTGGCCGTTTTCTCGCGCAAACGTTGTTCTTCACATCCGATCTGGGCGCACATCCATACGATAAAAAAACGCTAGTCGGAACATTCATAAATCCAGAATTATGCAAAATCACAGAAGATCTCGTCTTTACCGATCCGTATGAAAATGCGCCTACTAACGACTTCAACCCGTTGATCCGCCGCGAAGTCGAGGCGATCTGGAACAACAGGCCGCTGAAGCTGGAAATCGCCAAGCTGAAATACGATTTCCTTACGCGCTCGGAGGCACTGCTGCATGGTGACTTGCATACCGGAAGTATTTTCATCACGGAAAACAGCCTAAAAGCAATCGATCCAGAGTTCGCTTACTACGGCCCAATCGGCTTTGACATTGGGGCGATTATAGCCAATCTGCTGCTCAACTACGCAGGACAGCACGGTCTGCAAAAAGATCAAGGAGAACGGGAAGCGTACCGCGAATACTTACTGGAAACAGTCGAGGATGTCTGGAATGAATTCGTTTCGCAATTCGTTCAACTCTGGCACAAGCACGCCAAAGAGCGCAGCGCCCATGTCGAAGGACTGTGGCAAAGCTACGTGAAGCGCCTGATTCAGGATACAGCAGGCTATGCCGGATGCAAAATCTTGCGTCGTGTCATTGGCTTGGCAGGCGTAGCGGACCTGAATGCCATCGAAGACGACCAGACTCGCGCAGAAGCAGAGCGTCTGGCACTCACGATTGGAGAAGCGCTGATTCTCGGTCGCGGCGGCATCGAGGAATCGACAGATATCACGGACATCGTACGCACAATAACTGAACGCTACTACCAGGAGGCTACAGCAGTATGACAACCAGCACTCAATTGGCACCTGTAAAGTGGGAGAATGACGCATTGGTCTTGCTTGACCAGACGCGTCTGCCAGTAGAAACGATCTATTTGAACTTGACCACCTCCGAGCAAGTATGGGGTTCCATCCGACGCTTGGAAGTACGTGGCGCACCAGCCATTGGCATGGCGGCAGCTTACGGGCTCTACCTGGGCATTCGTGGCAGTGAAGCGAGTAACTACGACGATTTTTGGCAGGAATTGAACCAGCAGGCAGACTACCTGGGCTCGTCCCGTCCGACAGCAGTGAATCTGTTCTGGGCATTGGATCGCATTAAGGCTCGTGTTGAAAAAGCAAGCGGTGCGTCGATTGCCGAGTTGAAGGCGGCAGTACTCGATGAAGCATTGGCGATTCAAAAGGAAGACGCTGAAGTATGCCGGACCATCGGGGAGCATCTGCTCACTCTGTTGCATGACGGTATGGGAATTCTCACGCACTGTAATCCAGGGGCATTGGCTACAGCAGCGTACGGTACGGCTACTGCTCCCTTTTATTTGGCAAAGGAACGCGGTTGGAACCTGAAGGTGTACGCGGATGAAACCCGTCCTGTTCTACAAGGAGCTCGTCTTACTGCATTCGAATTGCAGCAAGCAGGGATTGATGTAACGCTGATCTGCGACAACATGGCGGCGATGGTCATGTCCCAAGGAAAAGTAGAGGCTGTCATCGTAGGGACAGACCGCGTAGCAGCGAACGGCGATGTCGCCAACAAAATCGGTACGTATGGGGTAGCGGTATTGGCAAAAGCTCACGGCATTCCTTTTTACGTGGCAGCTCCCTTGTCCTCCGTCGATTTGGACACACCGACAGGCGCAGATATTCCGATTGAAGAGCGTCCAGCCGAGGAAATTACCCATGGTTTGGGCAAACAGGTAGCTCCAGACGATATCAAGGTGTACAATCCTGCGTTCGATGTAACGCCTGCGAAGTACATTACAGCGATCGTTACGGAGACAGGCATTTTCAAGCCGGAAGAGATCGGCAATAGCAAAAAGTAAAAGACATTTTTATATGCGTTCGCCTATTGTTGCTGGCGGGCGCTTTTTGCTCATTTTGGCGTTTTCCAGTAAAATATCCAAGAAAAGGGGAGATTCGTATGCAAACGATCCAACAGATAGCCACCAATGAAGATACGTACCTGAAACAATTAGAAGTAGCTGATGCTGAGGAGTTATTTTTGCTTACGGATTCGAACCGGGAGAAACTTATGGAATGGCTGCCGTGGCTGAATTATACGAAGAAGGTAGAGGATTCTCGCCAATTCATCCAAGCGACGATTCATCAGTACAACGATAATCGCGGCATCCACTATGGTATTTGGTACCAAGGACGTCTGGCTGGCACAGTCGGCGTACATACGGTGGATTGGATCAACAAAAAGACGTCCATTGGCTATTGGCTGGGTACGCAATTTCAGGGAAAGGGCCTGATGACAGAAGCAGTGGCGACCTACTTGGACGTGTTGATCTTCGGGTCATGGGATTTGGAAAAAGTAACGATTCAGGCTGCTACGGAAAACTACAAGAGCAGATCGATCCCGGAACGATTAGGGTTTCAACTGGAAGGGATACTGCGCCGGAATGAATTCCTTTACGATCATTACGTGGATCATGCCACTTACAGCCTGCTAAAAGAGGAATGGCTTGACTGGAAAACCGATAAAAAATCTTAGATTGAACTGTATGCATTGATTGACAATGAAAATTCTGTAAATTACGATGGTGAAGACAGATCAAGAGGGCTGCGCGTGATTCGCAAGCCCTTTTTTAGTCGTGCTGTTAGGTCTAAATAAATAGAGGTGATTTACATGCAGACACTTCGGCAATTATCTTGGTTTTTTCGTGCCTATTGGAAGCGATACGTCATTGGAATCTCTGTGCTGTTTGTCATCGATGTCCTCATGCTATGGCCGCCGAAATTAATCGGGGATACGGTGGATTCGATTCGCAACAGCTCCCTGACGGACGCTGACTTGACGCAAACAGTGGTCATCTTGCTCGTATTGGGTGTGAGCTTGTATGGGTTGCGGTTTCTTTGGCGGTACTTGTTAAATGGGGGAGCCTTGATTCTGGAAAGAACGCTACGTGAGCGACTGTTTGCCCATTTGACCAGAATGACCCCGTCGTTTTTTCATCGCAAACGCAGTGGTGATCTGATGGCCGTGGCTACCAACGACATTCCTGCCATTGAACAAACGGCGAGTACAGGGGTGCTTACGCTTGTCGATGCGTTGTTCATGACCGTGTTGACGCTAGGCGTCATGGTGACCGCGATTGAGTGGAAGCTGACGCTGGCTGCGCTGATCCCGATGCCGTTTTTGGCTTGGTCAACGGCGTACTATGGAAAGTTGCTGCATGATCGCTTTTACTTGGCACAGGAAGCTTTCGGAGAGATGAATGATCATGTTCAACAATCCGTATCGGGCGTTCGGGTATTGAGAGCATTTGTTCAGGAAAAGGCCGATATTGAGGCATATCGCCGGGTCAGTGAAAAAACGTTGGAGCGAAATGTGAGCGTTTCGCGGATCGACGCCCTGTTCGAGCCGACGATCGCGATTATTATTGGCTTCAGCTTTTTGATCGGGCTGGGCTATGGCACGTATTTGGTGTTCACTAGTGCTATCTCCTTAGGAGATTTGGTTGCGTTCAATTTGTACCTGGGACTTTTAATTTGGCCGATGTTCGCTTTTGGTTGGCTGGTTAATGTGTTGCAACGCGGTGGCGCATCCCACAAACGCTTTACAGAGCTAATGGTGGAGCAGCCAGATGTGACGGAAGCAACGAATCCAGTCACGAGCCAAATCGCCAATACCGTAGAAGCACGCCATTTTTCCTTTACGTATCCGGGCACTGACAAGCCAGCACTCACCGACATCTCGTTTCGTTTGGGTGAAGGAGAGACGCTTGGGATTGTCGGGAGGACGGGAAGCGGCAAGTCGACGTTGTGCCGTGCCTTGTTGCATCAATATCAGATGAAGGAACAAGTCCTGTTTATCGGGGGCATCCCAATCGAAGGACTCGCTTTTGATACGCTGCGGGAAAAAATCGGCTACGTGCCTCAGGAGCATTTGCTGTTCTCACGGACGATTGCCGAAAATGTTGCATTCGGGAAACCACAAGCGATGACCGAGGAAGTGATGCATGCGCTGGAGCTTGCGGAGATGAAGAGAGATTTGGCCCAATTCAGAGAGGGATTGCAAACCATGGTTGGAGAGAAGGGGGTCACCCTCTCCGGGGGGCAAAAACAGCGCATTTCCATTGCACGCGCTCTCTTAATGGATGCGGGTATTCTGATTCTCGATGATTCACTATCGGCTGTGGACGCGCGGACGGAGGAGAGTATCCTTCGTCATCTGCGACAGGAGCGCGCGGATAAAACGACCATTATTACTGCTCATCGTCTGTCTGCCGTACAGCACGCACAGCTGATTCTCGTGCTGGATGAGGGGCAGATCGTCGAGCAGGGGACACATGACGAGCTGATGCAGCGCAACGGCTGGTATGCAGAGCAGTACCGTCGTCAGCAAATGGAGCAGGATGTGGCTGGTTGAGAGAGGGGGAAAACGTTTCATGAGCAAACAAAATGTATGGGGGCGTTTGACCGAGTACGCCAGGCCATTTCAAAAGCAAATACTAGGCGCATTGTTCCTGCTCTTGCTGGGAACGAGTGCAGAGCTGGCGGGGCCTTTTTTAGCCAAGGTCATGATTGATAATCACATCCTGGCGATCCAAAAGCCTTGGTATCAGCTGGACGAAGTACCACCACAAGCAGCGGGGCAAGTCGCCTCAGTGAACGGTACGAACTATATTCGTGAAGATGTCGCTGCAAAGACAGGTCTTGCTTTGGACAGGAGCAATCCAAAAGAAGTAACTGTGCTGACAGAAGGCACGACTTATTACTTGGTTTCTGGCAAGGTGAATCCGAATACGGAGAAGAAATTCACCCTGATTGCGCCAGAAAACGGCAGGGAACTCTTCGAGGTAACAACGAAGGATCAATCAGGTCAAAAGATGTCCTCCACAGGGATTCGGCTAACCGCAGAGGAAGTCAAGGCGATGTACCAAGGGGATGTTCTGCCTATTGTCTGGCTGTCCGTAGGTTATGGGGCACTGATCTTGCTCTCAGCTGGATTCAATTACGTCCAGATTTTGTGGCTACAAAAAATCGCACAGCGCATCATTCAGCAAATGCGGATGAAGCTGTTTATCCATTTGCAAAAGCTCCCGGTTGCCTTTTTTGACAAAACGCCAGTAGGTGCGCTTGTCTCCCGTGTGAGCAATGATACAGAAGCCATCCGTGAGCTGTATGTAAGTGTGCTCGCCACATTTGTACAGAACGGTCTTTATTTGATTGGAATCTTGATCGCACTCTACCTCTTACAGCCTGAGCTCGCCCTCTTCTGCTTTTTGACGGTGCCAGTGCTCGTACTGTTAGTCTACGTGTATCAAAGGTACAGCTCTCGTTACTATGCAGTGATTCGCGCGAAGCTCGGTGATATGAACACAACGATCAATGAAATGATCCAGAACATGACGATTGTGCAGGCTTTTCGTCGGGAGAAAGGTGTACAAAAAGAGTTTGCTGATGTAAACGAAGACTACTTCAAGGTGCGGATGAAAGAAATCAATCTGGAATCCTTGCTTTTGCGCCCAGCGGTAGATTTGATCTGGAAAGTTTCCTTGACCCTGATCGTCTGGTATTACGGTTCTACATCTTTCCACAGTGCGATTTCCTTCGGTGCGCTTTTTGCATTTGTCGATTATATGGGGCGTTTTTTCGAACCGATCAATATGATCATGAATCGGTTGTCGCAAATGCAGCAGGCGACTATTTCGGCGGGACGCGTCTTTGAAATTATGGATGAGCTGCCGGAGAAAAAAGAAGCTGGTGCGCAAATCGAGCGCCCGCGTGGTGAGGTTATCTTTGATAACGTTTCTTTCGCCTATCAGGGTGATGATTACGTTTTGAAAAACGTCTCCTTTACGGCGCAGCCTGGTCAAACGATTGCGCTGGTAGGGCACACCGGATCGGGAAAAAGCTCTTTGATGAATTTGCTGCTCGGGTTCTATCCGGTGACGAAAGGGAGCATTTTAATCGACGGACAAGATATGAGACAGATTGATACGCACTCGTTGCGCAGTCATGTCGGCCTCGTTTTGCAGGACCCGTTCTTGTTTACGGGAAGCATTGGATTCAATATTCGTATGTACAAGGATACGATTTCGGATGAAGAAGTGAAGCGGGCTGCAAAAGCGGTACGTGCTGACGAATTCATCTCCAAGCTGCCGGGCGCATATGACGAACCAGTCGTCGAGCGAGGCATGACACTATCCGCAGGTCAACGCCAATTGATCTCTTTTGCACGTGCATTGGCAGCTGATCCCGCGATGCTGATCTTGGATGAAGCAACGGCAAGCATTGACAGTGAAACAGAGCTAGCCATTCAGGAAGCGTTGCATGTACTATCAAAAGGTAGGACGACATTCATCATTGCACATCGCTTGTCGACGATTCAACACGCGGACCAGATTCTTGTCTTGTCCCGAGGAGAAATCATGGAACGAGGTACCCATGATGAACTCATGGCGCAAAATGGTCTTTATCAAAAAATGTATCAGCTTCAGCAGGGGAGTGCTTCCGTAGAGAGTGCTTAATAGGAGGCTAGGGAGGAGAAACAACACCATGTCACAGTCACGATACACCTTTTGGGTGTTGATTTTGGCTGTCGGTATTGCGGGGGTAAGCCAAGGCTTGACGATCCCGATGCTGACGGTTTTATTGGAAAAACAAGGGGTTTCATCCATGATGAACGGGCTCAATGCTGCTGCCTTGTATATTGGGATGGTCATGGTCAATCCATTTTTAGAAATCCCACTGCGGCGCATTGGATACCGGGCCACGATATTATGGGGATTGCTGTTAGTGACGATTGCAACAGCACTCATCCCGATGTTCAGTCATTTGGCAGTCTGGTTCGTATTACGTTTATTGATGGGTGTGGGCGATAGCGGTTTACATTACGCAAGCCAAATGTGGGTGACCAAGATCGCAGCTCCCGAGAATCGTGGACGTGATCTTTCCATTTACGGGTTGGCTTATGGAGTGGGCTTTAGTGTTGGTCCACTAGGCTTAAGCGTGCTGCATTTGGGGATTTGGGTACCTTTTGGCGGCTTGCTCGTTCTGTATCTGATTGCCTTCTTATTATTATCCCGGATCAAAAATGAATTCCCCGCACAGATTGAACAAACGGAAAAGAAGCAAAACAAATATGCATTTGTATTGCGACTTGCCTGGCTGGCGCTGATTCCTTCGTTTTTGTACGGATTCATGGAGACGTCACTCAACGGCAGTTTTCCCGTTTACGCCTTGCGTACCGGCTTGTCCGTTGAATGGGTTTCCTTGATCCTTCCGTCGTTTGTCGTGGGAAGTATTATCTTGCAGATGCCGCTGGGGGCATTGAGTGACCGAGTCGGACGCAAGCAGGTCATGCTCGTGTGTGCGCTTGTAGGGGGATTGGCTTTCTTCCTGTTCCCGTTTGCAGGCGAAAACGTATGGCTGATGATGCTGTTGTTGGCCATAGCAGGAGCGGCTGTCGGTTCCTTTTACTCGCTGGGCTTGGCTTTTTCGGCAGATATATTACCAGCCTCGATGGTTCCTACCGCAGGAATTATCGCGGGCGTCAATTTTGGTGTCGCCAGTATTTTGGCTCCGAATGTGAATGGTCTGCTGATGGACGTGTGGGAGCCGTGGACGATCTTTTGGCTGATGGGATCGCTGCTCATTGTTTTCGCGGCAGCTTGCCTGTTTTTCAAGCAAAAAGCAACCCAGGAACAGACGTATTCAATGCCGTTGCAAAAACAGGGGTAAAAACAATGTGGATAAGCTTCGCCAAGTTTTTGGCGAGGCTTTTATTTTTTGCCCAAAAAAGCATAAACGGGCATCAAGGAGGGAAGCGTATGAATAGTAAGTAGAACAGCATGATTGGAAGGGGTTACCCAATGCTGACACCTTGCATTTTCAGAAGAGGCATTGCCTGGATCTTATTTTTCGTGCTCAGTCTGGTAATCATCCCGTTTTTCTCAGATGACGGTCAGGCTCCGAAACCGTCTGCACCTGCACCTGCTACTACAAATGTAACTTCGCAGCCATAGCAACTGACAAAGAGGCTACAAAAAAGACCGTTGATCTGAGAAAGGTACAGTCACTCACAAAAGATGAGGGGGACTGTACCTTTTTCTTTACAAAAAATGCGATTGAGCTTATTTGTTATTTGGTATTCGATAAGCCTTTTTTCAAAAACTCCTATAGATTGAAGAGCATGCAGGTGCACATATTTACGAATTTTCACATACGCCTATGATCTCTTTAGGTATTGACTCAAAAACCAACACTTCTGGTTTTAGATAAGGTTTTTTTAACAAGTACTCTTCAAGTGTCATCATACTATTCCAATACAATTTGATCCAATGCTCAAGAGATTCACCAGTATCAAAATCCAACGCATCTTCAAAGGTGAATTTATTATCTTCATAGAATGATTGGTCATATATATTCATTGTAATATTCCCATCAAAAACTAGAATTTTATCAGTAAAGATAGGAAAGTAAAACGATTTCGGCTTGTGAGGCTCTAAGTTTACTCCTATAGCTGTCTGAAAGTTCACCCAGATAGGAGTATTAAGAGGTTTTAACATATCAGCTATCTGAGATTTAATCTCCCCACCATTCCCATACCAGTTATTAGATTTTGTTGAATAGTCTATCCCTCGACCCATAATTTCTTCGATTGAAACATGGTGATCATGATCTTCAGGCAATATTGCATGATATAGAAACATAGCCATTTGTGTACCTGCTTTCTATTCTTTATTTCTAGGAACATGAGGAAAATGGGAACTGTTTTTCGGATTATCTAAATTTTCGAAGACCCTGTGACTTCCTGTCGGTGTGTCAGGTGTACTTATATTTCCGTCAAATTCCTTATAATATTTCGTTATTTTATTTGGATTTGGATTATTAGGATTGGGCCAATTTGTATAAGCTTTATCTGGATTGGTCGTGGTTTCCCTTCTCAATTCTTTTACATCAACATCCTGACCATACTGGGATCTATTCTTTGTGGAAGGTTTACTAGGATCGTATATATGTTTTTTCGCATGCTCATTTACAAAATTATTTGGATCGCTCCCCCCACCGGTTTTTGTAGGAACTGGAGGTTTACCCGTTGCCTTTTTTCCCTTTCTTAAAGCACTCACTAAATCCTTAATGGATTTACTTCTTCCCAAAGTCAGAGCTTGCATGGCAAGCCCGCTGATTGCAAGCGCATCCTCAAGGTTGATATCCTCATCCTGCAACGTATCTAAATCTTCCTGTATTGGTTCTATGAAGCCTTCTTGGACAAACAGATTGACGCCCTTGGGCAAATCCTCAGCCGCCTTCTGCAAACCTTTCGGAAAACCATTTGCGGCTTTCTCCAAAGCGCCCGGCAGCTCACTTGTAGCCTTTTGCATCGCAGCAGGAACGTCTCCCAACTTGGAAATTCCTTTTACGAAGTTATCCCACATGGTTGGCTTTTCCTGTGGCTTCTCGCAAGCTGGTCCTTGTCCAAAACCGGATTCTGTCGGCCCACTTTGTACTAGCGACTGAACTCCTAGCGTTACCCCACCCAAATCTTGCCCGTCATCTTCAATCTTGATCAGTCCACAATGGAAGCACATATTGGTTGATTTGTTCAATAATGCCGGATAATCCCCGACCATCTTGTCCGCTTTGCCATCGATCCATGGCATTGTCGTCAGAGGTGTGCACGGCATAGGTGTAAGTACACCATTGTTGGATGCTGTGGCAGAAGCGACTGTGGGGTTTTTCAAGCTACTGCAATTTCCAAAGGGCATGACGTTTATGTTGGGGATAAAATCCATGATATTCATTTGGGGCTTCCCTTTTACAAAAACACCATGACTGAACGGCATTTTTAACCGACTTACCTTACTGCCGTTGCTACATGATAGAATGGCACCAACAACCACGTAACTCTTGCGTTCCGCATTCGATTTTTGGACGGTGATATCTTCAATATTGGGCATGCAGTCTCCTCCTCTCAGGCAGATTCCTATACAGATGGAAGATGCTTGTGTTGAAAGATGAATGACTGATATCCAATCTATATAAATAAAGGGAAAAATGCCCATACGCTGAGATATCGGATGTGAAGTGGTCACAAATGATAGGTAGAAAGTCTTGAGTGTAATAAGCACCTATAGGTACTTGGATATAATTTTGATGGAACATACAAAAAACGACCCTATCCCAAAAATGTGAGAACAGGGTCGTCTTTTGAATCAGTTACGCAAAACTTACCGAGTAACAAAATTTTGCGTGAAATAAGGGCGGCCATCTTTCATAACGATGCCGACACCGAGCTGCTTGAATTTTGGATTGAGCAAGTTTTGACGATGGCCTGCGGAGTTCATCCAGCTCATATGGGCTTCGACTCCATCTAGCTGTCCGTAGGCAATATTTTCTCCAGCTGAGCTGTAACGAATGCCAGCTTGCTTCAAACGATCAAACGGACTTCCCGTCGAAGGGGAGGTATGGTTGAAAAAGTTATGCTGGCCCATGTCTTGGCTGTGTGCTCTAGCTACTGCTGCCACTTGTTCATCCCAAGTGATAACAGGCAGTTTGGCACGTTGTCTCGCCACGTTGAGCAAGTCCAAATTTTGTTTCTCGTATGCGAGCGTTGCCTGCTTCATCTGTACGTCTGTCAGTTTCGGCAGTTCCGGTAATGTCGTATAGGAAATGGGATACATCAAGCCAATCGCAATAGTGGCAAAATGCTCAGGAGTAGAGATGCGTACCCCTGCGACTTTGTTTCCACCCAGCTGATCGATAGAGAAGGTGATTGCTTGATTGTTTTGGATATAGGTGGGATGAGCAAGGGTATTCTTTTGGATACGCAAACTCGGCATGATCGTCAGCGTGTCTTGCGGGGCACCCCAGCTATTTTGTAGGTCTTTAGTAGTAGATCCAATCGTGATGCCTTTCAAATTCAGCTTGGCTCCATTGGTAAACAACGTCACAACTTTGCCGTTTTGCATACCGACTTGAATGTAGTTGTTCAAATCTTGATTGTAAATCCACCATTCCACACCCGTATGACTAGGATCAATGCGGGCAGGCTTGCCTAATGTTTGTTCGACCTGCGCTGTGCTCATTCCTAGTTGAAGATTATAGACGTTATTCGTTTTAACGGCTGCTGCTTGAGGGGCAGCCGTTGCAGCTGAAACAGGAAGGACAGGGGCAACGTGGCCGAGCAGAGCCAGCGAAAGGCTCAGGGCGAGGATGCTGGTTACTTTGTGTTTACGCATGTATCTTCCTCCTCGGTTGAGATAGAATCTGCCTTGTTGGTAATGGTATCGGCAGGAAGCATCTACAAAAATAGGGACCAAGGAAGCAAAAATAAAACCCCCGCTATAGAGCGGAGGTTACGGGCGACGATCCCGGATGACATACGTTTTGGCGATCAAATCATGCCAGCCTTGCTTGCGTGGATGCCAGGCAACCCATAGATAGCCCAGTCCGAACACAAGTGAAGCAACGAATTTGCCGATGACTTCTCGTAAAAATACTTGTCCGCCTGTCAGATTGCCTCGCACCTGCTTGGCACTGATGACACGGATGCCTGTGATCAGCTTTCCCAAGGTTTGTCCGGTCCACCAAGTCAACAAGATCATATAGAGGAGATCAAACAAAACCTCTACCAAATCGATGAAGTGAAAAGAGGCGTAAGGAACAGAAAAAACACGCCGTAACGGATTGAAAACGAGGTAGCTAATCCCGATCAAGAACATCGAATCAAGGAGCGAGGCTACGACACGAATCCAGAAGCCTGCATACGAATGCTGTGGATGGGCTTCATGATAGGGCTCATGGGATATAGGATCATGTGCTTTTTCATCGTCGGGAAGCTGGTTCATGAGAAGCCACTCCTTTCCTTTTTAACAGGCTAAGGCATGAACTGATACAGGAGGCGAGGTGAGCTTTGGCGGTCCCATATTCGATTGAGACCAAGCGGATCAGGATTCGACCAGTACTGCTTCATGCTGAATAACAGCTTGCTGATGGAGAGCTGGTCTGCATAGCGGATGACCATGGCTTCTTTTTCTCCAGACAAAGAGAGCGCGTAGCGTGTCGCTTCCTCCAAATCGCCGAATTCATCGATGAGTCCCAGGCGTTTTGCTTGCTCACCGGAATAGACACGGCCGTCAGCGATTTCCAGTACGCGTTGACGGGAGAGGTTGCGGCCCTTGACGATGACATCGACGAAATTGTTGTAGCTTTCGTTGACGAGTGTTTGGAAAATGTGTCGTTCTGGGTCCGTCAGTGGCCGAGATGGACTGCCGATGTCTTTGAAGCGTCCGCTTTTGATCGCGTATTGATGCACACCCAGCTTGTTCGCAGCTTCACTATAGTTAAACAGATTGAAAATCACGCCCAGACTGCCAGTTAGTGTGTTGGGATTGGCAAAAATCGCATCGCCTGTCGTGGCCAGGTAATAGCCGCCAGAGGCTGCTGTGGAACCCATGCTGACAACGATGGGAAGATTACGAACCTGCTTGAGCCGTAGCAAGCGTCTGTGTAATTCATCAGTGGCGACCACCTCTCCACCTGGACTATCAATGCGAAGGACCACGGCTTTCACCAGCTCATCCTCTTCAATTCGGCGTAGCTGTTCAGTCAATAGCTCCGTCATCGAAGGCACCCCAGCGCTATTCTGTTGCCCCGAAATAGTGCCGTTCACAAACAGCTGCACAATTTTGCTGTTGCCATAACCGGATACCACATTTTCTTCCCAAGCGAACCCAGGATGGTCGACGAGATCTGTATAAGTCCCGTAAATACCTTCCACCAGAAGCCCCAATAGAAAAACGGCCAGTACGATTACAAGAGCGACCCATTTTTTTCGATGCATGAAAACCACCTCACACTTAGCATGAGCCGTCGGGAGCATAGTTACGCATGCGACAAGCACTGGAAAAAATGGGATGGAGTTGATCGTCTATGAGGCTGGCATTCACCCACCGAATAGTAAATTCATGCAATATTTAGACTATTGAGGTAAAATGAAAGGGGATGAACCACAATCAAGCTTGTTTTATCGCAATAGGGGGACAGACAAATGATTATACAGGTGTCGAATTTGACGAAGAACTACGGCGATCTGAAAGTGTTGAAGGGCATTACGACTCAGGTAGCAGAAAAGGAAGTAGTCTGTGTCATTGGCCCGTCAGGCTCAGGAAAAAGCACGTTTCTACGTTGCTTGAATCAGCTGGAGGAAATGAGCAGCGGAAAGATTGTCATCAACGGACATGATCTGTCAGACCCCAAGATCGATATAAATAAAGTAAGAGAAGAGGTCGGGATGGTCTTTCAGCGCTTTAATCTCTTTCCGCATAAAACGGTGCTGGAAAACGTCATGCTGGCCCCTGTAAAAGTAAAGAAGATGTCTCAGGAAGAAGCCCGCAAGCAAGGCTTGGCTCTCTTGCAGAAGGTAGGGCTTCAGGACAAGGCCGATGTGTATCCCGAGCGGCTTTCTGGGGGGCAAATGCAACGAGTAGCAATCGCAAGGGCGCTCGCGATGAATCCAAAGGTTATGCTGTTTGACGAGCCGACATCCGCCTTGGACCCAGAGCTGGTAGGAGAGGTCCTTGCCGTCATCAAAAATTTAGCCAAAGAAGGCATGACAATGGTGATCGTGACGCATGAAATGAATTTTGCCAAGGAAGTGGGCGACCGAATCATTTTTATGGATCAAGGTATCATTATGGCAGAAGGTCATCCCAGTGAGGTTTTTGGCAATAACGCCAACGACCGCTTGCGTTCATTCTTGGGCAAGGTATTGGCGTGAAAAAGAAAGGCACCAGCTGCTTCGTTTCGTATCAGGAAAAACGAGGCACTGGTGCCGTATTATTTTGCTGCATCCAATAATTGACTGACCGTAACAAATCGATACCCCTGCGAACGCAAATCCGTGATGAGTTCCCGGAGAGCGGCGACTGTTTGCCGTTGGTTTAAGCCCCCGTCATGAAACAGGATGATATCCCCTGAGGAGACATTGCTCTTGACGCTTTTGGCAATGACATTAGCCGTACGTGCCAAAGACCAATCACGAGGATCAATCGACCAGTGAATGATGTCGTAGCCACTGGATTGAACCGCACTCATGACGTCATGTGTCAGGATGCCGTAGGGTGGACGGTAGTATTGCGCCAAAATGCCGGTCGTCTTCAAAATAGAGCGTTCTGCATGCTTGATTTCTTCGTACACTTCATGCTCGGTCAGCTTGTTCAGATCAAAATGGTGGTAGCCGTGGTTTCCGATTTCGTGCCCAGCCTTGTAAATCCACTGCAAAACCTTTGGATGCTTGTCCACTTGGGAGCCAAGGACAAAAAACGTAGCCCGAACGTTGTACTGATGCAGCACCTCAAGAATTTTGGGCGTATAGATAGCATCCGGCCCATCATCAAAAGTGAGAGCGACGACCTTTTTCTCTGTGTCGATTCTGTGGATCGGCTCATATGAAGGCAGTGTTTGCTGGGCAAAAGCAGGTAGGGTGCCGTAGCCAAGAAGGCAGACGAGTAGCAAGGCGTATCGTATGTAGTTGCGCATGAACAATCGCCTCCTTCTTCTGGGATGTGATTAGGTTCACCTCCTGCTAGGGAAAACATGCTACCAAAAGAAAACAGCGGTCAGAGTAGGTGGCGGTTATGTTAAAATGGAAGAACCGTACATAGGAGAGGAGAGAGTTTGGTGGAACTCCGCGGTATTTTGCAAGGACTAACACACGAGTACCATGGAGGGGACAAGCCGGTAGATTACTATTTGAATATCGGCGGGTATCGCCTTCCGCTTAATGAATGGCTGGGCAGTGAATTGACGATTTCGTTTTTAGGCGAAAAAAATTGCATTGCCTGTGGCCGCAAAACAAACAAGACGTTTAACAGCGGGTATTGCTATCCCTGTTTTACCAAGCTGCCGGAAAATGACTTATGCATCGTCAAGCCGCATGAATGTCATTTTGACTTGGGGACTTGCCGGGACGAGAGCTTCGGCGAAAAATATTGCATGATTCCGCATTTTGTCTATCTGGCAGTGTCGAGTGATATAAAGGTAGGATTGACTCGCAAGCATAATGAATTAAGACGCTGGGTGGATCAAGGCGCAATTCGCGCGATTCCGATTGCAGAGGTTCCTACTCGTCGGATGGCTGGGGAGCTTGAATTCCACTTGAGTCAGTTTTTGCCGGACAAGACCAACTGGCGCAAAATGCTCAAGGGAGATGTGAAGGAAATCGACTTGCTCGCCATGCGTGACGAAGTGTACGGTCATTTTCCTGAACAGTTTAAAGCATTCCAATATCGTGAGGACGAATGGGTAGACATTGCTTATCCGATCTTGGAGTCACTGGATAAAATTAATTCCAAGACGCTCGATAAAGAAGAACAACTCGGCGGGCGATTGATCGGTGTGAAAGCACAGTATTTGATTTTTGAAACGGGTGTATTCCAGGTAAGAAAGCACGCTGGCTACCAAGTCGAGATCAAAGCAAAACCGTCTGCATAATGACCTGCAAACTCCTCACACTAGGACATGTGAAGGAGGATGGCAGATGGATGAGCACATTGAGTACACCATGCCTTTAACCGGGACACTGGCTGAGGCAGTGGAAAATCAGGATGTCAAGCAACTAGGGGTGCCCTTCTCGCCGCTTTCGCAAATGTGGCAGGTAAATCCGGATGCTCAGACCAATGCAGAAGAGACTGCGGATCGCAGGAGCAATGAAAGCAACTTGCCGAAATAGCAGCTTACTTATGAACGACAGCCAGAGGAACGTGATGGCTGTCGTTTTTGTTTAGTACGGTGAATACGTGAGGAGGCAGACGTATGCGAGTCTGGTTGCATTCTTTTTGGGTAGCGATGGTGCTAATCGGTTGCATGTGGGGGATGTACGAAATCGGTGCAAAGCAGATCGGAAATATGAATACGAAAAAAGCAGCACTTGAAACGCCGATTACTTCCACACAAGCGAGTCAGAAGTTGGTGGACCGTGACGCCGTTGTTGAAGCGTTTGATTGGACAGACGACAAGGGTGTAGGCCTCGAGTATAACGAAGCTGAGCTGTTACAAATGCAAAAAGATCCGGACAACTATAGCTACAAAAAAGTTCTCCGCCGTTTTGTGCAGAGTAAGTTGAAAACGGAAATCGAGAGCTTTCAAACGATAGGCAGTCAATTAAATCCCAGGAGAATCCTTGTAGCGACGATAGACGGCATGCTGTACGAGGTGACGTTGAAAAAAAGGAGTAATCATCATCAAATGTGGACGGTAGAAGGGTACAACATGACAGCTGGATATAGGACGGATGTGGAGCAAGGGCAAGACCTGCTGCCGAAAGATATGTATCCAACCTATCGTGTGATGGAGCTAGCCGAAGCCGATTTGCAAATCCAAGCGTGGGCGAAGCCGCTTATTCAAAACAGTCAGGGCGAGTCATTTAACACCTCTCTAAACGGCAAAACCTATCTCTTGATCAAAACATCCCGAGCGAAACAGATTCGGTGGAGATTGAGGGAATTAGAATCTGGATGGAAGAAATGCTCGTCCGTTATCAAACGTATGAATTTGGAGAAGGGGCAGATCGTTCCATACTTAATAATTACTTGCTGATTGAAGTACCGGAAACTGCAGAATCTGGCGTGACGTTTTACAATACGGTAAACGTTGTCCGCTAGGTGTACTTCTTTTACAATGAAAGAAACGACGACATAAACCAAAAGCGAGGAAATGAATATGACGATGAAAGCCTATCTATACAACAAATGTGATACATGCCGTAAAGCGAAAAAATGGCTAGCGGATCAAAATATTGGCTTCGAAGAAATTCCGATCGTAGATGCACCGCCGTCCATAGAAGAGCTACGCCAAATTTGGCAGACAAGCGGCCTCGATTTGCGCAAGTTTTTCAATGTGAGTGGAGTCCAATACCGCGAGCTGGGCTTGAAGGACAAGCTTCCTACGATGTCAGAAGATGAAATGCTTGAGCTGTTGGCTTCCAATGGCAAGCTGATCAAACGGCCTCTGATCGCAAGTGATCGTACCGTAACCCTTGGTTTCAAAGAAGAAGAACTGGAGAAGGCTTGGGGAGGGAAGGCATGATGCGCCAACCTTCCAAAAGACTGAACCATCTTTCCGCCGATATTTTTTCAGAAATGGATGCTCGCAAAAGGGAAGTTGCCAAAACAAGAACGGTATACGACTTGAGCATCGGCAGTCCTGATCAGCAGCCTGACGAGAAGCTTCTGCAAACGCTAATCCATGCTATCTGGCAACCAAACTCTTTTCGCTATCCGTTGAGCGAGGGGACGGCGGCCTTCCGAGAAGAGGTCGCCCGCTGGTATCAATATCGTTTTGGGGTGGAGCTGGCGCCGGATGGGGAGGTTCATTCCTTGATGGGTTCACAGGATGGTTTGGCTCACTTTGCTTTGGCATGGACCGATCCTGGAGATATCGTTCTCGTACCTGATCCTGGGTATCCGATCTACGAAGGCAGTCTTCACTTGGCGGGAGCGGTACCTTACCGAATGCCTCTGCGGGCAGAAAATGAATTTTTGCCAAAGCTGACAGACATTCCAGAGGAGATTGCGGCTCGTGCAACGTTTATGATTCTGAACTATCCGAATAATCCGGTTTCCGCTGTCGCTACCCTTGCCTTTTTTGAAGAGGTCGTGGCTTTTGCCAAGCGTTTTGACATTATCGTGGTTCATGATTTGGCCTATTCGGAGATGGTGTTTGACGGCTACCAAGCGCCGAGCTTTTTGCAAGTACCGGGAGCGAAGGAAGTGGGAATTGAATTTAATTCGTTCTCCAAGAGCTTCAACATGGCAGGCTGCCGGATCGCTTACGTTGTAGGGAATGCAGACATCATCAAGCCGCTTGCGATCGTAAAATCGAATATCGATTACGGCGTCTTTTTGCCTGTACAACAAATGGCCATTGAGGCTTTGCGAAAGGATCGGGAATCGGGTGGGGAAAACACAGTCGCGCCCGTTTACCAGGAACGGCGTGATGTGCTGCTGGGGGCATTGGCAAAGGCAGGATGGAGCATTCCATCTCCCAAGGCGACCATGTTCGTTTGGGCAGCTGTACCAAACGGCTGGACGTCACGAGAGTTTGCCTTCGCTTTACTGGAGCAAGCCGGGGTCGTGGTCGTTCCGGGAAGTGCCTTCGGTGAAGAAGGAGAAGGGTATGTACGAATTGCCCTCGTCCAACCTCCTGAGATCCTGTTAGAGGCGGTGGCTGCCATTGATCAATCCGGGATTCTTCGCATGAAAACAAGTGTGTAACGGTTGAAGTCAAAAAAGAGGGGATGAGCTTTCATGCGTTTGCGCGAAGAAATGCCTGACTTTCCTGGGATTACGGAGTGGATCAACGGGCAAGCAACCAAAGCTGATTTGGCTGGAAATCCTGTTTTGGTGCACATCTGGTCCGTCAGTTGTTACATGTGCAAGGAATCGATGCCAAGCATAAATGAATGGCGAGACCAATACGCTGCTAACGGTTTGAAGGTCATTGGAATTCATACGCCTCATTCGGAAAAAGATACAGATATCGAGATGATCAAGAAGGCGATTGCAGAACAACATTTGACACACCCTATTGCAATCGATAATGATAGAAAGATAGCCGATGCATTCCAGAATGAATACGTCCCCGCTTTTTATTTGTTTGACCAGACTCTTCAGTTACGTCATTTTCAGGCAGGAGAGAAGGGTCTTCAACTGGTAAAAAAACGCTTGTTCAGAATTTTGGGGATCAAAGAGGAATCCTAGAATGTTCGTCTAATTATGTATGTGTAATGGATTGTACCCGATAGGAGGATATGTAAACGATGGAATTCCCGAAAAATCTACGTTACAGTGAAGAGCATGAGTGGGTGCGAGTAGAAGGAAACAAGGCGTACATCGGAATCACTTCTTTTGCTCAAGCAGAGCTGGGTGACATCGTGTTTGTCGAGTTGCCTGAGGTAGGCGCGACAATCCAACAGGATGAGCCGTTTGGCAGCGTGGAATCGGTAAAAACCGTTTCTGAACTGTACGCTCCTGTAACTGGTAAAGTAGTAGAAGTAAATGGCGAACTGGAAGACGCACCTGAACTGGTTAACTCTTCGCCATACGAGCAAGCATGGATGATCGTCGTCGAATTGTCTGATACAGCTGAGTTGGACAAGCTGATGGATGCAGACAAATACGAAGCGATGGTAAAAGAATAGGAAACAAAAAAGCCGGGGCTTTTGTGCTCCGGCTTTTCTTTGTGTATGGACGAACTACTCCAACTTGAATGTTCGTACTGCATCATTAAGCTCTTCTGCCATTTTCGCGAGCATCGTTGCAGCCGAAGAGATTTCCTCCATGGAAGCGGTTTGCTCTTCCGCTGCTGCTGCAACGGTTTGAGAGTTACCGGCTGATTGCTCTGCGATTTGTGTAATATGTGTAATGGCGGATACAATCGATTGCATTTGCTGACTGATCTTGCTCATTTCCGTTGTCACTTCATTCATGCGGACAAGCAACTCCGACGTGGAGCCCGTAATTTGCTCAAATGCATTTCCTGTTGAGCGAACGAGAGTCATGCCTTCTCCCAAAATAGCAGCGCCATGATTCATTGCCGCAATTGCTGAGCCTGTGTCCTGCTGAATCACCGTGACGATGTGACCGACCTGCTCGGCGGCTGAGCTCGACTGCTCCGCCAGCTTGCGCACCTCGTCGGCTACAACCGCAAAGCCTCGTCCTTGTTCTCCGGCGCGCGCTGCTTCGATAGCGGCGTTCAGAGCGAGCAGGTTGGTTTGATTGGCGATCGTCGTGATGAGTGAGATCATTTCTCCAATCTCTTGGGAGCGTTGGCCTAGCGCATTGACAATGGTGGAGGTCTTAGCCATCTGGCTATGGATCACATCCATGTGCTCGACCGTTTTGGTTGCCATCTGATTGCCATCTGTGGCTTGGCGGTTCGCTTCTTGTGTAGAGAGATTTACATCCTCAATGCCTTTTTCCATCGTTTCGATGTGGACGGCAATCTCGTTGATAACCTCATAGCCTTGAACGGTCGCGTCCACCTGCTGCTCCGTACCGTAGGCAATTTCTTGAACGGATTGAGCGATCTGCTCTGTTGCTTTGCTCGTCTGTTCCGCACTTGCCATCAATTGTTCAGACGTAGCAGCAACCTGTTGAGCGTTGAAGCTTACTTGACCTAGCGTTTCGCACAAGGTTGCCGTCATGGAGTTGAAGCGATTTGCCATAACCCCCATCTCATCAGCTGTCTGAATATCCATGGAAGCGGTAAAATCCCCATTGGATAGGGCATGCGCGAGCTGGTTGGCGCGATCGATTTGTTTGGTCAAGTATTTGCTGAAGTAATAAATGACAGCAATCATGATCAACAGACCGATCAGACTCACCGTACAAAGCTGAAAGAACAAGTCATAGAGTGGATCGGCAATTTCTTTTTCTGGCATCACGAGAGCGATTGTCCAGTTTGTATCTCCGAGCTCTTGAAAATAAACACGATTGGTGCCGTTTTCATCGGTAAACGTCTTCATTCCTGATTTCTCTTCTAGAAGAGAAGGACCGATTGCTGCCAAGGAGGCATTCTCGTCAGATTGAACGGAATGATTCATGAGCTTGTCTGCTTGAGGATGGGCGAGGTATCTCCCTTTTTGATCCACCAAAAAGGCCCAGCCTGTTTCGCCTACTTTTGTACTGGAGACGAGTTTTTCCACGTCAGTGAGTGTAATATCGTCTGTGGCCACACCCAGAAGCTTTTTATCCGGCGTGTAAAAAGGCGCGACTACCGTCAACATGGAGACCTTGGAAACCTCGTCAAAGTACGGCTCGGAATAATCGGTTTCCTTTTTGGTTGAAATACCGACCTTGTACCAGTCTTGATTTGGATAGTTATAAGAATCACTGCTGTACTCACCTGTAATGTTAACCTTGCCGTCTGTCTTAGCCCCGTAAGTAGCAACGAGTTTCTTGTTCGGGTCTAAAGCGTAAGGTTCCATGAAAATTCCCATTCCAACCGTCGTATCATTAATGAGAACAGTCTTGGACAGCAGGGAATTTAACTGCTCCAGCGAATTTGTAATAGGACCCATTTCAATAAAGCGAGCCATACTCAACGTTACCTTGCTATGGGCTTCCAATTGCTTTTCTACATTACTGCCGACCATATCTAGCTGATTATTGAGTTTGTCTTCAATTTCCCGATTCAGTTGGTCGACAGAGAACCAGAAACCGATGCCCACGACAAGCAAAAGTGTCAAGATAATGACAGGCAGGGTAATGGTCAGGGTTCGAGCACGAAGACTTTTGAAACGAAGCATGAAACCGCTCTCCTTTTGAATTTTACTAAAATGATTATTATTCCTTATTATCGGATAGATTAAGACTAGCTTTTATGATGGATTTAGGCAAATGAAGGAAAATATTCATACTAGTCAGAAAATGTTGCATGAATCTAAGCAAATCGAGTAAAATGGATAAACCAAATCTTACTTCGGTTTATTTATTGGTAGCATTTGCGGGTGGAGTGTTAGTGGGCATATAAGCTACAATGCGGATACAGACAAAAGTTTCGACCAAAAAACGGACATGGACGTTCATTTGGTGAATAGGGAGGGAGACTATATGAGTTTTTGTTGTGGTGCTGGAATGGTAGGTTCCGTAGGCTCAGTCCGTCATTATAAAACGCTTGTACACAATGTCCCGATCATGTTTTGTCCTGTATGTGACAGAATTGAAGTTCATCCCGGTATTGAGGGAGAATACGAAATTTTAGTAGAATATGCTCAGGGAGATCAGGCTCCAGAAGTGGATTTTGCTGATTTTGTGAGTGTTGACAATACATCCGAGTTGTTTGAGAATTGTACCATGACGGATGAAGCAGCCAGCTTCGCCGAAGTGTTAAAGCAGCAGATCGATATTTCGCTGGATCTGCTCGGGATCGCCAAGGAGTTGCAGGATGACGATTGGCGGGAAGCATTGATGATTCGTTTAAGACGGTTAAGCGAGCGATTGAAGCAGTACAATAAAAGAAAAGCTAATGTCGCACAAGAGCGCATGACCTGAGTTGACGTGGGAGGCAGTGTGAATGTTTCATTTGAAAGCCGTTCACCACATCGCATTGAATTGTAGTGATGTTGTGAAGGTAGCTCGTTTTTTTAAGGACATTTTGGAAGTCCCTATCCCGGAAGAGAATATGACGGAAGGAGCACCTGTCTACTTTCAAATTGGCACATACACACGGATCGGTCTTCATCCTCATGGCGGGGAAGCTGGGAAAGGCGGCGTAGGGCAAGTCGATCATCTCGCCTTCTCTGTGCAAAGCCGTGCTGAGCTGGACTATCTGGTTGATAAGCTGGAGGCAGAGAATATTTGCTATCGTGGCCCCATTACACAGCCTACTAGCTATAATTTGTATTTTGAGACACCCGATGGTCACCACCTTGAGGTGCGACTCGATAAAGACGAGTTTGATGAGTAGTATTTGAGAAAAGCATCTGCGTAAAGCGGATGCTTTTTTACGTTTTAGAGGTACCAATGAACAGCAAAGCTGGTGAGAAGAAAAAGCGCAGAGCTCGCAGACCTTGACAACGCTTACCCAGTCGGAACTTAAAAAAGGGGACCCGGTTGTCGAACACTTCTTCTCTGAGAAACGTCCGCCCGTAGGGTGGCTTTGGCTCGACGGTCCCCTTTTTTAAGTGGAGACGACCAGTGAATCCCCCTTGCAGGCGTGTCAGAGTCGAAGAGAACTGTGCTTTTTCTTCTCCTCCACTATGTTGACTCAAACGACCTTTCTAAATGTCTTTCTAAAATGTCGAGAAAAACATGGCTCCCCTGACAACAGCCGACAGTGACTCTCATGCCTCGCCAAAGGATTCGACCAAACAGGCCACGAACCCAATTGAGAAGAGAGGGGTGGCGTGCAGATGATCGGAATGGGCAGACTGCTTTTTGAACTGGGTGAAAGACTGCAAGGAAAAGCACACCTGCAATTCATTACAGCAGGATGGGAGCGCAGGATCAGAATTGTAGTGGATGATTCACCATCACAGTGGCAATTGACGATAGCAAAAGGCGTTGCATCCTGGGATGTATGGACAGAAGAGCAGCCTGCCGATCTGATTATCAGGGGAGCGGAGAAACAAATGCACATGCTGTTCGGCGGTGATGAGCTCGTCTATGTTCTAGCCAAAGAAAAGGTGCAAATAGCAGGGCCATTGCGCGACCAATTGAAGCTCGATGCCATTTTGCGACTGACCTGTCGGTGAACTGTCTAATGGGCATTGTGATATAATAGGAAGAAACGGTTTTTGAGGAGGCGCTTTGATGTCTACTGTTATGTCGTTACAACAGACGGTTGCCGCACGTAAAGATGCTATTGCCGAAACATTCCGTCATCTGCATGAAAATCCGGAGATTAGCTGGAAGGAAGTAGAAACGACTCGTTATTTGGCGGAGCGCATGCGTGCCTTGGGACTGCGTGTTACGACTTTTGACGATTGTACAGGTTTAGTGGCTGAATGGGGCGAAGGGAAGCCCGTTGTTGGCTTGCGCACAGATATCGATGCTCTGTGGCAGGAAGTGAACGGTGAGTGGCGAGCGAATCATTCCTGCGGCCATGACGCCCATATGACGTTGATCGTGGAAACGATAGAAGCATTAGTTGCCGCTGGATATCAACCGCCGGGAACGTTAAAAATTTTGTTCCAACCAGCAGAAGAAAAAGGAACGGGAGCATTGAAGCTGGTGGAGAAGGGTGTCGTCGATGACATCGATTATTTGTACGGTGTTCACTTAAGACCGATTCAGGAGATGGCAAATGGAACCGCAGGACCCGCTATCTACAACGGTGCAGCCATGTTTCTCTACGGGGAAATCACAGGAGTCGCTGCGCACGGAGCGAGACCACATCTCGGGATCAATGCGATTGAAGTAGCGGGAGCGATTATTTCAGGTCTCGGTCAAGTACATATCAATCCGATGGTGCCTACCACCGTCAAAATGACGATGCTGCAAGCCGGGGGAGAGAGCTACAACATTATTCCGGACAAAGCACGTTTTGCCCTCGATCTGCGAGCGCAGACGAATCAAGCGATGGATGACCTGGTGAATCGAGTTCGTCAAATGATCGACGGAGTCGCGATGTCTTTTCAGGCACGGATAGAGATAGAGGCCGGGTCTCGCATGGTAGCGGCAGAGGTCGACGAGCAAGCAAAGGCATTTATGGAGCAGGCGATTATAGATGTGCTCGGTCAAGAAAATTTGCGAGCGGCGCCTGTCAGTCCGGGAGCGGAGGATTTCCACTATTATACGGTGGAGCGTCCTCATATCAAGGCGACGATGCTGGCTCTCGGATGTGATTTGGTACCAGGGCTGCATCATCCGCTGATGCATTTTGACCGCTCGGCATTGGAAAAGGGTGTGGCGATTTTGTGTCAGACAGTTGTGAAAACGTTTGAAAATACGTAAATCTTTATGCCTTGTGAGAGCAACACTAAGAGAGTAAACTCTTGGTGTTGCTCTTTTTGTGGGCAAATGTCTCTATGTACCTCACGAATAGTCGATAGACTGGTTGGTTTGTGGACAAAATACTGCTGTTGGGGAATAATACGCATGAGGAGGGTTATTCACACATTCTCCATGAGAGATTATAAAATTATGTAGCTTATTTAGCTAAATGTGATATACTAATTACAAATCGAGCGACAATTAGAAAGTCACAATAAATGATACACATTTTGGGAAGGAGATCGTTCACACATGGAAACCAATACGGTTCAAAAGCTTACTGACATTCTTGGAGCTACGAAAGTGTATCATAACTTGCCTGTAGCTAATCTTGTTGAGATGGCAGTAAAGCGTGGCGAAGGGATTTTGACCGATAAGGGGGCGCTCAATGCGCTAACAGGGAAGTTTACCGGCCGTTCGCCAAAGGACAAATTTGTGGTGGACGAAGCTTCCGTACACGATAAAATCAACTGGGGTCCGGTTAACCAACCGATCAGTACTGAAAAATTCCAAGCACTTCAACAAGACGTGCTCAAATACTTACAATCCAAAGATGAATTGTTTGTCTTCGATGGCTTTGCGGGGGCAGATACAACCTATCGCCTACCAATCCGCGTAGTGAACGAATTCGCATGGCATAACCTGTTTGCACGTCAGCTGTTCATCCGTCCGTCCGAAGAAGAACTGGCTGCGCACGAATCAGAATTCACGGTTATCTATGCACCTAATTTCAAGGCAAATCCTGCGGTACACGGAACGAACTCCGAGACTTTCATCGTATTGAGCTTTGAGCAAAAGACAGTGTTGATCGGTGGCACTGAGTATGCTGGCGAAATGAAAAAGTCGATCTTCAGCGTAATGAACATGCTGCTTCCAGAGCGCAACGTACTCCCGATGCACTGCTCTGCAAACGTAGGCGAAGACGGAGACGTTGCCCTGTTCTTCGGATTGTCCGGTACTGGAAAAACAACGCTGTCTGCTGACCCGGACCGTTTCTTGATCGGTGATGATGAGCACGGCTGGTCTGACAATGGCGTGTTCAATATCGAAGGCGGATGCTATGCAAAATGCGTCAAGCTGTCTGAAGAAGGCGAACCGCAAATCTGGAAAGCAATCCAGTTCGGTACCGTACTTGAAAATGTAGACGTAAACGAAACGACTCGAGTAGCTGACTACGATAGCACCAAATATACAGAGAATACACGCGCTGCGTACCCAGTGGAAGCAATTCCGGGTGCTGTGATTCCAGGCGTGGGCGGGCAACCAAATGTCATCGTCTTTTTGACAGCCGATTCGTTCGGTGTATTGCCTCCAATCTCCAAGCTGAATAAAGAGCAAGCTATGTACCACTTCCTGTCTGGCTACACCAGCAAAATGGCAGGTACAGAGCGTGGTGTAACTGCTCCGCAAACAGAGTTTTCTACTTGCTTCGGTTCTCCATTCTTGCCACTGCATCCTGTCGTATATGCAGAAATGCTCGGTAAGAAGATTGACGAGCGCAAGGTTCAAGTATACCTGGTGAACACTGGTTGGACTGGTGGCCCGGTAGGTGTTGGACAACGTATGAAGCTGTCCTACACTCGTGCAATGGTAACAGCAGCATTGAACGGTGAGTTGGAAAAGGTAGACTATGTAGCTGATGAGATTTTCGGGGTACAAGTGCCGACATCTTGCCCGAACGTTCCTGCTGAAGTTCTGCAACCACGCAATACATGGGCAAACAAGGAAGATTACGACAAGCAAGCAACTGATCTGGCTGCACGTTTCATTGAGAACTTCGAGAAGAAATTCCCGAATGCAGCAGATATTGCAAATGCAGGTCCAAAAGTAAAGTAATCGAACAGGAAAGAAACGGGTAGACGATAAGGTCTATCCGTTTTTTCTTCGTGAAAACAGAAAAAACCGTCAGACTGTGACCGACGGTTTTTATCTCATGTTACTTACTGCCATCGAATACTTTCGAAGTATGGATTGGTACAACTTTTCCATTTGACTGACGGAAAAGAGTCAGGTAAGCTTCCGAAGGGAGCCCTTCCATTTCGAGTTATCCATTGGTGTTTTTTACAAAAAGCACCTGCGATTTAGACGGAAATGTATGTCCAAAAGTAACAAAGGGAAAAATGCTGCGGAGGCAAGAATATTTAGGAAGGATTTATGCGCAAAAACAGACTTTCTAAATATAATGATATAAAAAATACAGATATGTTTCATTCCTTGATTTATAATTATTCTTATTATAAGATAGTTATTGAGAATGGATTGAGAATTTACCAACTCACTTTTGACGTGTATGGAGGGAATTCAGATGACAGCAGTACCGCATTTGCAAATAAAAAACCTTCGCGCCAAGATCGAGGACAAAGAGATCCTCAAAGGCCTGAATTTGGAGATCAAGGGCGGCGAAGTGCACGCGATCATGGGACCAAATGGTACCGGTAAATCGACATTGGCATCCACGCTGATGGGTCACCCAAAATATGAGGTAACCGATGGCGAAGTGCTGATCAATGACGAAGACTTGTTGGAAATGGCAGTAGACGAGCGCGCACGTGCAGGTCTGTTCCTGGCGATGCAATACCCGTCCGAAATCAGCGGTGTAACCAACTCTGACTTCCTGCGTTCCGCAATCAACGCGCGCCGTGGTGAAGGAAACGAAATCTCCCTGATGAAATTCATCCGTGAGATGGACAAAAAGATGAACACGCTGGAAATGGATGAGTCTTTCTCCCATCGTTACCTGAATGAAGGTTTCTCCGGTGGTGAGAAAAAGCGTAACGAGATTCTGCAAATGATGCTCTTGGAGCCAGCTATCTGTATTCTGGATGAGATCGACTCCGGTTTGGACATCGACGCATTGAAAATCGTTGCAGCTGGTGTAAACGAAATGCGCTCCGCAGACCGCGGATTCTTGATTATTACGCACTACCAGCGTTTGCTGAACTATGTAAAGCCTGACTTCGTACACGTCATGATGCAAGGTCGTATCGTGAAGTCCGGTGGTCCTGAGCTGGCTGAACGCCTCGAGGCAGAAGGCTACGATTGGATCAAGGAAGAGCTCGGCATCGAGGACGAAACCGTAAACGCCAACGTGTAGGATGAAGGAGGCAGCAGTGAAATGAGTGTGGATGTACAGCTACGCTTCGATTCCGAGGCGATCACCCAGTACTCCAAAGCTAATCAGGAGCCTGCCTGGTTCCTGGAAAAGCGCCTCGCTGGACTGAAGGCGGCGGGAGAGCTGGCGCTCCCTGCCTTGGAGAAAACGAAGATTGATAAATGGAATACCGTTGATTTTGATCCGTTCCAAACCACTGTGAAGGTGGCAGCGGCGAATGAACTCAGCGATTTGGTAAAAGCACAAATCGATGTCGACAGCGTGAAAAACCTGTTGGTACAAAAAAATGCTTCTACTGTTTTTCAAGCAGTATCCGATGAGTTGAAGGCGCAAGGCGTGATCTTCACGACCTTTGCTGATGCTTTGCAAACACATGGCGATCTCGTGCAAAAGTATTTGCTGAACGTGATCGAACTTGATGAGCACAAGCTGACTGCGCTGCATACGGCAGTAGTGAATGGTGGCGTTTTCCTCTACGTTCCGAAAAACGTGGAAGTAGATGTTCCCCTGCAAGCTGTGTATGAAATCGCAGGCGACAACGCTCTGTTGGCTCCACATGTTTTGATCGTGGCAGAAGCGAACAGCAAAGTAACCTACGTGGATACTTATGTATCTGGCGAAGGCAAAAGCATGGTTGCGAACAGCCTAGTTGAAGTATATGTAGGCGCGGGCGCATCTGTGCAAGTAGCTTCTGTACGTTCTCTGTCTGTAGACGTTCACGACTACAGCTTCCGTCGTGCAACTGTTGAGCGCGATGGAAAAATGGAATGGATTTTGGGTGAGATGAACGATGGCAACACGGTTGCCAACAACACTACCATCCTCAAGGGAACTGCTTCTATTGCAGAGACCAAATCCATTTCTGTAGGTACTGGTTCCCAACGCCAAAACCTCACTTCCCAAGTTCAGCATATCGGCACGCACACAGAGTCTGATATGGTGAGCAAGGCTGTTATGACGGATGAAGCAGTGAGTATCCTAAACGGTATCACGAAAATCGAAAAAGGCGCTGAAAAGGCAAACGGCGTACAGGCGGAAAACATCCTGATGCTGAGCGATAAATCTCGCGGTGATGCCAACCCGATCCTGTTGATCGACGAGGATGACGTTAAAGCGGGTCACGCAGCTTCGGTAGGACGTTTTAGTGAAGAGTCTATCTTCTACTTGATGTCTCGTGGTATTTCCCGTCAAGGTGCAGAACGTCTGATCATTCTCGGCTTCCTGGAGCCAGTTGTTGCTGAGATTCCAGTAGAAGAAGTGAAAAACAGACTCCGTCAGGCGCTTGAAAGGAAGTTAGGCTAATGAACGCCAAGGAGCTTCGGAAATATTTTCCCATCCTACACCAAGAAGTAAACGGACATCCGCTCGTTTATTTGGATAATGGTGCAACCTCTCAAAAACCGATTCAGGTTATCGAGGCGATGGATAAATACTACAGGGAGTATAACTCCAATGTGCACCGTGGCGTGCACACCTTGGGTAACATAGCGACAGACGGGTACGAAGGCGCGCGTGAAAAAGTACGCGCCTTCATCAACGCCCGTGAAGCCGCAGAAATCGTCTTTACGCGTGGTACGACCTCTGCTTGTAATACGGTAGCGTACGGCTATGCTCGCAAGTACCTGGGGCCGGGAGATGAAATCGTGACCACATTGGTGGAGCATCACGCCAATTTCATTCCATGGCAGCAGGCAGCCAAGGCGACCGGAGCGACCTTTAAGTTCATTCCGCTGGCAGAGGACGGAACCGTTACTCTGGAAGCGGTCAAGGAAACGATTACGGACAATACCAAACTCGTTGCGATTCACCATGTTTCCAATGTATTGGGGGATACTACTCCAATCAAGGAAATTGCCCAAATCGCTCATCAGCATGGCGCACTTTTGTTTGTTGATGGAGCGCAGGGTGCTCCACACAAGAAAATCGACGTCCAGGATTTGGATTGCGATTTTTATACGTTTTCAGCCCACAAGATGGCAGGTCCGACAGGTGTAGGTGTCCTGTACGGCAAGCGTGAGGTGCTAGAGCGTGTGGAGCCGATGGAGTTCGGCGGAGAAATGATCGACTACGTGGATATGTACGATTCCACGTGGAAGGAGCTTCCTTGGAAATTTGAAGGAGGAACTCCGATCATCGCAGGAGCTATCGGATTGGGAGCAGCGATCGACTTTTTGGAAGAGATCGGTATGGACAATATCGAGCGTCATGAAAAACATCTCGTCAAGTACGCGATGGAACAAATGCGCGAGATAGAAGGATTGAAGATTTACGGCCCACAGCAGGACCGCAGCTGTTTAATTACATTCAACCTGGATACAGTACATCCGCATGACCTGGCGACCGTGCTGGACAGTTACGGAATCGCAGTTCGTGCCGGTCATCACTGCGCACAACCGCTGATGCGTTGGCTGAATGTGACGGCTACCGCTCGGGCAAGCTTCTACCTGTACAACACAGAAGAAGAAGTAGATGTGCTGATCGCGGGCTTGAAGAAGACGAAGGAGTATTTCGGCAATGTCTTCTCTTGATGATTTATACCGCCGCGTCATTATGGATCACTACCAGAAACCGCGCAACCGCGGTAAGCTGGAAGAATCCGACGGACTCATTGTGAATTTGAATAACCCGACCTGTGGCGACAGCATCTCGCTCTCCTTGAAAGTGGAGGACGGCAAAGTGGTGGACGCAAAGTTTCTGGGTGAAGGCTGCTCAATCAGTATGTCATCTGCATCCATGATGACGGATGCTGTCAAAGGCAAGCCAGTAGCAGAAGCACTGGAGCTGTCGCAAAAATTCTCCGATATGATGCAAGGCAAAGAAATCGATGACTCGATTGATCTTGGTGATATCGAAGCTTTGTCTGGCGTAGCCAAGTTCCCAGCGCGAATCAAGTGCGCGACATTGGCTTGGAAAGCATTGGAGCAAGGTGTCAAACAGGCGGAGCAGGAATAGGGATAGGTAAGGGACATGAACACGAAGGAGTGAGCAACGATGGCTGTTAAAGGCCCAGAAATACAGGAGTATCAGTACGGCTTTCACGATAAGGACGTTTCTGTATTCCGTACCAAAAAGGGTTTGACTCGCGAGATCGTCGAAGAAATTTCGAAGATCAAGGATGAGCCAGCATGGATGCTGGAATTCCGTCTAAAAGCATTGGACATCTTCAACAGCATGCCGATGCCAAAATGGGGCGGCGATCTAGACGACCTCGATTTTGACAGCATCACCTACTACGTAAAGCCTTCTGAAAAGCAAGGCCGTAGCTGGGATGAGGTGCCGGAAGAAATCAAGGCAACCTTTGACAAGCTGGGTATTCCAGAAGCAGAGCAAAAGTTCCTCGCAGGTGTATCTGCCCAGTATGAATCTGAGGTAGTTTACCACAACATGCAGGAAGACCTGGAAAAACTAGGCGTTCTCTTCTGCGACATGGATTCTGCGGTGAAGCTTCACCCAGAAATCGTGAAAGAATACTTCGCGACAGTGATTCCTCCAGCAGACAACAAGTTTTCTGCACTGAACTCGGCAGTATGGTCCGGTGGTTCCTTCATTTACGTTCCAAAAGGCGTAAAAGTAGAAACTCCACTGCAAGCATACTTTCGCATCAACTCCGAGAACATGGGTCAATTCGAGCGTACGCTGATCATCGCCGATGAAGATTCCTTTGTTCACTATGTAGAGGGCTGTACAGCTCCAATCTACAGCACGGATTCCTTGCACTCCGCTGTTGTAGAAATCATCGTAAAAGAACGCGCTCGCTGCCGTTACACCACGATCCAAAACTGGTCCAACAACGTATACAACCTCGTTACGAAACGTGCGGTTGCATACGCGGATGCGAACATGGAATGGATCGATGGTAACATCGGTTCCAAGCTGACGATGAAATACCCAGCTGTTATCATGAAAGGACCTCGCGCGAAAGGTACCGTTCTTTCCATTGCAGTAGCAGGAAAAGGACAACACCAAGACGCAGGTGCGAAAATGATTCACCTGGCGCCAGATTGCACATCGACGATCATTTCCAAGTCGATTTCCCGTGATGGCGGAAAAGTAACCTACCGTGGTCTGTCGCAGTTTGGACGCAAGTCGGAAGGCTCCAAGTCCAACATCAAGTGCGATACGCTGATTCTGGATAAACTGTCCACGTCCGACACGATCCCGTACAACGAGATCATGAACGACAGCATCACGCTTGAGCACGAGGCGACTGTATCCAAGGTATCCGAGGATCAACTCTTCTACCTGATGAGCCGCGGTTTGTCAGAAGCAGAAGCAACTGAGATGATCGTAATGGGCTTCATCGAGCCATTCACAAAAGAATTGCCAATGGAGTACGCGGTAGAGATGAACCGTCTCATTAAGTTTGAGATGGAAGGTTCTATCGGATAATTGTTTCGATAACGAGTAAAAACGTGTCTGATTCGTTCAGACACGTTTTTTTGTGCCCTTGCTTTATGAGGGAAAACGCATAAGCCCTGTAACGGTGGAGGGCTTTATTCCGTTACGTCAATTACATTTAGGCAATTAACCCCATTCCCTAAGAGGGTTTTAGCTTATAATACTATTAGTTAATATGGCTCTCGTTCCCTTACTCTCAACTAAGTAAAACAGAATCTGTAAAAACCCTCCTTCGGATAATCCGGGGAGGGCTTTTTTGTGTGTTGTAAGTCAACAGTTTGAAACGGCTGTAGCCATGTTTATTAACGGCTTAAGAGTTTCCGTTAGCACCTCTTAGAACAATTTTCCAATTGCCGGATGCTTTTTTCAACAGAAAAGTCTTTTCTTTTTCGATTTTGTCTTCAAATTTAAGTAATACCTTAACGTCAGTTTTTGAATCATCCACAGGAGTATATCCTAACATTTTAAAATCTATTAATTTTGTTCTTGTTGCTGATTGTAAGAATTTTTCAAGTTCAGGGTAATAACTGCTGTCATCTTTGTATACATAATCGTATGCTTGATCTCCCTGTTTGTTTATGACTAGGGTTAGATATCGTTCTAGAGTTTTATCAGGTGTATTGTACCAAAAATAATAGGTACATAACGTAACTGCAACAACTAGCGTGAGCAGCACTGAAACTAAGACTTTACGGCTTTTGAACGAAGATATAGTTTTTTCTGAATTCATATAATACTCACTTCCTTTTCCTCCTAAATGCTGTATAATCTACCTGTAAACATTTTACATTAAAATAGAGATGTTGCTATGCTTCTTTCAAAAAAAGTAAAAATGGCTGCCTTAACTTCATTATCTGTGGTTGCATTAGTGATGCCATTAAATGCAACTGCTCAAGGAGAAAAGAAACAATCACAAGAGATTTCTTCGGAGAATGAAAAAGTACAGCCAATGATGACTGATAAGTTTTTGTGGTCTAGGGAAGTTGATGTTGGTAGTTATTATCTCATTCCAAAAACTATCAGGCTTACATACAAAGAGAGAGGGATAAAAGTTGAAGCAGATGTAACCGCAACTGGGATAAGCGATTACTATGATGTATCTATTGAAGAATTTAGTGAAGCTTTGGAAGGGTGGACACCTGTTGAGACACGCGAGTTTGAGGCAGGTAGGGATCACGCCTATTTTTCTGATCTTGAACAAAGTGTAGACTACCGAATAAGTGTTAAGGGTTCTGTAGAAGGTACAATTTATGCATATAAAGTGGTTGACTAGAATAGATTAAGCAAAAAAATGTTGGCCTGTCCCTATTTTGAGGAGACGGGTTTTCTTGATTAAAAACCGTTTCAGTGTTATACAATCGTATGCACAGTGACCCGTGAAGTCTCAGTGTTTCGCTTGGGATTAATGAAAAGAAAGAAACGAGAGCGAGGGTGAAACATACAATAGAGGGGGGATTTTACCAGCATAAAGAACATCAATTCTTGCATTGTCTTTAGGAATCGTGATAAGTTGTTGCGGTACAACGCTAGAGAATAACACGCCAACTCCAGCAGCCACAACTACCTCATCTGCACCAGCCCCAACTCCTGAACAGAAAGCTATGTCTGCCGAGGAAGTGAGTAGATTTAAGGAGTACGCTCCGAACTTAAAGGATGGGCCATTTATTACAGAGGCAGAGATTGTTAACCAAAACGAGGCTGTAATCATCTATGCAGACTTCGCAACTTTGAAAAAGGCTAAACCTGAAACCGGAATGACAGAAGCAGATGCAAAGAACTATTGGGAGTCTGGAGACGCGGTCAACATCAGACACGTATTTTTTTGTGCCCTTGCTTGATAAGGGAAAACGCATGAGTCCTCTGATGGTAATCCGCCAGAGGGCTGTTTTTACGAGGACAAACCGAACTTCCATAATAAGATCATAAATAACGCCATCGGAATGACCCAAAGTAAAGGAATGGCATTGAGTGCGTAACTCGTTTTGAATTTCAACTTGTGATAGTAGTACCAGCTGCCCAACGCTGAGGCAAGTAGTACAAGCGGATACGATAGGATCGTATAGAACACCCCTGGCGCTCCCGTATCATATTCATCTTCAGGTAAAAGCACAATGGTAAAAAAAACAGAAATTGCCCAAGCCAATAAGAAAATGGCATAGATGCTTTGGCTAATAGAAAGGACGAGACAAGCTGTCTTGTTTTTCATAAGTGCCTGGTTCCTCCTAAAAAGTGGAATTACTAATAAACAAGACGAGAGGAGATAGAAAAAGTAACAATAACAATTGGACAGATATCAAGGTCACCCGTCCTCCCATTAGAAGGCGGGTTTTTTGCTTGTTATCATTTTCATGTTATTCTGTTCGTCCAACTTGCAAAATACCTTACCAATTAAGTAAATTAAGCTAATACCAATCATGTTAGCAATAAACACCGACAATAATGACCGGGGAAATACGAGAGTTGCTGATCGCAATAGTTATAGCTGATAGAGGGAGGATGAACCATGAAGGTATTAGTAGTAGAAGATGACAAGACCATTGCAGAGGGTTTGCACTATTCGCTTTCCAGTGAGGGCTATGAAGTAGTTCTTTGCGAAGGAAAACAAACTGCACTCAAAGCAATTAAACAGCAACGTTTTGATCTATATTTACTCGATCTGACTTTGCCAGATGGTAATGGCTATGAGATTTGCGAATATGTAAAAGAAAATCAGGATGCCCCTGTCATCTTCTTGACGGCGTGTGATGATGAAATCAATGTGGTTCGGGGGTTAGATATGGGAGCAGACGACTATATCACAAAGCCGTTTCGTATCCGGGAGCTGATTAGCCGAATGAAGTCATCCCTTCGACATTACCAAAAAGAGCCCAACCTGTCTGACAAAGTGAGGATTGGAAATGTAGTCGTAAATACAAAGCTGGCTAAAGTGTACAAAGGAACTGAGGAAGTGATGCTGACTGCTTTAGAATACCGTTTACTGTTGGCATTCATAAATAATAGAGGGCAAGTTCTGTCCAGAAATCAGTTGTTAGAGGGTATTTGGGATCTAGATGGTAACTTTATCAATGATAATACCCTATCGGTTTACATTAAGCGGCTTCGAGAAAAGTTGGAGGATGATAGCCAGAATCCCAAAGTGATAGAAACCGTTCGCGGTCTTGGCTATCGAATGAGTGGAAGTCATGTTTAAAAATAAAGAAATACAGAAGCTATGTCTGTATAGCATGGTTATTTCCATCATGGGGATCGCAATTCTTTGGATGATCGACTGGAAAGCGGGGATTGTGGGAGTTGCTATGGTATTTCTGCTCCTTTCCACTTTTTTCGTGTTTACCCGCAAACGTTATCAGGACATCAGTAAGCTCGCTTATTATTTGGCTTCTGTCTATTCAGGCCAACCTACGATGGATATTAGGGATAACGTTGAGGGTGAATTGAGCATTTTGAAAAATGATATTTATAAAGTCACATTAACATTGTCCGAGCAGTCTACTCATCTGAAAAAGGAAAAACAGTACTTGGCAGATACTCTTTCGAACATCTCCCATCAACTAAAAACGCCACTTACCTCCATGTTTGTCATGGCTGATTTGTTAAACAACCCGAGTCTGCCAAAAGATAAGAGGGAGGAGTTCTTGGGCAAGATTATCAATCAGTTGAAGCGTATTGAATGGCTCGTGACTTCATTGCTCAAGCTTTCTAAAATCGAAGTGCAGAGCGTTATTTTCAAGAAGGAACTCGTATCTGTCAAAAAAATGATAAACAAGGCATTAGAACCACTCCTTGTCCCGATGGAATTAAAAAATCAGGAGCTTTCTTTTTCCTGTAAAGAAGACCTTTTTGTGTATGGAGATGAAAACTGGACCGTAGAAGCCATTTTGAACGTAATGAAAAACGGGATTGAGCATACGCCAGTTGGGGGACGTATTGCCATTTCGTGTGAGGAAACACCCTTGTATACACAAATTGTCATTTCCGACAGTGGCGAGGGGATTAGCCCTGACGATGCTCCACACATTTTTGAACGATTTTATAAAGGGAAGAATGCTGGAGCGGATAGTATTGGAATAGGGCTAGCCATGTCTAAAACAATCTTGCAAAGTCAAAACGCCGATGTGTTTATGGAAAGCCAGATGGGTGTAGGAACAACATTCAAAATCAAATTTTACAAGCAAATCATTTAGATGACAAAATTGTAAGAATGAATGTCACCGACGAGACATGTTTGGCAGCTATTCTAAACGTAATAACTTATCTGGGAGGATCATGATGGAGATTTTGCGAGTAGAGAACCTGTCAAAAACGTACGGTGATGGCGAAACAGCTGTTACTGCACTGAACGATATCTCATTTTCCGTACAAAAGGGGGAGTTTGTGGCGATCATTGGACCTTCTGGTTCAGGTAAGTCTACCCTTTTGCATATTTTGGGGGGCGTTGATACGCCCACATCCGGTAAAGTGATCGTTGACCAAACTGATATGTATGCGATGGATGAAACGGCACTAGCCATCTTCAGACGCAGACAGATTGGGCTTATCTATCAATTCTACAATTTGATCCCTGTCCTTACTGTGGAAGAAAATATTACCCTGCCATTGCTGTTGGACGGTAGAGAAGTAAATCAAGATATCTTTTCCGGTATCGTAGAGACTCTAGGTCTTCAACAGCGATTAAAGCATCTGCCAAACCAGCTTTCTGGAGGACAGCAGCAGCGTGCATCTATTGGCCGTGCCTTGATTAGCAGTCCCGCCATTGTATTGGCTGACGAGCCTACGGGGAATCTGGACAGCAAAAACAGTGCTGAGATTGTGAAGCTCTTGAAAAAATTACACAAAGAACGGCATCAAACTCTGATTGTTATTACACATGACGAAAACATTGCCTTGCAAGCGGACCGTATCATTGGCATATCGGATGGCAGGATTTCTAGAGATGAGGTGATCCGGCGATGAATATCGTAAATCAGCTCACCTTACGTTACATGAAGAAGAATAAGAGCCGTACCCTTGTGACAATCATTGGGGTTGTCATTTCTGTCGCAATGCTTACAGCAGTATTTTCGATTAGTAGTTCTTTCATGGATATGATGCAAAGAAACGCGATTACCTACTCTGGTAAGTGGCAGGCAGCTTTTCTCAATGTTACAGGAGAAGATGTTGCGGTTATTACAAATACGGAAGCCATTGAAAGATACGATATTGACCAGAGACTTGGATTTGCACGACTTTCTAACTCTCCAAACAGCGTGAAGCCCTATTTGTTTATTACGGGACACAGTAATCACGATGTAGTAGGGGTGAGCCTACTTGATGGGCGGTTGCCTCAGAATGAAAATGAACTGGCACTTTCATCGGAGTATATTCGAACCGCAGGTGTAAGCTTGAAGGTTGGAGATGTAGTCACTTTAAATTTTGGTGATCGTAGCTTGAATGTAGATGGGCAGAGCGAGACGTTGGGCGACAATGATGTCTACCAATCAAAGGAAGTCTTTACGCCTACAAATACGAAAACATACACGATTACCGGGATTGTTCAAGCACCAGCTAAAGAGCAGGAAGTAATGGCTGCATACCGTGCATTTAGCGGTCTTTCCGAGGGTGATTTAGAGGAGGGTTCTCCCTACACGGTAAGTGTTGAATATAAGGATTTTAAAGGTTTAGGGAATGACATTTACGAAACGAGTAACACGATTGCGAGTAAGGTAAGCGGAGTAAAGGATCAAGTTAAATCGAATGGAGTAAAAATCAAGTACAATCGGGACCTGTTGCTTTATTCCGGGATTTCGAACGATTCCCACTTTCTTAACACGATGTACCTGGCAGTTCTTTCCGTTGGAATTATCATTCTGATTGGATCTGTCTCACTCATCTACAACGCGTTTGCGATCTCGCTTTCTGAGCGTAGTCGTACTTTAGGGATGTTATCTAGCGTAGGGGCAACCAAAAAACAAAAAAGGGCTTCCGTATTTTTTGAAGCTGCTGTGATCGGGGTCATAGCGATTCCAGCTGGGTTGTTTTTTGGGTCCATTGGCATTGGTGTTACTTTCCATTTGCTCAGTCCATTCATTCAAAAAATGCTTTTTGTTAGTGAACCGATACGATTGGTGATAGAGCCGTACAGTATGATTGCGGTCGTTTTGTTTTCCATTTTGACATTGCTCATTTCTGCATGGTTACCAGCAGTGAGGGCATCGAAAATTACACCGATAACTGCAATCCGCCAGACAAAGGATATCGAGATAAAAGGAAAAGATGTTCGTACATCCAATATGACCCGGAAGTTGTTTGGATTTGAAGCGGAACTAGGATTAAAAAATCTGAAAAGGAATAAACATCACTATCGCTCAACTGTCTTTTCTCTTGCGATCAGTGTAATCCTGTACCTAGCAGCTTCTTCTTTTTCGTTGTATATGGATAAGTCCTATAATATGGCACAAGCACCGCTACCCTATGATTTGTCAGTAAACGCAAGGGGAGCCGATCTGGAAAGGGTAAGGTCATTAACAAATGAATTGATGTCCGTCAAGAACGCAACAACAAAAGTGAAGACCCAACTTATCGGTGCTGATCTAATCCTCAACGAAAACGAGGTTACCACAGACATCTCCAGTCGCCATACTCTTAATCCTGATGGGAAATACTTCATGTCTGCAGACATTGTTTCTCTTGATGAGGCCTCTTTTGCAGCGTACCTGCAATCCGCGGGGATTGATGCAAAGAAATTGGAAGGTGACGAGATTTCTGCAATACTTGTCAATCGATTCACCTTGAAGGAAGAACATAATTTTACAGATATCTCTCAACTAACAGTCCAAGAGGGATCAGAACTACCTCTCACTTTGAATGAAGGCGCTAAAGTCCGAATTGCTTCTATCACGGATAAACGTCCACCTTTTATGCTACGATACCAGGAATATGCTTTTACGGTTACATTTGTTGTTTCTGAACGAGGCTTTGACAAGTTCCGAGAACGAGGTAATGCTATGCTGTCTGAGCAAGTTACCAGCGAAGTTCAATTTACAACAGAGCAGTCTGCGGCATTGGAAAATGAAATAAACCCGATTATTAACAAATATCCAGATGTACATGTCTATACGAACAATCTGATTGAGGAGCGTCAGGATGCAATGAATCGCGCCACAGTCACATCCGTATTCCTTTATGGGTTTGTGGTTCTCATCGGACTCATTTGTATGGCAAATATTATCAACACGATTTCGACAGGGATGGCCTTGAGAAAACGTGAATTTGCGATGTTGGCTTCCATTGGTATGACGCCAAAGGGCATGAAGAAAATGCTACGCTTCGAAGGATTTTTTTATGGAATGAAGTCGCTTATTTACGGTTTACCGATTAGTTTATGCGTAATGTTTTTCATCTACAAGAGCCTTAGCCGTAATTTTGAATTCGCTTTTACAGTGCCTTGGGCGGATCTTATCATTGCAGGGGTAGGTGTGTTTTTTATTGTGGGGACGACGATCTTTTATGCAAATAGAAAATACAAAGAATACAGTATCGTTAACTCGTTGAAGAACGAAAACATTTGATCGAAGAATGCAAGTTCGAGATAGAAGGTTCTATCGGATAATTGTTTTGTAACGTGTAAATACGTGTCTGATTCGTTCAGATACGTATTTTTTATTAACTAGTCGTAATGATCGAGTCAGTTTCACTTATGGCGCTGTTTTACTATGGGAAAATCGCACCGTAGTTCATAGATTACTCATAGTGAGGGGATGGGGGGTCAAAGTAATAATCTAATCCGACAATCCCCCAAAAAATGATGAATGTGAACAATACATACAGCCATCTTTTACGAAGGGACTGGGAATTTACGATAAAACCCCAACTAATTAGGGGCAGTGCTATCAGTAGGATTGATACGAAGTCAGACATGCGGAATTCACTCCTTCACGTTTTATTACGTAAATGGGTAATATTGGTTACCCGCCATTAACTTTAGTTAGACGACGAATGAATAGACATTCTACTTTAAGCTGTATGAGATTTACGTCGATGGCAACGAAGCTCAAGGTGAAGTACCAAGGAAAAAGCATGACGGTTTTGGTGAAAGTCACGAAATAAACAAGAACAATGCCCTCGGGATAACCGGGGGCTTTTTTGTGCGTGTTCAAACATGTACATTCACCCCACACAATGATAAAATGTTCGTATATACAAGATAAAGCTGCCTACCATCAACGAAGTATGCCTACGTATCCAGGCATGCTTTTTTCGGGCGAGCACAAACCTTTTACAAATGCGCTGTTGCTCTTCTTTGAATAGGTAGCTGTAAAGGTTTTCATACTTACTGGAGCGGGGTTGCACATATGATAGTGGTAAAGCAATTAATGGATCATTGCCACCGCTTTTTTGGGAGTCAAGGTGATCTGTATCAATCCGAGGATGCGGATATCCTGATTGCCGTCTATCCGGCTACGCGCAAGCGAGGATGGTGGACGTACGCCACGCTTGAGCTGCACGAGATGGGGGCTACAGAGTACCTCGCCTATTCCTATCAGTTTGAGCAGAGAATGATCACGCATTTGGCAAGAATAGCAGCCCAGGTAATTCGTCAGTGGGAGAGTCAATCTACCCGCTTGGAGTCTGGGAGCGTCTTTTCGCTCGGGGATACAATCGTGGAAAAATCGGTTTTGAATCATATGGTACTGACCCCTGCCTATTATGAAGAGGCTGGACTTGAATATTATACAAACGGCAAGGACGTAATCAGGTTCATGATGCTTCATGCCATCGCGGATTCTGAAGCAAAGTTTTTGGAACAATATGGACTTATAGCATTACAGGAATGGTTAGCGCACTCCGGTGTCGATTCCCTGAATGTTACGCGTACGCCTGCCATCTGAGAAGGGAGCGAGCGAAATGTCAGCGATTCGCTTGAGAGTCACCGTAGTAGTTGAACACGAAGGGAAAGTCCTCCTCATCCGTGAGCAGACACAACGAGGCATCTTTTACAACCTGCCAGGGGGAATCGTAGAATATTTAGAAGCGATTCCAGACGCGGCGAAAAGAGAAGTGATGGAAGAGACCGGACTCCTCGTGGAAATGGAGCGATTGATCTGGATAGACGATCGGATCGATCAGGAAGGGAACGGAAAGCATACAGTCGGAGTAGGAGTTCTGGCGAAGCTCGTCGGTGAAGAGACAAACCCAACGCCAGGTGGTATTGTCGATGAAGAGATCGAATGGGCTGGCTGGGTCACGCTAGACGAGTGGAAGCAACTGCCGAACGACCACAAAACACGCCCGGATCAAGTCAAGCAAGTCTTGTCTGATCCCACTTATCAACCGATGTACTTGGGAAATATGCTGAGCCGAGCAGAATAAAAACAAGAGACACCGCCCTTTTCCTAGTGAAGAGGAGCGGTGTTTCTTTTTCTTACGCTTTTTGCTGTACGGAAGCTTTTCTTCCTTTTGCGACAGCCAACACGACGATGACAGCGGAGAGAACAGCGCCGGGTGTCAATGGCTCTGATAGGAGGAGCCAGGCTGCGATGATTGATAAAAAGGGTTGAAGGTATTGAATTTGACTGACCTTGGAGACGCCGCCGATTGCCAGGCCGTGATACCAGGCGAAAAAACCGAGAAACATACTGATTACGCTTATATAGCCAAAACCGATCCAGACAGGCCAAGTGGCTTGTTTTAAGTCAGTGAGTAGAGGACCTGTGAGCGGAACGACGAGAAAAGGAAAGGCAAAGATCAACGACCAACTGATGACCTGCCAACCACCCATTGTCTTGGAGAGCTCACCGCCGACAGCGTATCCGATAGCCGCACTGATGACCGCCCCGAGCAAGGCGAGATCCGCCCATTGGAGGGCACCAAAGCCAGAGCTGATCGCGTAGGCGAGAATCGTCACGCAGGCGATCACACTAGAAATCCAATACTTCCGGGTAGGGCGTTCTCCTGAAAAAAATATCGCTGCGCCAGCTGTGGCCAATGGCAATAGGGCGATGATGACTGCGCCATGCGTAGCGGGTACTCTCTCCATCGCCCACGACGAGAAAAACGGGAAGCCTGCTACTACTCCGGTGGATACGAGAAACAGTTTCTTGGTCTCTTGCCAGGTAGGAAACGGTACTCGTTTTAGTAGGAGCACCAAAGCAGCCAGTACAGCCGCGATCAACGCTCGTCCCAGCCCTGCCGAGAGGGGAGAGAGCACGGTAACAACCATCTTCGTTACAGGCAAGGTCAAGCTGAAGCTAATCACCCCGATGAAGCCATACAGCAAGCCCATTTTCTCTGTATGCAGCTGGTCAGGAGTGATTGGCTGCTCTTTTTGTAGGACTTGCTTCTCGATAGGAAGCTGTGTGCTCATCCGAATCCCATCCTTTGTCGATTAAAAGTTTGTGTTGTTTCATCTTAGAGGCGACCGAGTATAAACGCTAGAGCCAATTGGTAGCAGGAGCAGTAAGCCAATTTGTCGAAAGGGAGGAAAATGAAAACAGGAAGTGTGGAGGACGGATCAGGATGGAATGGAAGCCGGACAAAGATGCGGGAGTTCCGATCTATATACAAATCGCCAAAGAGCTGGAACGACAGATTGTGCAAGGAGTGCTGTCCCCGGGTACATCTCTACCGCCGGAAAGAGTGTTGGCACGACGCTTTGGCGTCAATCGTGGGACGGTATCGGCAGCGTACGAAGAATTGCGGGCAAAAGGTATTTTACAATCGTGGCAAGGGAGCGGGACTTGGGTCAGTCGTGATCTGTGGGGCGTCAAACAAATGCCAAACTGGTACACCTACACGAATGGCGGGGCATTCTTGCCAGCCTATCCACTCGCGAAACGCATTCAGGATGCATGCTTCGATACCTCGATCATCAATCTGGCAAAGGCAGAATTGGCAACGACGATGATCCCGTCTTTGATACCAACGACGCCGGGGGAAGAAAACGAGATCAGGCTTGAGCTGGGCTACGCGCATCCAAAGGGGGAGCCGCGTCTGCGTGAGGCACTGGCTGTGCATCTGCAAGAAAACTACGGCATTCACGCTTCCCCTGATGAAATTTTGGTGACGTCAGGGGCGCAGCAGGCATTGCATCTCATTACACTATGTCTTTTGAATCCTGGAGATGCAATCGCAATGGAGGGACCCTCTTATTCGTATTCCTTGCCTTTATTTAGTTCAGCTGGCCTGCGTTTATTTCGCTTGCCGATGGATGAGAACGGAATTGTACCCGAGGCTGTCTACGAATTGCATCGGGAGCATCGCATTCGCATGGTTTTCGTGAACCCGACCTATCATAATCCAACCGGGACGATTTTAAGCAAGGCACGGCGATCCGAGCTACTCGATATTTGTCAGGAGCTGCGCCTGCCACTCGTGGAGGACGACGCTTACGGGGCACTTACACTGGCTGGAAGCCCTAAACCACCCAAGCCGATCAAAGCCATCGATAAGACGGGGGCTGTTCTGTACGTCGGGAGTCTTTCGAAAACGATTGCGCCAGGCTTGCGAATTGGCTGGCTGGTGGGACCAAGATCTGTCGTAGAAAGACTAGCCGATGCCAAGCAGCAAATGGATTTTGGCACGAGCAGCGTCTCCCAGCAATTCGCCCGGCGATTTGTTGAGCGAAAGAGCTGGAACAATCAGCAGGAGCGGATGTCTCGTTACTTGTTGGAGCAACAACAAACGATGGTACGCGCTATGCACAAGCATCTCTCCGATTACGCGGTATGGAATGAGCCGGGTGGCAGCTATCATATTTGGTGTCGGTTGCTTGCTCTCAGGGACGAAAAAGAATTGCTGGATGATGCGATCAGAGAGGGCGTTGTTTTTACACCCGGCAGCGTCTATGGAGCGGAAGCGGGGTGGCTGCGCCTGACCTATTCGTGGGAATGCCCGGCGAACATCGAGGAAGGAGTTCGACGCATCCAAAGAGTTCTTCAGCAGAAAAGGTGATAAGAAAAGGGATTAATTCCTTATTTATGAAACTATTTTCCACCTCACTCGTATGCACTATAGAGGCAATTTTAGAAAGGGGGGGACAGTCGTGGGCGTACTTGAAACCGTCTACATAGTCTGCCTTGTACTTGGTCTACTCTACGCGCTCATCTCACTGTTGTTTGGCGATGCGCTCTCGGATTGGCTGGGACATCTGCATCTGCCTTTTGCACAGCCTATTTTGTTGGTCAGCGGCATGACTGCCTTTGGCGGAGCGGGGTATCTGTTATCTCGGTACACTTCTCTCGGTACGTTTGTCGTGTTGATGCTGGCAGCTGTCATTGGTATCGCTTTGGCTCTTGTTTCTTACTTCCTGTGGGTAAAGCCGATGAGCCATGCGGAAAATTCCACGAGCTATTCCATGAATCAACTAGGAGGGAAGCTGGGAGAAGTCGGGACGACGATCCCTGCAGAAGGCCTGGGAGAGGTTCTGCTGCCGATGATTAGTGGAACCACTTACCATATGGCAGCGAGTCTTGAGGGCCAGATTATCCCGCAAGGAGCCCGTGTCGTCGTAGTCGAGGTCCGTGACCATGTCTTGTATGTGATCCCCTTTTACACTGAATCTGGCGAAGGAGATGGGAAATGATGTTAGATCCTGGCGTTTTGACCATAGTAGGTGTTGTCGTCGCAGTCTTTCTCGTGTTGGGTATTGCTTTTTGGGCCCGTTACAAAACAGTGGGTGCAGATGAAGCCATGATCGTGACGGGTAGCTATCTCGGCTCGAAAAACGTACTCAGTGACGAATCTGGGCGCAAAATGAAGATCGTCCGCGGAGGCGGCGCATTTATCCTCCCTATTTTTCAACAAGCAAACTTTCTGAGTCTTCTGTCTCATAAGCTGGACGTATCGACTCCTGAGGTGTACACCGAGCAGGGCGTTCCTGTCATGGCAGATGGCGTTGCAATCATCAAGGTAGGCGGCTCGATTGAAGATATCGCGACCGCATCCGAGCAATTTATGGGTAAGAGTGACGAGGCGCTGCGCGGAGAAGCACAGGAGGTCCTCGAAGGATATTTGCGGGCAATCCTCGGCAGTATGACGGTAGAGGAAATTTACAAGAACCGTGAGCGATTCGCACAAGAGGTGCAAGCTGTAGCAACAAAGGATTTGAAAAAAATGGGGCTGTCCGTTGTCAGCTTCACCATCAAGGATGTCCGGGACAAAAACGGCTACTTAGCTGCGCTTGGAATACCGCAAATCGCTGCAGTGAAGCGCGATGCGACCATTTCACAGGCAGATGCGGACAAAGAAGCGCGGATCAAGCAGGCACAGGCAGAGGAAGAGGCACGCAAGGCAGAGCTGCTGAAGGAAACGAACATTGCCGAAGCTGAAAAGGAAAAAGAGCTGAAGGTAGCGGCGTTTAAGCAAGAGCAGGACAAAGCGAAGGCGAGTGCGGACCAAGCCTACAAGCTGCAAGAAGCTGTCGCCAAGCAGCAGGTGACAGAAGAAGAGATGAAGGTCGATCTCGTCCGCAAGCAGAAGGAAATCGAGCTGGAGGAAAAAGAAATTCTTCGCCGCGAAAAGCAATATGATGCGGAAGTGAAGAAAAAGGCCGACGCCGACCGCTACTCAGTGGAACAGGCGGCAGAAGCGGAAAAGGCGAAGAAGCTGAGAGAAGCAGACGCGATCAAGTACCGCATTGAAGCTGAGGCAAAAGCAAATGCCGAGCAGAAGCGCCTGGAGGGCTTGGCGATTGCCGAGGCTGAAAGAGCCCGTGGTAGCGCTGAGGCAGAAGTCACGCGACTCAAGCTCGAAGCCGAAGCGGAAGGGAAAGAGAAGCTGGCTGAAGCATTTGAAAAATTCGGCCATGCGGCTGTTCTCGATATTATTGCGAAAATGCTCCCTGAGCTGGCTGAGAAAATTGCCGAGCCGATGAAGGCAATCGACAAAGTAACGATCGTGGATGCGGGAGGCGGTCAGGGAGATGGCGTCAATCGTCTGAGCGGGAATGTTACGAAGCTGATGGCCCAACTTCCTGAGATGCTGAAAGACGTATCCGGATTGGATATGAACAAAATGATCGCAGATTTTATGAAAAAGGATGATACCGTGCCTGCGAAGCAACAGCCTGTACCCGTGAAAGTTCAGGTAGAGACGGATTCAATTTTGGAGAACGAAACGAAATAATCAAATCGATCGGAGAAGAAGTGCCCCTTATTGCGAGGGGCACTTTTT
>NZ_JAOTNO010000022.1:0-57689 GCF_041644655.1 Brevibacillus sp. BD137 | reverse complement strand
TTCTCCAAGGCACCGCAAATGTAGACTTTGCTGCTTGGACTTATGTATACTGGTAGGCACATGAGATAAGGAGAGATGAACATGTCACAGAAACAGCTTCACTCCATAGAAGAACTGGATGAGTTCGTAGCAAAAAATGGGAAAAAGCTTTTGTTTAAGCATAGCACGATCTGCCCGATCAGTACGTCTGCCTATGAAGAGTTTCAAACGTATTTGCAGGACAATCAAGTGGAATCTGCGGTCATTCTGGTACGGGAAGATCGCCCTGTCTCCAACGCCGTGGCGGATCGTTTTTCCATCAAGCACGAATCCCCGCAAATCTTTTTGCTGGAAGACGGAGAAGTAAAGTGGCACACGTCTCACTGGAAAATTACAAAAGACGCGATTAGCCAGGCGCTCAACGTGTAATCAAAAAGCCGGGACACCCGATAAGCGAGGTGAGACCGGCTTTTTGCATGGAGAAAAAGAGCATTGGAGAAACTATTCCCAGAATAGCTCCAACTTGTCTCCACTTTTCAATTCTGTCTGGAAGTTGGCTTGTTCGCCGTTGACGAGCATCACAAATCCAGAGATACTCTCACGGTCGGGCTTTTCCAAGGAAACATCGACGAAACGGAAGACGTCGCTAAACACAGGTGTTGACGCAGGTGAGGACTTTACTATGATGTCGGCACCTTCGCTTACAGGATCAGAGGCATTCGCCGCTTTTCCGTCTACCGTAATCGTTACCTGTGCGACAGGCAATACGACCCGTTCACCATTGAAGTGGACGATAATTGTCTCCTGTACCCATTCTTCCAAGGGGATGACATCTTGTATAGAAGGGGCGGGGATTTCATCCAGTCGATAGACGAGAACATCACCTTGTCGGATGATATCTGTCAAGGCTGCTGGTCTTCCGTTCAGCTCGATCACCTCGACACGGGACGGAATCGAATAATCTTGTCCATTCACAGAAAAGCGCAAGCCTGATTCCGCTGACGTTTTCAGTTCGGCGAGCTCCAGTACTTCATAGACAGTGCGAGGAAGGCGGATGTCCACCTCGGCACGATCTATGATCAACGTATCGAGAGTAGCAGTCGCTCCATTAACATGTACGACTGGACCGAGCGAGTAGGGACGATCATTACAGACCACTTCAAGCGTGTCCAGCTCATCGAATAAATCTTTGGCAAACACACGTGCATCCTCGCCATTTGTACCAGCCACTACGGTGATTTGGTCCCCGTCATTGATTGGCGTGTCGAGACTGACGCCCTCCCCGTTGCGCTGAATTACCGGCGCTGTACCATGACCACCTGGAATCATTTTCATCCGTCCGTTTACGGTGACGGTCATCGCCAATCCGGGGCGACCATACAGACGGCGAATATCCAGTCCGGATGCAATGAGCGCATCACCCAACGTCATTTTTCGCAAGTCGAATATGCGCACAGGAGTGTCATTGACTGTAACCGTTACATAGCGCAATGGATGACGTCGAGCTGCAACAGCAATGCCGACTGGCGTTACAAACTCAGGTCCGCTGAGCGCAGGATTGTCTCCAACGTATTGTTTAATCGCATCACCGCCTCTAACGGCAACACGGGCGGCAGGAATATTCAAGACCTGAGCGACTTTTCCAGTAAGTCCAGGGGTGAGGCTGCCACCGCCGATCAGCATGACCGCTTGCGGAGCTTTTCCGTTGAGCTCCAATATTTTGAAGGCAATTTTATCAGCGAGCTGTTGGATGTCTGCTTCCATCGCACTGGTTACCTCGGCAGCGCTCAACGTATGCTCCATGCCGAGAATGTCGGTGAAGGTGACGGACTCCTCAGTGGATAAGAGACGCTTCACTTCTTCTGCCATCGGAAAATCCATGAGAAAGGCGTTCATGAGCGCATCCGTGATTTCATCGCCTGCAATAGGAACCATGCCGTAAGCGGTAATGGCCCCTTCCTCAGTCAGCGCTACGTCAGAAGTACCTGCTCCAATGTCCACCAAAGCGATATTCAGTCGGCGCATCGTCACAGGAATCAGGACATTAATGGCCGCGATAGGCTCAAGCGTTAATGCCTGCATTTCCAGATCGCATCGTTTCAGAGCAGCGATCAGCGAGTCGACAACCACGCGTGGAAGGAAAGTTGCGATCACATCTGCGCTTGCTACGTCACCCCGCTGATCAATCAGGCTCCCGATCAACTCTCCATCCAGATGGTAATGAACGACGCTGTAACCCACGCAATAGTAGCGGGTGACGTCTTGGTCCTTTAGCTCCTGGGCTAATGCGGCTTGGGCCTCCTGTACAGCGGAAAACTCCAACGCGACAACATCTTCACGCGAGATGAAGGCATGTCTGGCTAAGGGCATATCCACACGCACACGACGGGTTCGCAATGACCGACCCGCAGCAGCGACCGCTACCTGATGCAGCTTGCCGTATTTCCCCTCCAGCTCTTCTTTTATTTGTTGAATCACCTTAGCTACGGCGACAATATCGTGAATTTGCCCATCGAGCATGGAGCGTTCATCGTGCTCTCGAATGGCGCAGTCCAATACGCGGTATTGCTCGCCGGTCGTTTCCACGATCAGGCCGACGACGCTGCGCGTTCCAATATCTAATGAAAAAATAAGCTCAGGGGCTGTGATGTCAGACAAAAGTAGGTCACTCCTTGTAAGAGGTTGTTCATGAAGTCTTTACAATACTTATCGGTAATTTTGGACTGTATCGGAAAGGAACAATCGCATTTAGCTAGAACATATATCCAAAACTATTCGATTTGAAAGGGAAAGAATCCTGTCGAATCAAGGAATCTTCTTCGTTTTGACGAATAATTGGAAAAGATAAAAAAACAGAAAAAATTTACTTTCGCGCTTTTTGGCGCTAAACTGCTGACAAGGGTCTTTGAATCGATTATAATTACCCTAATTTATCGATAAATCCCCATATAAAAAGAGGAGAGTGGAGAGAGATGGCACACGATCAAATCGAAACCATGCGCAAGCAGATAGACGAGATCAACCTGCAAATTCTTGAATTGATCAACAAACGAGCTACCTTGGTTCAAGAGCTCGGCAAAGAAAAAGAAAAACAGGGCAGCAACCGTTTTGACCCAGAACGTGAGCGCCAAATGCTCAATCTGCTCGTGGAAAACAATAAAGGTCCTTTCAATGACAATGCTATTCGTCATTTGTTCAAGCAAATATTCCAAGTTTCCTTAGATCTGCAAGACGACGATAAGAAAAAAGTACTCCTCGTTAGCCGTAAGAAAAAGGCAGAGGATACGGTTATCACGGTAAAAGGCGTAGAGTTCGGAGGAAAAAATCCGATTCTGATCGCAGGTCCTTGCTCCGTGGAAAGCTACGAGCAAGTAAGAGCCGTAGCAGAAAACCACGCAAAACGCGGACTGCGCACATTGCGCGGCGGTGCGTACAAGCCTCGTACCTCGCCATACGACTTCCAAGGTCTGGGTGAAGAAGGCTTGCAAATTCTCAAACGCATCGGGGATGAATTCAACCTCGTAACGATCAGTGAAATCGTGACGCCAGCAGATCTAGAGATGGCGACAAAATACATCGATGTTATCCAAATCGGTGCTCGCAATATGCAAAACTTCGAGCTGCTGAAGGCGGCAGGTCGTGTGAACAAGCCGATCCTCTTGAAGCGTGGCCTCTCTGCTACGATTGAAGAGTTCATCTACGCGGCAGAGTACATCCTGTCCGAAGGGAACTCACAGGTCATGCTGTGCGAGCGTGGAATTCGCACGTATGAAAAAGCGACACGCAATACGCTCGATATTTCTGCGGTACCACTCCTCAAGCAAGAGACGCACTTGCCAGTGTTTGTCGACGTGACGCACTCTACAGGTCGTCGTGATCTACTCTTGCCTTGCGCGAAAGCAGGCTTCGCAGTCGGTTCTGACGGAATCATGGTAGAGGTTCACCCAGATCCAGATGTGGCACTGTCTGATGCGAAGCAACAGTTGAACATTCCACAGTTCAACGAGTTCGTTGATGAACTGCTTGCTTCTGGCCTGTACAAAGACGAGAATGTGGCAACGAGAGTATAAGAATACCTTTCGGGTACGTTTTGAAGGTCCTTCCTGCGCGCGGGAGGACCTTTCTCATTTGACGAACCATTGGCGACCAAGTAAGCTAGAATTACGTGCTGATATTGGTGAAGGAGGATAGGCCATATGGAAGACAACCATCAATGCTGCTCGACGGATCGATCCACTGAAAGGCCGGATAAAATCAAGTCTAATCTCATCTCCCGTCTGAATCGGGTAGAGGGACAAGTTCGTGGAATTCGTGGAATGGTAGAAAAGGATGTCTACTGCGACGACATTCTCAATCAAATTGCAGCGGTGCAGTCTGCACTGAATGCGGTTGGGAAAATGCTCCTCGAAGGACATATGAAAAGCTGTGTGATGGATCGCATTCAGCAAGGCGATCATGAAGTGATTGATGAGCTATTGAAAACGATGAACAAACTCATGAAGTAACGGGTGCACAAGCCGTCAAAAACAATTGCAACGGCATACGGCTTGTCGTATCATAGGTGCATATATTTATGAAAACGCTTATGAAAACCAAAAAATAGGGAAAAGTGAGGGTGCATGATGCCGGTTACTATATACGACGTAGCAAGAGAAGCGGGGGTGTCGATGGCGACAGTTTCCCGCGTAGTCAACGGGAATCCCAACGTAAAGCCTTTGACCCGAAAAAAGGTATTGGCTGCGATTGAGCGCTTGGGATATCGACCAAATGCGGTTGCTCGTGGACTCGCCAGCAAAAAAACGACAACAGTTGGTGTCATCATCCCGGATATCTCCAGTTTGTTTTTCTCCGAATTAGCGCGGGGGATTGAAGATATCGCTACCATGTACAAATACAATATCATTCTGTGTAACTCTGACCAACGGATGGAAAAGGAATTGCAGCTCATTAATACTTTGCTCGAAAAGCAAGTGGACGGGCTTCTGTTCCTGGGGGCAGAAATCAAAGAAGATCATTTGCAGGCATTAACAAGCACGTCTGTACCGACTGTACTCGCTGCGACTCGCGATGCAGACAACGTACTCCCGTCGGTAAGCATTGATCATTTCCAAGCCGCATATGATGCAACGGAGGCATTGGTTGCACGCGGGCACAAGCGCATTGCCATGATCGCGGGTCCTGCAAACGATCCATTGGCAGGGTTGATGCGCTATGAAGGCTATAAAAAGGCGTTGAAGGATGCGGATATCGAGCTGGATGAAGAGCTGATTGCCACAGGCAACTACTTTTATGAATCGGGCTTGTCCACTACAAAAGGGTTTCTTGCCCTTAAAAATCCGCCGACGGCGATTTTCGCAGCGAATGATGAGATGGCTATTGGCGCAATCCACGCCATTCAAGACTCTGGCTTGAACGTGCCAGGTGACATCGAAGTGATTGGTCACGATAATATTCGTTTGGTTGAAATGGTGCGTCCGCGACTGACTTCTGTCGTACAGCCGATGTATGATATTGGTGCGGTGGCGATGCGCCTGTTGACCAAGTACATGAATAACGAGAATGTCGAAGAACATGTCGTGCTGCTGCCGCATCGAATTGAGTATCGGGAGAGCACAAAACCCGAGCAAGCTTGATCAAAACGGAACGTTGGTAATTGACAGCAAGAGGGGGATGGGAAATGCGTTACGGAATTATCGGCGCGATGGATGAAGAAATCGCGCTTTACTTGGAAGCGATGCAAGAGACAACTACTGCCACCAAAGCAGGCATTACCTATTACACAGGTAAAATGGAAGGCAAGGATGTCGTGCTGTGCAAATCAGGTGTCGGCAAGGTGAATGCTGCCGTGACGACACAAATCCTCATTGATTCATTCCAAGTGGAACGTGTCATTTTCACAGGTGTGGCAGGAGCCGTTCACCCTGAATTAAATATTGGTGACATTGTGGTTTCGACGGATTGCATCCAACATGATATCGATGTGACACCACTTGGCTTTGAGCCAGGACAGATTCCGTTTACAGAGCAATGGACTTGGCAAGCGGATGCTGGGCTGATGCAGCAAGCGATCGATGCGGGCAAGGAGCTGGAAGCGGGAGTTCAGGTAGTGAGCGGTCGTATCCTGTCTGGCGACCAGTTCGTTGCCAGTCGGGAAAAGGTTCAATGGCTGTATGAGCAATTTGCAGCACACTGTACCGAAATGGAAGGGGCATCTATAGGACAAGTATGTGCGATGAATGGCGTACCGTTTGTCGTGGTTCGCTCGATGTCGGATAAAGCAGACGGCTCCGCGCATGTAAACTTCGTGGAATTTACCAAGCTGGCTTCCCAGCGCTCCTACGCGATTGTCCGTAACATGCTGACAGCTACACAAGCATCGACAGCTGCGGGAGTGATTGTCTACTCGACGAAAAACTGTGTGGATTGTGACATGGTTAAGAATTGGCTGACAGCAAAAGGTATTTCCTTTGAAGTACGCGATGTCATGACGAGTCGTGCCTATCAAGAGGAAGTAGAGCGCTTTGGCTTCATGGGTGTGCCTGTAACAGTCGTAGGCGATAAAGCGGTAAAAGGCTTTGCACCGTCTGAGCTGGAAGAGCTAGTGAAATAAGAGTTTGGAATAGAAAAAGCGTGCTGACCAGTACCCAAAGGTACGAGGGCAGGACGCTTTTTTTCGGTAGAGGTTTTCTTACTTCTCTGATCCAGTAGGTGCGTGCAGCATCGCACGTTCTAACGTAAGCCGATTTTTTTCCGTGATCTCTGCTCGTCGTGGGATTGTTGGGAATGGTTCGTCAAAAAGCCGAGGTGGCAAGGGCAAATCCGTCTCAGGTTGCCAGCGCTTGAGCCAGGCTTCGGGAAGAGAACCGTCCGTAAGAGGCTGGTCGCTCATCTCACTCCATACCAGTGTCCACGCCCGCGGCACCACCCGCCAAATATCATAGCCCCCGCCGCCTACTGCAATCCAGCGACCATCACAATATTCATGAGCGAGACGGTGAGCAAGACGAGGAATCGCTTGATAAATTTTCATCGAGCAAGACAAATGGGTGAGGGGATCGTACGCATGAGCGTCACAACCATTTTGGGTCAGGATGACATCAGGCTTGAAGCCAGCCGCTAGCTTTGACACCAGCTCGTCATATACTTCCAGAAATGAATCGTCTTCGGTAAAGGCATCGAGCGGAACGTTGACAGAATAACCATAACCGCTTCCATCTCCACGCTCAGACAAATTGCCTGTTCCTGGGAAGAGATACTTTCCTGTTTCGTGAATGGATACAGTCAGTACATGAGGGTCATCGTAAAACGCCCATTGTACCCCATCTCCATGATGGGCATCAGTGTCGATATACAGCACGCGCGCATTCCAGTTTTTTCGCAAATAGGCGATCGCGACGGAGCAATCATTGTAGATACAAAAGCCAGAGGCGCGTCCACGAAAGGCATGGTGCAGTCCGCCGGCGGGATTGAAGGCGTGTTCGGCCTGTCCACTCATAACCGCGTCCACTGCGTTTAACGTACCTCCGACGATCAGCGAGGACGCTTCATGCATGTTCGAAAAACAGGGAACGTCCTCTGTTCCCAAGCCATAACTGGCAGCCTGCGGAAGCTCGTGTTCACTATGGCCCTGATCGCGAACAAATTGGATATAGCGTGGGTCATGCACCAGGGCGAGTTCTTCATCTGTTGCTGGTCGGGGTGCCAGGATATCTGTGTCTTTCAGTATTCCGTAACTGCTCATCAGATCGTGTGTGAGGAGCAGACGACGCTGGTTGAACGGATGATCATCATGAAAATAATATTGCGTGTAGTCTGGAGAGTAGATCAGACGAGCATTTCGGCTCACTGGGGTATCCCTCCTTCCGTAGGGCCGATTACGGAAAAGCCTTTTTCAAGGAGCAATTGCGTCACGATACGCGGATCAATGGTCTGTACCCGAAAAACAAGGTTCTTTTTCGCGGGCTTTTTCCCGGGAAAGACCACGACGCTCGTGACATTTACTTGTGCATCGCGAAAGACTTGACTGACTTCTGCCAGCATGCCGACGCGGTCGTCTACTTCTACTTCGATATGGGAGCTAGGTTTGTTAACGCCGAACAGTTCAATCAGGCTTGAGAAAAGATCCGATTCCGTGATCAATCCGACGAGTCGATTTCCTTCGACGATGGGTAGTGAGCCGATTTTGTGGTCGTATAGTTGGAGGGCTGCGTCTTCGATGAAATCCAGTGGGTGGGCAGTGATGACTTGTTGATTCATGATATTGGCTACAGGCTTGTGCAGGACGGTGTCGTCATCGTCATGTGTCAGCAGACGAGAGGGGAGAGCGTCTCGCAGATCACGGTCTGAGACAATGCCTACGAGTGAGTCGTTTTCAATGACAGGCAAATGCCTGATTCTGTTTGCACGGAGGAGAAGAAGCGCTTCTCCGATTGTAGTGGATGGCTGGATCGTGACCATTTTTTTTCGCATAATCTCTTCAATACGCATAAGAGTGACCTCCTGGAATCAAAAGGCATCCAAACTAGTAAAGAAACCGATTTTGAAACCGCATAGCATCAAAGGCAACGACTGTTTCTGGGGGGACACGCTTGCCGATTTTGGCCATGAGACAGTTGGCGGGATGCGAGCATATTTCCGGGTCGTCTGTCGCCATCCAGCTCAGGCCTGCGCTGCCCATGACCTTTTCCATGACCTTTCTGTATTGCCATACATCGAGTCCTGTTCCTTTCAGGTCCCAATGCCAATAATACTCCGTTGTAATAATGACGTAGTCTTCCATGGCGTCGTCCAGGAAGGCAACTTCCAGCAGCTTTTTGCCTACGCCACCCGCTCTCACTTTATGACTGATTTCAATCGCGCCCAGCTCCAGCAAATCGGGCAGTTGGGCTTGTGACCACCGCTCCAGTGGATCGGGGTGGAGAAAGGTCACGTAGCCGAGGACGAGGTCCCCTTCGCGTGCAATAATAATGCGCCCTTCAGGCAAATCAGCGATTTCGATGAGAGCTTCATGCTGCTGTTCAGGGATACGAAAAGCTTTCAGTCCCTCATCAAAGCGTAATGAGGCCAGATAACTTCCTGTAATCGGTCCTTCGACGAGCAGCTCCTTGTTGTTCACCATTAGGCTCAATGAATGATAGCGTTTGACGTGCTCCATCAGTTCCCCCCCTTACGATTGTAGAAAAACAGAGATGGCGTCTAACCATCTCTGTCAGTTGTCATTCCAGTTTATTCTGAGGTGTTGGCAGTTACGATGTTAGAATGTGGCGATTCTCCGTAACTGTTGACTGCGGTAATGTAATAGTTGCTGCCATTCGGTACTTCTGCTGCGTGAGTAAAGCTTGTACTAGAGACTGTACCGAGTAGCAAATAGCCGCTTGCTGAGTCTGGGCTAAAATACACGTTGTACATCTGCTCAGACGAGCTGCTTCCTTTCCACTTTAGCTGCCAACCATTAGGCGTATTTTTGATAGACAAGGATTTCGGAGCAGCAGGTAGTGAAGCAGAATCTGTGTTTGTATTCGTGCCTCCTGATCCATCTGTTGGGTCCGTCGCAGCTCCGCCTGGATCTGTTTGGCCATTCCCGTTATTGTCCATCGGATTCGGGATGCCTGTTTCCGCACCTTGATTTGGATCAGGCAATTGCCATGTCTGTGTTGAACCGACAGAAGCGATTGCGGAAGGCTGCGATTCATGGCCAGCGATATCTACAGAAGTGACATAATAGCCTAAATCTCGATGACTGGCAGTCGTATCGGCAAAAGTCAATTCCGATGGATCTTTCACAGTCGCTACTTTGACAAAGCCGTTCTGCATATCAGCGCGGTAGATGCGATAACCGACCAAGTCAGCTTCTTTGGCTGATTGCCAGGAAAGCGTGATTTGCTTGCCTGAGCCTGTAGCTGTTACACCACTTGGCGAAGATGGCGCTCCTCCTGCCTCTGTGCGAGGATCTTCTTTGTCAGGAAGGCGCTGCTCCCAATCTGGCGGTTGGGTGGAGACCCTACTGTTTTTCGCTTGAATTTGCTCCTTGGTAGGAAGTGGATCAGGTGAGCGGTAGAAGACGCCCTCGGTAACAAAATCCTCAGGGGTACCTTCCTTCGCCAAATATCGTTCGCCATTATACGTAATCACGCGTGCTTTTTGGTGGCTATCGTCCACCTTCTTCGGAACGAACTTGCTGTTGAATATATCAGTGATCAAATGGCCAGCTTCTTTTGATAGCTCACTTGGCAAAAGACCTGATTTCGAGTCAACAGTCGCGCTGACAATTCCCGCCGGCTTTTTAAAGCTGGAGTCAGGAGCTGAAAGGTTCGGATGCTTTGCTATGACGTCCTTCATGACCTTACCCCATACGACCATCGGAACATATTTGTCTGCGTCTGGCATTGGATATGGCTCGTCAAAGCCAACCCATACCCCCATGGACAGCTCTGGCGTGTAACCGACGAAATAGAGGTCGTTGCTGTTGTTCGTTGTTCCGGTTTTACCTGCCACATCGACTTTGCGATGCACGTATTTGCGGATGTGTGTACCTGTACCGTTATTGACAACGGAACGCATCATATCAGTGATCAAGTATGCTGTTTGCTCGCTGTACACTTGCACTGGTTTAGTCTCATGGCGGTAAATTACTTTTCCGGTGCTATCTTCAATTCGGTCAATCAGATAGGCATCCACGAAAGAACCATGATTTGCGAACGTCCCATAGGCGTTTGTAATTTCCTCAACAGTTGTTCCGTAGGTAAGGCCGCCAATTACACCAGTTGCTGCATAGTTGTCAGCATCTACCAATGTAGTGATTCCCATTTTCTTTACGTATTCGAGAGCCGTTGGAATGCCAACTTTCAAATACGTCTTGATCGCCGGAATGTTCCAGGACATCCGCAACGCTTCGCGGGCACTCATCATCCCTTGCCATTTGTTGTTCCAGTTCTTTGGTAAATGGGAACCGTTCTGGCCGTCAGCGAGTAGCACCGGAGCGTCATCGATTGGAGACGCTGGCTGGAGCAATCCCAGTTCAAAAGCAGGAGCATAAGCGGCAAGTGGTTTCATGGCAGAACCTGGCTGACGAGGTACAGTGGCGTGGTTTGTCTGTTCCACCGTGAAGTCCCGTCCCCCGATCATGCCGAGGATGGCTCCTGTTTTGTTGTGAATCAGCATTGCGCCGACTTCTTCCAGAGCATTTTCGATTTTTTCTGTTTTGCCGTTAGAGCGACGAATCGTATAGGTACGATTCTTACCGAAGTTTTTCGGGTCGGTTGCAACAGCCTGCATGATGTCATATACGCTCTTGTCGATCGTGGTATGTATCTTGTACCCTTTTCGCAGTATGTCGCGACGTTTCTCTTCAACCAGCTGTCGGTATTCGTTGCGGCCGATGGTTGATTTGTCACGTCCTTTTTCCAAGAGGTCTGCATCCACAAGTTGACGTGCGGCACGATCTTCAATTTCCATCATCAAGAAAGGTACTTCTCGATAAGCTTGCTGCGTCGGTTTTGCTAGCTGTGCCTTCAAATCACCGGCGATAGCTCCATCGTATTGAGTTTGTGTGATGTAGCCATTTTCCAGCATGCGATCCAGCACCATTTTTTGGCGTTCCTTCCCGCGCTGATAGTTTTCTGCACGGAATGGAGAGTAGGCACCTGGGTTTTGAATCATGCCCGCAAGATAGGAGCCCTCAGCAAGCCCGAGCTCTTTTACATCTTTGCCAAAAATCCCTTTCGCGGCAGCCTGAACGCCGTATACGTTTGATCCGTTGGCGTTTTTTCCGAAGTAAATTTCATTCATGTAGGCTTCCAGAATCTGATCTTTGGAAAACATCCGCTCGATTCGAATCGCGGTAAAGATTTCACGTGCCTTACGGGTGTGGCTAACTTCAGCAGAAAGGATTGTATTTTTTACAAGCTGCTGTGTAATTGTACTACCACCTGTTACGACAGGCTGGTTGGTAATTTCCTGAATGGCTCCGCGCATGGTAGATTGAAGCGAAACTCCGGAGTGGTGATAGTAGGTTTTGTCTTCCGTTGCGATGATGGCATTAATTAAATAGGGAGAAACGTCTGCTTTCTTCACTAAACGTCGATCGCCTTCTTCGGCCCGCAATTGGCCGATCAGAGAGCCGTCGTTGTAGTAGGCGAATCCAGTCAGATAGTTGGTGAAGATTTTATTCTCCAGTTCCTCCTTGCTGCGCACAGGCTCGTCCTTCACGAGTGCGGCAACATAACCTGTCACGATTCCTCCCGCGACTGCAGCACCCATTAGCCCTAGCACGAAGACGATTTGGAAGATGATCCAGAACGTTCTACTGCGGCTTCTGCGTCGCTTTTTCTTCGTCGGTTCAGAGGAAGATGTGTGGTTATTCGACATAATCTACGACCCCCTAGCATACCCCCTGATTATACCATAGGAGGAACCTAGAGGATAGAAAATGCGTAGTAGATAGCAAAATGTGTCAAAAAACGTTGAATGCTGTCAGCGCTCCTTTCATGCTCATGTCGTCTCTTATGAGGGAGCTTTGTGGAATGACCATCTTATCCTGCGAAATTATTTGCGGGCACATAAAGATGAGGCCTTTCGTTACGGGGAGTTCAAGAAGCAGATTGTGCAAAAAGGGGCACAAACCCTGTTGGACTATTCCAATCAGAAAAAATGAATTCGTCGGAGAGGTGTTGGCGCGGGCGAAAGCGTGGCATAAAGCACATACATAAAAAAAGAGCAGGCCGACAAGCGGCACTACTCTTTTTCTTTTTATCCTCAGACGATTAACGGCTGTAGAACTCAACGATCAGAACTTCGTTGATTTCAGCTGGCATTTCTTCACGGTCTGGCAGACGAGTGAAGGTACCTTCAGCAGCAGCATCGTTGAATGTAACGTAATTCGGCAGGAAAGTGCGACCTTCCAGAGCGTCCTTGATCAGTTGCAGACCACGGGACTTTTCACGAATGGAGATTACATCACCCGGTTGTACGCGGTAGGATGGGATGTTTACTTTTTTGCCGTTTACCAGGAAGTGACCATGGTTTACCAACTGACGAGCAGCTGGGCGAGTTGGAGCAAAGCCCATGCGGTATACCAGGTTGTCCAGACGGGATTCCAGCAATTTCATGAAGTTTTCGCCCACTACGCCAGCCATTTTGCTAGCATTGTCGAAAGTGCGGCGGAATTGTTTTTCGTTAAGGCCAAACATGTGGCGCAGTTTTTGCTTTTCTTGCAACTGGATTCCGTACTCGCTCAGTTTACGACGGTTGTTGTGACCGTGTTGACCTGGAGGGAAGTTGCGTTTGATGTCTTTTCCTGTACCATCGAGGGAAATACCCAGACGGCGAGCCAGTTTGTGGCGAGGTCCTGTGTAACGTGACATGTTTTCATTCTCCTTTAATATGGATTCGCAGGTGTTTACTTCCGGCAGGTTAGTTCCTACTTTATCTACACGAACTTCGGACGGTAGCGTTTCCGCATCGTGCTCCTCACAGATGATCAGCCGCAGTCTGTAAAGGGAGGGAACTAAGAGGGTACATCCTTCCGTTTTTACCTACAATCAATGCTACCCTGTACACATACATTCAATAATACTAGGCGCGATATAGTAAAGTCAAGGGAAAAGAAGCGCGCCATCCGCCGCAAGAAGTGGGATGGATGGCGCTTTTTGGGTGTTATTTTCGCAACAAAGTAACCGGTCCGTCTTGCGAATCCCGTTTTTCGAGGAAACGGGTAAAGGTAATGGCTGCATCGGCACGAGGGACGATGCTTTGTGGCTGGAATTTCTGCTTATCGGTCGGCACAATACCGAGGGTAGTCGCGATCACGATCGAACCGCGGTACTTGGAATTGGCAATGTCTGAGAGCTCAGACTGGAACATGCCAGGGAAGTCCGTCAGTTTTTTGTAACCGAGTGCACGAACAATCATATCAGCGAGCTCTTCGCGCGTAATCGTCTCATTTGGGTTCAGCTTGGAAGCATTTTTATCGAGAAGTCCGCGATCAACAGCACCTTCTACGGCTGAGAAGAAGCGCGAACCATTTGCCACATCGCTGTAGGTGGCCTTTCGTTCCAGAGAGTACTGTGGATAGTGTCTGCCTTGGTTGAGACTGATCATGAGCATCTCAATCATTTCACCACGTGTGATCGGTTTTTGCGGCATAATATTACCGTTTTCAAGTGTTAGTGCGTCGTATTCATACATCAGCGAGAGTTCCTTCTCTGCTGGATGCCCCTTCAAATCGGCAGGAGCGGGACGATGCAGCACAAGCGTTTTGCCAGTAGAGCTGGAGCTCCACTCGCCTGTTACAGCGTCTAGATAATACGGCTGCTCAAATGGCGTAATGGTCGCCCGATAAACGATCTTGGCGGTTCGTTTCGGTGTGTAGGATGGCTGCTCTTTTACGCGTTTGGCATCCTCAGGAGTAAGAGGGACGAGGGCGTATACTGCCTCCGCTTTTGTCTCGGTCCACCACTTCTCGCTCGCTTCGGCAGCAGGCAGGTGCTTGGGAACTTGTGTCGGGTATGTTTCGCTGCCCAATTCAGTACTGTAACTCATTAGCTCGCCCGTTTCTGTGTCAAACGTCAAGAAGGCAGAGCCGCTAGCTGCTGCTATTCCATTGATAAAACGCTCAAATCGGATCTGCGTCCGCTCGGAATCAACGGGTTGGTATTTGACTTCCTCTTCAAAACGCTCTGTCCAGTAAAGCTGGTGGGCCATGGTTGGCGCCAATTCGCGTATCGTTTCCATCGCCTTTGCCTTGAATTTTTCCATTTCTGGTTTTTTAGAAGCGGTTGTTTTTTCTTTATGGTTGCGGAAGTCCTTGTTCAACCGGTAGATGTCCCCTGTTACAGCATCCACAGAAACGTACGCAAACCCTTCTTCGCTGTTGCCTTTTTCGCCGAATTCGAGATCCCAGACAGGACGATTGCCACGGTAGTCTTTTTCATTGTAATTGGCAGAACGAAGCTCGTAGTTGGACAGCTTCAACGCTTTCAATGCCCATTGTACAGCTTCCTCTTGGGAGAGCGGTTGTCCGCTACGGCGTGCAGGAAGGACTTTGCTGCTTACAGGCTCAGGGTCTTTCGCTGGTTGATACCGGGTCAACGATTGTGTCAATGCTTTGCCAGTCTCCGCATCAATGTAGAATGGGAAGGGATTTGTATACCCGAGAGATGGCTTGTTATTTTGTGTCTCCATCTGCTCCCACGGCAGCAGGTAAACTGGTTTTGGATTCGCTTGTTCTTTAAAAAGTTTCTCGGCTTCCTCTTCTGAGATTTGTGTATCCGTATCCGCGAAGGTCACGTCGTTCCAGGACAGAGAATAGTTGATCACTTTGCCGGAAGCATCTACGGTGATATCCGCGCCGTTGTCGGGAAAGAGAATGCCGTCCACATCACGAACAAAGCGGAAATTATAGTAAACTTCCGAGTTCAGCGGAGTTTTTGGTTCTGGCATATCGCGTGTATACAGTCTTGTTTCCGCTGCTTTTCCTGCATTGTTTTTCTCGAAAAAGTGCTTCGCCTGCTCTTGCGCCTCCGTATAGGAAATTCGCTTTGCATAGGGAAGCGAGGATGCTTCCTGCTCTTGACGTGAGTAGGAAGTTAGCTCGCCTGTATTAGCGTGGATGCTGACGCTATAGGATAGAAGGACTCTGCCGTTTTCTGGATCCTTCTTCACCCAACTAAACGACCATTCAGGAAATGAGCGCCAGCTATCTGCTGAACGAAATGACACATTTTGCACCGTCATCCCAGCGCTAGGCACAATTTTTGTAGCGAGTGCCAAGGCCGCTTCCTTGGAGAGCTTTGCTTTGGCTTGTGCCACAGAGTCTGCTTGTGCCACAGTAGTCGCCATTTTACTGGTACTCACATGAGGTGATTGTGCATGCGCTTGTGCGACAGGCAGCAAAAGACTGGCAGATAGAACAAATGAGCTAGATCGAATGATCCACGGTTTCATAGGAACCCCTCCAACGATGTCATATTCTTCTTATCACCTCTGACGAGGGGAATTGAAAGTTCGTTTCAGTTCAAACCCACGAAAAAAAGTCCTGGGTATTTGCAGAAAGAAATGAAATATAGGAATTTTGTACCAAATGTTTTTTTATCAATCTAGAATTGTGAACAGGCATCTTATATAATAAGAAATACTATTCAAAGAATACAGAAGGGTAAGGAGATAAATCGTTTTGGAAACCATCATGTATCTCATTCGTCATGGAGAGACGGAGTGGAATCAGATTCGTCGTATACAAGGCCACAGTGACATCGCGTTAAACGAGCTCGGGGTACGTCAAGCCGAGCAAGTAGCAGACAGGTTGCGAGGCGAGAAGATTCACGCTTTTTATTCGAGTGATCTTAGTCGCGCGCGTGATACGGCTGCCAAGATTGCTGGTAACTTCCAATCCTCTGTTTCTACGCGGACAACTTTGCGGGAGCGCTGTTACGGGGAGTGGGAGGGGCTCACCTATGAAGAAATACGTGAGCGATTTGAGAATCAGGATGAAGCCTCCTGTGGAATTGAGACATTCGAAGACATGCAGCGTCGAGCTGTTGCTGCCATGACAGAAATAGCAGGGAGCCATCCGGGTGAGGCGATTGTCGTTGTCTCGCATGGCGGTCTCATTAATAGCTTCTTGCATTATGTGACGGTAGGAGAACAAGGAACGGGGATTACACGTATCGATAATACCGGTATTACTATGTTTCGGTATGTAGATCGCAGGTGGGAACTTCTATCCGTTAATGATACAGACCATTTGAAAGCTTGAGAAAATGCTGAGAGAGGGAGTTTCTCGTGTCAAGTAAAATGTTGGGGAAGTTAGAGACAGTCTTTTCCTACACGGCCCATTTTATCTTACAATCTTGGCCGGAAAAGCGCCCAGGCATCCTTTTCTTGACAGATTCCGGGGGCCGTGTAATCAACTTCATGGAAATGCAGGTTGGTCCATCTCGGAATTCTCAAGGGCTTACCCTGCAACACGATGTATCGATTGGCAAAGTCTTTGATTTTATTGTAGAGGCACTTTCCTCCAAAGAGATCGTAATCAAAACGAGCAGTGAAACGAACAACGTGTGTGGAGCCTTTCCTTTGTGTGAAGAAGATGGAAGGGTTCGAGCTGTCATAGGCATGATAGTGCCCCAAGACCAAATTCATTTCGATTTGTCATCCTACATGCGTGGGTTAGAGCCGTTGATTCGCATGGGATATGATGCTTATATTCAACACGTAACAAGCCAAATTGTCATGGATTTGACGCTGCACGATACGACCAAAGAGCTGCTGCAAAGCTTGACGAGTCAGATCAGTGACATTATCCAAAAAGGTTATTGTTCCGCCGTGAAGCTCGCGGACAATGCCACGTTGATTCCGCAGGAGAGCGTAACAACGCAGGAGGTCGAAGGTGGACAAACCCACATCGCCCAACTGGTTTCGAGATTCGGTACGACGCAAATCATGCCTTCCATTTTGGATGACCACAGGCTTGTTGTCGTTCCTGTCTCCTTGAATCAAACTCCGCTCTACGCATTGTTTTTGCATCTGCCGCCCGAAGAGACGGATTGCGTGTACGACGAACGGGATGTGGCTTTTTTGCAGGAAATAGGCGCGAAGGCAAGCTGTGCGCTTTGGCGTTCGATCATGTCGGACGACCTGCGTCGTGAAGCGAGCAAAAAAGACTTATTGTATCAGTTGATGTCAAAAATTCAGGCATCGATTGATGTAAATGATGTTTTGCATGAAATCGTGACGAGCATTCCCAGCCTTTATCCGTACTTGTCGGCAGAGCTTTTCCTGACGGTTGAACCCAATGCAACCACCCCGGTCAAACAGCTTTCTTTTCAAGAAGTAGAGCCGTCTACCAGTACCAAGGCTTATTTAGAAGGACGTCTCATTGCCGAAGAAGTGGGAGAAGGGGAACAACAGGTGACGGTGATCGCAGCGCCACTCTTGGGCAAGCAAGGCATCTACGGAGTTTTGCAAGTGACCTCCGATCAACGAATTACCTTGAATCAGCATGAAAAGAACTACATCTCGATCTTGGCGGATACGGCTGGCACTGCGTTTGAAAACGCACAGCTCTATCAGCAATCGCGCAATTTAATTCGAGAATTGCGTTTGATTAATGAGATGGCACGCCAGTTGAACAGAAGTCTTGATTTAAAGGAAATTCTCGATTTTGTTACGACGATGATGCGGGCTACCTTTGATGCGGAGTTTTGTGCCATTTTGCGAAAATCCCCGGGAGAAGATTGCTTCCATGTGCTCTCTTCCTCCATACCAGCGTTCAATGGCAAGGTTATCGATTCGAAAGAAAAGCCATTTCAGCAAATCTTGCAAAACAAGCAGGCATTGTTGCTGGCTCAGCCAGGGGCAGGACCGCTCCCTTTTTCGCTCTTTTCGTGCTGTTCCTTCATGGGGGTTCCGCTCGTTGTCGAGGGTGAGATTAGTGGAGTCCTGTTAGTCGCAGATTCCCGTTATCATTTTTTTAGTTTTGACGACTACAAACTCCTCGAAATATTTGGTCAGCACGCGAGCTTAGCAATGACCAACGCCGTCCTGCATAATGAAATGGAACGTATGGTCATTACGGATAATTTGACGGGTCTGTACACGAGAAGACATTTGAATGAACGAGTAAGAGGATCCTTACAAAAAGACAACTATGGCTCGTTGATCTTGATTGATATTGATTATTTTAAAACCGTGAATGATACATTTGGCCATCAGGTAGGGGACGAGGTGCTGATTCAGGTCTCCAATCTGATTCGACATAGCATTCGAGACAGTGATATCGCAGCAAGATGGGGCGGAGAGGAACTCGCTGTTTATTTGCCTCGTGTGGACAAAAACACCGCGCATTCTGTCGCAGAGCGCATACGGGAATGCGTCGAGCAGGAGACGTCTCCACAGGTCACGATCTCGTGTGGACTAGCGAAATGGAGCAGGGAGATGGATGTAAACCTGAGTGTAGAAGCGCTGTTCCATCAAGCAGATATTGCTCTGTATGAAGCCAAAAATTCTGGTAGGAATCAAGTTGTTCTCGCCTAGAGCCAAAACAATGGCTCTTTTCTCTTTTCGGAAAAAAAGGCAATTAACTTGAGAGGTAGATAAAAAATGACAACGAACGATGGCAAGCAAAGGATCGCGACGCTGGTAGCGCCTGATATTTATTGTCTGGAGATACCCACACCTTTTGATGTAGGGGCAGTAAACGTCTACTTGCTAAAAGGGGAGCGATTGACCTTAGTTGATGTGGGTCCATCGACAGATGATGCGTGGGCGGCCTTAACAAACGGCTTAGAATCAATTGGGGTAAGCGTGGAGGATATCGAGCAAGTCATACTGACGCATCATCATGTGGATCATTGCGGGCAGTTAGAAAAAGTACGCGAATTATCGGGAGCGAAGACATTTGCCCATCCGCAGGCAACGCCCTATGTACAGCAGGATGAGCAGTTTATGACTTTTCATGATCAATTTTTCGAAGAGCTGTACATCCAGAGCGGTGTACCAGAAAAAAAGATGGTCATTATCTCGAAATTCCACAAGCTGATGAAGACGTTTTCTGCGCCAAGCCAAATTGATTTTCATCTCAAGCATGAGCAAAAGGTACCATACTTGGAGGACTGGCAGGTACTGTACACGCCGGGACACAGCCAAAGCCATCTGTCGTTGTATCGGGCAAAGGATCAAGTCATGATTGGTGGAGACCATATCATCAAGCGAATTTCATCCAATGCGTTTATTGAGCCACCCCGGAATCGCACGAGTACAAGACCACTGACTTTGATTCAATACCGCACAGCGCTGCAAATGTGTGCGGACATGGAGATCAAACAAGTCTTGAGTGGACACGGTGAACCGGTTTACAACCATCGAGAGCTCATACTCGCTCGGTTGCAAAAGAACTGGGAGAGAACAGACACGCTCCGCAGGCTTCTTGCAGATGGCGAAAAGACAGCTTTTGAACTGAATGCTCTCTTATTTCCAGGCTTGTACCAAAAAGAATTGCCATTAACGTTATCCGAGACATTGGGGCATATTGATTTGTTGATGATTCTCCATCAGATTGAAGTGAGAGAGCAGGATCGAGTCTTGTTTTACCACCTGTAAAACGTGATTATGCAAGAGAGGCTTGCAAGTAGAATAAGCCTATTCCTCCCCGGAAACGCTAAAAGGGACTATTACCCTGGGCCCCTACATGAGGCTGACCAGGGTAGCCGAGGGAGGGTAGCATCTATGCAGAAGTATTGGCCCATTTGCGTGATGGCTCTAGTGTGTACGGTTGTTGTAGGTGGCTGTAATCAAATGCGTGTGAAGCAGGATGCGAATACAACGTTTGAGCAAGTCCGGGACAAGTTCGATGCGCAGAAATCGTATGCGTTCTACGGGCAAACCAAGCTGCTGACGGCGAACAGTGCCAATGCGAACATGGTTAACTTTTCGGGCAGAAAAGACGGAGAGGCTGTTTACATGAACGTGAAGCTCTCTGTACCAGAGGAAAACAGAGTGGACGACTTATCCTTGCTCAGCCATGGGGACAAGCTGTATACCAAGGATGGACAAAGCGAAGGCTGGAACCATGTCTCAGGGGATAGCCCGGCCCTGCATCAAGAAATGAACAACTGGAACCCCGTCGCTTCGTTTCAGCAAATCGACGATATGAAACGAAACGTCCGGATGCTGCCTGATGAGAATCCAAAGGACGATTTTGAAGCGCTTGGAGTTGTATTGGATTCTGCCAAACTAAAAAGCTGGCTTGCTGCTCAAATGCAAGAACAAACAAAGTCGGGAGCAAAAGTCCAATCGATAGCAGGGCGAGAGAAACCCTACATACCGAAGCTAAAGCTAGCGATGTCACTCTCAGAAGGAAATTGGAGAGGGGCGCCTGCCCATCATTCTGGACCCACGATTCAGTCCAAGAAAAAGGTGGACGTAAATGAGCTCGTGAACCAGATGGAAGTGGAGGCAGAGTACACGATTCACTACAACAAAAAAACGATGCTCCCCACGAACATGACGATGTCCATTCGATCTGCGTACGATTTGAACGATCAGCGTGTAAAAGAGCATACGCAAGTAGAAACGTATTTGCAGCAATACGGAACAGTAGCCCCCATCACAGTTCCAGAGGAAAAAAGCAAATAGGGAGTAAGAGTAATCAAGTGAGACGTTCCTCTTGCAAAAAAGACAGGAGCGTCTTTTTTTTGTCAGGGAAAATTGAGTAAATGAGGTAACGTCTTCGATGCTTTTTACGTACTTCTTATGTGGAAGAAAATCTATGCGGTAGCGGTATTTTTCGATGGAATCAGCATGATGAGAAGGAATCATGGAAAACATTGTCGAACATACAACAAGACTATCTTTTTTCGTCGAATAATCTGTACAATGGGAAAGATGCCTGATGGATCAGACGAAAATGCGTATTTTATCCGCAGCAGCGAAGCTTTTTGATGTTCATGGCTACAAAGGAACCTCCGTAAGACAAATTGCCTCTGTTGCTCAAGTAAATTCCGCGCTGATTTCCTATCACTTTGAAGGGAAGCAAGGAGTCCTGGAGACGCTGATTGCTTCTTACTTTGAGACGTTGTTTCGCCTTTTGGAAGAACTGGAAAACGAGCAGGAAAACATCCCTGCCTATCAACGATTGGAACAAGTTGTGCAGCTATATTTGCAATTTCAATGTGAGCATGCGCCTATCACGCGGTTGATTCACCGTGAGCTGAGCGTAGAATCCATGCTTGCTCGTGAAGTGATGACGCTATATATGAGCCGATGGAAACACGGGCTTTCACGTGTGATCGAGGGCGGTGTCGTCTCGGGTGAGTTTTTGCCCGTCTCTATTGATCGTACAGTACTGGCTATGACGAGTCAGATGATATATCCATTTTTGCAACCACAAATGGTTCGCCAGGTCTATGATCTGGAGCCATCTTCCGAGGAGTTCGTCCAATGGCTGCAAACCTCGATTATGTGTTATCTGCGAGGTTCTTTGCTGCCTGCTTAGGCGTGGCCTCTCCCAATGAATGATTCTAGTAAGGGGATGTATGATAAGTGAAACGAAAACTATTCATGCTCTGTTTGGCAGGCATGTTGTTATATACGAATCCAGCTTATGCAACACCGTTTCCAGATAAAAAAGATGAAATTGTTCAGGACGCTGACAACTATTTGAAAAAAGAAGACAGAACCGCCTTTGCAAATTCATTGAACGGCCTACCGGGCAGCTACAAAGTCGTGATAGTGGAAAGCACCGCACCAGAAGCAGAATCTCCAGATATGTACGCGCAAAAGCTGTTTGACAATTACAATTTGGCCGATGATGCACTCATGATCGTACTTGACATGAACACCGAGCAGCTGGGGATTTATGCCGGTCCTTCTTTGCAGGAAAAAGGTGCGACGATGACATTACTGCATGAAAAGATCGCGTCTTTTTATGACGCATTTCGCACACAAAAGCAGTATTTGACCGGTATACAAACGGTAATCGCGGAAGTAAACAGGGAGCTAAGCCGCATAGAAAACAAGCAAGCAACAGCCATACCGAATGCGACTGACGCGAGTAAGGCGGCAGAGAGCGAAAGCAGTAGCGCACTCGGAGGTATTCCATGGTGGATTTATCTGGTTGGTGCGGTATTTGCCGGGTTATCGATCGGCTTGATTTACGCGATGATCAGACGCCGTGCTATTTTTGCCCAAGTAGATGATGTAGAGGATTGGAAGGAAGAGCTCGTTGAGAAGATCAATGTCATCGAGGTGGAAAAACCGCTTCGCCGTTCCAGCGGCATGACAGAAGTACGTTACCACCACTTGGCAGACAAAAAAGAAAATCTGTTGCGCATTCGCATCCCTGATGTGGAAATGATGATTCTCGATGCGGAAGAGGCTTGTGATCGTTTCCGTTTTACGTTGGCACTTGGCATGTTGAATGAGGCGAGAGAGGCCATTACAAAAATTGAGGATGAGCTGGATGAGCTAAAAACAGACACATCCAAAGTGGCAGTTACCAAGCAAGAAAATAAGGTTGTTGTTCCTGAGATCGGAAAGCAAGTGGAGCAGATGGAACGACGTTTGTCCGATTTGCGTCTGGAGTACGGTTTGTCTTTCCATGAATTGAAAGCATCGCTGGATGAAGTAGACACGATGCGAAAACTCGTGAAAACTGCGCGGGCAGCAGGGGACGACATTGCCGCCTACGAAACCACACAAAAAGCTCAGCAAGTACTGGAGCAGGTAGGACAAGCGATGGAGCTTATTCCAAAGCTTGTGCAACGCGTGAAAAAAGAATTGCCAGAAGAATTCAAGCATCTGGAAGAAGGAATTGAGCAGGCCGTTCGCGATGGCTTTGATTTAAAACAGGATTCCTTGGACAATGCCCTCTTGCAGGCGAAGCAATTGGTCATGTCCGCGAAGAGCGCTTTGGAAGAGGGCAGCCTGGAAATGGTGTTGACCCATGTCAAAGCGTTCGAAGTGCTCATTGATGCGACGTATCAAGCGATAGAGGATGGCGTTCTTGCACGTGATGAAGCTGCAGCGACGGTGTATGCAGAAGTTGAATTGGAACCGCAAGCAGAAGTAAATCAAGTTAAAGATGAACCAGACTTTGTGCAGGAAGAAAAGAGTGCAGAAGTAGGCGCGATGGAACAGGATGATTCGCTACAGCAAGTAGCTGCGACGTCCGCGCCTGTGGAGCCGGAGATTCGTACACCGGAGCCGACTCCAGCTAGCGAGATCGAGCCTTCTGCCAGCGAAGAAAATCCAGGAATGACAACTTCTTTCCAGCAGACGAAAGTGGAAGAAGAGCGAGCGGTGAGAGGAAGATCCTCAGAGCTGAGTGAAGCTGAACGTTCCGTGTTGTTGCAAGCAATTCCTCAGCTATTCAACAAAAAAGCAAAAAAGCCGGCTCCAGAAGTCAAAGCTGAGGAACCTGTGTACGAAGAAGAAGAAGAGTACGAATTGGTCATGCCGAAGAATCAGCCTGAACAGGAAGAGATGATTCCAGAAGAAGAAGAGCAAGCGTATTTGGTCATCGAAACGGAAGACGATGCGCTGGATGAACTGGAGCGCATTTCTAACACATTAGTCCGCGTTCGTCAGCAAATCAAGCGTAGCTACTTGCCAGGCATTCCGGATCAATTGAAATACATGTTTGAAGAAGTCGTGCAAACGTTGGGCCGCGTGCAAACGATCATGGAACAGTACCGCTATGATCTGGAAGAGGTCGCCATGCTGGTCCAGGACGCGAGTGATTTGGTCGGCGAAACAGAGCGAATGGCAGAACGAATTATCGCAACTTGCCAGATGGCAGAGGGTGCCATCCAGTATACAAACCGTTATCGCCGCCAAAATCGTCAGGTCAATGAGTTGTTGACGAAGGCAGAGATATCATTTCGACAACTAGCTTTCGCAGAAGCCTATCAGCTTGCCGAGGAGGCCCGGCTGGTAATCGAAGGCGCACCAGCCGAAGATGATAACGGCTGGCTTCTCCGTCGTAAGAAAAAGGGTTGAGCCAGATGATGGTCTTTCCTCTCTTCTTACTGGCAGTTGGGATTCTCGTCATGGTACAGCCGCAGACAAAACGTTGGCAATCGCGGATGAACGCTCATTTTCAGGGAGACGAAAGGCGCGTTAAGCAGCGTGCCAACACGTTTTTTCTGTTGGGCCTAGGCTTTTTACTCGCTGGATTTGCGTATTTGTTCCGCCTTGTCGGATAACCGATCATCAATAATAAAGCACCTGCTATGAAAAGATGGATGTACCGTCTTTGGTAGCAGGTGTTTTTTGTTGGGCAAAAAAAAGAAGCATCGCTCACGCAGGCGATGCCCCATCTAGGAAGATAAAGGGAGTAAGGTCTGTTAAACCAGCACATTACAACTAGGGGGGAGTAATGTGCTGATTTCTCTTTTCATGAAAAGAGAACCTGATTCATAGTTTCCCCATTCCCTGATCATCTAAACGTCATTCTCGTAAAAAAATTCAAATGCTTCCTGCGCACTATGCGTACCCGCAGAATAGCCAGACGAAAAGGCGATGGTGATGTTGTAGCCACCGGTATGGGCGTGGACGTCCATGACCTCTCCAGCGAAATACAACCCATCCATGAGCTTGGATCTCATCGAGCGTGGATCGATCTCTTTTACACTCACACCGCCACCTGTAATGAACGCTTCCTCAAGAGAGAGCGTCCCCGTAATGGTGAGTGGAAAAGCTTTGATCAAGTTCGTGAACTTGCTCCACTCTTGTTTTTTCATATGGCTGTAGGTCGTTTCATCTGAAATTCCTGCCAAGGAAAGCAAGAGTGGAATAATCCGTTCGGGGAGGAAGCCTTTGATTGCATTTTTTACTGCCTTTTTTTGCTGCTCCTCAATCAGCTGCCAGCTTTCCGCTGTGATTTCCTCGGCCGTTTTGTCAGGCATGAGATCGATCGTCAGAGATAGAGGAACGGATCCGTATTTTCGTTGCGACACAGAGACATAATGTCCCATGCGCAGGGAGGCGGGACCTGATATTCCGAAATGAGTGAAAATCATATCGCCTTCCTGTGTATTGATCTTTTTCCCATTGGGCGCATACAACGTCATCGTGATGTCACGCAGCGACAGACCCTGGATCGATTTATCGCGAATAAAAGAGTCATTGGCTGTAAGCGGTACTTCAGTAGGATACAGCTCTGTGATCGTGTGCCCAGCTGCTTTTGCCCATGCATAGCCATCGCCTGTAGAGCCTGTCTGTGGTACAGAACAACCCCCGACGGCAATAATCACACAAGGCGCGGTAATTTTCTCACCAGACTGGAGCATGATGCCACCGACTCTGCCTTCCGAGTAGAGAACTTCCTTTACAGCGGCGTTTAAATGAATGCTGACACCTCTTTGCTTCAACAAATCAATCAACGCTTGGGCGACTGTCACTGCTTTATCTGTGACGGGAAACATACGGCCCCGATCCTCTTCTTTTAGCGCGACACCCAACTCCTCAAAAAACTGGATAATCTCTCGGTTGCCGAATTGGGTGAGAGCACTGTACATGAAGCGGCCATTTCCCGGCATTTGTTTGATTAATTCATCTTGTTCCTTGGCATTGGTTACATTGCAACGACCGCCGCCCGAAATGATGAGCTTGCGTCCGAGCTTCGAGCCTTTTTCCACGAGGCAAACTCTTGCTCCTTGGCCAGAAGCAGCAATAGCAGACATCAGCCCAGAGGGGCCACCGCCTATGATAATAACGTCATACTTGTATTGTGATCGATTCATTTCATTCTCGTCCTTTGTTGTATAAGGTTGGGCAAACACCATTTTACCACAACCTACCCACCCGGCGCGCCATTCTAGCTAGGATAGAGAGGACGAGGCACCTAAAATATCAGTCAACGGCTGCTTTTCTAAGACGTAACGAACGGTGGATTGATCACGGAGGATATTCGTCACGACATATCCTTTGGCAAAATAGGCCGTGAACAATTCGCGCGTCATCTCTCGCCACATGGAAGCGACGGTCATATCAGCTCGTTTAACATCCTGGAAGAAGGCAGGGACAGGCAGCTGCACAATAGGCTCTTCGCGTGACAAATCAATTTCGATAGGATGTGGAATACCATCCTTGATTTCTAGACGCAACAGGTCTGGTGCATGTTCAAGAGAGGGAGTAGGGTTGTTCCCTGCCTGACGCGATTCCACACGATCGCTTCCGATCATCCATTCCACGAGGAAACGGTCTGTCGGCAGTCCTCGATTGAAGTCGTCATCAAGCTGTCCGTAGCAGTTTGGCAAATACGTTCGAACGATACCTCCCAGCTTGGCGATGTTGAGAACACCGTTTACAGTCTCTAGCGGATCGTAGGTCCATGTGATTTTGGAATAGCCCGCAGCCGCCGCTTCTTCTTTTTGCAGCCATTTCATTTGTACGCCCAGCCCCTGCTTGCGATACTCTGGCAAAAAGCCGAGCATGTGCGAACAAAGATGGGGTTCTCCATTGGTGAAGCCCGGGAAGCTGTACAAGAAGCCGATCATTTCCTCGCCATCGAATGCCCCTAAAAACAGACCGCCAAACTTTTGCATGGTGAGTGTCATATGGTGAGGAATAGCACTAGAAGGGTCCCATATTTTTCCTTCCATTCCTTCTAATTGCTCAATTTCACTGAATTCGGACAACTTTCGTAACGTGATTGTCATCTGCTTTTTCCCCCTCAAAACAATTCGTGTTTTTTCTTCATTCGGGACAAGATCTTGCATTCCTGCTTGGAGGTAGTTGCGTCTGAATTCTCTCTCGCGGATAATAGGGAAGGGTAACAAGCATGAAACTAGGGTCGGGGAGGATTTTTGGCGATGGAAAATAAATTTCAAGCTGAACTGTGGAACCGTTTGACGCAGGCACCAGGAGCGCCTGGCTTCGAAGGTCCGGTACGCGAGATTATGCGGGAATACATAAGCAGCTATACGAGTGAACTCATGTACGACAATTTGGGCAGTATTTTTGGCGTTATGCGTGGTGACGAGAACGGTCCTAAAATTATGGTAGCGGGTCACATGGACGAAGTCGGCTTCATGGTCACCCGAATTTCTGATAAAGGATTTATTTCATTTCAGACGCTGGGAGGCTGGTGGGGGCAGGTTCTGCTCGCGCAACGTGTACAAATTATAACGGACAACGGCCCAGTTGAAGGCGTAATCAGCTCGATTCCACCGCATGTCTTGAGCGACGATCAGCGTAATCGCCCGATGGATGTGCGCAACATGTACATTGATATCGGCGTGGATTCACGTGAGGAAGCAGAACAGGTAGGGATACGGGCTGGCCAGCAAATCGTACCGGTTTGCCCGTTGCAGGTCATGGCCAATCCGCGCCGTATCATGGCGAAAGCATGGGATAATCGCTATGGTTGCAGTTTGGCAGTGGAGCTCGCAAAAGAGCTGCATGAAAACCCAAATCATCCGAATGTCGTCTACGTCGGGGCTACTGTACAGGAAGAGTTGTCCGGGCAGCGTGGCGCGAAAACTGCCGCTGCGTCCATTGATCCGGATTTGTTCCTGGCATTGGATGCGAGTCCAGCCACAGACATACCAGGGGTAAAAGATGATGGCGGCAAGCTCGGCGGTGGTCTGCTGATGCGCATCTACGATCCGATGTACGTCATGCCGGTAGGATTGCGTGAGCTTCTTATCTCCACGTGCGAAGAGGAGAACATTCCGTACCAGATTTATGTGGCAAAAGGCGGGACGGATGCAGGTGTCGTTCAGTACCATGGCAAGGGAGTACCGTCTGCCGTCATTGGAATTCCTTCCCGTTACATTCACAGCCATGCTTCGATCATTGACCGAGAGGATTACGAGGCAGCTAAGCGTCTCTTGTTCCGTGTCATTCGCAAGCTGGACCGTGCGACGTGGGAAGCTATTTTGCCTAGATAAGTGAGTAGAAAGCGGAGGAATGCTTTTGAACGCGATCATATTGTATACACGGCGTCAGGGCGAAGCGACGTCGTTTGAATTTAATGTGTTTGACAATCAATTTGCTACGGAGAATCTGGCAGTGCGCAAGGTGTTGATGGCGATGCTTGCAGCCGTTTCCAACAAATTGACCGATCTGGAAGTGGAGTACAACGACAGCATCCTGGTGGAAAAGGTCGGGGCGAAGCGTGCCGGTGAGCTGCTTCGTTTTCTCGGGGCAACAAAAGAGAACATGCGGGAAAATCTGAGCAATGGTGTAGTGGTCAGCCGGATCTTTCATGCGCCTTTTACAAAGGAGCACTATGAATACTTCTACAACCTGACGGACATCGCACAGCTGTCACACTATCGCTTACAAGAGGGCAAAGAAGATCGCATCGTGTTTTATTTCACACGCTATCTCCAACTGATTGCGCCTGATGAAAAGTCTCGCCAAGTATTTTTGGAGGGATTGGAAGAATTCTCCTTGCCATACAAGCTCGTATCGATTTCGTAAAGGAAATGAAAAAAGTCATTTTGCCCTTGGATGAAGGCGCAAAATGACTTTTTTATTGATCGCCTAAGGGTTAGGTGGAAGGACGATTGGGTCCCTCCAATTTTTTGTCTCCATAGCCTGGTGCATCGTTTTGAACGTTTTTGGGCTGGCGATTGCGTTCGTCTGGTTGATTTTGCTGTAGGGAGGAATTCTTGTTTTGCTTAGTCATGTAACTACCCCTTTCTCAGAGTCATGGCTGCCAAGGCGCACTCGCCTAAGCACTTCCATCTGCTTTTCTTGTTGATGCTGTGCGTGTTCCTCTGCGTTCATGTGGCCCCTTCCTCTTTGCGAGTTTTTGTGGGGGAGTCAAGATCAGCATTTTTGTGGCGAGGGATGGCGTATAGGGCAAACAGACCAAGAATCGCCGCCAAAAACAGTGTAATCACTCCGTAGCCAATCCACGGATAGATGCTGCCGACTCCCCCAAGCTTTTCAACCATTGCTCCACCCAATCCTGTCCCAAGAGCCGTCCCAAGACCAGATACGAAATTGGAAAAGCCAAAGTACGCCCCCAGCCATTCTTCTTTTGCGAAATGAGTGACGAGACTGTCCAGCATGGGCATAAACAGCATCTCACCCAAAATGAATAGAATCGCAGCCCCGGACAGTGTGAGGAAGTGGTTTGCCCATCCCATGAGCGTTAGCCCTGCACCCAACAAGATCGTTCCCATTGTGACAGACAAGTACGGATTGATGCGCTGTAGTACAAAACGTGAGATCAGCCCTTGCAAGACCACGACACTGAGCGAGTTGATCGTCCAAATGAGGCCAATCATCGTAGCGGAATGCAGGACATGCTCTCCCCGCAGCGGCAGGATCATGGCGAATTGAGCGTAGATCGCCCAGATTAAGAGCGAGATCGCGGAAAAAAGCAGAAAGCTGCGATGGGTCAAGATGTGACGATACTCCTTGAGCGGCGTTTGCTTACAATCAGTTCCCACACAGCGATCATCGGGAAGGATGAAGCGAGAAAAAACAGCAAGTGCTCCGTACACAAAGGTAGCTACGAGAAACGGCTGTTTCCCACCCGCAGTCATCCATGTAATGATCAAGCCTGCGACAATAATCCCGCTGTGAGCGAGTATCCCTCTCCATGAGAAGGCAGCCGTTCTTTGGCCCTCATCCACTTCATCCGCGATCATGGCTTTTATGGTAGGAGCGAGCAGACCAAGACCCAAGCCGTTGACCGAGGAGAATAACAAGAAGAAACCATAGGAATGGCTGAAGTGATAGCCTGCCATGGCACATCCTTGAAGGAATGCCCCCAAGGCTAGAATGGTACGTTTGCCCCAGCGATCTGACATCAAGCCGCCTGCCAAGCTTCCGATTTGGTATGTGATGCTTCCCGCTGCCAAAATGATGCCGACTTGAGAGAGTGAAAGAACCCGTACCTTTTGCAAAAAGACTGGGAAGACGGGAATGACCAGGTAAGAGGCCATGTGCATGAAAAAGACGACTAGCAGTAACAGCAGGTAAGGCTTGTTGCGTAACAGAGATCCAGTAGAGGCTGTCATGTTCGTCTCCTCTTTGAGTCATTCCTCTCTAGTATGAGTGGAAAAGGAGTGTCCCTATGCGTCGTTTTTCACAACAAAGTAGGCCAGCACACAAAATCAATATGAAGGCAGGCAAGTGTCCAATCCAACAAGCGTGGAACCACATATACCTATAGGGAAAGGTACCATGGGCGGTATGGAATGGTGCGAGGAGCGCGGCAGGATGAAGGGGGGATCTGACGTGAGAGGATTTGGTTTCTTCAACGAGGAAGGTTTCGAAGTGATCATCTGGATCATCGTGATCGTTTTTCTCCTCGTTATATTTTTTGACGAAGGGATAGATTAAGATGAGTGGATATCGACCGGTTCGGCAATTGAATCACTATTACAAAACAAACGATGCTTTCAAGAAATGGATTCGTGCCAACGAGCAATGGTTCAAGCAAAATCCAGAGGTTTTTAACCAGATGCTGCGCAATCCGAAAATGGTCAACTTGTTTACGGATCTTATGATCATGAACTCGCCGCGCATTGAAAAGAAACTGAAGAAATGGAGAAGGAACCAACGCTGATCGACCCGGCATGCTGCCCAATCTAGCATGCCGCTTTTTATTTGAAACGCTGGCGGGTTCTGTTATAAAACCGGGATGACGAGCGTAGGGATAAGCATATACTGCTTGTTCGAAGAAAGGATGAAGCACAACATGGCACAAGTCATTTTGACGTTTTTCGTGGCTTATGGCATTGTGGTCGGCGGCGCTTTCTCAGGTGGGGTAGGCGCTTTTCTCACAGAGAAGCCTCCGCTGTTATCGATGGCCCAATTGGCTGACCAGCTCAAAATATGGGGATTGGTTGGGGCATTGGGCGGAACGTTTGATTCGTTTTTGCAGATTGAAAAAATACTGATGGGAAATTTGACACCTGTCTTCAAACAGCTCGTGATGATCGTCGTCGCATTCTTGGGTGCCCATATCGGAACGATTTGTGTGCATTGGCTGGTACAGGTGCGCTCATGAAAGTGATTCTTTGGAAGCGTTACCTCGCGCTTTTGCTCATGGGGTGCGTGTTGGGCGGAACCTTGATTTTATTTACATACGGACGCGAAATGGAGCAGATGATGCTGATCAAAAAAAGCTTGGAGCTGCAAAACAAAAAACTGTACGAGGAAAATCTGGAGCTGAAGCAAAATCAGCGGGTCTATCGCAAAAAGCAAGAGACTGTCATCGAAGACGTACGCGCCTCTGTACTCACTGCAGATCAGAAGCAGCCGCTTCATGCCACCATTGTGGTACAAGTAGTTGATCGCGTGGAAAAGGATCTCGCTTCGTTAAAAGGGAAGAAGGTTGAGCAGGTTGCCGAGGTCCATCAGGTCTTGCATGAAATGCTGCGGCGCCGCGAATATATTTTGTCTGATCGAACAACAGTGGAGGTACGAATCAAAACAGTTGTGATTAGTAGAACGTTGCATGTGTTCGTGACAGCGGACGTTATACCGGATGATGTTTGGCAAAAGATTGCGCGAAACTTTCTATTTCTTCCACCGTATATTTCAATATAGAATATCTGATAGCCAGATCATGTAGGTCTGGGTCGGTATAAAGGAGAGGCGAACGTATGTCCATGTTCAAAAAATTATTGGCTAGTGTAGGTATTGGCTCTGCGCAAGTAGATGCGCGTCTTGAGCAGGATTCACTCATTCCCGGAGATATGGTTAGAGGTGAGGTCCATATCAAGGGAGGAGATGTCGCCCAGGAAATCGACGAAATCTACATGTATGTCGTCACACACTATGAAAAAGAAATCAACGACTCTAAGACCAAGGAAGAATGCACACTTGTCAAATACCGTCTGTCTGAGCGGGTACAATTGAAACCGAAAGAGGAAGCCGTTCTGCCATTTGCTTTTCAATTGCCGTATGAGACGCCATTGACAATGGGGCGTCAACCCGTTTACTTGCGGACAGGTCTCGATATTAAAAATGCGATCGACCCAGGTGATTCCGATTTCATCGAGGTTCGCCCACATCCGTTAATGACCAAAGTGTTGGATGCTGTTCAACAGATCGGATTCCAGCTGTACAAGGTTGACTGCGAATACAATCGCCACCTTGGCCGCAATCATCCGTTTGTACAGGAATTTGAATTCCGTCCGACAGGGCCATACCGCAGTCGATTGGAGGAGCTCGAGGTAGTCTTCTACCTTCGCGATGGCGAATTGGAAGTTTTATTGGAACTGGACAAACGTGCGCGCGGCTTTATGGGGGCACTTGAAGAAGCGTTTAACCTTGATGAACGCTATGTTCGTTTCCGCTTAACGAATGCAGACATGAACAGACATACGCATGTCATTGCCGAAGCGATTGAAGCGCTCATTAAGAAGCAGCTTCGCTAGAGAATGATACCAAAAAGGCCTGACGGGGTGAAAATAACCACTCTGTCAGCCTTTTTTCTTTATGAAGGTCTTCTCGCTTTTCTCTCTACCCAAATTCCTGTACACAACCTTCTTTTTAATTTTTTGATTTGGATGTATAGGGCTGGATTTTTCTGACAATACTGTGAGCATGAAGAATCCAGAGGAGGATATTATTATGAATTTGTTAGAAAAAACGAGAAAAATTAATGTGATGCTTCAAAAAACAATGGGTGGCAGCGGAGTGGGCTTCCAAGATCTCGCAAGACTATTATCTGAAGTGATTTCTGCAAATGTTTACATCATTACCGCAGATGGCTCGATCCTGGGAAGTGGAATGAATCAGGAGATTTCCCTGCAAGAAGAAGGGCGTTCATCCACGCAGCTACAGGAAGGTGTAAATCAGAAGCTGCTAGAAGCTTCACAAACCTTGGCCAACGAGCCTGTGACCAGCCCGTACAGCCTTGTTCCAAAAGAGTTGAATTCGATTTTCCCGCAAATGATGACGACGATTGTTCCTATCAACGCAGGGGGAAGCCGCCTTGGCACACTCGTCTTGCTGCGTGCTTACGGTCAGTTTGAAACAGAAGATCTGATTTTGGGCGAGATCGGTGCTACTGTGATCGGCATGAAAATCGTTCGGCAGCGCACAGAACAAATTGAAAATGAAGTGCGTGACAAAACCTTTGCCAAAATTGCACTCTCGTCGTTGTCCTACAGTGAACAGATCGCGATTGAAAAAATTATGGAGCAATTGGATGCACGTGAAGGCTTGCTAGTAGCTAGCCAGCTGGCAGATCAAGCAGGTCTGACACGTTCGGTCATCGTGAACGCTCTTCGCAAGCTGGCAAGCGCAGGTGTGCTGGAATCCCGTTCGTTAGGAATGAAGGGTACCTATATCAAAGTGCTGAATGACAAATTCCCATCTGAATTGGCGAAATGGAAAACCTCATAATTTGCCACGAGCTACGAGAGAAGCTCTCCCTGAATGGGAGGGCTTTTGTTTATGAATCAACAAGTATAGCAGAAGCGATAAAACGTTCATAATTTAGCGATTGAACAAATGATTTTCTTCCCTTTATAATGTCCACAAAGGTTGAAACTTCAAAAAAATGAAAAAATAAAGTTTATACTTCAAAATCGAATGGAGGGTCTAAGAATGAAGGTGATTATTGGTGGGATTGCGCATGAAACGAACACGTTTTCCAATGTGCCCACGACGCTTGAGATGTTCCAAAGCTATGAGTGGGATTATCATGAAACGATTGTGAATCGCAATCGGGGCGTTCGCAACTTTCCAGGAGGGATGGTGGATCGTGCCGAAGAGCTGGGCATCGAGCTTTTGCCGACCTTTCTCACCTTTACGTATCCAGCGGGGACGATTTTGCGAGAAGCGTATGACCGGATTAAAAAGGAGCTTCTTGACACGATTGCTGCGACAGAAGGTGCAGATGCCATTTGTCTGGGGCTTCACGGAGCGGGGGTTGTAGAAGGAATGGATGACCTGGAGGGCGATATTCTGGCATCAGTGCGTCAGCTGGTCGGTTATGACATTCCCTTAATTGTTACGCTCGACCTCCATGCAAACATGACACAAAAAATGGTGGATGAGGCCGATGCGCTCCTGGGTGTTCACCTTTACCCGCATGTGGATTGCTATGAACGCGGGATGGAAGCGATCGATCTGGCGCACAAGATGGTTACGGAAGGGATCAAGCCGACCATGCATTTGACTCGACTGCCGCTATTGATTCCGACATCTGCTACTCATCATTCCCCGGCACGCGAAATAAACGAAGCCTGCTGGGCGTGGGAAAAGGAAGAAGGTGTCATCGACTGTGCATTCTTCCACGGTTTTCCGTACACGGACATTCCTGAGCTGGGCGTCTCCGTTTTGAGCGTGACGAATAACGATCAGGAGCTCGCCAAAAAAGTGAGCGAGGATGTCGCCTGTCTGATTTGGGAAAAACGGGATGAATTCGAGCTGAACATGCCGACTCCTGCCGAGGGAATTGCGATGGCACTGGAAACGGAAGGCATGCCCATCGTAATCAATGAGACTTCAGATAATCCAGGTGGAGGTACACCGGGAGACGGAACGCATTTGCTGCGGGCGATGCTGGAAGCCAAGCTGACAAATGCATGCTTTGGATTTATTTACGATCCCGAAGTGGTCCAGATTGCCCACCAGGCTGGAGTAGGTGCTACCGTACAACTATCACTGGGTGGAAAGACAGACTACCTGCATGGAGAACCCCTTGAAGTAACAGCCTACGTCAAAGCTTTGACAGATGGAAAATTCATTGCGACGACGCCGATGGGGCAAGGAGGACATGAGAATTTTGGCAAGTCCGTTCGCTTGCAAATCGACGGGGTTGATGTCCTGGTTTGCTCCGTGAAATCGCAAGTGCTGGATGAGCAAATTTTTCTGTTGCACGGGATGGACGTGACCAAATACAAGATCGTGGCCTTGAAATCAAGCACACATTTCCGAGCATCCTTCGAACCGATCAGCGCACGCGTTATTACCGTCGATTCGCCGGGATTGACGACGCTCAACTTCCGCTTCTTCAAATACGAGCGCGCCATTCGCCCGATTTATCCGTTAGACCCAGCCACAGAGTGGAACCTACATCAATTGACAAGGAAGTAGATGATCATGGAATCCGTACAGGAGCGCATTCGCAAGCATTATCCGGAATTGACCAACCAACAAAAACTCGCAGCCAAATACATTCTCGCCGAGCCGAAGACCGTTGCACTGCAACCAGCCAAAGTGGTCGGGGCATTGAGCGGCACAAGCGAAACGACAATCATCCGACTATCCTACGCTCTCGCCTACTCCGGGTACAGCGAACTGCAAAGTGAGATTCGCAGCTCCTTATTGGAAAAAGTCCCAAAAGCTGATGCCATCCACAGTTTTCGTACAGCAGCAGTGGAGATGAAGGGAAAACAAGACCTGATTTCTTATAACATGGAGCAGGATGTTGCGTATATTCGGCAAACGTTAGGGGAATTGCAAAAGAACCATCTTTTGCAAGCGGTTTCAAGTATTATGGCAGCCAAACATATTCTCGTTGTAGGGTTTCGCAGCTCCTATGCTCCAGCCCACTGGCTCGCCTTTACACTGAATGTCGTCAGAGGAAACGCGCATCTGTACAATGGGCCAGTTGATGACGTCAACTATTTGTTGACCCAGATCAATCAGGATTGGCTCGTGATCGCACTCTCCTTCCCCCGCTATACGAGTGAAACGATCCTGTTTGCAAAAGCAGCCAAAGAGAGAGGCGCCAAAATCATCGGGATTACAGACGATGAGCTATCTCCGATTGGGCCAGTAGCTCATCAAATTTTAAAAGTCAGCGCACCTGCTCCTACTGCCTTAAAAGGAATGACGGCGATCTTTTCCATGCTGAATATTTTGATTAGTGGTGTGGTTCAGGCTGATGGAGAACAGGTACAACAAAGACTGAAAGAATACGAAGAGACAAGTCGACAAATATACCCGTTTGCGGAAGGGACAGAAGTGTAGCGGCAATTGATAAGGGGGATGGACATGAAGATTCACAGGTGGAAGCAAGGGGCCTTGAGTGTATTTGTAGCAACGGCGTTGATTGCAGGCTGTTCCTCACAGCCGACCAATCAAGCGGGGAATGACACGTCGGCCAAAGGGAACACATTAGTCATCGCTTCCTTGACGGACCCAGACTCGCTGGATATGCACAAAACGAGCTGGCTGAGCATGGAAAACAGTCTAATATACGAGCCTCTGTTAACCCGTGATGCAACAGGCAAACTTCAACCGCGTTTGGCAGAGAAGTACGAAATCTCGCAGGACGGCAAGGTTTGGACATTTATCCTCCGCAAAGATGTCCGCTATCACTCTGGCGATCCAATGACGGCAGCATCCGTAAAAGATTCCTTTGACCGTTTGCTCACCATATCGCCTGTGAAGGGGCTTGCAGGTCCGATTGAAAAAGTGGAAGCAACAGACGAACATACGCTCAAGGTGCATTTTAGCCAACCGTTTGCCCCGTTTGTTAACGTCATTGTCGGTGGATTAGTCTCGCCTCTTGACGCCAAAAAGGCAAAAGAATTAGGGGATGGCTTCGCAGATAACCCATCTGCAACGGGGCCGATCATTTTTGACAAACGCGAGCGTGGTGCTTCACTCACCTACAAGAAAAATCCCGATTATAACTGGGGACCGGAGTACGCTGCCAACAAAGGTCCTCTGCAATTCGACAGCATGATGTTCCGGTTTATGAAAGACGACGATACGCGCCTGATGGAATTCAAAAAGGGTACGGTCCATGTGTTGTATGATGCGCCGCCGAACTCGGTTGCGGAGCTTGAGACACTGCCCGGAGTCAAGATTGAGAAAGTGATGGACATTGGAAACAAATACATCGCATTGAACAATAAGCACCCGTTGTTTTCAGATGTCCGTCTGCGCAAAGCAGTAGCCCTCTCCGTAGATCGCGATCCACTTGTTCAGGTAGCGTTGAACGGCTTCGGTAAGCCGGTCTATGGTCCTTTGGCACCCACGATTTATGGCTACAGTGAAGCGATTGAAAGCAAGGCAAAGCAGTTGTATACGAGAGATTTAGGCAAAGCCAAGCAGTTGCTAGCGGAAGCAGGCTGGACGGACAGTAATGGGGATGGCATCGTAGATAAGGATGGAAAACCATTGTCGGTAGAAATGCTCGTCTCTCAAGAGCCAGCATTTCAGCGAGCGGTGCAGATATTGCAGAGCCAGCTGAAAGAAGCAGGGATTGATATGAAAATTAGCGTGCAAGAAATGACAACCATCAAAGAGCGCATTTCGAAAAAGTCGTATGATATGGCTTTGATGTACTACGGCTGGTTTGATGCGGATATCTTGTACCTCATCTTTGAAAAGAGCAATTCAACAAGCCGTACTCATTACAACAACCCTGAATTGGATGTTTTACTGAATAAAGGACGTTTGGAAATGAATGAGCAGGCGCGTCTCAAGATTTACGAAGATGCACAGGAGATTTTGGTGAATGACATGCCGTGGGTTCCGTTATGGGTGAGCGAGACGGTGATAGCGACACGTGGTGTCAAAGGCTTTACGGTCAATCCGTACACGCAAAACATTACGTTGCATGATGTCACGCTTGAAAAATAGACAACGGAGGTGAAGGCATGCGCCGATATGTAATAAAAAGATTACTTTCCCTGGTGGGTACACTGCTTGGCGTATCCGTCCTGATCTTCTTGATGGTACACCTCATTCCGGGCGATCCCGCAACACAAATACTCGGACAGTTTGCAACACCAGAGGCCATCAGTCAAATGAGAGCGAAGCTTGGTCTTGATCAACCACTATGGCAGCAATACATGCGGTTTGTCGGAAACCTGTTCACTGGCGATTTGGGAACATCGTTATTCACTGGTGAAAAGGTATGGGATCAGATCATGAACCGTTTCCCGATCACCATGCAGCTTGCCATCCTTAGTGTAATCATTGCCGCAATATTCGGCATTTTGTTAGGCACGATTGCTGCCGTCAAGCAAAACACCATCATCGATCGGCTTGTGGTGCTTACCTCCTTACTCGGTATTTCGGCACCCGGATTCTGGATTGCCTTGTTTCTCATCTGGATTTTTGCTTACAAGCTGGCTTTGTTTCCGATTTCCGGCTATGAGGGGATTCACTCCCTGCTGCTGCCAGCGATCACCTTGGGCATGGCGGAAGCGGGGATGATCGCCCGTATGACCCGCTCCAGCATGCTGGAAGTCATCAAGCAGGATTACATGCGGACAGCCGAGGCCAAGGGGGCGGCACTTTTCCGAGTCATTTTGAGCCACGGTCTGCCGAATGCCATTATTCCTGTTGTCACGATGTTAGGCTTGCAGTTCGGTGCGCTCATGGCTGGAGCTGTGGTGGTGGAAACGGTGTTTTCTCTGCAAGGGATCGGCAGCCTGGCGATTGAGGCGATCAGTAAACGGGATATGCCGACCATACAAGGCATGGTGTTTTTCATGGCGTTGATTTTTGCCTTAACCAATTTGATCGTGGATCTCATTTACAGCCGGATTGATCCACGAATCCATTTCGACTAAGGAAGGAGCCGATGAATAGTGAACAGTAATCGTCCGGAGTCGTATTGGGGAGGGATGGGCAAACGGCTGAAACGCAATAAGACAGCAATGGCGGGTGTAGTCATCCTGATCGTCTTTACACTTGGATCGCTTCTTGCTCCAGTCGTTGCCCCTCATCCTGTCGAACAAATGAACTTTAACAGCCGATTAAGCGCTCCGAGTCTGACCCATCTTCTCGGAACGGATGATTTCGGCAGAGATATTTTTTCCCGTCTGTTGCACGGGGGGAGAATTTCCTTGCTGATGGGTTTGATAACGGTTGTACTTTCTACCTTGATAGGTGTAACGCTCGGTATTATCGCTGGCTATTATCGTCGTGTGGATCTGTTTATCATGCAGGGCATGGATATTCTCATGTCACTTCCTGCCCTGCTTCTGGCGATTGCTGTCATTGCGGTCTTGGGCCCTGGATTAACGAATGCCATGATCGCGGTAGTCATTGCAGTTATTCCGTCCTATGTGCGGGTCGTCCGCTCTGCGGTCTTATCCATAAGGGAGAAAGAGTACATTGAGGCTGTTCGCGCTCTGGGGATCAGGGACTGGCAGATTTTGCTGAAACATGTTTTACCCAATATTCTCTCCCCAATCATTGTGCTTTCCACCATTCAATTCGGTGTGAGTATTTTGGCTGCAGCGGCCTTGAGCTTTCTCGGGCTGGGTGCGCAACCGCCGATGCCTGAGTGGGGAGCCATGGTTTTTGTCGGCAAAGCATTCTTGAGTCAAGCCTGGTGGATGTCCATTTTTCCTGGATTGGCCATCATGCTGGTTGTCCTTGGCTTCAATCTGTTAGGTGACGGATTACGGGATGCATTCGACCCGAAAACGAGGTAATGGATGAAGGGGGGCACGAGCTGATGAAAGAGGTACTTTTGGAAGTAAAGGATTTACGCTTGCAGTTTAAGACGGATAAGGGTGAGCTGCCAGCGCTACAAGGCATTTCTTTTCAACTGAAAAAAGGAGAGACGGTAGCGTTGGTAGGCGAGTCTGGCTGCGGAAAAAGCGTGACGTCCTTGGCGATTATGGGACTCTTGTCCCGGGCGAACGCACAGATGGAGGGAAGCATTCGATTTCGTGATATCTTATTGAACCAGTTGAGTACTGGTGAACTTCGCAACATTCGCGGAAAAGATATCGCGATGATTTTTCAGGAGCCGATGACGTCACTCAATCCGGTCCATACGATTGGCCGACAGCTAGAAGAAGTGTATCAACTGCATACCGATTTATCGAAAAAAGAACGCCAAGCAAAAGCGATTGAAATGCTCAAAAAAGTGGGCGTGCCGAGGGCAGAAGACATCATGCGGGACTATCCCCATCAGCTATCGGGTGGGATGAAGCAGCGTGTCATGATTGCGATGGCGATGGCTTGCAACCCGGATTTATTGATCGCAGACGAGCCGACGACTGCACTGGATGTGACCATTCAAGCGCAAATTTTGGAACTGATGAACGATTTGAAGGAGAAAGATCATACCTCTCTGCTACTCATTACGCATGACCTAGGTGTCGTGGCTGAAATGGCTGATCGTGTACTTGTGATGTACTACGGGGAGATCGTAGAGGAAGCTGACGTTGCCAGTCTGTTTTCGCATCCAAAGCATCCGTATACGATTGGACTTTTACGCTGCATACCCGATCTGGATGAGGAGGAGAAGCTTCGCCTCGATCCGATTGAAGGCAGTGTCCCGCTACTGGGTGAGGTGACACAAGGGTGTGCATTCCGCTTCCGCTGCTCACAGGCCGAGGAGCGATGTTACAAAGAAAAACCGCCGCTGATGGCAACGGGCACAGGCACACAGGCTGTTCGATGCTGGCTGTACGAGAACAAGGAGATGGCGGTATGAGGGATATCTTGTTATCAGTAAACGATTTAAAGACGTATTTTCCAATTAGCAAAGGACTATTCCGCAATCGCGACGAAGTGATTAAGGCAGTCGATGGGGTTTCTTTCCAGTTGGGAAAAGGAGAAACGCTTGGGCTGGTAGGAGAGAGCGGTTGTGGCAAGTCAACGACTGGTCGCAGCATCATGCGACTCATTGAGCCTACGAGTGGAACGATTGAATTTGAAGGACAAAACATTACGGAGATGTCGGCTGCACGTTTTCGTCCACTCCGCAAGCGAATGCAAATCGTGTTTCAGGATCCGTATGCATCATTAAATCCACGGATGACCGTGCAAGGGGCTTTGGAGGAAGCGTTAGGCGTCAGAGATCCGCAGATGTCGGCGAAAGAAAGGCGCGATCAAGTAAAAGAACTGCTTCAGATGGTCGGGCTGAATGCTCAATACGCCACACGCTTTCCCCATGAGTTTAGCGGAGGGCAGCGGCAGCGGATCGGGATCGCTCGCGCATTGGCGGTGGAACCTTCATTAATCGTGGCAGATGAGCCGGTTTCAGCACTTGACGTGTCCATTCAGGCGCAGATCGTGAATCTTTTGCAGGATTTGCAGCAGCGTCTAGGCTTGAGCTATTTGTTTATTTCGCACGATCTAGGTGTCGTTCGCCACATCAGCGACAGAATTGCGGTGATGTATCTTGGACGAATTGTCGAAATCGCCAGTAAAAAGGATTTGTTTTTGCGCCCGTTACACCCGTATACAGAAGCGCTCATGTCAGCGGTTCCCAAAGCCAATCCGTTTCGGAAAAAGGAGCGAATTGTTCTTTCCGGGGATGTTCCCTCTCCGGCGAATGTTCCCGTTGGGTGTGCGTTCCACACCAGGTGCTCATATGCTACGGAAATTTGCCGCACAGTGCGTCCTGTCGCTACATTAGCTTCGCCGCAACATTATGTCGCATGTCATTTATATGGAATAGAAGGGATGAAGTACATTGAAAATCGAACGAATTGAATTGCAGCAACTACACATGCCACTTCGTTTCCGTTTTGAAACGAGCTTTGGATATACGACCATCAAGGAGCTCATTTTGGTCAGTGTATATGGAGAGGGAGAGGTAGGGCACGCGGAAAGTGTGGCGATGTCGGCCCCTTATTATAGTGAAGAAACGACAGGGACAGCATGGCACATAATGGAAAAGTTTATGATACCGAAGCTGTTTTCGAGTGAGATCGAGACCCCTGAGGATGTGGATCGGTTGTTTGCCCCGATTCGCCGCAACAACATGGCGAAGGCGGCTTTAGAAGGCGCAATCTGGGATCTATACAGCAAGCAGAAAGGAATCTCTCTCGCCAAAGCATTAGGAGGCGAGAAAGCTGTTATCGATGTAGGGATCAGCATCGGTATTGAACCGACTGTTGATCAAGTTTTGGCAAAAGTAGAGCGCCATCTCAGTGAGGGCTACAAGAAGATCAAGGTAAAGATCAAGCCAGGCTTTGACGTAGAGGTGATTCGAGCGATCCGCGAACGCTTTGGCGAGGGTGTCCCGTTGATGGCAGATGCGAACTCCGCTTACACAATGGAGCATTTGGATGTGATGAAGGAGCTGGATCAATATGGGCTGATGATGATCGAACAGCCACTCGCCCATGACGACATTATTGATCATGCCAAGCTGCAAAGGGAGCTGTCCACACCAATCTGCCTCGATGAAAGTATTCACAATGTGGATGATGCCAGAAAAGCGATAGAGCTAGGCAGCTGCGGCATTATTAATATCAAGGTGGGGAGGGTCGGTGGATTAACAGAGTCCAAGCGCATTCACGACTTGTGTCAGGCACACGACATTCCGGTTTGGTGCGGAGGCATGATTGAGTCGGGTGTTGGCCGCGCACACAACATTGCGATTACTTCTTTGCCGAATTTTACGATCCCAGGTGATACAGCCGCCTCCAGCCGTTACTGGGAGGAAGATATCGTAGAGAATGGTGTAGAGCTGATGGCTCCCGGTCAATTGGCAGTTCCAGATAGCCCGGGCATCGGTTATTCCCTGAACCAAAAGGCGATCGGCAACTATGTGATTCGCACGGAAAATTTCCGGCCTTAAACCAAAGCTTAACGAAAAAGGGGAGAAGGAACATGGCGGATTGGGTACAGTCGTTTGAGGAATACGCGCAAAAGCTGCTTGCAGAGACAAAAGTAACAGGAACAGCAGTCGGATTGGCAGAGCAAGGAGTGCTAAGGTATTTCCATGGCTTCGGTTTGGCAGACGACACAGAAGATGCAAAAGCATTAACCCTTGATACGGTGTTTGGCATTGGTTCCGTGACCAAGTCCTTTACATGTGTCGCCATCATGCAGCTTCAAGACGCAGGAAAGCTATCCGTTCATGATCCGGTCATCAAGTATCTCCCTGAGCTCCGCACGCCTAATGAAGCTTATACCCGGGAGATCACGATCCAGCATCTGATGACACATACCGCAGGTTTTCCTCCTTTGGATACATTAGCGGGTGCAATGAAAAGAAGCATTGTGGAGGGTGGGGATGACCTGTCCTCCAGCTCCGGTCTTGCTTTTGATCTCGATAAAGCGGAAGAGATCAATACAAAAGAAGAATTCATGGCCTATATTGGTAAGCTAAATTACGAGTTTTTAGGTGCACCTGGAACGGAATTTAGCTACTCCAACGACAGTTACGCCATGCTCGGACTGATTATTGAACGAGTGAGCGGGATATCTTACGAGCAGTTTGTGCAGGATCATATTTTGGAGCCTGCGGGGATGAAGAACAGTGCCTTTCTCGTCGAAGATTTGCCTGAGGAAGCTGAGGTCGCTACGCTATTCACGCGGAAAAGCCCAAAGGATGGCGGTGAGGTATACCGTTCCCCTTCATGGTGGGATTCACCATCGATGCGTGCGGCTGGTTTTCTGAAATCGACCATTCACGATCTATTGCGCTATACGGAAATTTTTAGAACGGGCGGACTGGTGGGCGAGAATCGCTTGCTCTCACCGGAGAGTGTGCAGGCTATGACGGAGCCTCATGTCTCCATTTCGCCGTTTCAAGCATACGGCTATGGATTGTTTGTAGCCAATTGCCATGATGGAACACTGATTGAGCATGGTGGAGCGATCAAGGGAGTGGCTGCACAAATTTTTGTTTTACCGGAGCGGGGCCTGACAGGAGCCGTACTGATGAACACAGATGGCGGGCCAATGGCCGATTTGATGCATGGCATTTTAAACGCAACCAATGGACGCTCTCCGAATACAGTGCCGTTCCAATATCCGGATTATGAAATTTCTGTAGAGGCACTCGCTGCATTTACAGGGGAGTACCGCTCGTCCGAAGGGGCTACTGTATCGGTAGAAATTGAAGAGAACGAGCTGGTAGCCAAGAGTAATGGAGCGAATATTCCACTTCGTTCAGTAGGAGAAGACAGCTTCGTCATGAAGCGGGGAGAAACGGATATGTTTATCCACTTCGTCCGTAATGAGGCAGGGGTAGTTACCCGGATGGGCTTTGGTGCTCGTCAGCTGATAAAGGTCCTTGCCGAAAAAGAACAAACCGTATAAATAGCAAAACGCGTACCTGCAAGAGCTCATGCTTGCGTGGTGCGCGTTCTTTCTATTTATAGGAAAGGCGTTACGAAGAAAGGGTGGCAGGAAGCTGCTGCTCCTCTACCATAGGTCGCTTCCAGTTCGGATGCTGCTCCATGTTCCGGAACGAGCGGAAAAAGAACAGGCTAAGGCTGATACTTACAAAGATGATACCGCCAAAGAATAAGAGAAGCCCCGGTGTTGTGATGTTTTTGGCGAGAAGATAGGAGCACAGTGCATAGCTGACTGGCCCGAAGCCAACGGACATCAAGGAAAGCAATGACATGACACGACCGAGCATGTTGGCAGGGACGATACTTTGAATGTAGGTGATAAACGGAATATTCGTCATACTGAGTGCCATTCCGATGAGAAAATGAGAGACAAGCCCAAAGGAAAGCTCCTCAATGAAATAATAAGAGCTGATTCCAACTCCCATACATCCGAGAATGACAGGGAGTAACATAAACCTTCCACGGAGTCCTTTACACCATGCAGTCAAAATACCGCCAACAATCATGCCCACTCCAACTGAGGTACTGAGTGAACTAAAAGCACTCCCGTCCCATCCGAGGTCATTTACATGAATGGGAATGATCATGTTAACTGGGCCGGAGAACATCATGTTGGTGAATAGTGATGTTGTTAAAATAAGGGCGAGGATCGGGATTGAATACGTAAAACGAATGCCTCCCACGATATCCTTGAAATAGGAGCTTGCCCGTGATTCTGTTGTAGACTCTGATGTCGTGTCTTTGGAGTATGCGTGTGAATGGAGAGAGAGTATAAAGAGTGTTCCTACGAAGAAGGTGCATGCCAAGATCATAAACATGATCGGATAACGAACGGTTCCAATTAATAAGGCAGTAACTACCGGTCCGGCAACCATGCTAATCTGATGGCATAGTTCCATTAAGCTGTTAGCTGGCGAAAGTTGTTCTCGTGAGACAAGTGAGGGCAGAATCGAGCTGCGTGCTGGCCAAAAAAATGCATCGACTGTTCCGAATAAAGCCGCCATGACGTACAGGCTCACGGGGAACCAGTCGCTATTTCCTTGAAGCATAAGCAAACTGAAGCAGGCTAAAATCATTCCCCTCACCAAAAGGGAGGAAAACATAATCCATTTTCGATTCAAACGATCAGCAGCCACCCCGCCCGCCAGCATAAAGAGGAGACGGGGGATGGACAAACAAATCAAAGTCGTGCCGAGGATTGCTCCTGAGCCCATGGCATTCACGATATACCAGTTGAGCAGGATGAAGAAAGCTCCGTCAGCCATTGCCGAAAATAAAGTGCCGCACCATAACCGGACAAACGATCCATTTTTCCACAGGGAATTATTTGTCGCCAGAGTGCTCATCTCCATTTTCCTCCTTCTTTTTCTTCACGACAATCTTGCTGGTGTAATGCTTGAATTCAGACGGTTGGTGCTCATAGTTATCTGGCAAGGAATCGTCTTCTGCGACGAAGTAACGTTCATTCGTCATGAACCCGACCGTGACCATGTAAAAGTTTTCAACCGTATCCTCCACTTCTCCAGCAGCAATCCTCTCTAAATAGCGATCTTCCATTTCGGATAGCTCCTCAAGTAAAGCCTTATATTTAGTGAGCCAAGCAGATATTTCTTTTCGAGGTGCTCTCACTTCGGAGCTAACGGCAATTGCAGGAGGAGGATCCTCTTGATCCGAAAAGAGCATGAATGACTCGTCTGGTGCGTTATACAGGCGATTTATACTGGAGCGCAGGTGATTTATCATCGTTTCCTGCAAGAGGATACTGTCTTCGCGCAGGGAGGGTAGCAAATCATCACTAACCTTGAAGTCGTAAGCAACTGCCCGATAAAACTTTTGCACGATCCCGTTCTTTTCTTCCGTACGCACGACTTCAACGAAGCCGTGGCTTTCCAATTCCTTCAGGTGATAATGCACTTTAGAGGGAGAAAGGGAGAGAAGGGTAGCGAGCTGCTTGCCTGTGTATTCCTCCTTGACCAGCATCGTGATGATCTGTAGGCGCAAGGAATCGCTGACAGCTTTTAATTGATCCAAAGTTTCCACAACTACGTATCGTTTCAAGTCGATCAACCTCGTTTCGCTGAACGTGAATGTTTTGTTATTTTTAGACGTTCAGTTTTATTTGAATGTATTGTAACAACAAAGCGATCCATTTCGCAAGATGGATTTGCGCATATTTTTCGACAAATGCTACAATATTGAAAACGGTGAGAGGGTGCATTCCAGTGGCGATCTTACAACATCCCGTCTTTCGCCGTTTGTATACGGCCCATATTGTACACATCATCGGAAATGAATTTACATTCATTGCGGTCGTTGGACTTTTACATGATCTAAGTGGATCGGGTCTTTCCTTTGCGGCAGGTACTGTGTTTCGTATGCTCCCTTATGTATTTGCCAGCTTTTTCGCGGGGACACTGGTGGAGAACTGGGATAAACGGCGGGTCATGATTGTCGTCAATTTGCTTCGTGGCATTCTCGTCAGCTTGTTTTTCTTCATCACATCTGCGACCTACTTATGGGTGGCTTTTTTGTTATTGATCCTGGTCAATATTTGCAGTGCTTTTTTCCAACCAGCCATGCAAGTAGCGATCGTACAATCCGTGGAGGAAAAGGACAGGTTAGCTGCCAATTCTCTTCTGCAGGGGACGACCTCGTTTCTCATTATTGTTTGTCAGGGTATAGCAGCAGTTCTGGTTTACTTGTTCTCCTACCGTTACAACTTTTTGCTCGATGCCGCCTGTTATTTGTTGTCACTGTTCATCTTGCTACCGCTCCCGCATATCGCCAATTCTGTTGATTCGAAAGCGGCTGTACCTTTTATGGAAAGGCTAAAAGAGGGCTTCCGTTATATCGGAAAGCATCGGGAAATTGGCAGTGTAATCGGTTATCAGATGGCAGAACGGGTATGCGGCGCCTATTACATTATGCTGATGTACTATGTTCTTACGGAGCGAGGAGAGGGCTTGTATGTATTTGGACTCCTGGATATTCCGTTGGGACTCGGAGGTGTGATCGCTGGGATTGCCGTGAATAAGCTGTCTGACAGCCTGAGCGAGAAAGCAACGTGGCGTGTCCAAGGATGGGCACTCGTAGCGATGGGATGCTCGATTATCGCCGTGTTTCATGCAAAACCACTACTTGGACTGGCAATCGCCATCCTCTTTGCATCAACGGCTCAGTTTAGTTCATCGATATTGTCTGTGACGAAGCTGCAACGTCTGTCTGATCCTGCTTATCTGGCTCGCGTTTTTTCCATACGGGAAATGGCGACCATGGGAAGCTTTTCAGCGAGCTGCTTGATACTCGGATTCAGTGCGGAGCAGTTCGGTAGTGCCGCTGTCTCCGTGTGGCTTGGATTTTTTGGGGTTGCAGCAGGAAGTTTGTGGCTTTGGAGCCGTCGTAAGCTACAAAAAGATCGCAGTCGTACAGTAATGATGTAGGATAGATTCCTCTGCTTATTTGGAGCAGAGGTTCTTTATGATACAAAACGAAACTTTTAGATTTAATAAATATAATTGTTGAAAAAGTATGAATCTGACTATACAATGAATGGAAATATAGAGAAAAAGGAAGATGCAGCATGAAGGAATTATGGCAACAGCGTTCATTTCGCTGGTATTGGCTGGGGATGTTCTTGTCTAGTCTAGGGGATCAGTTTGGCTGGATGGGCTTGACGTGGTTTGTCATGAAGAAAACAGGCTCACCTGCGGCGATGGGTGGGGTCGTTCTTGCATATATGCTCCCTGCTGTTTTTGCTGGTTTAGTAGCGGGAGTTTTGCTGGATCGATTTGATCGACGCAAGCTCATCATGATGGACAATGTCGCACGAGGACTTATTTTTATAGCGTTGGTCGCATTATTGCAGGTCGATCAAGTTCCACTATTTGTGATATACGTGCTGATTGTGATTGCAGGAATTCTTTCTCCGTTGAGCACAGCTGGGGCGCAGACATTGTTGCCAAGAATCGTCTCGGACAAAAATCAATTGGTCAAAGCAAATGGCGTGATGGAAACGCAATGGCAAATTGTGTATATGTTTGGACCGGCACTCGCGGGAGTTTTAATCGGGTTGATTGGGGAAGCTTATGTTCTATTGATTGATGCGGCTAGCTTTTTTGTATGTGCCTTCTGCTTCTCAAGGCTGCCTCGTGAGCTTACGAAAAGTGCGAATCCTACAGTGATTGTAAAAGGTCAAATGGGAGTGTTCTTTCGTTCTCTCTGGAGTGACATGCGAACAGGGTATCGTTACCTATTTGGACGCAAGCAATTGATCATTCTTGTTTTCTTTACGTTTTTGTTTAACATGTCGTATGGCCCCATTGAAATTGCATTACCCCTGTATGCGAATCAGGATTTGGCAGGAGGATCTGTTGCGTTAGGGATGATTTGGTCTTCTTTGGCAATCGGGGCATTACTAGGCTCTCTCTTTTTCTCGACGGTTACGTGGAAACTTCCGTTGGGATCGACGCTAGCAGGGATTATCGTAGCGTGGGGATTGACCACATTGCCAATCGCTTTATTCTCGCGGTTGGAGATTGCAATGGCTTCGATGGTTGTGGCGGGTTTTTGCTTTGCTCCCTATAACATCATGTATAGAAGCTATCTGCAAAAACAGGTGCCCGATGCTCTCTTGGGGCGGGTATTAACCAGCGTTCGAACGATTACGGGGACGGGAATGCCGGCGGGAGCGGCTGTCTCTGGCGTCCTCATACCCTTCCTGGGCGTTCAAGGGATCATTGGAGCCGGAGCAGCCGTATGTATCATTTTCGGTCTTCTTGCATTCGGGGCATTGAAAAACTTGGATGATTCCTCATCACTTCCGATTGAGGAGAGGTGAGACGAGGTGTTTTAGCCACTGAGGTAATAAAAAGTAGATACGGGAGAGCGCATGTAGACGAAATGGCATGGCAACCTCCGGACGTTTTGCTTCCGCCGCTCGATAAATGGCTTTTGCCGTTTGTTCTGGTGTCAATAAATACCGACTTACTTTGCTGCGATAGCTACCTGTTTTGTCTGCCTTATCTAAAAAGGGTGTGTCAATCGGGCCTGGCATCGCACACGTCACAGCAATTCCAGTGCCTTGCAGCTCATGACGCAATCCTTCACTAAAACGGATGACGGCTGCTTTGCTGGCAGCGTATACCGCAGCTTTGGCTGTAGCAACCTGTCCGGCAAGTGAGGCAACCGTGATAATATGCCCTTGCTTTTGCTGAAGCATCATCGGCAAAAAGGCACGGGTCGTGTAGAGAACACCGTAAATATTCGTTCGCAGTGTTTCTTCGAGCTCCTCCACGCGCATTTCGATGAGTGATTCAAAGACGGCCATCCCTGCATTGTTGTAAAGAAAATCGCATCGTTCGAAGCGGATGTGCACCCATGCAGCGAACTGCCGAATGTCTTCGTTGCTGCTGACGTCTAACGGGTAATGATGGAGTCGATCCGGATAATCTTTTTGTAACGAAACGAGTTCCTGGGTAATCGTTTTCCGGCTAGTGGCAATGACACAGTCTCCTTTTTCTAAATGAAGTCGTGTCAAAGCTAGACCAAGGCCACCAGAAGCTCCGGTGATGACGACAATACGGGTAATCGACATGTCATCCACTTCTTTCTTGTGTAGAGTATTGATTTCCACTGTGAATGGCAAAGTATAAGCCCCTGAGTTGTTGTGAAGGCTAGCCTCTAGGGGGTGAATGCACATGCCAGCAGTGAAATGTTCTGTAGCAAACTGTGAGTACTGGGCGCAGGGCAATCTTTGCAGCGCCGAAGAGATCATGGTAGAGATTGACGCACATGCCACCGTAAACCTGAAAGAAGAATTCGCAGGCGAGTACGGTCAAAACACGCAGCATCAGGATAAGGCTAAGACATCGTCTGAGACCTGTTGTCTGACGTTCAAGCCGAAGACATCCGAAAAGAAATAACGCTTCGGCGCAAAAAGGACGTATCCCTTTAAGGTGATACGTCTTTTTGCTATTCAACCTATACGGTTGTCTTAGCTGGAAAAAGCTCGTTGACTTTTTGGGCAACCTCTTCCCAAGAAGTGACTCGATGGACGAGCGGAGGTAAGGCAGCTTGGTTATACGGAGTGTCAAACAAGAACACCGGAATTTGCAGCGCCTCTGACAATTGCAAAGCGTTCTCCAGACGATCCTCCAAAAATAGGTCCACGCCCCACTTGCGGGCAGCTGACAGCTTGTCGTGGCTCCCAATCAAATCCACTTCATGATGAGGGATATTGTAGCGAGCAAACCATTGTAACGTCACATCGCGGTGACGATCCTCACGAGCACTTATATATACCAGCTTGTGGGAGGTAAACCAATCGCGCAAAACCTGATCGGCTATTCCGTGAACAGGCGCACCATCATATAGGCGCTCCCCATTTTGATCCAGCCACATTTCAAACTCTGCGTCCGTGATTTGATACACGTTGGCTAAATTGTATTCCACACAATCTTCATATCGTAAATCTCTTCCAAAGCTCTCATTCATCAACGGAACAATACTGCTAGGTGATGTGACTGTACCGTCAATATCAATGCCAATGGTTAGGATTTTGTCTGGTTTCATTCTCTCGCCTCCCGTTTAAATTGTACAACGTAGGCAGACAATAAGGCTACTTCCTTCACTTAATTAATCCTTTACCAAAAAAGGGGCTGAGCATGCTATGTTGGATCGACACGAACGTAATGATGCGAAGCGGAAGGAAGACACCGGTTTTTCCGAGACGGTTGATCAACACGACAGGGAGTTTGTAGCGAATACCTGGACACAGGCCGTCTTTGACGAAGAGGAAGATCGGTCGAGGCGCAGGGTTCACTATGACCCCCACTCCTTGGCAGAGCGCTATACAGGCGAGCTGGATGAGGAGCGAAAAGACTTTTCGGAGCGTTTGGATGGCGTTGTTTTGACAAAGGAGGACCGTTCACCGGTTGCCAAAGTCAGAGAGGACGACATCGAGGCGGCGGCGGAAATCGCCGAGCCGTTTCCGACGAGTCGTGCTGCCAGTGAGATCGACACAGACGAGGAAAACCGGGGAAATCGGGCCAGCGGTATCGGGATGACTGGCTTGGGCTTATCGATCCTGTCCTTGTTTTTCATGCCGTACTTGGTGGCTCCAATTGGTATGGTGCTTGGCTATCTGGCGTATCGACGCAACTCGAAGACGCTGGGAGTCTGGGCGATGATCGTAGGTGCTCTTGCCATTTTGGGCGCATTAGTCATCTACCCGTATTATACGGCTCGCTAAAAGCATCAAACCAAAACCCTCTCCGGTTCGTTTAGCTGGAGAGGGTTTTTTATATTATTTGTACAAAGAGGAAACAAAAGGCGTAATGGCTGCGATCACGGCGTCACAAAACACATCGGAACGACGTACGCGATTATCCGTTAAAAGGGAATAGGCGCCGCCGCGATGATTACTGCCGACGGTTTTCCCCCATTCATCTATGATGGTACTGAGCTCAATTTGTTCCTGCTGGATTCGGTAAACAGCTTGATTCGGGATAGGAAAAGCCAATCCCTTTCCAATAAATAGCTCACTTCCATTCCAGGCTGCACAGATGGAAATCAAATACCATTGTTTTGTAAACCGCTCATCGTACATAAGTCCGCCTTCCAAGCCTAGCCCAATGTCTGCTTCCGGGGCTTGACTACGTGCAGCTTTTGCCCGATTGATCGCTCCTGTAATCGTTTCTTCTTCACTCATCGGCTGAGCCGCTACGCCAGAGGGGACGGATATGCAGAAAGGTTCCGTTCCCGTTGCTTTTTGTACAGCGAGGCGTTTTGCTTCATTTTTCGTTCCGAGTGCATAGCGGAAAATATGATAATCCAATGCTTGTTCCACCTCTTCCCATCATCGATGCTAGTGGTAGTATACCACCTTTTGATTCGACCGCGATTCTCTGGGGTGTGATAAGATAATAGGCATAGAAAAGAGTCAGACCTAGCATATGAAAGAGAAAGAGGAGTGGACGATGAAATTTACAAAGCTGCATGGCTTGGGGAATGATTACGTTTACGTCAACTGTTTTGAGGAAGACTTATCACGTGTAGATTTACCCGAATTGGCACGAAGAGTGAGTGATCGGAATTTTGGGATCGGCGGTGATGGACTGATCCTCATTATGCCATCTGAGCGAGCAGATTTTCGCATGCGGGTCTTTAATAATGATGGCAGCGAAGCAAAAAATTGCGGAAACGGCTTGCGCTGTGTGAGTAAGTACGTATACGATCACGGTTTGACGGAGCAAACAACGTTTACCGTGGAGACATTGGGAGGGACCGTCACTCCTGTCGTATCGCTAGGAGCAGATGGTAAAGTCGATCAAGTAACAATCGATATGGGAGAGCCTCGTTTTGAGCGAGCAGCAATTCCGATGACAGGCATTCCAGAAGAGCAGGTGCGAGAAGAGGGAATCGAAGTCGGTGGAACGGCGTTTACGATGACGGCTGTTTCGATGGGGAATCCTCATGCCATCCTTTTCGTGGATGAAGTGAAGGAAGAAGATGTTCGTCACTACGGGCCAATGATCGAGTATCACGAGTGGTTTCCTGAGCGAACCAACGTCGAATTTATCCAAATATTGAATCACGAGGAAATTCTTTTCCGTGTATGGGAGAGGGGATCAGGTGTAACGCTTGCCTGTGGGACGGGAGCTTGCGCTGCTGCAGTAGCTGCCCACTTGAGTGGGAAGACAGGAAGAAAAGTCACGGTCCACCTGGCAGGAGGCGATCTCTTTATTGAATGGAAGGAAGCGGATAATCGCGTCTATATGACGGGTCCGGCTACTGAAGTTTTTTCTGGCGAGTATGTAGGGGAGATTCCGTTTAAATAGAAGCAAGCCAAAACCGTTCCGTCGAACTGACAGGAGCGGTTTTTTCACAAAAAATAGCGTGGTCACGGCGAATCCTTCATGCCGTCACCACGCTATCGAATTCGAATGAGCGTCACGCGTTGTACACCTCATTTAGGTATGCGACATCCATGCGGTCGTACTGAGGGATATTTTTGTTCATCTTCGCCAGTTCCGCTTGCAGTCTTTTCAATTCGGCTTCCATCTTCTTGATTTCTTCTTGCATAGCTTGTGCTGTCATGGTGGTTCTCTCCTTGTTGTTGTTTTTTTATCTAAATTTATTGACTATTCTAACGAAAGGCCAAACCAATGTAAATAGCCTATATCTGGATGTAAGCGCTTTATCCGTGAATAGTCTGTGAACGGTTGTTCAGATTGTCTGATTTGGCCTTTTGAGAGCAATGCACTCGGGGAAAAATAAGGTCGAGAAGTGTAATACTTTGTATGTTCTTTACGAAAAGTCATGTTATGATGAAGCGTAGTATTCGGGCATCTTGCCCTTAGGAAGGTGTGTACTGGTGATTTATTTGGACAACAGTGCGACTACCCGGCCTCATCCTCAAGTGATTGAAACCGTTAGACGCGCGATGGAAAGCTACTATGGAAACCCGTCTTCCTTGCATCAAAAAGGAGTAGAGGCGGAAAATGTACTGAAGCAGGCGCGAAAGGTTGCCGCTCAGTACTTGGGCTGTAAAGAAAGTGAAGTTATTTTTACTTCAGGTGGTACGGAGAGCAATAATACGGCGATTAAGGGCGTAGCCTTTCAATATCAAAACAGAGGGAAACATATTATTACGACGCAGGTCGAGCATCCGGCTGTTTACGATGTTTGCAAACAGTTGGAAGGTCTGGGATTTGCTGTGACATATCTGCCGGTAGATCGTGAAGGCCGCGTATCGGTAGAAGCTGTTCAGAAAGCAATGCGTCCGGATACGATTCTCGTTTCCATTATGCATGTGAACAACGAGCTGGGAACCATTCAACCGATCCTAGAAATCGGACAATGGTTGAAGCAATTCCCGAAAGTCCTGTTTCACGTCGATGCTGTCCAAGGAATTGGGAAAGTTCCTTTGCGCATCAAGGATTCAGGGATCGATCTGCTGAGCGTCTCTGCGCACAAGTTTTACGGGCCCAGAGGAGTCGGCATTTTGTATAAACGGGAAGGCTTGATTATTCACCCGTTGATGATGGGTGGCGGTCAAGAAGGGGGAGTTCGCTCAGGAACGGAAAACCTCCCAGCCATCGCTGGTATGGCAAAAGCAATCCGGATTCTAGAAGAACTGGGCAGCGTCGAGATGATCAGGCTGCAAAAATTGAATCAACAGCTTCGTGAGGGGATTGCAACGATGGAAGGTTGCGTCGTGAATACCCCGGAATCAAATACGGCTCCTCATATTATGAACTTGTCAGTACCAGGAGTAAAAGCAGAAGTCCTGTTGCATGCTTTGGAGGAAAAAGGTTTTCTGATATCCACCAAGTCGGCCTGTTCATCCAAAGTCAATGAGCCGAGCAGAGTTCTGACTGCGATTGGCATCGAGCGGGATTGCGCGTTGTCATCTCTGCGGATCAGTCTGGGTCGGGAAAATACAGCGGACGACATTCAGCAGTTTTTGAAGGCGTTAGAGGAATGCGTTAGTGTGCTTCGGACTTATATCAAACAACAACCTGCCCCCGCTCATAGAAAATAGTGTGGACAACTAAAAGGAGATAATCATGAACTACGATGTTATTTTAATTCGTTATGGTGAGTTGGCGCTTAAAGGGAAAAACCGCGATCAATTCGAAGAGGCCCTTGTAAAAAGCGTGAGAAACGTATTGCGTTCGTTTTTTAAAGTAAAAGTTCGACGCAATTACGGCCGGATGTACGTGGAGCTACACGGCGAGGATGCTTACGCGGTTATGGAGCGTTTGAAGCGCGTTTTTGGGATTTCTTCCTTTAGTCCGACGATCCAGGTAGATCCTGATATTGAAACGATCAAGGAAAAAGCGCTGGAGTTGGTTCGTCAATTGAATCCACAGCCACGTACGTTCCGTGTGGTTTCCCGTCGTGCGGATAAACGCTATCCGATTCAATCGATGGAAGTCAATCGAATGGTGGCAACGCACATCCTGCGTGCTCTGCCAGCTATCAGCGTAGACTTGCACGAGCCAGATACCATCGTGAATGTAGAAATTCGCACAGAGGGTACTTACATTAGCTGTGAAACCATCAAGGGACTAGGTGGCTTGCCAGTTGGGGTGAGTGGAAAAGTACTGCTGCTTCTTTCTGGTGGTATCGACAGTCCTGTAGCGGGTTGGATGATGCTGAAGCGTGGTGTGACGCTGGAAGCGATCCACTTCCACAGCTATCCGTTTACGAGCGAGCGCGCTTTGCAAAAAGTACGTGACTTGGCTCATAAGCTGACGAAATGGGGAGGAACTGTCCGTCTCCACGTTGTACCGTTTACCGAGATTCAGACCGCCATTCGTGAAAAATGTCCAGAAGACTATTTGATCACCATCATGCGTCGCTTCATGATGCGCATTTCGGAGCGTGTTGCGGAAAATACGAATGCCAAGGCACTCGCAACAGGAGAAAGCCTCGGTCAAGTTGCATCGCAAACCTTGGAAAGCATGGACACGATCAACAAGGTGATTTCAATTCCGATCCTGCGACCACTCGTCGCCATGGACAAGGTAGATATCGTGGACATTTCTCGTCAAATCGATACGTACGAGCTTTCTATTTTGCCGTATGAAGACTGCTGCACGGTGTTTACACCGAAAAATCCTGTAACGCGACCGAAGCCTCGCCTCGCTGCAAAATTTGAGGAAGTGCTGGATGTAGAAGCGTTAGTGGAGGATGCTGTAGCGCGAACTGAAATCGAAGAGATTACAACGAAGCCTAAAGAAACGACAACCGACCTGTTCTAAATACAGGTATAGAGAATCTCGCGACACGGGGGAGAAGGAATCATGATAATCCGTTATGAGCGCAATGGTAAGGTGAAGCATGGCTGGATGGTGGAAGAGGATCACAAAGTACGCGTGATTGAAGGGGACATTTACAAAATCCATACGGCAAAGCCGATCATGACGGGCCTTGAGCTACCTTTGGATGAGGTCACGTTAAAGGCGCCAAGTGATCCAAGCAAGGTTGTATGCATCGGATTGAATTACCGGGACCATGCGGCTGAGATGGGGATTGACTTACCAAAAGAACCGTTGATGTTTTTGAAGCCGTCAACAACTGTCATTGGACCTGGTGAGCCTATCGTCTATCCAAAGCTGACGCAGAACCTTCATTATGAAGGCGAACTCGCCGTGGTGATTAAGAAAGAGGCCAAGAAGATCCAGGCTGCGGATGCAGACGATTATATTTTGGGATTCACTTGTGCGATTGATGTGACCGCGCGCGATCTGCAGATGAGCGATGGGCAATGGACTCGGGCAAAAGGCTTTGATACATTTTGTCCTCTTGGACCTGCTATTGCAGCCAAACTGGATTATCATCATTTGCGTATCGTGACACGAGTAAACGGGGAAGTTCGTCAGGATGCTTGCACAGACCAATTGATTTTTTCGATTCCACAGCTGATCGAGGCTGTATCTGCGGTCATGACGCTTCGCCCCGGCGATGTTATTTTAACCGGGACGCCATCTGGTGTAGGTGAGCTTGTTCCAGGTGATGAAATTTCGGTAACCATTGAAGGAATCGGAACCTTAACGACTCATGTAGTGGCTGAGGAGTAGTCATACATTCTTTGATAAGATCGACCAAGCCCCCTGCTTGTTTGAAGTGGGGGCTTGGTTTTTTTATTTATTCTTCTTCGTTCGGATCATCATGAATGGGGTGCGCGGATGGGTATTGTCTAGGAAGGTCTTGATGCATTAGCCTTGTTTCATAAGTGAATCGAGTGGTTGTGGAATGCTGTCCGGGCTCCCAGCCTGTTGCTTTCCCTAAGCGAGCTTCGTTCGTGGCAGCTCCAAATGGCCCCTCAGGGAATTCTTCCTGAAGGATTTCATTGCGTTGTGACTCTACAGTAGATAATTCACTGTAATGATCGTTTTCGTATTCTTCATAGGTTGGTTTTGGATCCATAGTAACACCGCCGTTTAATTGTTGGATACTTCACGGGTACGCAGCTAAAGCGCCAAGCGTTTATAGTGTGAAATAAAAAGAGAATCGCTATTCGTTTTTCCTGTTGACACCGTGACTTGTTTCATTTATATTTAAATTCTGCTCGAAACAATCAGTGCAAATGAAAAATCATCAATAAAAAAGTGAGAGAAACACTTGACTTATACCTGGTGATTTTGTTATATTAGATCTTGTCGCTGCTGAACGAAGCGAAATGGTTTAAAAAACCTCTTGTAAAAACAGTTGCGATATGATAAGATAGAAAAGTCGTCTTCGGACGAATCGCAC
>NZ_JAOTNO010000021.1:0-68079 GCF_041644655.1 Brevibacillus sp. BD137 | reverse complement strand
AAAAAATGGGTTAGGGAATGAGTTCCCTAGCCCATTTTCTATTGTTCAGAGAAAATAAAGTGTTAGACTGGCCTATTTTACAGGCGACACTGTAAGATATTCTCATTAATCCTACCAAATTTTACGGGTATCTTTCACCGGTGAATCTCTGTTATTCTAGGTCATGCCAAACAAAACAGCCGAAACTTCCTCTCGAATGGAAGTGCGGGGGATCTTTTTTACTTGCAGATGAGAGATCTGCATGGGGTGAATCGCCAAAGTGCGTAGGGTTGTTTCCTCAATCCGAATCCGTCAACTAACCTCGTAGGCCAAAAAAAGGAGACGATGTGAATATGAAACGCCTTGGTACTATTGCAATCGCGACATTGGGATTGGGATTTGTTCTTTCCGGCTTTTCTAACACAGCTTCTGCCGCTACCACATGTCCGCAATACGGGTATCAACCATATATGCAACCTGTCCAACCGCAAATGCAAGCACCTTACGCAGCACCAGCAGCACCAGCGAATCAACAGCAGCCAGCTCAACAGCCAGTAAAACAAGCTAACCAACAAGTGGATGCTTCCTCTGTTGGGAAGCAAGTAACTGATTTGGTAAACCAAGAGCGTGCAAAAGCAGGTCTGAAGCCAGTGGAACTGGATGCTTCCCTGAACAAAGTTGCACAAGCAAAAGCGGCTGATATGTCCAACAACAACTACTTTGACCATACAAGCCCTACGTATGGCTCTCCATTTGACATGATGAAACAATTCGGTGTATCTTCTATGACCGCGGGTGAGAACATCGCCATGGGTCAACGCACCGCTGAGGAAGTCATGAACCAATGGATGAACAGTGAAGGACACCGTCAAAACATCATGAATCCTTCCTTCACCAAAATCGGTGTAGGCTTTGTGAATGGATACTGGGTACAAGAATTCATCGGATAATGAAATTAGATATAAATGCCGAGTCCTCTAGCGGGGACCCGGCTTTCTTATTTTTCCCCAGATATTGTCATGTCTTTTCTTCATCCACCGATTCCGCACCTTCTCGAATTTTTTCTACAACTTCTTCAGATTTGAGTTGCCTGTGCGAAGGGAGATCTAAAAATGTAGAAGAACGTTGATCGAGCCACAAGCTTTCCTCCCCTTCCCTATCAGTTGCGACGAAGATAAACCCACCTGAATAACTAAAGTACGTAATGTTTACATCTTCCCCGAGTGTATTTTTCATGTTCTCGTAAAGGTCAAACAATTCAGGACCAGTTTTTTCACCACCAGCCATGATTGGCTCTGTATCTGTTGCTATAACGATACCCTTTACTTCATTCTCCTCCATAATGAACGAAAGTTTTTCATCCGTTGAAGACAGCAGACCTTGCATATTTGTATCGTTGTAGTTACGTATTTTATCCGCTTCTGGTAAAACAGCTCCCTGAATCGAAAAGTTTGATAGGGTTGCATTCCTACTCGATTTGCTTACGGGTTGGTTCTCTTGGTTACGTGCCTGTTCCATCTTTTTATATGCCTGTAGTGCTTCCTTATCCCCTTGGTTAATGGCCCCAGCCCAAGTAGCCGATGATATTCCAGCAACAACTACCGCACCTATCAATGTCCATGTGTATTTATTCATAACTCCCCCAACGTTAATTCATTTCGATATAGGAATATTATACCAAATTTTCAAATCTCAATGAATTATGCAATAAAAAAATGGAGACATTAAAGCGTCTCCATTTTTTATTTTTGCCATCATTTCATCCATACGGTAGCCTGACCTCAAAACACGTACGAATCAAATCACTTTGGACAGAAATCGTTCCCCGATGCTTCTCGACGATATTTTTGGCAATAAACAGGCCGAGTCCTGTGCCTCCCCCTTGATGCGTTCGCGCTTTGTCGCCTGTAAAAAACATTTCAAAAATATGCGGCAGCGCCTCCTCAGGTATCTGGTCGCCGTAATTCATGATTTGCACAACCACTTCATCGCCCTCGCGATAAGCGTTCAAATCGACAAATTGACCATCGCCCCCGTAGCGTATCGCGTTGGTCAGAATGTTCTCAAATACGCGCGCCAAAAGCTCCCCATCTCCCACGATCACTAATTGGGCAGCAACCGTACACCGCGCGACGAGCTCATTTTTCTCAAAGGAAGGATACATCTCCTCATTTAACTGGACAAGCAATTCGCTCAAATCAATGACCTTTTGCTCGATGGTAACCATGCCGTAATTCATTCTCGTAATTTCGAATAGCTCATCAATCAGCTTTTCCAATCGATGCGACTTGGTAAAAGCAATTGTCACATAATGCCGCATCTGTTCTTGTGTCATCTGCTCATCTTGCAAAATGAGATCGAGATAACCCAGAACAGATGTCAGTGGTGTACGCAAATCATGCGCCAGATTCAAAACAAGCTGATCCTTGCTGCTTTCGGCGAAATCCCCTCTTTCTACCGCCTTTTGTAGCATTTCGCTTGCTAGATTGATATCCTTGGCGATTTCTGCAAATTCATCATTGGATGGAATATGGACATGCCGCGTAAAGTCTCCACTCGCGAGATAATGAATGCCCGTAGAAATCTCCCGAAAGTAGCCAGCATACCGTTTGGTCAGGAGATAGAAAAACAAGATCGCAATGGGAGCAAAGACAATTAAAAAGAAATTGATATCCCCCATGTCCCTGATGAAATAGCGCACCTGGGTGAGTGGATCTTCGTACTTAACCCCCACCCGATAGTAAAACTGGAGCACTTTATAGAGCATATAGGTTACGATACCAGCCAGAAGCATGCCAAACCCAAGAAGCCCAAGCATTTTGAAACGAAAACTATGTCTCCCCTTCGCCATGGAAAAAATGAACCACTCCCTATACTCGTTTTCGTCCAACGATCAATCATGATAGACTCTTTTAACCCGTTCTCCCAAACGGCTTACCAGCTCGTTCGTAATGGTTTTACACGATTGGGCCATTTCCTCGGCAGTGATCTCCTCCTCTTGATCTCTGCCAATAAAGGTCACAACCTCCCCTCTTTGCACCTCTTCCATATCTGAAATATCTACAATGAGCTGATCCATGCAGATAAAGCCAATAATCGGTCGCCTTTTTCCTCTAATCAAGCAGGTAGCCCCCACTTGTGACAGCATGCGCGGAACCCCGTCTGCATATCCGATGGATACGATGGCAATCTTACTGTCCTTCTGCGCTATGTGGGCGCGTCCATAGCCCACGGGTGCTCCCTTTTCCACCTGTTTCACCTGCACAACTCTTGCTTTTAGTGATAACACAGGTCGTAGGTCGATGCTTGTTTTTACCTTGTCTCCCTGCTTGCTCAACATCCCGTAGAGAGCGATCCCCATTCGAGCATAATCGTATTGCAGCTCCCCGTAATTCAGTACGCCGTAACTGCTTTGAACGTGCAGCTTCTGTGGATCGATCCCCTTTTCTTTCAGCTGATCGATCACGTTTTGGAAATGGGCAATTTGATTTTTCGTGTATGCGATATCCGAAGCTTCCAAACTGTCAGCCACACTCAGATGCGTAAAGGTACCGCCTACCTGCAAATGCTTATATCGATACATGGACGCAATTTTTTCCGTGTGTTCCCAAGGTTCCCCGAGTCTCCCCATCCCCGTGTCGATCTTGATATGTACAGGGATTTTCACGTTGTATCCATTCAGTTTTTGGGCATATTCGTCATCTACTACGGTTTGTGTCAGTTTGAAACGGGCGATTTGGCGTATCCGACGCTCATCGGTATAGCCAAGCACCAGAATCTCCCCTTTTACGCCCTTCTTCCGTAGCTCGATTCCTTCATCGATTGTGGCAACGGCGAAGTGATCAATCCCGAGCTTGTTTAAGAACCTCGCAATTTGCCATCCGCCGTGGCCATATGCCTGCGACTTAACGACTGCCATCATCGCACAATCCTTGGGAAGAACCTGCTGGATTTCCCTGACATTATGTTGGAGATGCGGGAGATGGATATCAGCCCATGCTCGCCCAGTTTGATCCGGTTTCCCACCTCGAAAGCGCTCGATCGCCTTCTTCGCCATCACTGAAAGAACAAACGACAGCACTGTGACCAGCGTAAAATGCACCAAGCCAAAGTAGCTGTCTCCCAATAACCCGATGCCATACAGCAGCAAAGTCACCCAAAACGTATTCCATGCCGATAGTCTCGTATATAAAAAAGTACTGATACACACTCCCAGCATAATGCCAGGGAAATACCACAGATGATACAAGGTCCCGTTAAACAAGAGGTCTTTCACTGCTGTAAATACAGTAAATCCATCCGTAAAATAACCCCCATACACATTCACAGGAAGATAGAGAAGGATCGAAAGCAAATATAGCTTTCCTACTTTCCATAAAAACTGCTTCAGCATAGACGCATTTTTGTTGCGATCTGAGCCAAGCTTTTGCATGAAGAAAAATCCTGTGCACATAAAGAAAAACGGAACTGCCACCCTGGCTATTGTTTGTCTCAGTGTGAAATCAGCCCATTCACTTATGGATAGCAGTGGAAAAGTATGGATGGTGATAAGCAGAATCGCTGCAATGATTCCGAATCGATCCAGCCGGCCATACTGCTTTTCACTACCCACGTTCATTACGTGCCTCCTGATGAAATACCGTAATGATAAATCCATCCACGTTGTTGCCCGATATTTCGTAGCGCTCACCAGCCACAACCGGGATGTGCGTAACTGTATCGGTAGCTTTTACATAGTAGATTTCCATGTTCTCCTCATCTACTCGCAAATGCTCCTGATGGAATTCGTAGTTTTTCACATACTCGATATACTCTTCCAGACAAAGCTGAAGCTTTTCCATCAAAATAGCATGCGGATAACCCACATACCGAAAATGCCAAGGCTCATCCGAAATCCCTGTCAGCTGTTCTTTGTCTTTGTCGTAGCGTTTGATAAACCCATATTGACTAGCGCGCTGTCGAAACATTCGGCATACGCCGTGATCGGGAAAAGAAGGGCAAATAAAATCGATTACTTCCTTTTTCTCCCCTACATCTATCGCAAGCCCTGTCTGATGCTCGCTTTCATTCGGACGCGCTACAAATTTACTGGTAAACACCTGTCCATTTTCGAGCAAGGATTGATCATAAATATCCGTTTGTTCCGCCTTACTGCGAAAGCCACTGACAGGCACGATTGCATTTTCTGCGTTGCAGGCTTTCAGCAGCTTGGCAAACATCTTTGCAGCCGTATTTTCCAGCATCATATTGTTGTGCGCTCCATCAATCAGCCGCATGCGGTTCAGCAGAATACCGTCGTCTGTTTGCCAGCGGATTGGGTACTGGCGATTCACCAAGATCAGATGACCGTGATGCAGATTGTCGCTGTTCAACGTAACCGTAAAGACGTGAGGTTGTGTCATCGGTTAGTCCTCCTCCAACGCTAGCATAATCAACGTATCAAGAAGCTCCTTATAGGAAATCCCCGCAGCACGCAGCATGCTTGGATACCTGCTCTTCGAGGTAAAGCCGGGGATCGTATTCACTTCGTTAAACACGATATCCCCGTCTGGTGTGACGAACATATCCACGCGAGCGAAGCCACGACAGCCAAAAACCTGATAAAGATGGGTCGCTGTTTGCTTGATTTTATGAGCGAGCTCTTCGTCAATTCTTGCTGGGACATGGATATGGGCAGTCTCCAATGAATACTTTTCAGTATAATCGAAGAAGCCTTGGAGCAATTCGATCTCATCCACTTCCCCCACAATGACCTCACGATTTCCCAGTACCGCGCAGCCCACCTCAAATCCTGTGATGTTTTCCTCGATGACTACCTTGTCATCATGCTGGAGGGCGTTTTCTATCCCGAAAAACAATTCTGATAGGCTGTATGCTTTCGTAATCCCAATGGAGGACCCTGCCTTTGCCGGTTTGACAAACAAAGGAAATCCCAGTGGTTCGGTGGCAGCTTCAACAGTTGCCAGATCCGTATTTGGATAAACGGTAACGGATCTTGGCGTTTTGATACCGGAGCTTTCCGCCAGCGTGTGGGCGATATCCTTATCCATACAAATCGCAGAGGATAGCGTGTGACAACCGACAAAAGGAATTCCGGCGAGCTCCAATAGCCCTTGCACCGTTCCATCCTCTCCGTTTTTGCCATGCAAAATCGGGAATACCACATCAACCTTCGTGACCGTCATGGCACCGTTCTCCTGTGTAACAATTCCCCGCACCTGTCTGCAAGGAGAGAGAAAGGCAGGCACACACTTCTCACTTTGATGCCAACTGTCATTCCGAATGCTTTCGATGTTGCCGGTATATCGCAGCCATTGCCCTTCCCTCGTAATTCCTAGCAAAATCACCTCGTACTTTTCCAGACACAAGCTCTCCAGCACCGCACTCGTAGATTTTAGCGATACTTCATACTCTGAGGAGCATCCCCCAAACAAAATCGCGACAGTCAATTTCTTCATTAAGATTCACTCCTTCTTTTCTTTAGTTCACGTAGCTTGTTACAATCACGCCGCCTATGTTGTCACCCGAAATCTCATAGTTGCTCGAAATCGGTACTTTGATCGTCATCTCTTCATCGACAGAGTAGTAGTTAATTTCGTAGATCTTCCCATCGTTTGTCACGGAGATACTTCTTTTGTCTTTTAGATAGTCCAAGTATTCTTCCAGCGAAAAGTTATTCTCCTTCATGATCGCGCTATGCGGCAAGCCGACATATCGGAAATGCCAAGGTTCAAATACCGTTCCTGTAATGGCTACCTTGTCTTTCGGGTAGCGCAAAATAAAACCGTATTTCCACGAATGATCTTCCAGCCACTTGCCTTCAGGGGCGTGCTCCATTTTCATTTGCGTCGATCCAATATCTAGCGCGGAACCTACATTGTGTTCGCTATAACCGCTTGGCATCGCGATCGCTGGCCCCATTTCTTCATACAGCTTCTCTTGTTCTTCCTTACCTCGATAACCGCTGTTCAGGATAAAGTGACTCACGTTATCTTGTTGTGCAGCTTTGACCATCTCCAAGAATACTTTGGCTACACGCTCCGACACTTCGAGTCTATGATCGAGCAAAGTATAGCCTTGTAACAGTTCTTCATGCTCAGACAACCGAACCACATCGTTTTTTACCCCTGCCTCATGAACCGGATAGTCTTTATTGACCAAGAGAAGGTCTCCCTGATAAATTTGATCTTTGGTTATTTGTATCGATTGGTACTCCACACCGGTAGCCTCGCCTACTGTTTCCATATGTCCCCCAACATTAGGTGGCCCCTCTGTTATTTTTTGGAAAACAATATATCCAAACAGCGATAAAATGACAAGCCAAAAAACCCTCTTTTTCATTCACAGCTTCCTCCTTCACTTACACATCTAGGATAGGGAAAACTGTTAAAATAAAAAGTAGGGTAAATCTAAAATAATTTTAAAGATGTCCAATCATTTTTATAAAGTTGCTTAGCTGGATAGAGAGGAGGTCAGAGGCCTAGCATGAATAAAACAGACCGTCTGCTGGCAATCGTTCTGGAACTACAGCGAAAAAGTACGTTGCGCGCAGAAGATTTGGCCGCGACTTTCGAGACGAGTGTCCGAACGATTTATCGTGATATGCAGGCATTGAGCGAAGCCGGCGTCCCCATCGTTGGGGCACCGGGTCAGGGCTACTCGTTAATGGAAGGGTATTTTCTTCCACCCGTCAGCTTTTCGGTAGAAGAAGCCGTTGCACTTTTGATCGGAGCAGACTTGGTCGAGCAAGCATTTGACCAAAACTTTGGAAATAGCGCAAGAGCCGTACAACGCAAAGTCGAAGCGATCCTGTCTGCGGATGTAGGCGAACAAACCAGACGTATCCGTTCAACCTTTCGCCTCGTAAGCCCCAGAGCAAATAATCTGCGCGAACAGGAAAAAGCGCATGCGCAGCTCCTCCACGATGCGATCATTAGTGAGCGGAAGGTGCGGTTCCGCTATCGGAGGGGGACGCCTGGGGAGAGTGACGATCGGGAAACAGTTCGTGATGTTGCTCCATATGGTCTCGTGCTGGTTCGTGGTTCTTGGATACTGCTCGGTCATTGTGATCTGCGACAGGATACTCGTCGATTCCGCCTGTCCCGCATGAGCGGCCTGTTCGTTTTGGAAGAGCGCTTTATCCTCCCTGACGATTTCCATTTTGCTGATTACAAGCCTCTCGACGATCGGTATGTGGAGGTACAGATCGTCATCAGCCCAACTATCGCTGATCGGGTAAAAGAATCGGGCAATTTTTTTATCGAAGAAATTACGGAGCATCCGGACGGCTTTCTCGTTAGATTGCGTGTCAGACAAATCGAAGAAATATTGTCTTGGGTACTTGGGTTGGGGGCAGATGCGGTTGTCCTTACGCCTGAATCCTTGCGTAGCCGAATACGCGAAGAAGCCCAAAAATTATTCGAACGCTACTGACATACTGCTGTCAGTAGCGTTCGAATATGATAAGAGCAAGAAACCAAGAGGAGCTGATTCGCCCATGAATACAAAAGAAATCGTAAACAAATTTGAAGACGTGACAAACCACTATCTGCATGAATTAGAGGGCTTCACCATGGAACAACTCTTGCAAAAGCCAAGTGAAGAGGAATGGTCGATCGGCCAAATGTACCTTCACTTGATCCAATCTGCCCGGTATTTTCAATTGGGAAATCTAGAGAAGTGTAGACAAGGAGGTCCTGCTGTCACAGAAGCAGGTGCCCAAAAATCCGAGATCGGGCAGACGATCTTTGCTCAAGGTTCCTTTCTTCCCGTTCGCGTGAAAGTCCCTGCCTCCCCGGAGTACACACCTGCACAACCAGAGAGCAAGGAGCAATTGCGTGATGGACTCATCAGCGTACTCGCACAAATGAAAGAGCTGGAACCGACTCTGGACGAAATTCCTGCGCATCACACGGCGGCTCACCCAGCCTTCGGTTCGCTGACCGCAAAGGAATGGTTTGCCGTGGTAGAAATGCACTATCGCCATCACCTGCTCCAGCTCAACCGACTGAAGGGTTAGTTTTTTTCTCCAAACATCCCCGCAAGCTTTTGATAGGTCGGCGGAAACTCTGCCTGATAGCGCAAGAAGGACGGGATCGGATAGCGGATTCCGCCTTTTTGCGTTCCCACTAATCCCTCTACCAGCTCGGCGGCATCGCGAAAATGAAAGCTGAAGGCCATCTCATGATCCTGTGTCTGGGCAAACAATCTGTCGCCATAACACGGTACGATCACTTGCGGCTGTCCCGTCTGGATCGGCTTGATCGCAATATCCGCACAGTCGGCCCGACTGGAAAAGGTAGAAGGAATCGATCCACCGCGCTTGTACAGCATCCCCGCCACCAATCGCATGACCTGTGCCGCATTGCCGTAAATCACGACGACATCCGGCTCAATCTGTGCCCGCTCCAGCGGAAACGATACGTAGTAGCCGCTTTCTTCTGCTGAAAATTTCGGGACATCCAGCTCGCTTTTCGCCCCATTTTCCAATGAATCTGTATACATCCCACAGGCGAGATGACCCTCTGTATAAAACGCCGGCTGCTCTTCATACCCAAAAGCCACCTGCGCGATCGGACAGGACAGATCGGCTCCATTCATCGCGATACTCCAACCATAACGCCGGGAAAAACCGACAGCTTGGCAAATGGTAATCGGATAACCCAGGTCACGGACAGGGCGCTTTGCCTTTGACGGCAGGGCGGCTTCTTCTTTTCGAATGCTAACTCCCACAGGAAAGGTCTCGGTCCTCACATACATTTGAAGCGCTTGATTCAGCTCGATGGCGTTCATTCCATTTTCCCCCTCGTTTTTCACATCCATTGCACATACTCAGAATTTTTCGTCTTTTCTTCATAAAGTCCTGTCACTCCCTGCATTTTTTCCAAGCTTACAACATCGTAAGGTAATGGAAAGGTTTATCGATAGGGAGTCGAAACGATCCCTGTTAGGATAAAAGAAGACTACACGTATTACTTGGGATGGCTGGAGGGTTCACAATGAAAAAGTTGGCATGGCTGGGCACGGTGCTTCTCGTCTTTCTGTTAATGGGATGCTCCTCCAGCTCACCAGATACAGTGCAAGGGCTCGGAAAAGAAGAAGCGGGGCAGATCGCTGCCGCCGCTGTTAGACAATATTATCAGGTGGATGTTGATACGACTGATCGGGAAATCACGCTGGAGGACCCAGCCAATTCGGTATACAGAGGTGTACCTGTTCACGCCATACTAAAACGCGAACCTGTGAACGGGGATGTTCATGGCTTTCACGCAATCATCGAACCGAGGTCAAAGCAAATCCTTTCCCTATCGATTGACGTTATTGGAATAAACGGAGAAATAGCGACAAAAACGATGACAGAAGCAGATTTGGAAAAGACGGCATCTGATTTCATCCGCTCGAAAAACCTGCTTGCGGCAAACAGCTTCCAATTGGTGAAAGCTTCTGACGCTCATTCCAATGACGCCAAGCGTTACTTTTATTACACAGATGGCCTAAATGACGTGGCAATCGGAGTGGACCCAGGCCTGCAACAGGTCGTTACGTTCACGTATGATTGACGCACCCTAATCCTTTCCCTTTCCATTTACAGTGGGTTCTCCGTTGCGAGAACCCACTGCTGTTAGTTTCCGCTGTATTTATCCTCAATTTCCTCTCTCATCTCCTGATAGGTTTCGGTTGTGAGACTCACCAAGTAATTGGTAAGCTCCCCCTTGGACTGTGTAGCCAACGCTTCTCTTTCTTGCCTTTTCCCAGTAAGGTACTCCCTCGCTTCATTGCCAATCTTGCCGCTCGCAGATAAATACTCGATCGCCATTCCGATGTTCAGGCTCTCCCGCCAGTTTTTCTCGTACCAGTCCCGGTCGTAAGCATCCACCCATTTCTTGCGGTCGATCAAGACAGCGTCAGCTTCTGTCAAAGCATCCCGCTTCCACTGCTCCCATTTCTGGGCAATTTCCTTCGCACGTTCCAGCTCTTGCTTGAACTGCTCACGGTTCGTCACATTTGCATACAGACCTTCTGAAGCGTGGGCAATCTCTTTCAATTGCTTCTGCCCTTCTGCATTCACGTCAAAGCCAATGACGTTCAACAACGGCATAATTTTGGATTGGGACAATTCCTTGGCTACTGCCACTGGATTGCCATCACAAGTCTCGATACCATCACTGACCAGGTAGATGACATTCGTGTTTTTATCCGCTTCGAATCCCGCCAAATCCTCCTGGGCGAGATGCAAGGAGTGCGCAATGGATGTCCAGCCCGTCGGCTCAAACATGTCGAGTGCTTGCTCAAGTCTCTTCGCATCGTAGGCTTGCAATGGATAGACCATCTCACTGCTGCCACAGGAAAGCTGCTTATGTTCATCAGCATTACTCCCCTTATGACCATACACGCGCAGCGAGATTCTCGCCTCTTCAGGTAGTGCTTCCGCGAATTCCTGAATCGCTTCCTTGGCGAGCTGCATTTTCGTTTTGTCCCCAATTTTCCCAGCCATGCTGCCGCTCGCATCCAGGATGATTTCTACGTTGAAATTTTCCCGAAACTGAAAACGGGCGTCCTCGATATCTGGACTCCCATACGAAGCCATTCTCCAGCGGTCCACAACCATCTGGGGACTGAGGTAATCCTCCGCGAACAGGGTGAGCAATTGATTCCAGTACAAATCCAAGTAAGCATCATTCATCCCGTCGACCACGGTAGGCATTTTATCCAAAACCTGTATGATCTGCGCTCGATGCGGATAAGCTGCGTGGAAAAATTGTGTGCCAGCAAGCGGTCCAGGCTGTGAAGCAATCAATTCCTGTGTCGTCTGCGGCCCTTGATTTTGCCCGATCCCTGTACCCGCTCCGATTGCGCCCAGTGAACAACCCGAAAGCAGCAGCATGATCAAAATGCTGTTGATTAAGAGCAACACCTGCATTTTTTGCAGCTTTTTTGTCATGCCATATCCTCCCACCATCGTCATCCAAAAATCGGAATCTCGAGGTAAAACCAATCATTCACTTCATCAATAAAACCGATCCGTCTGCTTTCACCCGTCTGGTAGACTTGCTCGGAATAGGGAGGAATGAAGTCAAACCCCATCGATTCCGAGTTATACTCAACGGAAGTTCTCACTTCAATCCGATTGTCACTGTTGAACAATTTGACAGACGAACCGCTTAGCGTTGCCTTGTTATCCGATAGCACTTTGCGCACTACGCCCGGAATTTGGCTGGCCGCGTTTTTCAACCCTAGACTTACATATATTTGCAACTCAACACTGCCCGGCAATTCGTTGCTCAATACCGAGTCAATCCCGCCAAATTCAATTTCACTTTGAGACCAATCGGGGTGCGATGCTCTCATCTTGCTCTTGGCAGCTTCTAGTTTGAGGCTGAGATAATTTTGGTCATAATACCGATTGGGTGACGCATCATATATTTTAATAGCCGTATCCATCTCATCATAAATATCCTTCACCGCCGCAATGCTCGCCTGCTGCGCACTGTTCGATGCCTGCTCCTTGTCTACAAAAACGGTCGAAAAGTTGAAAAGCGCAACAAACACCAGCATGAACATAAACCAGTAAATCGTCAGGGTGAAGATCGTCATATTTCCACGCTCATTTTGCAAGTGACGCAGTATACGTACCATCTAGTTCATCACCCTGCTCTTCATTTCTCGATCAAAAGAGATATATCGGTCTTCCTTTTTGATATAAAGCCAGTCAGGAAGAAACCCCAGCTCCATCTGCACGCCGACCTTGGCGGTAAAATATCCGCTGCCATCCCATGTGATACCGCCTCCATTGTAGGAGATGTAGCCTCCAGCAGCATCCACCACGTTCTTCGCAGCTTTCATAGCTTCACCCGAGTTCCCCGTTATGGCGTACACCTTCGCCGCCTCATTTGCCGCCGACTGAGAGATAATTACGCCGTAGACGCCCACAAGAAACTGCCAGCAAATCAGCATGATCAGAAAGACGAACGGCAGTATGGCAATAAACTCTATGGTGACCGAGCCCTTTTCATTGGAAATGATCTTCTTCAGGCGCATTCTTCGCTCATCTCCTCTCGAACTTATTTGCAAGCTACCTTTCATCGAGCAGCAATCCCCCTGCCAAAGCCGCTTCAGCTCTTGTCGCCTCGTCCTTCCATTTATTGACGTACATCATGAACATGACCGCAAAAAACGGAAGAACAATCACATTGAGCAACAACTCAATAAACATAACCGCCCCGAATGTCGCCGTAATCGACGTGACGAGGAGCAAGCCCGCCATACTGATTAGCCATTCCACCACACTCACCAGTAGCAACAGGCCAAAGATTTGGAAGAAATGCTTTTTGCCCATTTCCATGGCAGCTCGCCAAGAGCGCCAAGCCGATTGTTTTTTCAGCACCACAAAAAACGGTGTCAAATAGAACAAGACCAACAGAATCAACCCAGGTATCATGAACAGCATCATTCCTGTTGAGACAAGAAAGCTAAACACGATCCCAAATACGAATACGGAAAAGCTGTGTTCAAAAAAAGTCCGAAATGCTTTACGAATCGGACGCTCATCGCCGTCCAGATCACTTTGAACATACTGGGCAAAAGGAATCTGGAGGATCAGCAAAAACAGAAGCAGTAAAAACAGATTGAAAAAGCTTGCGACGAATTTGGCGCCCGTGATCGCCGCAATCAAATTCAGGTAGTTCAGCGTAAAATTGTGGATGATAAAAAATGGAACCACGAGCACGGCGGACAAGAGCAGCAAAGATTCGATGTTCCGTGCATAAAAACGAATACTTTCTTTGAAGGGATGCATATGGGTTTCTCTCACCTTTCCTGTTATGGGTTTCGCAGTTTATCCATCAGCCCGTTTTCCAAGATGGTCATATTAAGCTTCTCGTGGGCCTCCCGCAACTGTTCAACCGAATGGAAAGACTCATGTTTCCCTGTCGTATGCGTCTCAAAGCCTTTCACGGATTCATCGGCAATATTTCGCAGCGTTTTGTCTTTGTAAACGGAGAGCAAGTCGCTCAGCTTTTTTCGTTTCTGCTCCTGTACCCGATCCAGTTCTACTCGATTGGACTGGAAAAGCTGGTAAAGCCGATCCACCGAGTCTTTGATCAGCACCTGCTTGCGAATGCGATCATACAAAATGTAGTCGGATTCAAACAAAATATCCCGCAATGCCGTTTCTTCTCCCGCGATGACGTAGTTGCGCGCGAAAAATTGATTGAGCAGATCCATCCCTCGAGTATAAATGGCACGCAGCTGGTCCCGGCTTTCCACCATGGTTTTGCAAACGTCGATCAGCTTCTCTGCATCTTGCCGAAGCACCGTGTCCATCTTATCCTGGTAGCTAGGCAAAAGCGCCCTCAGATACTCGTATTTTTGCTCATACATCTCGATCGGCTTCTCTTTATCCATGGCCAGATTGTTCTTAATCTTGCGTCCCGCATGTGCATGCACCAAAAACAGCTTTACGATAGGCTCTGCTTCATGGCGGCGAACTACTTCACCATCCGGTCGCAGCACCAGGTACCCGACAGCGTCTTTTTTCCCCCATTTCCAGTACGCTACATGGTAGTAATATTGTCCGTTTACGTAGGCTGGATAGTTATACAACTCTGTCCTCTCTAAAAAACGCTTATTCCGCTCGATTTGAGCCTGAACCTGTGGTGTATTCACGACTTTCATAAGCAAGGACCTCCGTTACGCAAATAAGGATTTCACCCAGCCAACAGCTTTTCCGACCCCATCCCGGATTCCACGGGTAATCGCTCCTCCAGCTAGCTTGTCAGCGTACTTCACGAGTTTGCTCAATCCCCACAAAACCGCACCGGTGACAACAAGCACTCCACCTACCGCCTGCCCACCTGGTATGACGGAAGCAATGACACCTGCATCCATCAGCACACTGCCGAAATTACCGACGCCATCCACAAATTTCTCATTTTGCGTGGCTTCATTCTGGCTCGGATCAAACGCCATGCCAAAGGTGCCGACCGTATCCATGATGTCAAACGGAAGGCTGATCGCTGCTACACCCACATTTAAACCTTTCACGATTCCCGGCATTCTGACGCCGGACGGATTTGCCGAATTCGTCAGCTGACCACCTTGGAAAATATCGCGAAAACTGTTATTCGGCAATTGTGCCAACACAAATTGATAGTTGCCCCACGCGCTCATCCCGTCGAGTGAATCGACACCCAAACCAGTTACCGTGTTTACATACGGCGTATTCTTGAAGGCAAGATCAAGGCCTTTTATCGCCAGATCTCCCAAGAACATGCCTTTGCCACGAAGTCCCGCTGCCATGTCTACTTCGCCATTCATAAGCAAATCAGCACTATATGCCAGCGTTCCGCCCATGACGTCCTTGAACGTCCATTTGACTGCACCGTATTCCAGCGTCTCCGTCATCGGTTTCGAACCGTCAGAGTTTGCGCTGGGTGGCTGCATTTCTATATTCGTTGTCGGGGCGTTTGCGTTTGGCGCTTGCAGGTCCGGTTGATTGACGTTTGGAGCCTGAAGATTTGGCTGCTGCCAGTTCGGCGCCTGCATGTTCGGTGCCTGCAGATTCGGCTGCTCCCAGTTTGGTGCCTGCACATTCGGCTGTTCCCAGTTTGGCGCCTGTATGTTCCGCTGTTCCCAGTTTGGCGCCTGCATGTTCGGTTGCTGCCAATTTGGCGCATTGTAATTCGGCGCTTGCAGGTTAACAGATGATGCCAGAGCCGCCAGCGGAAGCAGATTCATCAAAAGAATCAGAAAAGCAAAGGTAGCCGCTGCAATTGGGCCTCTAATCCATTTCCTCACTTCACAAACCTCCTTTTGGAGATTTCGACTTTAGTTCGTTTTCGTATTCTGAGCAAACTTCTTGTTTATCGCATTCACGGTTTCCTTATAGGACTTATCGTTCAAGGAATCCAGAAAGTCCTCCAATTCGTCCGCCTTTTTCTTGGCTATATCCTTCTGTTCGTCCTTCATGGTTCGGAGACGATTGGCAAGTTCATCCGGAATCATGTCATCCGCACCCATAGTCGTAATGGCAGAATTCATATTGTAGCTTTCATCACCAGCAATGATTCTCCAGTCTGCTGCAAACGAACTGATGTCTGTCTTACGTGATATGCGTGTGTCAAAAGCCTGATAGGACGCATCTGCTTTCCACTTTTTCCATTTGTCTGCAATCTCTTTCCCACGATTGAATTCTTCCTGTAATTCTTTTTGATCCTGAATCAGTACGTAGCGTCCTCCTGCTGCCTTGGCCACTTCTTTTAGCTGTTGCTGCCCTGGGCCGTCCACGCCAAAACCAATTACGTTAATAATCGGAGTAATGGCTGATTGGGAAAGTTGTTTTGCTGCTTCGGCGGGGTCTCCGCCGCATGTTTCGATTCCGTCGCTAACCAGGTAAATCATATTGGTGTTTTTGTCCCCAGAAAATTTGCTCAAATCCTTCATGGCTTCCTGCAAGGAGTAGGCAATCGGGGTATATCCCGCAGGCTGAAACTGATTCAAGGAACTCTCTAGTTTTTCTTTGTTGTAAGACTGCATTCCGTATACCAACTCACTGCTGCCGCAGGAGAGCGCTTTATCCGACTCTTTCCCGCTGCCCTTATGTCCGTATACGCGCAGAGCCACATTGGCCTGTGGCGGCAATGATTCAGCAAAGGCTTTGATGGCATCTTTGGCAGCCTCCATCCTCGTCTTGCCGTTCGCCATTGCACCCATGCTGCCACTTGCGTCAAGAATAATCTCGACATTGTAGTTTTCCTTGTACTGGTAGCGAGGATCTTCGATTTCCGGACTTCCGAAATAATCCATCTTCATATCATCAACAATTTGTTGCGGATCGGGATAGCTCTCCGCGAACAAACCTAAGAGGGCAAGGTAATACAGATTCGTGATTTCTTCGTCTGGATTTTCAATATAAGGGAATTTCTTCAGTTCCGTTTCTATCTCTTCCTTGTTGTCGTCATACGACTTCCCCGCAAAAAGCCCAGGAGGAGTGTTCAAAAAATCCTCTGTTGTTTCCCGTTTTAGTAGGGGGCCAGCCTTTACCATTGCCTCCAGCGCTTTTATTTTTTCTTCTCTGCTCAACTCGGTGTTCGTTTCACCAGTCTTGTCTGGAGGCTGTTGTGTTTCTGTGCCTGATGGAACAGAGGGTGGCTGCCCATCCGTGGTCTGTGGAGTTTCCGGTTGATTTCCTGCCTCTTGAGAACACGCCGTTAGCAGGCTAAAAAGGAGGATGGCCGCAATAATTCCCTTCACAAATCTCATCGACTGCTACCTCCTGTTTCCTACAGATTTACTATGTATGTGTGGCGGTGAAGGAAAGCCCTTCACCGCCAACTTTTCCAACGTTTGTAATCAAACAGCATTCACTCAGATTACTTTCCATCCAAGTCTCCGATGATATTGCCAAGCGTTTCACCAATTGATTTTCCCACACCATCAGGATTACCTTTGAAGTAAGTGATTACTGCTCCAAATACGGCGATCACCACACCTGCGAGCGCGATCCATTCAATCGCTTGAGCACCTTTCTGATTTTGCAGAGCCCCTTGGACTTTTACATACAGTTTTTGCATCATGGTTTTCATAAAAAATCTTCTCCCCTCATAGTTAAAATGAATGTGATAAGACATATTGTTTACATTACTCATCCCATCTTTGTGACGGGCATCACCTCCCATAAAGTCAAAACATACATTATGGCATGATGCCAGAGAACAAATCGAGGTTCTCTAAAATATTCAATACCATCAAACCGCCAATCAGAATAATCGCTGTAGGAGTCACGACAAACGTGGTGATCAAGGTTACTTTTGGCGACGCCTTTGCTGCCTTTTCCTTGATCAGCTCTTTACGGATTCTTCGCATGTTTTCGGCCTGTGCCTTGAACGTGACGGCAATCGGTACTCCTAGGCGCATCCCCTGAATGAGCGCTTTGATCAGCATTTGAAACTCCGGATTATCGTTGCGTCGAAGCAGTTGTTCATACGCTTTTTCCCTCTGTACACCCAGATCCAGCTCTTGATTGAAACGGGAAAACTCTTCCCGAATCGGTCCGTCAAAAAACTTGATGACTTCGCGCAATGCCTGATCGAGACTTACCCCCGCTTGCAGGGTGACGCTTACGGTGTCGAGAAATTCCGGCAGGTCATAACGAAGCTGATTTTGACGATCCCGGGCTTTGTTCTTCAGCAAAAGGATGGGCAGAAAGTATCCAATCAACGGCCATGCGATCAGGCCCAGATGCGACAAGGGAAAGCCAAGAATGAAAAACAGCACGCCGGCAATGATGCCGAGCAAAGCCATGAATATCTTGACTCCTTGAAATTGGGCAACTGTCAAATCTAGCGGGCGTCCAGCCTTCAGGAGCCAGTCCTCAACCTCATGTGACTCACTAAAAAAGTTGATGCGCTGACCCATGACCGCATAGTCGTCTCCATACCTAAGCAGGCGTTTGACCAGACGTTCGGATGAGGTTTCCTTCTTGCGCACTCCGTAGTTTTTGTGTCCGGTCACCTCATGGACATGTGTGAGCAGTTTTTGCTTCTCGATGGAGTAGCGATACCACTCCTTCAGACAGATGGCGAACAGCAAGAGAAACAAGAACACGCATGTAATTATGAGAGCATCCATGTTTTCACACCTTTATGTTGGTCACTTTCTTTACGAGGATATAGGACAAAAGAGTTCCGATTACGAACAACCCCAGAAGAAAAAGACCAAATCCGGAAAACAACGGATCAATAAAGCCTTCGTTCATCATGTTCATCATCAGTACCAGGGCAATAGGCATAATCGGCACCAAGATGGAGACGTATCGCTGCTCGGCGGTCATCGTCTTAATCTCCTGATTCACAATGCGGCGATCCTCCAATGTCTCTGCCATTTCCTGCAGCACTTGGCTCAAATTCCCCCCTGCGCGCCGTTGAATCAACAGCGTAGCAGTAAAGATACGGAAATCCCGTGTCGGTATCCGTTTTTCCATGTCAGAGAGCGCGCGGTCAAAGCTAACGCCAAGCTGCAGCTCGCGCGCCATACGGCTGAACTCTTCGCCAGCAGGGTAATTCATCTCTTTCGCAACAAGCGTGATCCCCTGCGAGAGCGTAAGGCCTGCCCGCAATGAGTTTGCCAAAAGGCGGCACACCTCGGACAACTGTTCATTCAAGCGCTCCTGGTACTTATTTCGTCTGACGAAGAACAACACGTTCTGTATGAGATACATCACCGCTGCACCAATAATGAGGTTGTAAGGAAAGGGAATATTCACCACGTTACTGAGTAAGAAAGCGAGTCCCATAGTCCCTACGATCAAAATTCCGTAAAATTCCGAGGGCGCAAGCGGGAAGTTCGCTTTGATCAGCTTTTTTTGGATTTCCTTGGCATAGGGCGTTTGGTCAAATTTATCTCCCCAAACGATGACGACGCTTTTTCGTTTTCCCTTTACCTCGAACCATTCTTCCGCTTTCTTTTTCCATTCGGTCTTCTTGGCCCGATAACCGAGATACTCGTACATGCCCCAGATGCCAAACAACACCGCGAGACTAAATAGAATAGGCATGGTCACGCTGCTTCCCTCCTTCCGCCCTGAACATGGATTCGTCCAGATTGATTCCAAAAACTTGGAGCCTCTCCAAGCACCGTGGAATTACCCCCGTTGCCGTAAAGTAGCCAAGCACTTCCCCTTTTGCGCCGATTCCCTTTCGCTGGAAACGAAAAATCTCGTTGACCTCTACTCGTTTGTCTTCCGTTTTCGCTACTTCCGAAATCGAAACGATTTTACGTGTTCCGTCTGTCAGGCGGGTGACTTGGACGATGATATCCAGCGCACTGACGATATATTCGCGGACAATCGAGGAGGGCAAATCCATCCCAGCCATAACGACCATCCCTTCCAAACGGTTAAAGGCATCCTGTGGTGAGTTGGCGTGAACAGTTGTAAGTGATCCTTCATGCCCGGTATTCATGGCCTGCAGCATGTCGAATGCCTCTGGACCCCGTACCTCCCCGACGATGATTCGGTCTGGCCTCATCCGAAGGGAGTTTCGCACGAGCTGACGAATGGTAACTTCCCCTGTTCCCTCCATATTGGGCGGGCGTGCCTCCATCCCAATACAGTTGGGGTGAGTCAGCTTCAACTCGGCCGAATCCTCAATAGTTATGACACGTTCGTAGTGCGGAATCGCTTTTGCTGTCGCATTCAGTAGCGTTGTCTTACCACTACCGGTCCCGCCGGAGATCAGCACGTTCATTTTGGCTTCCACCACGGCTTGAATGAACTGAGACATCGCTTCACTGAAAGAACCAAATTGCATCAGATCATCCATCAAGAAAGGCTCTTTGCGAAATTTACGGATCGAAACGAGTGTGCCATTGAGACTGATCGGAGGGATGACGGCATTCACACGGCTTCCATCCTTCAGACGGGCGTCGACCATCGGCGAGCTTTCATCGATTCGACGGCCAAGTGGTGCCACAATCCGGTCCACGATATGCCGCAAGTGTTCCTCGTCACGAAATTTTAAATCGGTTAATTCCAGCCTTCCCCGTTTCTCGACGTATACCAGGTTATGTCCGTTAATCGAAATCTCCGTGATTTCTGGATCGGCAAGCAGCGGTTCAAGTGGGCCAAGCCCCACCGATTCATTGATCAAACGAGTAAGCAGAATGTCCTTTTCATTTCGTGGAATGACTACTTTCTCTTCCGACATGTATTGGGAGACGAGACGCTCGATTGCGAGACGCATCTCATCTGAACCTAGACTAGTCAACCTCTCCAGGTTGGTTTCACGTAAGAGTCGGGTCTTGTAATGCTCAGCCAGCTCGTCAATATACGGATTGAAGGAAGGAGCTGCTAGTGTGGCAGCGAGTGTCGTCTGCTTTGCCTCATCCCCTGGCGCTGTCTGCTCTTGCTTGCGTCGGAATAAAGCCATCTAACTCCCACCTTTATGACAGTTTCTTGAGTACCCATTTTCTGATGTCTTTCGCAGCCGGAGAGAGCTTCTTCTCATTCGGTTCTTTTTGCAATGGTCGGCCTTGATTAACGGCAGCTTGAACTCCTTGATGATCTCTGCTGATTTCAGCAGTAATCGGAGCGTTGAATAATCCTTTCAAATCCGATACGTTCAGTTCGTTATCCCGTCCCACCTGGTTGACGATCACTTCGAGCCTGCCTGCCGTATCAATCCGAAGCCGTTTGAACAGGTCTTCCACGAGTCGGTAAATTTGTACGGACGGCGTATCCAGATTCATCACGTAGTAAATCATGTCCGACTCTGACAAAGCGGCAAAGGTTAGCTCGTTCATATGCGTTGGCAGGTCGAGAATGACAAAGTCATAACTGCGGCGGCTGGCACGGATCAGCCTGGTGACGAAGGCTTCGGACATATTCTCGGCTGTCTCGGCATCCCGCGGGCTGACCAGCACCTCCAGCTTGGAATAGTTCTCCCTCTGCGCCACGTTGCGAATATGAAATTCGTTGATTTCATCCATAACCGGCATCAGATCGCCCAATGTACGGTTGTTTTCAAACGACAAGAAGGTTTCTACACCGCCGTATTGGAGATTGAGGTCGATGAGCAGCACACTTGCCGTAGATTCCAGCTTCAATGCTTGCGCAAAGCCTGTTGCCAGCTGCGTTCGCCCGCTTCCCCCTTTTCCGCTGTAAAAGGAGTACACCTTCCCCCGTCCTCTCACAAAAGCCTTGCCGGATACATCCGCGCCCTTTTTTCTCTGTTTGATTAGGGATAGATCGGATATTTTGTCGAGACGATCAGACAAAAGGTTGAGCTCATCAGGCATGACAATGTATTCAACCGCACCCGCACGGACGACATCTCGCAGCAAGACAAAATCCTGTCTTTCCGTCAGATAAATGACAATGCCCTCCGGCAGCTCCCCTTGTATATACTGCACCAGCTCTACTCCTGCTCCGTCTTCCGGCTGCACGAGCAAAACGACATCGGGTCCAATACGGTCAATTTCTTTTTTCACTTCGCTGGAAGTCGTGTATCGTACTTGCTCGTAAACGGACAGAATTTCCCTCAGCATGTCTTTTACAGAGTCGTAATCCGCAACGACGAGAATTTTCATATCTTTGTTCATGACTTATCCTCCGGTTTTCGGTGGTTGATTAGTTGGCTGCGGTGGTACCGAAGTTGGTTTGCTTTGTGGCTGAACTGGAGCCGTTGGTGGTGTCTGGACGGCGGGCTGTCCGGCAGGCTGTGCCGCAGGTGGCGTTACTGCTGGTGTCCCAGGTTTGGCGTCAGCTGGTTTGCCAGGCGGTTTCGTCTGTTCCGGGGTAGGCTCCACAAACGGATCAGGAATGCCTAAATCTCCTTTGCCCACATTCGCTTTCAAAATGCGAACCATCTGGGCGTAATGCTGCTGGTGAATGAATTTCGGTGCTTCCTCAAACGGCAGTTCCAAAGCCACGCCCTTGAAGCTGTTCTCCGATTTTGCTACCATGGCGACCGGTACATCTTTCATGAACACTTCCGTTACGGGCTTTCCACTCACCTCATGCGAGATAATGATGTCTACCCGGTCTAGCGCTTCCAACTCTTGGTCGAAGACGATATTATTCGATGAAAATACCGTCACGAGCCTGTTGTTCTCGTCCCGAACAACATTTGCTGGCTTCATGATGTTTTTCGTAATGATATCCCCCTTCGACAAAGGGACAATCGTGACTTGATTTTTCAAACTGGCTTTATCGATCACATACGAATCATCCGCGTACTTTTTGGGGATTTCCCTTACCGTCAATTGGTCGGGTTGAATCAGTGCCCGAGATGGAATGTCTGCATTCGCCTCGTAAATTTCCACCATCTCGCCAAGCTGCGCGTTCAAATCCTTGATTTTTTGCAAAAACAGAAAGCCCGCCAGAGCAGCAAGTAGGAACGATAATACAAGGAAGATGATTGCTCTACGTTTTGATTCCAACATCTTAAGATTCCCTCTCTTTTTTGAAAAATCCATTCAAGTGTCATGTTTTGTCGTTTTATTACCAAGATTCCGAATCAACAACCTTATGAGAAAAAGACTAGTAATACGTAACCATGACCAGCATTAGACTGGTTCCTCCAGCGATAAATGGCGCCAGTGGTATCTCTCGATTAAGCTTCATTCTGCCCGTCATCTTGGATATGACCCATATGGGAAGTACACTGACTCCCGCGAGCAAATACGTAAGCATGAGTACGACCAATCCCGCTTGCCATCCAACCGCCGCTCCCACCAAAGCCAGCAGCTTGATATCGCCTCCGCCCATCTGCCCTTTACTGATCACCGCCATGAGCAGTGAGATTCCGCCCAGCACGATAGCGCCCATCGCATAGGTTAGCCATTTCTCCGGATGAAGGTACGCATGCACGAGGAGAAAATAAACGATTCCCGGAAGCGTCAGCCAGTCGTAAATGAGACGACTGCGCAGGTCGGTATACATAGCGACTACCATTACGAAAAGAATGGGAATGATGACATACATGGATAACAACATATGTCCTCCCTTCCTGCTATTTAGGAAAAATTCACCATTACAGACGGAGGATTTTAGAAGATTGTTGCAAAAATACCCAATTTTTTTGGGACTTTTACTGGAAATCGCTTTCATTCTGTTTTTTCCTGAGATTGGGCGGGACGTTTTTCCTTTTCAATCTGTCGAATCGTAGGGTAAGCTGATGATAATGTGTGAGGACAACGAAACAAGAGGTGGAGAACTGTGCAGGAATATGTAGAACTGACTGAACTGCTTACAGACATCGAGGGCCATCCCCTCAGCCTGCTGTTCATTAAAACGGCAAACTGCGGTGTTTGCGATGTCACCTACGAAAGAACGGTAGAACTGCTGAAACAATACCCACAAGTGAAAAGTATGGTTGCATCCATGGAAAAAATGCCTAATCTTTCCGGTGAGTTTCTCGTATTTACAGCTCCGGCGATCCTTCTGTTCATGGACGGAAAAGAAGTGTTCCGACAAGCCCGGTTTGTCTCGTTTGATAAGTTGGAGAATGTTCTGAAGTTGACAGTGGATGCGATCTAGGCGAAGAATACCCTAAATCGCTAAAAAATTCACATTTCCCTCCACCGTAAAGATTTGGATAACCCCTCTTTTGATGATAGAGTAGAAAGTATGAACAAATCAGATTCGTAAGACAATCTGTTGCATTTTATCGTTTTTTGAAGGAGAGACAGTGGATGAGAGCCTTATTGGTAGACGACGAGCAACTACCCTTGATGCATCTGCAACGATTGCTAGAAAAAGATGTTGGCGGCGTTAAGGTAGTCGGAGCCTACACCAATCCTCTCGAAGCGATCGACCAAGCAATATCTCTTCAACCAGATGTCGTATTTTTAGATATTAATATGCCGCGCATCAGTGGACTGGAGATCGGAGAACGTCTGCAAGGAATCGATAACTCCCCGGAGATCGTATTTGTCACAGGGTACGATAAGTACGCCGTTGATGCTTTTGAGCTATGCGCACTGGATTACATCATGAAGCCCGTACAGCTTCAACGCTTGCAAAAGACAATGGACCGTCTTCGTGAGAGAATCAAGTCCGCGAAAGAAGCCGCGCCCGTTAAAGAAGAGTCAGTCGTCTCCATCCAATGCTTCAATAGTATTTTGTTTCATCAGCCCAATCAGGAGCCGCAAGAGATCAAGTGGCGCACGAATAAAGCCCGCGAGCTGTTTGCGTATTTGTTGCATCACCGCAACAAGATGATCGACAAAGATTCGCTTATCGAGCTTTTGTGGCCGGACTATGATGGAAGCAAAGGCGTAACCCAGCTATATACGACGATTTACCTCATCCGGCAAACCTTGAAACGCTATGGTCTCCAAACGATATCGATCAACAAAGGCAATTTAGAAGGCGGCTATAAGCTGACGATTGATTCGGCTACGATCGATGTAGAGGAATGGGAGAATCGTCTCAAACAAATCCCTCCCCTCTCTCTTGCCAATATGCAGGAGTATGAGCAATTGCTCGCAGCGTATACAGGTGATTATTTCGGAGACTACGACTATTTGTGGGCAGAGTACGAGCGGGAAAGACTCCGCAGAATGTGGCTTTCGCTCGCCAAAACAATGAGCAGCTTTTATTTGGGACACGGCAGAGTACGAGAGGCGATCAACGTCAACCAACGCATTCAGAATTTGCACCCGCTTGAAGAAGACAGCTACATGATCTTGATGCAGCTGTATGCTTCCTTAGACGATCATGCGGCTGTCGAAGAACAGTATCAACTCTTGACCTCTCGGTGGGAGAATGAACTCGGCTCAGCAGCAAACGAACATATCACCAAATGGTATCACATATGGAAACAAGAGACAGAACAAAAGTAATGCTACTCTCTCACTAAATCTAGGGGGCACTCATGAAGCTCAGAAGTGTTCTATACAGCGTACTTCTCGCTGCTTTTTGCATTCTACCTTCCTCTGCCGCCGCCTCCAGTTATGGAACGGCGACCTATTCACCAAAACAAACCCAAGATGTGCTCCGAAACCCGTATATGGGACTAGCTCCCGACTCACGGACGAGTAATCTTGAGCAAGAACACACGCTCGTCTATGCCAATCTTACCTGGAGGATGCTCGAGCCTACTAAAGGGGATTTTGCATTTGATGAGGTCGAAGATGTGATCCGGTTTGATGAATGGACAGAAAAAGATGTCAAGTTCATCCTCCGTATCGTAATGGATATTCCTCACACCAAATCGGACATGGAGATACCGGATTGGTTATACAACGAGATCGGCGGGGACAATGACAACTTTGAAGACGGCGAGTGGTATCGAAACGACTATGGCAAAGGCTATAGTCCCAACTACAGCAACCCATTGATCATCAAATACCACAAACAGTTGATTGACGCATTGGGAGAGCGTTACAAGGACGATCCCCGCATTGCTTTCATTCAACTGGGAAGCGTCGGTCACTGGGGAGAATGGCACACTGATACGTCTATTCCTTTCCCTGCGACAGAAGTCACGGATCAGTACGTCCAACCGTATCTGGATAACTTCCCTGATTCCATGCTACTGATGCGAAGACCACATCCAGTCGCTAAAGAGTACAAGCTGGGCCTGTTTAACGACATGTTCGGCAACAAAGAGGATACCGACAGCTACCTGTCCTGGATACAGAAGGGCTATGTATCCTGGCTGACCAAAGAGACAATGCCTGCCATGCCTGACTTTTGGAAGTATGCACCAAGCGGTGGAGAGTTCTCCCCATCCGACTCGTTAAACAGCTACTTTGATCGCTCCTCCATTAACCAGGTAATCTCACAAGCCAAAGCTTCGCATATTAGCTGGCTTGGCCCCAATACACCTGCACAAATCGAAAAAGATAGCGAACAACAACAATACCTGAACCGCTTTTTAAACACGATTGGCTACCGCTTCTCCATCATGAAAGAGACACATGCCAAAGCAGTCCAGTCCGGAGAAAGCCTCGCTATAACGATGGATTGGCAAAACCGCGGTGTCGCTCCTTTTTATTTCCCGTGGATTCTCGAGCTGTCACTCACGGATGAAAATGGCGAGATCGTAACCAAGACCAAAACGGACGAAGACATCCGCAAATGGCTTCCTGGCACGAAAACAGTCAAGGAAAGCTTGAAAATCCCAGATGATTTACCAGAAGGAACATACACCCTCTGTGTGGCTATTCTCGATCCGCATACGGAAGAACCGGGCATTCAATTTGCCATGGAAGGAAAAAGAGCGGACGGAAGATACACACTAGGCAAGGTTCAAGTACGAGACTGATCATCAAAGAAAAAATCCCTTCCTGACAACCTGTAAAGGAGCTGTCAGAAAGGGTTTTTTTTGTAGAATCATTTATGGTGCATAATCGCCATCGTAGCTAACCAATGATACGTTTTTCACACCTTCTACCTCTGAAATATCTTGAACAAATGCCGTATTATCTCCTTTGATTTTTACTTCTACAATCAATTCCACCATCTCTTTGTTGACTGTCTTTGATTTCAGCGTGTACTTTAACTTGTTCAACTGATATTTGACTCCGTCATTGGCTTGATCCTGATAGGTAATAATGAGCAGATAAGCAACATCTCTCATTTGCCGCTTGGATAATACGACAATGACACCTGCCACTACCAGAGATCCTAGAACGGAAACCGGGTACACACCTGCTCCCGTCGCAATACCGACCGAGATCGACCAAAACATGAAGACAATATCCAACGGGTCTTTGATGGCGGTACGGAACCGCACAATACTCAACGCGCCGACCATCCCGAGAGAGAGCACGATATTCGTGCTAATCGTCATGATAATCAGGCAAGTAAGCATGGCCATGGCCACCAGCGTGATGTTAAAGGTGTGCGTATAGACGACGCCGCGAAACGTTTTCTTGTAAATATAGTAGATGAACAACCCAAGCACTCCCGATAACACAAGACCTATGACAGTATCGATGATCGAGATGCTGGCGAACTGATCCATTTTTAAGACGCTTTTTTTGATGATATCTTGAAAAGTAATCGTATTGGTCGTGTCCATAATTTCTCGACTTCTCCTCACACTAAAGATTATAGTACTTTTTGGTTTCCTCTCTGCAAATGACATATTTGGAGATAGCCGACCGCTGATTACTCAGGTTTTGTAGCAAAAGTCTCATATTGAATGGCAGGAATTGATCGTACTTCACTTCCATGATCATCATGGGCTGATGAATCGCTCTGACCATCATGATGTGTTCGTCAAAAATATCAAGCGAATTGACGTTTGCCTTCAAGTACTTATCAAACGTAATTCGGACGTTCCCTTCTCTCACCAAATACGCCTCTCGAACATAATCCGTGATGACGCGAGGCCGAAACAGATGATTCTTGCACGATAAATAAAAATCTCGCAGCACAGCACTTTCCGTCTCACGTAAAAACTCAACATCGCCTGCCAAAATCTGTTCATACTCATCCCGCGTAATCGACGCTGATTCTTTGCAAATGTATCCGCCAAACTTGCTCTTTCGCTCCATCTTGATGACCGAATCACTTTTATTGTAAATGCGGATGCGATACTTTTTTCTTTGAAAAACCCCGTAGTTTTTTTCATAGAGAGCCGTATCATGATAGTCATCAAAATACAGGCTGCGAATATGATACCCTTCCTCACTTACAGAATGAGGGTCAGGAGTTGCGATCAGACGCAATTTCTGCCGGAACGGCTCGTAATGACTCAGCCGAAGATAATACTTCAACTCATGCCGCAATCGCTTGTTGCCGAGCTGGATGCCCGTGCTCTGGATTCCTTTCATTTCAACACGAACTCCTTCACCCCATGATAAATCGCATCCTCCGGCTCTACTCTGTCAAATGCCGTCTGTACGTTCCCTTTGCTGTCCCGTACAATCACCCTCCAGAAAAAGCGACCTTTTCCCGGATCGTTTATCGTGTATTGGACTCCTGTCAGCCCCTTTGCCTGCGCGTGTATCTTCGTAAATGCAGGATCGTAGCTGACAGCAAAATCATAGGTCAGATCGTCTCCTTGCAGGTCATAGGAATGGTCCCAAGCAAAAATGAGTTTATCTCCTTCTTTTCTTGGCTCTCCCATAAAAAAGGGCATCGGATTCTCTTGGCGTTCATAGTACCTCTTTTTGTTACGCTCTGGTTCACCGGAGAGAAGTGCTTGCTCCTTGTGAAAATAGGAAACATCCAACGGCAAATTATATAAATCAGGTAGTTGCAGCACGTATTTACTCACAATCGGATAATAGCTCTGCAAGTATTTTTCCGTCTGCTCTTTCGTAATGATCTTGCTGACTTCCTCAACCTTTTCGTTTAGCGCCTTGATGTTTTCCGAGTCTTTGAAGATGCGGCGATGCAGGTTCGACACCCAGTATTCGGAGAGGCCAAACTGCCATGGACCGAGTCCTTTTTCTGGACTGCGCTTGAGCTCTTCTTCGAAAAATCCCCATGTTGAGTCATAGTCCCACGGGAGGAAATACCATTTGTTCGAGTTACTTGGGCTGTATAAATAAAAATTGTGAACAGCCGTGTCGTGATTCCCCATCAACAGGTTGGATGCCATCCATGTATAGTAGTTATCCCGATCAAAATGCTTGTCCAAAAAGTCCTGCGTATTCATTGCAGGATTATGGAGATCCTCCAGCATGGCAATGAGCTTTTCATGGTTCTCGCTGCCTTTGATCTCCAAAATTTTCTCAAATGCTTTCTTGTCGTAGGTAGGATCGATCGCCAGCTTGATCTGATCCTCGTAGCGATGGAACTCGAAATCAATTGCCTTGTACAAGTTTCCGTTCCGATCCAATCCGTGCGCCTGCAAAAATGTTTTGTTTGGCTGTTCAATTTGAGTGAACAAACCGTAATCAACAAAGTCCCGATCCGGATTTTTCTTGGTCAAATCCTTGATTTTTACTTGAACGAACTGCGTCCGCAAGCTGGTCATATTCGGCATCTGCTCGAAATAATCAAAGCTAAGCTTTTGTCGAACACGCGTCATATCAGACTTGTGCTTGCTTAAGTTGATGTTGCGCTGATCCCGCCAGTATCCGGCACTTTCGAACAAACGGATTTTGTACGATTTTTGTTCCGCTCTCCTGCTCGATTCCCCCCGCAGCTCAATCGTTCCATTCGCTCTCGTCTCGCCAAAACCAAAGTGACCCTGAGTTGGCCCCTCCGCCGTCCCTTCCTGCATAATGACTTTGGCCTGGAGATCTTCTCCCTTTTCATTCCGTCCACTAGGAGCTAGATTGAGTTCCGTAAAGGTAGTCGTCTTCAGTTTTGAATTTTCTTCGTTGACTACCGTCACATATAAATGGACGATGCTCCCATCCACATCCTGATCGTATACGCTTCTATTCTCAATCAACCCCTCGTTCAGCTGCTGAGTTGGCGCCACCTGACTCGTTGCTGACGGGTTGTCTGACACTGGCTGTTCAGGCACATCCTGTGTACAACCAGTCAATACAACTCCGAATGCTACGAGCAGGCTCAGTATGAATCGTTTTTTCTTCAACCTAAGTCCTCCCCAAATCCATCAGTCCCCATCTATTCCATTCGCTTTCCTTTGACATAGAGCGGTTGTAGGCAATAGGTGTAATAATCAATATTTTTCAGGTAATAGATCAACCTGCCGAGACCGGCTACCAGTGCAAGAAACGAAGCAATAAAAAATGAAAAGCCGTAGTTATGAAGGGGCAGCATCGCTATGGTGATGACAACCGTACTGATGAGAAATAAGGTCGTCACCGCAAGCGCTCCCTTCCGATCGTCAAAATAGAGCAGCATCAGCACGACCACAAACATCACAGCGTACAAGTATCCCGCTATCACCAGAATGTTGTACCGCTCCATCTGCTCGGACGTAAACCCGATGTGCGGAAGCAACGTAATTCCCAGAGCCAATGCAACGAAGGAAAAGAACAGCTGCACTTCCATCATGAAGCTGAGCTCTTGCATCAATGTTTGGACCATGTCTGTTTTTGCCCGCTTGATATCCTGCACCGAGCCTGTGCCCAATATTGTTCCGTAATACGCTCGATACTTCTCGTAAAAAGCGGTCTCTACAGATACAACAAACATGACCATCGTAGGCAATATGCTCAAGGAGGCATAGAAAGCAGGAACATCATAAAAAGGCGCAATCACGTATGTATCCGCCACGACTTCTTGAAGCGGACTCTCCAGCCAGTAAATAAAATGGTGCACATAAAAGCCAAGAGAGCAAAACAGACCCACCCCCAGCAGACTTGGATATTTCTTCATGTACTTCACGAAATCGAAGTAGTTCCTCTCCCGCTTCGGGAAATAGCTCTCCAGATGAACCATAGACAGAACGATCATGATAAAAAAACCCAGATCCAAAGAAATCAGCATGGCAATTCCTTTTTCCAACTCAGTCAGATAAGACAGTAAAAACGCAGTCAGAAGAGTCACAGCAACAGCCGCCAAATACCCGCGAATAATGCGCATATAATCCTTTAATGCGGACAAATAGGCGGATTGAAGCCATACGACGATCAGTTCCACAAAAAGAAGGTAGGCAACGAGCTTAAAGCCAGACGGCAAAGGGGATAGCCAGTAAAAAGCACCGCCGAGAATCCCCCCCAAGCCCAGGCAAACAGCGATAACTCCATACAAAGAAGCAATGATGTCGTTATACTCGCGTAAGTAAATTTTGTCTGCTATATAGCGGGAAATGACCATGGAAAAACCACAGGTAACCAATAGTGAAAACACGAACGCATAAACAACAGCTGCTAAAAAAGACATCCTCTCCAAATAACTGACATTCAATTGAAGAAGAACTTGCTGTAGCACCGTGATCATGACCATACAAATCAGCATCGGTCCGACTGTGACCAGCGAAGAAAATGCATACGCCTTCACACTGGACAAATACCCTTTATTCCGAAACATTTTCTTCAGTTCAAAGCCAATGCCCGCCATGTTTCTTACACCTCGTATTTCCGGTACATTTCGCGATATCCCGCCAAGAAGTTCTCATGTGTGTAAATATCCGATACTCTTTGGAAACCGCATCTTCCCATCCGCCGTCTCAATGGCTCGTTTTGGCACAATGTAATGATCGCTTGGGCAATTTGAGTAAAATGCATGACAGGTACCGTTATCCCGGCGTTGCCATAGCTGTCACCATTGCCGTACAACAATTCCCGACAGCTTCCCACGTCCGTTGTGACGAAGGGCTTTCTGCATGCCATTCCTTCCAAAATAACGAGCGGCTGGCCTTCGCTGATGCTGGTCAGAACAAGCATGTCCATTTTTCCGAGATACTCTTTCACATTAACCGCACCCGTAAACGTAACAGCCTCAAGCTGAAGGCTATCGACCAATTGCAAGCATTCTGTATAGTACTCCTCATCTTCATCCGTCGGGCCCATGATAACAAAGCGTGCGTGTGGCACTTGTTCTTTAACGAGTCCAAAGCTATGAAGCATTGTTTTTATATCTTTGATTGGTACCACGCGGACAACAGCACCAATGGTGATTGTGTCGTCCTTTTTTTCCTCTACGACGTCAGCATAATCACTCACTTTTACACCGTTCGGGATCACGGATACTTTGGAGGGATCACAGCCTAGCTCGATCTGAATTTCCTTGTTCCGCTCAAACAACGTGATTACCTCATCCGCGTAGGAGTAGGCACATGCAGAAAGATTATGAAAATAATCGATCCAAATATCCTTAAAGTGACCCTTGATCCAGCTTGCCTTGATAATTTCTTCTTCCCGCTCGCGGGTATAAATTCCATGCTCCGTCAGCAAAAACGGCTTTGCATGCAGATACTTCCCGAGACTCCCTGCAACACCGCCATATCCCGTACAAACACTGTGATACAAATCCGCTTGCGGCATGCCGTTTTGAATGATCTGACATAGCGGCAACACCATCGAGCGAATCATCCAGATCATTTCGGTAAAAGGAATTTGCGGATATTTTTGCTCGCAAAGCCGTTGAATGACCTCGAAAAAGTCCTTGCTCGTAAGCAACTCGGCTACGGATGGCACCTTACTCCCCGACAACACGGAAAACAGAGCATGCCAGTCACCTTTGCTACCATCCAGCAACGAAAGCAACGCTTGCTGCTCATCCTCAGTCAGACCCAAACGCTTTCCCGGTGCAGCCTCTTCTTTCAGATAGGCATCTAGAAATACCTCTTTGATTTCCACTACATTCGCAGGGAGTTGGTAGACGTACTTCCCCCTGTTTTTCTCCTCGGCACCAATTGCATAAATGATAAACTCATGCTCCGGCATGCTATCGATTAAGGAATGAATCCAGCTAGACACTCCCCCTGTAATATACGGGTAAGATCCTTCGGCAATCAGACAAATTTTCATCGCTTACTCTTCCAGTCCTATTTCAAATTTTGCACCCGTTGCATGCACGAGATAGACGCCTTCCTCTATTTTTTCTACCGTGCAATTGACCAAGCTCGTCATTTTTTTATTTGTCCGCAAGATGTAATACATGTCTTCGGAGAAATTGTTCATGTAGCCTGTCACTTTTTTATCCGTATGCGAGATATATACATCCGTCTGTAAATATCTCTCAAGGCTTGTTGCAGCTTCGGAAGCAGTCTGGCTACGCAGCCATGGATACTGCTCGTAAAGCTCTTCTAGCATGAGTTGAAAGTCTTTCACCAATTCCGACCACGACTTGTTATTGCTTCGCTCCTTGTCCAACACATCGTCAGGATGAACAAAATGAGAAAAAACACCGATGGATGTGATCGCATTCGTTATGTACCAATCATGAATGTCTGTGCGACTGTAACCGGAGGTAATACGCGGCAGCTCTACAATGCCATCTTCGGCCACGGAAAACTCCTGAATGTATTCGTGTGTACTGTCTGATTCCGCATACAAGGAGGCAATGATTCTCAGATCAGGAAAAGACTTTTTCAGTGCTCGACGCCCTTCCTCTCCCAACACGTTGGAAGGCGGGACATACGCCTGTATGTCATATGCCGAGAAGACCTTCTTGATATAATTGTCCAGATACGTAAGTGACTCGGCCATACTTGCTTCATCAGGCCAAGCCTTATACTCGTAATGGCTCGCCGTCGCTTGATCGGTAACCAGTGATTGATGATTGTATCCGTGGATGCCCAATTCGCCACCCATTTTCAACAAATCCCTGCCGTACGTAATCAGATTGTTCGAATCCGTTCCTTCCTCGTCAGTGAAGGGTGGAGCAACCCGGTTATTGTAGGTATTGATAATAGCTCCCGTGTAGGTCACATCGTAATCGGCAGCAAGCTTGATCATGTCCGGCCACCACACGTCCCGAAAGAAGCTGGGAATATCTTTGCGGTACTCGCGGTAAATACTCGGCTCGATCCCCTGACGAAAAGGGGCCGGAAAATCGTCAATATACATGACTTTCATATTGAAAATGGGGTACATAAAATCTGGATTCAGTAAACTGATGCCACCAGCAATCAGTCCTCTGTTCATGGCAGATTGCATATTCGTCCCGTTATAGACCATGAGCTTTCCCTGTCCATACCGGGTCTCCCATAGCAGCGGCATATTGTCGGCGGAAACAGCGTGAACCTTTGCTTGCCTATCCAGTTCTACGGGAATCGAGGAATTCACAATGGCATCTGCGCCGATTTTTGCATCCTCTCCTTTGATCAAGAGATTGGATGTCATCTGAATGCCATTTGTCACGATAGGGAGATTGATCGAATTGATCCCTAGTTTTCGGTATATGCGGTACAAGCTGTCATTGTATTCAGGCGTACGTGAAAAGAACACATTTCCACCATTGTGCGCGTATTGCATCATCGCATCCAGATTGGCTAGCATGTCCAGATTTTCTATGGTGACAATGACCGTCATGTATTGGGCGTCGGGCTTCGAGAACTGCTTAACGTCAGCAAGCTCGTACTCCTTTTTCATATACCGCAGCACTTGCTCCACATTCCTCGCGATTGCCATGCTGCTCTCATCCTTGGAATCATGCAGAATGAGGAATCTCTCCCTTACCAGCTTGGCGATTTCCCCCTGACTGATCGCGTTTTGCTTCGGCTCGTCAGCCTCTTTTCCCGAGCCTCCTGACTTATTACTGCTCACCTGAAGGATGAACTGAGACCGGGTAGCTTCAATAGTGATCCCCAGAATCGCCACAAAGATCAGAATGATGTAGATGTTTTTTTTCACGGGAATATCGTTGGACCTCGACCTGCTCCAGTCTCTGCCATTTTCCCTGTCTCTTTTCCTTCTCCTGAACCTAGTCATTCTCATTTTGTATCGCTCATCTCTTTCAGTTTCGTACCTATTTCCTGTGTAACAGCGACTTCCGCCCAATTGCTGTCTTGCTCATCGTTCCAGTAGCGAATCATCATCAGCGTAGCGTGGGAGATTTTAACCGACGAGCTTTTTAACCGATTCATCTCTGCCACAAAACCTGCGTAGTCTCTGATCGTAAAGAAGCGCTTGAGCGACATGACATATGGCTGCTCACTTTCCGGATGATACTCATGAAACAATTGACAGTACTGTTCCGCTTTTTCATAGGACTGGTTCCCCAGCTCACAATTGATCTTGTCCACAAAATAGCTTTCTTCTTCCTGATAAATGTCCAATAATGACTCCAGAACAAACGAATACGTGTAGCTGTATTTCACATAGGTGCGTTGATCAAGGAGTGAACTGTCCAGATACTTCTTCAATACGTCTGCGTAGGCACGTAGAACTGCAAGCTCCTGCTTGTTCTCCTCGTATTTCACTGATAAATTCTGCAGTTGGAGCTGAAGGTTTCGCCGCATTTCCGTTAAAGCGGCTGCTGCGTAGTGAACCGTTTCTGAGTCCTCGTTTTGCAAGGCTGTCTCCAATGTGCCGATCTGCCAAATGGTCTGCTCTTTCAAGACATCGATCAGCATCTTTCGGCGCGTGCTCGTGTCGTTCAAAAACAAAATGTCCTCAACAGGGACGATGTTCATTTCCTTTTCCATGTCCGCTCTTCGGAAAATATTCGATCCCTCCGCTAGCTTCAGCAAATCGCTCTCTAGCATCAGTTCATTCACATTCTTTTTCGATGTTCGTTTGTACACATCGGTAATCCCCAATAACAGGAGGCCAAAAATGGGAAGAAAGCCAGTAACAAGCATTCGCATAATCAGCACCTGCTTGTTTTTGCCGCGGCTTTGCATCCAACTGTAACCAACAGACACCAAGACATGGAGGAGGACTAGATTAAACATAAGCGCCATCCTTCAAGGAGAAGCGATCCTGGTCTTTTTCCTGCACAATTCTCGATGCAATACCGAGTCTACCAAGCCTATCAATCACGATTTGGGCTTCTTGCTCGTTGGAATTGGAGAGAATGATATAGACATCTCCTGCTTCGTCCATTCCCATATAATCTGCTTCGCGAAGAGAACTGGCGATATAGGTAGCAAGTGTATGATGATCCATTTGCGCAAAATCCACTGCCAAGAGGGTAAAGTCAGTGTTTAACTGTTGCTTGGCGTCCCTTTTGTTCTTCACCATTGCTGAAAAATAAGCAGGAATCAGGATAGGGGTATCGTCTAGGTAACGGTCCTTTTGTGTGGAGTTTAAGTATCGAAGAGAACGGGACAAAGCGGATGAGATCAATTGAACGGCAACCTGAAAAAGGTTTTGGGTGTACATCGTAAAGTTTTCAAACCCGAGTTGTTGCAATGTGACCACCGCAACCATTTTTCCCTTGTCAAAAATAGGAGCTGCTATAAGGGGCATGTCGTGACGTAGCTCTTTATTCACGATGATCTTTTTCGTTGTCATTAATTCAGTAAGGTAAGCATGTTCACTCATTTTCAGCGAGCGTGGCAGATCAAAGCCCGCTTTATTCGATTTGGCCATCAATCGCAAGAAAGAGCCATTTTGATTCATCGTATAAATGGCGATCTCATCGGACTTCATGATTCTTTCCAGTACCTTGACTGATTTCTGCAATATGCGTTCAGGCTCGAGGCTGTCCAACTCTTTGGTGATGTTGTAGATTTTTCCAAAGCTGTCTTCTGAATTCACGATCTGCTGCTGCAATTCTTGCTTCACCATCAGAACATCGTTATAAATGTCTTTTAAAAAATCATACTTGTCTTCCAGCGCTTGTTTTTGCAGCTCCTTGGACAATACGTCCCTGTTGCGTTTGTCGATCGAATAGCCCACAGCAATCCCGATAATAAAATAGACAGCGATATGAAACAGAACATTCGCGTCATATAAGAGCGATACGACATCGCGCCCGTTATGCAGACTTTCTCCGATGAAAAGTCCACAAGCCAGGATAACCGACAAGAGGGATTGCTTCGTTCCGTAAATGGCGCCAATCAACACGATGTAAATCAGCTTGAGATCAAAGACACCGCTATTAACCGTTCCAACTGTCGCGAAAACCACCAGAAGAAACGCAAGAATGTTCTCTAAGTACGGCCTTGCATCCCATGAACGGAGCCAATGGATCGCTTTCTTCGCTTCGCTCTCCTGCTCTTGTTCCTTCTCTGCGACGGTCTCTTGATACCACTGCGCCGTTTTTTCCAGCCCCTCCGTCAATGAATACATCGGGATCCAATCTAGTCTTCGTTTTGCCCACGTATTGTCCAAAACCGACTTATCTACGTCTCCTGGGCGTTTTCCCCTTCGTGATATTCCTTGAAGAGGCTGGTTAGCCCCGAGAATATCAATCAGCTCATTTATGCTGCTTTCCTGGTTCGTAGACAAATTCATCACACCCGTATCATCCGTGGTAACGGAACGGAAAATGGCATCAGCTACATCCTCTACATAAATGAAGTCTCTCGTTTGGCTGCCATCCCCGTGCAGAACTATTTCTTTCCCATGGTTGATCTGGGTTAAAAAAGTAGAGATAACACCGCCTTCCCCTCCTGCACTTTGTCTGGGGCCATACACATTAGCCAAGCGAAAGGCTACCGTTTGCAAGCCGTACATTTCTGTCCATTTGCGGCAATACATTTCGCCGATGTGCTTGTTTATTCCATAAACAGATACCGGATCACACGCTGAATCTTCGAGTAAAGGTGTACATTCATTCATGCCGTAAACGGCGGCTGATGACGCAAAAATAAATTTGGACACGCCATATTTGCTCGATAGCTTTAACATATTCACGAGTCCCAGAATGTTCGTATTCGTATCCAGCAGGGGGTCTTCCATGGATGCAGCAACACTTACTTGGGCCGCTAAATGGATGACGACATCGAACTTGTTGCTCTTAAATACTTCATCACATTTTTTATCCGCTACATCCAGCTCGTATGCCTTATGCGGAAATGTGACGTTCCTTTGATTGCCTGAGCTGAGATTGTCGAGGATGAAAACCTTATACCCTTCCTTATAAAATCTCTCCGCGACAAAAGAACCAATGAACCCATAACCACCTGTGATCAAGACTTTCATGCTAACACCTCAGCTATTTGTTTCTCCTGTCGATCCCCACAACGATCATCTACTCCTGTTCCCAGCAATTTTTGGACAGCCCATTCGATTCGCTCTAGCTGCAGTGGCTTCGCAATGAAATCCCGCGCCCCTGCCTGAATCGCCTTGATGACGGTATCGTTCCTAGACACTGCTGAGCAAATAATGATCTTGGCATCCTTGTCCAACTCCATGATTTTGCGTGAAGCAGTCAAACCGTTCATGCCGGGCATGGTAATGTCCATCGTAACGAGTGATGGTTTGTACAAGCAGTAATTTCTAACAGCCTCCTCTCCCGAAGCAGCTTCCGCAACCACATGCAGTCCTAACGTCTCAAATATGTTGCGCAGCACACGTCTCGTAAACGCCGTATCATCAACAATCAGAATGCTATTCATCCAAAATGCTGTCTCCCATCCTATCCATCTATATCTTTTGGACTGTTTTATTATAGTAATATATTCCTAATGGCAATACCAACCAAAACTAACGCCTCTTAACCTTTCATTTTCATAGGCATAAAGCCCCTCTATTCCGTAGCTTCACCCATTCTACTAGGATCATCTCAACAATTTCTGAACAAGAGACAAAAAGAAGAACAGGGACAGTTACCTATACGGCAGCTTATCCCTGTTCTTCTTCCTAATTATATTCCATCCGTTCAAAAGGTAGAGGTGACTCCGCCTTCATTTTGTTTCACCTAGAATCTGTTTCTAACAAATGCTGAACAGCCCATTCAATCCTCTCGAACTGTAAGGGCTTTGCGATAAAATCACGCGCACCAGCTTGAATCGCTTTGATGACCGTATCGCGTCGTGCAACTGCGGAGCAAATAATGATCTTCGCATTCTTATCCAGCTCTATGATTTTTCGCGAAGCAACCAAACCGTTCATGCCTGGCATCGTAATATCCATCATGACCAGTGACGGTCGATACAAACAATAATTCCTGACAGCTTCCTCCCCTGAATCAGCTTCCGCCACTACCTCAATACCTAATTTCTCAAACATGTTACGCAACACGAGTCTCGTAAACGCTGTATCATCAACAATTAAAATGGTATTCATTCAAATTGTTTTCTCCCATCTTTTAGATCACGACTTTCGGACTATCATAAGGGGGTTTACTATATGCAAAAACGGCATAATTTGATCATTTTCTACATTCTACTAAGAACATCTAGACAACTTCTGAACAAGAGAACATCTTGTCATCCATTCCATTACGGGGAAATAAAAAAACCGAAGCATCCGCTTCGGCTCAACTCACTCTATTATTCGGTTCTCTTTTGCTAAAAAGATCTTTCGCAAGTGTGAAATACCACGCAACTATTTCCATAAAAGCAAGGATAACAAACAAAGCCCATATATCCCCTTGGGTAAGGTGGTACAACAGGTTATCAATTTCTGTTCCAGAGCCGCGCACTAGAGACTGCAAAAAAAATACAATTGGACCGACAATAGAACAAAATATAGTTATCATCGAAAAAAGGGTACGCCGTTTCCGAATTAGATACACAATACTACTGATTATTGTTATGAGGATACATATATAATAGACACTCCACACCCATGGAGGTAAAGTTTCCATGGTAGCCCTCCTTTCCTTCAGTCCAGTCCCAGGATTTTTCCTTACCAAGCAGCAATGCTGCTGTCTGCACGCATATCAGTACCACCGCTCAGCACACCATTTTCATCACGCCAAATGATTTGACCTCGTCCAAAGTAATTGCCGAGCTGCGCCCACTTGATCGTATGACCCCTGCGCTCCAAAGCTAGTGCCAAATGCTCCGGGAAATGACGTTCCAGCTCCACCGTTTTGCCTTCCATCCACTGCCAGCGCGGCGCATCGAGCGAAGCTTGCGGATTGAGGTGGAAGTCGATGGTGTTCATGACCACCTGCACATGTCCTTGTGGCTGCATGAAGCCACCCATTACGCCGAATGGCCCCACTGCTTTTCCATCCTTCGTCAAGAAGCCCGGGATTATGGTGTGGAATGTTCTTTTGCCTGGCTCTAAGCAATTGTCATGAGCAGAGTCCAGCGAGAAGTTATGACCCCGGTTTTGCATGGCGATCCCTGTCCCCGGCACAACTACTCCGGAACCAAAGCCCATGTAGTTGCTTTGGATAAAGGAAACCATGCTGCCCTCACCGTCAGCAGTCGCTAAATAGACCGTACCGCTCGTTTTCGGCTGACCCGGCTCTGGCGTCAAGGCTTCATGACCAATCAGTGCACGTCGAGTAGCAGCGTACTCCTCTGACAACAAGGCTTCCTTCGAAACCTTCATTTTGCTCTCTTCTGTGATGTATTTCAATCCATCCACAAATGCCAGCTTCATCGCTTCGATTTGCTTGTGATACGTTTCTGTTGTGTCCTTTGCGTCAAAAACAAAACCTTTCAGAATGTTCAGAGCCATCAGGCCGATCATCCCTTGCCCATTTGGCGGGATCTCCCACACATCATAGCCGCGGTAGTTGACTCCGATCGGCTTCACCCATTCCGGCTCATAGGCTGCCAGGTCTTCTTTGCGCAAATAACCGTCGCACTCACGCGAGAACGCGTCGATCTTGTCTGCCAGCTCTCCACGGTAGAAGCTCTCCGCATTTGTTTCCGCGATTTGGCGCAGCGTCTTTGCATGACCCGGTGACTTCCAGATGTCGCCCGCTTTTGGTACTTTGCCATCTGGCGTAAAGGTGGAGAACCAATGCACGAACGCTTCCCCTTTGCATTGCTGAGAAAGCTTTCTATGAGCTACATCCCAATTATGCGCCAATGTGGGCGATACCGGATAGCCATTCTCCGCATAGTCAATCGCTGGTTGCAAAACCTCTGTAAGCGGAAGACGTCCAAAACGCTTGGACAAGGCTGCCCACGCAGCAGGTGCGCCTGGGACCGTGACAGGGGTCCAGCCATAGGTCGGCATTTCTTTCAGACCTTTTGCTTTTAATGCCTCGATGGAGATTCCTTGTGGAGCTGGCCCGCTTGCATTCAGTCCGTGCAGCTCGTCTTTGATCCACACGAGGGCAAATGCGTCACCCCCGATGCCGTTTGAGGTCGGTTCTACTACAGTCAGGCACGCAGCCGTTGCAATCGCCGCATCCACCGCATTTCCGCCCTTTTTCAAAATATCGAGACCTGCTTGTGCCGCTAGTGGCTGCGAGGTCGCTACCATACCGTTCTTGGCAAAAGTCGTCACACGCTTCGATGCGTATGGGTATTCCATTGCGTCATAATCAACCATGGTTTTTGCCTCCTTCGTTTTGCCGATAAGAAAAACCGTTAGATAAGCAGGGAAGATCCATCTGGTTTGAGTCAACATAGTGGAGGGGAAGAAAAAGCACAGTTCTCTTCGACTCTGACACGCCAGCATGGGGGATTGACTGTCCGTCTCCACTCCCAAAAGGGGACCGTCGAGCCAAAGCCACCCTACGGGCGGAAGCTTCTCAGGGAAGACGTGTTCGACAAGCGGGTCCCCTTTTGGAAGTTCCGACTGGGTAGGCGTTGTCAAGGTCTGCGAGCCCTGTGCTTTTTCTTCTTACAAGCTTACGTATACCTTCCTAGCCGATGAAAACAAACCCGTATGCCATTGCTCCCAGAATGACAATAGCGGGATGAACCTTCCATGTTTCGAGTAGAAGGTAGGATGCTACTGTCAAAATCCCTGTTTGCATCCAGCCGATTCCCTCGACTGCGCCCATCAGGAATTGGTACGTCATCGTTCCGAGCAAGACAGTAACGACTGGCCGTACCGATTGGGTCATCGCTTTTACCTGTGGCGCACTGCGGAATAGGTTTATAAACCCCATCAATAAGACCATCGCGATCGCTGTCGGCGCGACCGTTGCAAATAAAGCGACGATTGCACCCGGTACACCTGCTACCTGATAGCCAATGTATCCGGCGAGCTTGGTCGCGATTGGGCTGGGCAGGGCATTTCCTACTGCCAGCACTTCTCCAAATTCCTGCACACTCATCCACTGGTAATGGTCAACCACTTCATTTTGGATCAAAGGGATGCTGGGTGGTCCTCCCCCGTACCCCAAAATGTTGGAGATGAAAAAGGCCCAAAATAATTGCAGGTAGATCATGCTACACCCTCCTTGCCGTCCTTGTCCTTGCGCTTGCGGACAGACCAAGTAGAATAAGCAAATGAAACGGCCAGCGCAATTCCTACGACGATGCCCGGATGCCAATCAAGGAAGAGTAACGCTACGAGTGAGAGGGCGAGGGAAAGGCTCACACCTGCTTTGCTGGACGCTCCCTTCCACCCCTTTGAAAGGAATTCCCAGGTAAGGACGCCTGTCATAACTGCGATTACCGGACCGATTGCCTGGATCATGCCGTATACACCCGGAGCATCCTTCCATTGATATATAACTTGCAGCAAACCGATCATCACAAGCACGATTGGCATCACTACTGCGATGTTTGCCACCAATGCACCCTTCCAGCCTTTTACCCGATAGCCGATATATGCAGCCAGCTTGGTCCCAATGGGCCCTGGAAGAGCGTTGCCGAGCGCCAGATTGTCGGAAAAATCCTCATCTGTCACCCATTTATACTTTTTCACGCATTCGGTGTAAAAGAGGGGAACCATCGTAGGTCCTCCCCCAAATCCGAAGATTCCGATGCGGAAAAAGGCGAAAAATAATTGCCAGTAAATCATAGCTGTACCTCCGTCCTTGCCTAACTAGCGGATAAAGTTGTACTTGGACTTCAATATTTTCAATTCGTTAATCACATTCGTTTTGGAGATGCCAGGAATCTTGTGCAGCTTCTCAAGTAAAAATTGCGATAATTCTTCATTACTTGTTACGAGTACCTGTGTGAAAAGCTGATATTCACCAGAAGTGAGTACGATGAGCCTAATCTCTACGGTTTCCATCAACGCAGCAACCACATCGTCCAGCTTTTCCGCATCCACAGCCACTTGAATCATCGCTTGTACATGAAACCCTACCTTGACCGGATTGACAATACCGACCAGACTCAGGGCTCCTTCGTCCTGCAATTGCTGGACGCGCATACGGATCGTCTTTTCTGTAACCCCGAGGTCCTTTGCAATCTGAGTAAACGGCAAGCGCGCATTTCCTTGCAAGGCTCGAATGATCCCATAGTCGATGTCATCTAAATCAGGATAAAGTGATCTTCGGAAAGTTTCCTCCATACAAACACACCTTCATTCGTCTTTTTTAAACAATTTTCAACCTCATCACAGCTAAATTTTATAAAATTCGGTCGAATTCCATAAAGATTGTTGCTACTATAATACGATCTTAGACACAGCGCAATACTTCGTCTGAAAATTTCATTTTGAAAGCATTTCAAGAAAACGAAAAAAGAGCCTTCCCCGCTAGGAGAGGCTCTCTATTAATATTCGATACGGTCCAGAGATTGAGACCATGCTTCAAATGGACTCCGTTTGTTCGCAAGATCTATTCTCTGAAACGGAATGCTTCGCTCTTCATGAGGGAGAACAATCTGCTCATAAATAAACTGATCATCAAAACCGACATGCGCCGCATCTTCTTTCGTGCAAGCGTAATAGACATTTCGCGGTCTGGCCCAATAGATGGCTCCCAGACACATCGGACACGGCTCACAGCTCGTATACAGGTCACAATCGTTTAACTGAAAGGTTTCGAGACGACGACACGCATCCCGAATGGCTTGAATCTCGGCATGTGCCGTCGGGTCATTGCTCGTCGTCACTTCATTGCGTCCTCGTCCAACTACTTGCCCATCCTTCACGACAAGGGCTCCAAACGGGCCGCCTATTTTATCACGTACATTTTCAACCGCAATCTGTACAGCTTGCCCCATCCACGTCTCTCGTTCCATTCGCTTGCCCCCTCGCATGCCCTTCTCCTTTTATCCTATGTCCCTGCTCATCTGGACATGCTGGAAAAGTTCACTAGCGATTCATTGATTGCTTTAAATGGAACAAGTAACGGTTTCGAATGATCCAGAAATACACACCTTGAACAACGACGAAGCTGCATAACACAATCGCAGTCGGCTTGAACACAGACGCGACAAGGATGAGCTTCAACAAGCTTTGCAGGGACACGAACGCCACCATGCTGTGAATAATGGCCACCACAATCGGCACGAAGAACAACAGGGCAATCTGGGTCGTAACGATCCGCGTCAACTCCGCATCCGTGAGTCCAATCTTGGAAAGCGCCCCATAATGCCGCTTGTCGTATTCCAGATCCGTATACAGACGGAAATAGAGAAAGCTTGCTGCAGCTACAAAGAACAACACGCCTACAAATAACCCGATAAAGAGTGCCATGTTCGCCATTTGTTTCATGGAGTGATAGTAGGGTGCACGAGCTGAAAACGAATAATTTTCGTCGTAATGACTAATTTCATCCTGAAGCTTGAGACTAAGATCCTGGGTTTCCTTCCATCTTGGCACCTCGTATACGAAGCGCTGTTCTTCCTTCGCTTTTGGAAGCTGGTCGTACACCTGATTCGGCACGACAGCCAAACGCTCAAATTCGAGCCCCTTAATCAACGGAGTCATATTCGTGTCTGTTTTGACTGCCAACTGTGCATTTCCCACCTGAAGACTCTTGCTCGCTACCGAATCGCCAATCCAGTTGAGCATGACGAACACCTCGTCATTCGTCATTTGCAGCTCAGGCGAGTGAGACGCTACCGCCAGCCTGTTATAGTCGGACAGCTTGACTACTCCGATCATTTCCTCATTGACCGGTTCGGGCAAAACCCGCATAGCTACTTGATATTTTTCAAAAGAAAAGCCACCCTGCTGCAAGCTCGTTTCAATTAACGACAGATGCTTGGCCCTCTCCACATCACTTTGTTTGGACTGGTATTCAAATGCGAACGGATTGATTTTCATCACCGTAATCTGAATCGACCCAGCCAACGCTGCCAGCGTGCCAATCGCACAAAAAGCAACGGTAGAGACGATGCTGACCAAAAAGAACATCCGGGCATTATCCTTCATTCGATAGGCCAGATCAGAGAGCGTCAGGAGATTCGTACGTTTCCAATAAAAAGTTCGACGCTTCTTTAGAAAATCGATGAAGATGACGCTCAGCTGAGTAAACAACAGGTACGTTCCTACAGTCGTCAGCGCAATGACCGGAAGCATCAGCACGAGCACATTCACGCCGTCAGCAGTGAGGGCTAAGGCATAGCTCATTCCTAACAAAGCTACCGCGACCAGAGACAGCACTAGCGATGCCCTCGGCTCGCGCTTAGGACGACCGCTTCCTTGCAACAGATCCAACAGACTCCGGCTTCGCAGCACAAGGACCGTAAATAGCGAAATGGCTGCATACAAGATGAGAAACGCCACCACTGTCAAACCGATCGCTTTCCATGGGAAGTAAAACCCGAGTGCTTTTACAGAAAGCAAAAATCCGGCGAATTGAAAAAACAGCTTGGCGAGAACCAGCCCGACCCCAATCCCAATGGCAATCGAGACAATGCCAATCAGCATGTTTTCCATAAAAATCAGCATGTTCCGCTGTAACGGTGTCATGCCTTGAATAAAAAGGATGCCGAACTCCTTCTCCCTCTTTTTCAGGAAAGCACCGACACAATAAAAGAGAAAAAAGAAGGAGAACAGAAAAATGACGTACTCAGCCGCCATCATCCCAGTGGCTACGGATTCATGAATCTCCTGCCCGATAATTTCCGGATGAAAAATGAACATCGCATAGACGAAAAAAATGAGGACAGAAAAAACGCTACTCATGAAAAATGCAGCGTACATACGCTTATTTCGTAGAACGTTATTACACGCGAATTGTCGAAAGGTCATAGGTGTTCCCTCCCAAAAACGACAATGAGTCAATAATTTTCTGGAAGAATACCTGTCGACTCTCACCCCGATACATCTCGTTATGGAGTTGGCCGTCTTTAATAAAAATCACCCGATGGCAATAGCTGGCCGCCAAAGCATCATGCGTCACCATCATCATGGTGGTATTATCTCTCTTATTGATCGCTTCCAGTGTCTCCATCACATTGCGCGAAGACTTGGAATCAAGATTTCCTGTCGGCTCGTCAGCGAGCAAAAGCGACGGGGAATGAATGATCGCCCTGGCAATTGCCGTCCGTTGACGTTGCCCCCCAGATACCTCGAAGGTCCGCTTTTCCAATATGTCCTGAATCCCTAGCTTCTCCGCAACACTTTGCAGCTTTTCTTCCATGACCGCTACTTTCTCATTGTCCAGCGTCAGCGGCAACACGATATTTTCCCCAATCGTCAACGTGTCCAAGAGGTTAAAATCTTGAAATACAAAGCCGAGCTCACGGCGACGAAACAGAGCCAGTTTATCTTTTTTTAAATGATGCGGATTCGTACCGTTCAAAAGAACCGCACCAGAGGTTGGTGTATCAATGGTGGAAATCATGTTTAATAGCGTAGTCTTGCCACTGCCCGAGGGGCCCATAATACCGACGAATTCGCCCTTGCGAATCGAAAAATCGATATCGGTCAGCGCGCGGTAGGTTACCTTGCCCCCGTATATTTTACTTAAGCTATTTACAGCAAGCATTTCCATGCGCCATTCCCCTTTCTTGCACTTCCAAATTCAACTATACGAAAGTGCGCATAGTCCAGCTATCGAATTAACTTTCAGCTATCTTACTTTCTTGTAAGGTTGGGACGATGGCAGACAAGACAATACGTACGGTTGTCCCCTCGCCCACTTCTGATTCCATCTCCACCCCATGATGGAGCCGACCGCAAATTTCTTTCACCAAGTACAGTCCCATCCCGGTGGACTCAGGGTATTTACGCCCGTTTTCTCCCGTAAAATACGGCTTGAATACGCGGTGAATATCTTCGGCGGGGATCCCGATTCCATAATCCTGCACTTCCAGTATGGCATGTGCTCCGCGTTCATACGCACGAATGGTGACCTTGTTGCTTTTCCCTGCTGAATAACGAACGGCATTCGTCAACAATTGGTTGAGGACAAAAGCAAGCCACTTATCGTCCGATTCTACTCGCCAATTTTCATCCACTTTTACCTCGGGATACACTTGGTTACGAATAAACAGCCGCTTGTTTTCAGCCAACACATTTTGCACCAAGGAACGCAGTGTTACGGGCTCAATCAGGAAGTCCTGTTCAAATCGGTCGAGACGAGCTATGTACAGTACTGTTTCTAGTCCACGCTTGATCCGGTCCACTTCTTCACGAACGCTCTCAGCTGTTGGATCGTCTTCATTTTGCAGCAACAGATGAATAACCGAAATCGGCGTCTTCATCTGATGAACCCATTGCTGAATAAACGTCGTATGGTCCCGTTGCTTGTTTTCATAGGCATGAAGCTGTTCTTTGTAGAGCCGGTACTGCTCCTGACTGATGTCATCCATCGCGCGGCACAACGGTGAATTCCCGTATGTCTGGGTCAGCTCCTCTAATGACTCTACCGGCTTGCTCAGTCGCTGATAGATTGTGCGGTGAGACAAATAGCGGATGGCGAGAAAAGCCCCCGCGAAAAAAATAGATAAAAACATGACGTAGATCATCAATGATTCATTCCAGTACCCATCCAGCGCAAAAATCATAATTAATAAGATCAATTGGACGAGAAAAAACGCTGCGAATGGCCATTGATCACGAAGGAACAGCTTCATTGCCCTTCCTCCCAAGTCGCACGCAAGCGATAACCAGAACCGCGAACAGTCTCGACAGCTCCCTCTAAGCCTAGGTCCTTCAGCTTGCCGCGCACGCGTGTGATGTAGACATTCAGCGTGTTTTCATCGACAAACTGTTCATCCCACAGCTTTTCTAGCAAACGCTCACGGCTGACGACACGTGGATGTTGATTCATCAAGGCTTCGAGCAGTAACGCTTCCTTTTTGCTCAGCTCGATTTTGGTCTCGTACATGGACAGCTCCATTCGCTCCAAAAACAGCTTGAGCCCCGCTACTTCAACTGTACGCTCCCCTTCTTGCGGAGCATATTGTCCGTAAGCCCGACGTAGCTGACTGCGGATTTTGGCCAAAACCACATCGTAGTCAAATGGCTTTGTGATATAGTCATCAGCCCCATTTTCCAAGGCCATCACCTGATCCATTTTACTTTCTCGTGCAGAGATGAACAGAATCGGGCAGTTGGACTCCTGGCGCATTTGTCGGCACCAATAAAATCCGTCAAATTTCGGTAGATTCACATCCAACAGAACCAAATCAGGACGCGATTGGGTAAATACCTCCATGACTCTATCGAAATGTTCAACATTGACTGTCTGGAATCCGTATTTTTCCAGTTGCTCTTGTAGCAGCTGGTTGATTTTCGGGTCGTCTTCTACAATCATAATTGTGGACATCACTCATACTCCTCTCGTCTTGAGTCTCCTCCATTTTATTCTTTACTATACCATTAGAAAACTAGACTACGCCAAGCCTTTGACGTTTCTCTTACTTAGAGGCTACGAGTCTCGTTACTGTTGCGGAGGGGAGGAAACAGGAGAAAACGCTCAGATTCTAGGGCCACCCCCTGGGGGATTGACTGTTCGACTCCATGCAAAAATCGAAACCGCGTCCAAAGTGGTCCTTTCAGGATGTGTTTCAGAGGTGGACGCTTAAGTGCGTGTTTCGCTTTTTGCATTGCGTCTCGGTCGGTGTCCCTAAGATCTTCGCTTATTTCTCCTGTTTCCTCTACGAGCTTTCCGTGTTGATCGGTTTTTAAATACCTTAAAAGAATGTAAGGATGCCATCAGTAACGACAGAGAAGAATATTTCCAGGCGTAGCGACTTGTGGAGTCCTACCGAGCGGACAAGGGATTCGCGGGCAACAGAAACGCAACCGTGCCCTCGCGACGTAGCGGCTACCACTTTTGCGTTTCCCCGCGAATCCCTTCGGAGCGGCCAGTCTTACCCCCCAGCAGGACGAAGCCTGGAGCCTAGCATGGAAATATTCTTCTCTCCACTACAGCCACATAGCAAAAAAGGAAGGACTGTTGTCCCCCCTTATGCTTGTTCTGTCATCAATTGCTGCAGCTTCTTAATCCCACGGAAGTGCAGGATTTTCACCGAAGCCTCTGTCTTGCCCAAGATTTCCGCGATCTCATTCATTCGCAAATCTCCGAGATAGCGCAGAGCGATCACATTGCGCTGATCCTTTGTCAGCGTGTGTACATTATCCCACAAGCCCTCGGTTGTCTCCTGATTCAGAAGATGCTCCTCTGGAAGCTTATCTGTTGCGATCATATTGCTAAATGTGTCCTGATCTACCGGACTCTCCCGCTTCTTGCGCATGTAGTCAATCAAAGCATTGTGCGCAATTCGGAAAATCCATGCACCAAATGGATGGCGGCCATCGTACTGCTCAAGCTTGGAGTACACCTTGATAAACACAGTCGTTGTCAGGTCTTCCACATCCCAGACGTTTTTTACCCGGTAGCGGAAATAGCGATATATTTTAGCAGAGTAATCTTCGTAAATTTGTTGGTGACTTAATTTTGGATACATGATTGCTGTTGTCATAATCGATCTCCCGTTTCGTGGTCCGTATGAATTAATTTCATTGTACGGTCGAAACGAAGCAGGAACCATCGAGTTATATTTCAGGAAGCTTACACTTTTGTAAGGTACTTATGGACTCGTTGTAAGCTCGCACAAGTAGGTACGAAAGGGGTATCATTTCGGTTACAACTTTCAAAAGAAATCTTTAAAAATTTCTTAAGGAATTTTTTAAGTTGTCTTTAAAAGCGTTTTGGTGGAGGGAAGACGTTAACTCAGTTATAAATGATATTCATAACCTTTTGCTAATGAAAAGATATGGGTATCAGTCAGTTCTCCAGAGTCATTTAGGTTAACATTGCGTAAAGTACCCTCCAACGTAAAACCTACCTTCTTAGCTACAGCTATACTTGCTTTATTCCGAGTATCACAGCGAATTTCAAGGCGGTTTGCTTCCAATTCATAAATGGCAAAGGCAACGATACCTTTTACTGCCTCTGTCATTAGACCCTCACCAGTACGCGATGTGCGTAGCCAATATCCAATTTCAAATTTTCGTACATTCCAATCAAAGCGATGGAGCCCACTACTGCCCACAAACTGCCCTGTATTCTTTTCGAATATATGTAGCACTAAGTCTGTGCGCTCTAGAAAATTGATCCTGGCTTTACGTACGTAGGCTTCTGAATCGTCAATAGATGGGAGGTTTTTTACAAACGGAAGCCATGGGCGCATCTCATTTACACTTTCACGTATGGCTTCATTTACAAATTGACCATCACCCCACTGCGGTGCTCTAATCAATAATCGCTGAGTTTCAAATTGTTCCGGAAAAGAGAGAAGTAGTGGATTCATATTAGTCCTCCTTCTACAGGAATGAGTTTCCAATAATAGTAGCCGCTTGACCGCTCATTGACAATTGAAGGTAACGCTGGCAGTTAGCTTAACGATACTAAATCTTTATTATTTGAGAGTTCGTAGTAGCAATTACACATTCTTGAGTTCACTTTCAAGCTTTTCAAAAAAAGCTGCGCAGGAGAAGCGCATTTCCAGTCCAAGCGCCTCTGGAGCCCGCCCCAGCGCAGGAATAAATGGCGGGGAATTTCAGCTTCACTTATGAAATTCTTCCTCGAAACTTCTACGTTTGAAGCGCTCCCGCCATTTATTCCGGAGCGGACAGTCAATCCCCCAGTAGGGCGTAGGCCGAAGCGTAGACTGGAAATGCGCTTCTCCCCCCACTAAAGCTACTTTATAAAAAAAGCGCCCCCGAAAATTCGAGGGCACTTGCATTTAAATCAATCCAAGACGTTGGAAAATCGTATCCACATGCTTCAGATGGTAACGGTAGTCAAAGCACTCATCCAGCTCTTCCTTGGATAGTGTAGAGCTAACAGTCGCATCCTCATCGACGATCGCACGGAAGGAGCGTTGCTCTTCCCACGCCTGCATCGCACGAGGCTGTACCGTATCATAGGCTTGCTCGCGGCTCATGCCTTTTTCGATCAGCTTGAGCATCACTTGCTGCGAGTAGATCAATCCAAAGGTACGGTCCATATTGCGCTTCATGTTCTCAGGGAACACCGTCAAGTTTTTCACGATGTTCATGAAACGGCGCAGCATGTAGTTCAATGCTTGCGTTGCATCTGGCAAAATCACGCGCTCCGCAGAGGAGTGGGAAATATCCCGCTCATGCCAGAGGGAAACATTTTCATAGGAAGTGAGCATGTGACCGCGGATGACACGAGCAAGTCCGCAAATATTTTCGCTTCCGATTGGGTTGCGCTTGTGTGGCATTGCAGAAGAACCTTTTTGGCCTTTGGCAAATGCTTCTTCCACCTCGCGCATTTCGCTCTTTTGCAGACCGCGAATTTCTGTTGCGAATTTCTCCAAAGAAGTTGCGATCAGTGCCAATGTCGCCATGTACTCGGCGTGGCGATCACGCTGCAAGGTTTGAGTAGAAATAGGCGCTGCAGACAGTCCCAGCTTCTCGCACACGTACGCTTCCACGAACGGATCGATGTTTGCGTATGTGCCAACTGCGCCAGAGATTTTGCCGTACGCCACTTCTTTTTTCGCAGCCTGAAAACGAGCCAGGTTGCGCTTCATTTCTTCATACCACAGGGCCAGCTTCAAGCCAAAAGTCGTAGGCTCCGCATGTACGCCATGCGTTCTGCCCATGCAAACTGTATCCTTGTGCTCACGAGCTTTGTCTGCCAAAACCTCGATGAAGTCTTGGATATCCTTTTCCAAAATTTCGTTCGCCTGACGCAGCAGGTAAGACAGAGCAGTATCCACCACATCGGTAGAAGTCAGTCCGTAGTGCACCCACTTCTTTTCTTCGCCCAAGGTTTCCGATACCGCACGGGTAAACGCCACCACATCATGGCGTGTCTCTTCTTCGATCTCATAGATTCTGTTGATGTCAAAAGTAGCTTTATCCCACAGCTTTTTCACGTCTTCCTCAGGAATGATGCCCAGCTTGGACCATGCTTCACACGCGAGAATTTCTACTTCCAGCCACGCTTTGAATTTGTTTTCTTCCGTCCAAATGGCGCGCATTTCCGGTCGGGAATAACGTTCGATCATGATAATACCTCCGATGTATTCGTCCAGATTTTCAGCTCATCAATTAGGGTGAGCGCTTCTTCTACAGTAGGGGCGAGCACATTGATATGCCCCATTTTCCGCTTGGCCTTGCTCTCTGCTTTTCCGTACAAATGGAGCTTAGCTGTGCGCGGCAGCTTGTCGATCTGATCGATGACAGGCTGTAGATGCTCTCCCAAAATATTAACCATCACGACGCTCGAGAGCAACTCTGTAGATCCCAAAGGCAGATTGCAAACCGCCCGAACATGCTGCTCAAACTGCGAGGTCACACAAGCATCCATGGTAAAATGCCCGGAGTTGTGCGGTCTCGGCGCCAATTCATTGACATACAGCTGACCATCTTCAGTCAAAAACAGCTCAACTGCAATGAGTCCGACCACATCCAGCTTTTCTACAATCGTGCGAGCAATTTCTTCCGCGCGGGCGGCTACTTCAGCCGAAATACGAGCGGGTACGATGCTCAGGTGCAGGATGTTTTCCTGATGAATATTTTCTGATACAGGAAAAACAGCCAGTTCTCCCGCAGGATTGCGTGCAGCAACGACAGACAGCTCCATTTGGAAGGGAACAAATTGTTCCACGATCAGCTCTGTACCTGCTTTGGACAACGTTTCGTACGCCTCTGCCAGCTCAGCCTCGCTTCTCAATACCCATTGTCCTTTGCCATCATAGCCACCGGTTGCGGTCTTCATAACAGCAGGCAGCCCCAGTTCACGCACGGCTTCCTGCAAATCCTCCAAGCTGTTCACGACACAAAACGGAGCAACCGGGATGCCGATCTCGCGAATAGCGGTCTTTTCCCGAATCCGGTTTTGGGTGATACGCAAAAGGCGGCTTCCCTGCGGTACATAAGCGCGGCTCTCCAACACTTCAGCCACCTGTGCATCGACATTTTCAAATTCATAGGAGATGACATCACTGACTGAGGCAAGCTGCATCGCTGCTTCTACATCATCGTAGCTGGCAACAATTTGCCGATCAGCCGTTTGGCCGCATGGTGCGTCTGCTGTTGGGTCCATTGTGACAAAGCGGTAGCCCATAGCTCGTCCCGCAAGAGCAATCATCCGTCCAAGCTGTCCTCCGCCGAGTATTCCTAGGGTTGATCCTGGTTTGATTTGCTTACGGTCCTTGGTTGTCATTCGAGTTCACTAGCCTCCAGCACCTTATTGCGTACATCATCACGTCTTTGCACGAACCGCTCTTGTACGTCTGGATATTTGATCCCCAAAATTTGCGCAGCCAATAACCCTGCATTGATAGCTCCAGCTTTTCCGATCGCAACCGTCGCCACAGGCACGCCCCCTGGCATTTGTACAATCGACAAAAGCGAGTCGAGACCATTCAAGTTGGATGATTTCACCGGTACACCAATGACAGGCAACTCTGTCTTAGCAGCCACCATTCCTGGCAAATGAGCTGCCCCGCCCGCACCTGCAATAATGACCTCCAAGCCGCGACTTTTAGCGGTCTCGGCATACGTAAACATCAAGTCTGGCGTTCTGTGTGCAGACACGACCTTCTTTTCGTACGGTACCTGCAATTCGTCCAGTATTGCGCAAGCTTCCTTCATTGTTTCCCAGTCTGACGTACTGCCCATAATGACTCCTACCAAAGGCTGTAGCATGAACCATTCGCCCCCTACGTTTTGTAACATCAGAAGAAAACCCAACCGACTAACGGCTTTTCGCGCCGCTCTCATCGCCTGGGCTATTCGAACTCGTTTTCACTCAACGTATTCAGTGTAGCAGGGAGAAAGTTTGCCTGTCAACCTCGTTTCCGAACATTTTAAAATGATAAATCAAAAATTATTCGTGTTTGCCTTTTTCTACCCAATTGTTGGCCGCTTCGGCTTTCTCTAGCTCGACCTGAAGCCAATAATCTAAATAGGGACTCGCATCCGCCCCGGCAGCTGTAGTCAATAGCGCTTTGATTTGCTCCCCATTCGCCTGCTTGTATTGATGATCTCGTACATATTGACGCAACACCTGATGCAGTCGTTCGACTCCCCATTCTTCTTTCAAGTTCCACCACATGGCACCCGCTCGCCCGTAAACGAGGTCATTGTAGCTCCTCCAGTCTGGAAAAGCCTCCACGGACGACTTTGCAGTGACTCCTTGGTTCGCATATCCTTCCGCTGCACGTGCTTGGCCTAGCCGCATCTGAATATACGCTTGTGAACGCGTAGGAGACTTTTGCTGTAAAAATATCATCGTTGCATAATCTGTCAGTCCCTCATCCAGCCACGCCTCTCGCACCTCGTCGTTTCCGACCAACCCGTAAAACCACTGATGTGCCGTCTCATGCGCTACGATCGCTTCCCCCATGGAATCTCTACGGTCAAAATACTCCTGGGCAATAAAAACGAGGCCCGGGTATTCCATACCTCCAAAGAAGCCGCCTGTTTTGACAATATCGTATTCTTTATACGGATACACTCCGAACTGTTTTCCGTAATAGTCGAGAGACTCCCTCGCAGTCTCATGGATTCGTTCTACATTTTGCCGGTCATCACTTTTCTGCACCCATGTACGTACGATGGTTTCTCCGACCTTGCCAGATATAGGCTGGTACGTATCGTCCATGACAACAAGAGCAAAATCCCGAACGTTCCATGCGTCCACCTCATAGATTTTTAACCGTTGCGGTCTCGTCTCGGTGATGACAGCCACGCTCTCCAATCCACTCGTAGCAAGCTGGTACCCCTCTGATAACTGCACACGTAAATGATAATTCGCCACATCCGAGTAAAAAGGATCGCCTATCGCGGAATAAGGATCGAGCCGCCAGCCTCCTGCATCCTTGACCGCCAGGATCGGCAGCCAATTGCCTAGCCACATCGCATGATCATGGTAAGACATTCGCCCATTGTTAAAAGGAACCTCGAGCTGAAAATTCATCTCCACCACCGTCTCAGCGTTCGAAGTTCTTGCAGGAAGGGGCACTTGTAAAAGCGTATTGGTCTTTCCTGCATACTGTACGCCGACACTTTTTCCGTTTACCCGTACTTCGCTTATCCTGATACCGCCAGGCTCACGCTGGTTGCCCAGCACAGCCTCCCAGTTCTCTCCACTGGTTGTTGCATTCGCAGAAAAAGCATTGGGATATAAATGAAAAAAAGCTTGGTCATCTTGGGGGAAAAAACGAGCCGTCAGCATGCCTTTCACCACGTGCTTGTTCATATCGATTTGTACGTCGGCCTTGTAAGTGACTGCAGCCTGCTTGTGACCAATAAGCACAATCTCCTGAGCATCTACGCCAGCCTGCCCTGTCCAAGGCCGGATGTTCAAGAATACAGTCAAAACGACTCCTACTGCAACGATGACCACCCAATGCTTCCGCCACATCGTGATCCCCTGCCTTCGATTACTTCTTCTGATGCTTGAGACGTTGGCGCTCCAGCCAAGCAGCTGCCTGTTCCTGCTGGGACATGTCTACTTTCAACCAATAGTCCAAGAAAGCGCCCGCATCTTCTCCGGCCATCTCAGATAGAAAGGCTCCCCATTCCTTTCCGGTCACCACCTGATAGCGGTACTTCTCGACATACTGCTTTAAAACGTCATGCACCCTTTCTTCCCCCCACGCCCCCTGCAATAGCCACAGCATCGAGGACGTACGGGAATAAACGAGATCGCTATAACTTTGATTATTAGGAAATGCAGACAGCGCTTGCCAAGGACGTTGTTCCTCTGCCACGTAATACTGAACAGAGGTGCCCTGCCCCAGCCGTCTGCGTACCCGTTCTGCTCCCAACAGCGGGTCTTGCTGAGATAAGTATGAGAGTGTCACGTACTCTGTGAATCCCTCATCCAGCCATGCTTCCTTTACCTGATTATTTCCGAGTAATCCGTAAAACCACTGATGTGCCGTCTCATGGACAACCGTGACGATACCTGTTTCTTCCCCTGAAAAGAAATGACGCCCGTCGAGAAAGACCAATGCTGGGTACTCCATTCCATTTATTGCGCCACCGGTTCTTACCACATCGTATTCGGTATAGGGGTAGGCGCCCAATTGATGATGAAAATAGGCCAGAGACTTCGCTGCTGCTTCATGAATCTGCTCAGCAGTTTCCGGATCATCTGTTTTCCGCCACCATGTTCGGACGACTGTTTCGCCCACCTTTGTTTCCGTTCGCTGATAGGAGGCATCCATAACGACGAGGGCAAAATCCCTCACATTTTCTGCACCGAGCTGTATCGTCTTTTCTCCCTCACGAGTAGAAATCTGTTTCGCAGCCATATCAGGCGCTGTGCTCGCCAGCTGATACTCTTTTGGCAGCGTCACGTTCACCTCATAATCTGCGTTCTCACTATAAAATGGATCACCGACAGGCTCGTACGGATCGAGATGCCAGCCTTCCTTGTCGTACACCGCAAGAACCGGGAGCCAGTTCCCCAGCCAGAGTGAGTGGTCATCGTACGACATCCTGCCATCGTTTCGCGGAAGAGTCATCTCAAACTCCATCACGATCGTTCGTGGGCCCGTCTGTCCTTCTAGAGGCACTTCGAATATGTTCAGGTCTTTCGTCTGTTTACTGGCAACCGCAATGCCATCGACCAGTAGTTTTTTATTAGTGTATGTGCCAAGCGTTGGGCCATTGCCTAAAAGTTCCTCCCATAGCATGCCTTGATGCTCTTCTGTAAATACGTTCGGGTAAAGATGGAGATAGGCACGAGTAGGGTCTTTTGGCCAAAAGGTAATCGTTACGGTTCCTGCTACTTCCTTCTTGATTGGATCAATTCGCACATCCGCCTGATAGAGGGGTTTACGCGTAAGCGCAGTACCCTCCTCAGCATTTACAGGCAACATCCACGTCAAAAACAATAAGCTACAACCGACCAGTGAGACCCATTTCTTCACGCCATCTCCCCCTTTTCTCTACTGTACAAAAAATGGAAGAAAAAGACTATCTTTCCTCTTTACCCTGATAGCTTGTCGGACAGCCACTTTTCAACCAACTCCAAAGGAACCGGCTGTTCTGTTCCCTCTCGCATATCTCTTACGACGACCTGCCCACTGTTCACTTCGTTTTCCCCATAGATCAAGGCAAAAGCAAAGCCTTCTTTGTTTGCATAATCGAGTGCTTTTTTCAGTCGTCTACCAGTCAGCTCCAGCTCGACTCTGATACCGCTCTCGCGCAATCGATTGGCCAGGCCAAGACTGGATGCTTCTGTCCCGAGGGGAATGACGAGTACATCGGCAGCTCTCTGCTCCTCCTTGTTGCGATTTGCCAGCGCTGCAAGAATGACATCCAATCCAAACGAAATCCCGACAGCGGGATACTCTCTTCCATCATCCAAAAGCCGACCGATAATCTGATCGTAACGTCCCCCACTACCGATACTGGACGTCATACTTCCATCCTGCAAAAAGATCTCATACACAATCCCTGTGTAGATCCCTAAGCCTCTTGCCAAAAATGGCGAGAAACGAAGCTCACCCTCCACACCGGCTCCTGTTACATAGGCAAGCATATCGCGTAGCTCCCGAATCCCTTCCTGAACTAGCGGGGATGTAAAGCGCTCTGTCAACAGATCCAGGGTAATCGCACCTTCTTGTAGGAAAGACGTAATGGCCAACACGAGTGACTCCTCGACGTTTCGCTCTCGCAAGTCATCACGCACTCCGTCCACGCCGATTTTCTCGAGCTTATCCAGCGACAGCATGACATCCCCGGCTCTCTCTACGGGAACTCCCAGCTCCTGAAGCACCCCAGATAACAGCTTGCGGTTGTTGACCTCAATGTACACGTCGAGCCCCAACCGCTTGAATGCCTCAAACGCCATACTGAGCAATTCTGCTTCAGCCAGCACCGATGTCGTTCCCACGATATCGACATCGCATTGAATAAATTCGCGCAAACGTCCGGTTTTTACTGGGCCGTCCCGAAATACTTTTCCGATCTCATACCGCTTGAAGGGCATCCGCATCTCAGGATTCATGCCCACTACCTTTGTCAACGGTACAGTCAAATCATAGCGCAGGCCGAGCTCTCTATCTCCTTGGTCGTTCAAACGATACACTTCTTTCAATATCTCATCCCCGCCGCCGTACTTGGATGCCAGCAATTCGTAGTGCTGCAACATAGGCGTCTCCAATGGCTTGCAGCCGTATGTCTCAAATACAGCCTCGAGCGTCCGTCGTATCCAGTTTCGTTGCATTTGCTCCTGCGGCATGAAATCTTTTGTGCCTTTTACCGTTTTTAATACTTCGTTTTCCATGAATAACACCCTTTCTTTTATCAGATAGAGAAAACCAAAAAAGCCATGCAAGGCAACTACTTGCCCGCATGGCTTCCTAAATACACCACCGCAGGCACGAAGCACAAGAAGCGCTTGCACCTGCGGAAAAATTTCCGAAGATACAAACGCTCTACGTGTGGTGATGCTGTTGAAGGAACATGTTTAGACCTGTCATGGGAATCGGTCCATCCTTCCGTGAAAAAAGATTTTTCCTATCATAGCGCAAAAAAAGCTCCCCGTCCAGTAGACGAAGAGCCTCATTCCCAAATAACCCTATTCGCGCAACCAGATGAAGTAAGCCAGGAAGACGAAGAACAGCACATACATCGCGGGATGCACTTCGCGAGCCTTGCCCTTCATTACCTTCATTACCGGATAAACGATGAAGCCTGTCGCAATACCTGTTGCAATACTATAAGTCAATGGCATCAACAAAATCGTCAGGAACGCAGGGAACGCTTCATCCAGGTCATCCCATGCCACTTTTGCGATGTGAGAAGCCATCAGAACACCGACGATAATGAGTGCTGGTGCTGTAACCGCAGGTGTGACAATCGCAAGAAGCGGTGAGAAGAACAACGCCAGCAGGAACATAATCCCTGTGATAACTGCGGTAAATCCAGAGCGCCCGCCTGCCGCTACCCCTGCTGTCGACTCAACGTAAGCTGTAGTGGTAGATGTACCGAGTACCGCACCTGCCATACCTGCAATTGCATCGGATGCGAGTGCTTTTCCTGGACGTGGCAAGTTGCCGTCTTCGCGGAGCAATCCAGCTTGGCTCGCTACACCCAAGAGCGTACCTGTGGCATCGAAAAAGTCTACAAACAAGAATGTCAACACAACAATCAGCATGTTCACGGTGAACAAAGCGGATGGATTACCGAGATATTCGAACGCAGCACCGAATGTAGGAGCAAGGCTAGGTGGTGCAGAAACGACTTGCTCAGGCAAATTCACCAGTCCGAAAAACATCCCGGTAATCGCCGTAATCAACATCCCGATAAAGATACCTGCATTGACTTTGCGAGAAAGCAGAATGACCGTCACGATCAGACCAAACACAGCAAGCAATGCATTTTTCGCTGCCAAAATTGCTTCCGGCTTCATTCCCTCGTGATAGAAGGTCAGATGTCCCAGTGCTACGAAGGTGGCATCATTGGCTACGATGATACCTGCGTTTTTCAAACCGATAAACGCGATAAAAAGTCCAATCCCTGCCGAAACTGCGTACTTCAAGCTTTTTGGAATCGCTTTGATGATCGCTTCACGAACCCCTGTCAGGGACAGAATCAAAAAGATCGTACAAGAAAGGAATACGCCAGCCAAAGCCTGTTGCCAAGGAATTTGCATCGTCAGAACGACGGTATAAGTAAAAAATGCGTTTAATCCCATTCCCGGAGCTTGGCCGATCGGCAAACGCCCAAAAATACCCATTAACAGTGTACCGAGAGCAGCAGCCAAAGCCGTTGCGGTAAAGACAGCCCCAAATGCAGGATAGTTTGCTTTCAAATCTGGCGGCAGATCCGCACCACTGAGAATGAATGGATTGACAGCCAAAATATATGCCATTGCCAAAAAAGTAGTGATACCCGCGATGATTTCGCGTCGGTAATTGGTGCCTAGCTTGTCAAATTCGAAATACTTCCGCACCTATAAGTCCCCCCATACTAATCTTGTTGCAAAAAATAGTCTAACTGTTTTTTGCCGACCGTAAACGAAAAACGTCGAGCGTTTTTCACAAAAAAAAGGCCTGAACGCTCTTATCATGCGCCTGGCCGTCAAACAAAACACTTCGGGAATAATTCCAAATATAATAACAAAATCAGATCCCGATGACATTTTGTTCGTAGCCATGTCGTTAACGGCGACCATGTAGAAACTCTTGAGCCATATTCTCAAGAATATACGAACCTTCCTATATTACCTGCTCACATTGAGAAGTGTATCAGGTGACATAGGGAATGTCAACGAAAATACGAACATTCATTTTTAAAAAGAGTTTAATATCCGGATATTTCCCTAGAAGCCCTGTGTTATACTTCATAACTAGATGGAGGAGATCCAAAATGAGCTATATGGATGCTTGGGAGAAAATAATAGCGGAGCAGGAACGAGAACGTGACCGGCTTCGAGTCAATCGAATCACCGTACAGGTCGACGATAAGAAAAAGAGCAAGCACAACGTTCATCAAAAGGAAAAAGTCATCGAATATGGCTTTGTGGAACGTGATTTGTATGATGAGAATTTAATTGGGAGGTTTGAACTCTATTTCGCTGATCGTGACACTCTTCTCCAGCAAGATCGGTTTGGAGATGAATTTGCTTTTGGTGAGCTTATAGATGAACATTCAGTTGCAACGGCAATCTTCTCCTATTTAGCGGAGCACTATTCTCAGTTTTTGGAGGAAACTCCCTTCGCTATTAGCTACAACCCTATTGCAGAAGCTTGGATTATTGAAGGAACGCTTCCTCCGGGATGGCTAGGCGGGGTCATTTATATTGCTCTTGCAAAAGAAAATGGAAAACTTCTCATGATGTATGGAACGAAATAATTCTTGATCATAAAAAAACTCTCTTTTATTCGCAAATCACGCAAATAAAAGAGAGTCATTTTTTGTTCCTATTCCCACTCAATCGTTGCTGGTGGTTTGGACGTTACATCATACACAATGCGGTTTACATTGTCTACTTCATTCACGATACGCACAGAGATTTTCTCCAATACATCCCACGGAATGCGTGCCCAGTCAGCAGTCATACCATCAATGGACGTTACCGCACGAATCCCTACGGTGTAAGAATACGTACGAACATCTCCCATTACACCTACGGTCGTCATGTTTGGCAAAGCCGTGAAGTACTGCCAAATTTCCCGATCAAGACCTGCCTTGGCAATCTCCTCACGCAAGATCGCATCGGATTCACGAACGATCTTCAGTTTTTCTTCCGTCACTTCACCCAAAACACGAATGCCGAGGCCTGGTCCTGGGAATGGCTGACGCCAAACAATCTCATCTGGCAAGCCCAACTCGGTACCCAGTTTGCGTACTTCGTCTTTGAACAATGCTTTCAATGGTTCAATCAACGTGAACTTCATGTCTTCTGGCAAACCGCCTACGTTGTGGTGCGATTTGATCGTTTGTGCAGTCGCTGTTCCGCTCTCTACGATATCGGTGTACAGCGTACCTTGTGCCAAGAAGTCCATATCTGTCAGCTTCGCAGCTTCCTCATCGAATACATAAATGAACTCGTTACCGATGATTTTGCGCTTTTGCTCGGGGTCAGATACACCTTTGAGCTTGCTCATAAAACGCTCGCGAGCATCGATCTTGATCACTTTCATGGAGAATTTCTCACCGAATGTCTCCATTACCCCTTCTGCTTCCCCTTGGCGCAGAAGACCGTGGTCAACGAACATGCATGTCAATTGATCGCCAATCGCTTTGTGAATCAGCGCTGCTACTACGGAAGAATCCACACCACCGCTCAACGCACACAGTACTTGCTTGTTGCCGACTGTTTCACGAATGCGAACCAGCTCGTCCTCGATGAACGTCGTCATGCTCCAAGTCGCTTCACATCCACAAACGTTGAACAGGAAGTTTCCGATGAACTCTGTACCTTTTTGAGTATGAACTACTTCTGGATGGAACTGTACGCCGTACAGCTGGCGCTCAATGTTGCTGATCGCAGCTACCGGGCAGCTGTCGCTTACCGCATCAATGACAAATCCGGTTGGGAGCTCTACTACTTTGTCAGAGTGGCTCATCCACACGATTTCGCTTGTATCCCATTTGTCGTACAAGCCGTGTTTTTGCTGCATACGCAGTTCGGCTTTTCCGTACTCGCGTTTACCCGCGCGTTCTACTTTTCCGCCCGTCAAATGGCTCATCAACTGCATTCCGTAGCAAATACCCAATACAGGCAAGCCCAGATCAAAAATTGCAGGGTCTACAGTTGGTGCTCCCTCTTCATACACACTAGCAGGTCCGCCAGAGAAAATAATCCCTTTTGGATTCATCTCTTTAATCTTTTCAACAGGTGTATTGAACGGAATCAGTTCACTATAAACACCCAGATCGCGTACACGACGCGCGATCAACTGATTGTACTGGCCTCCGAAATCGAGTACGACGACCATTTCCATTGACTTGTCCATCATATCCCCCTTCTCCTGTAACATACAGGACGTGCAAGTGTCGGCATGCCATGCGAAGTTGTCGCATATTTGCAAAAAAGCCGGGACTGCTATCTCCGGTAAACAATACGGAGGCAACGTCCCAGCTTGTGTACACATGTGCGGTTTGCATGTACAAAAATCCGATGTGCTCTCCTCGTAGTCGCCAAATTTACGGTCTAGCGGTAGAAACTTTCAGGCCCTATTCCTGATCATTATACGAGTCTCATTGATCGTCATTCTAGCAGATGGAACGGCATTGTTCAAGGCTTCAATTGACGGATTAACCGTTCGAGTATTTGCTCTGCTATTGTTCTCGCATTTTGTTCCATTTGTTTATAGCCATACACGGTACGTTCGTACAGCTCCGTCAAATAGCGCAAGTCTTGTCGCTTGTCTGCCGGCAGGGTCATCCTGCCCACGTACTCCCGCAACGTTTCTCCTGGCTGTCTGCGCGTGTAGACTCGCTCCATCATCCGCATCAGCAAATGGTACCGATCTGGGAACTCACTGCTTCGCTCTTGATTCAGTTGCCTACGCATCCACCATAGCTGGATGTCTTGTTTGCGGCGCCACACGATAATTCCTGCCGCGACAACGACTACAGCCAATCCCGCGTTTACTTGCCAAGGAATTTTCATCCCACTACCTGCTGGGCTGTCTCCCTCTTCCAGTTCATTGAAACGTCCATTCCCACGATCGCTGTCCGTTTGATTCGCCAGGTTTGGCAACGGAACAGGGATCTCCGGCTTTGAGGTGACCAGATCATAATTAAAACGAACAGGTGACATAAATGTACTCGTCGCTTCAAACGGAACCCAACCGACCCCCGGGAAGTATACCTCTACCCACGAGTGAGCATCTTTGTTGCGCACTTCTACAGTCTCGTAGTTAAACGCATCCGTTCCCACTCGTTCACCAGGTGCGAAGCCCTTGACCCAACGTGTCGGGATATCCAGAGTACGAAGCATAATCGCCATCGAAGTGGAAAAATGGTCACAGTACCCTCGAAGGCTGTCAAACAAGAAGTGATCGACAAAATCCTGACCTTCTGGAGCGACAGGAACGTCTTTCGTTTCATACTTATATTTTCCACTTGAGCGCAAGTAATTCTCGATCGCTCTCACTTTGTCATAAGGAGTCTTCGCATCCTTGGTAATCGTTGCAGCGAGCTCTCTTACTCGCGGAGGAACCGAAGCTGGCACTTGCAAGTAGCGCTCTTTGATATCATCCGGATAATTCGTCCCCGCATTCGTCACGGCCTTTTCACTGACAATCGGTACTTCTGTCTCGACCTTGTATTGATTCAGTTTGAGCAAAAGCGGATTGGGGCCGTACTCTGGCCGACCGTTTTTCTCACTCAGCTGAACCAAGTTGATTTTTCCCGCCCGTACTTCGAGCTGCTGATTCATTTTGTCATAAACAACGGTTGCCTCTGGTGGTGCATAATTGCTCACCTTTTTCAGCTGACCTTGATAAAAGACAGTCGGGAATTGCTGCGGGCCTTTAAATTCTAATGTAGCTTGAACCTTCTTTGTTTCAAGCCCTTGGAACAGCGTATTCTCCCATGTATAGGTTTGCGGATCCAGGATTGACTCATACTCTCTATCGCCCTTTTCCCAGCCAACTCCTGTATACACGTCCTTCGAGTCACCGCGCCAATAGCTGTGCTCGTTCGTCTTTGCAATAAACACTAATGTGTTATCTTGCAGGAAGGGACCGCCCAACCGTTCATCGTTGTTGTCGTATCCTACTTTTTTCATCACACCAACAGGGGTATCTTTCCCTTTCCCTGTTAAAAAGGCGATCGGATCAGGCCATGACGGTCCTGACTTCGGTGCAGCATAACCGATGCTGATGCAAGCCATAATGACCAACACCGAAGCCAGGAGGGAGTTGAGCATAATTCGGCTTCTCTTCCCTGCCAGTGTTGCCATGTTCATCATCTTCATCAGATGGCTAATGGCCAGCATCAGGAAACCAATAATCAGCGTCCGTACAACCCCTGCACTAGCATCATACGGGAGAAAGGTATCCAATACAGCCAAATACAATTCCGTCAAAAAGACAAACCATAAGCCTTGCCGTTGTTCCAGCACGAGGTACGTTAACATCGTCGCTAACAGCACCAGGACGAGATCAAACATTGTATTCCGCGACAAGATCGACATGCTGGCCCAGTCCTGTTGAAACGCTAACGGAAGATCGTGAATCATCTGCCCGTACAATTGACCAATCCATTCCGAGTCAAAAAACGGTTTTTCAAATAAAGTAGCATGCAAAAGCACCATTAGCCCCAGTGCCTTGATCGGCAGGGTTAACCACCGATAAGGAATCAACAGGTCAATGATAATGACTCCACCCACAATTGCATAAAACGGCCACAGAATGCCCGTATCAGTTAATGTCTGTAGAGGAATCAGCCACTCTCGTAACATCAGGAACAGAAAAAGGGCCAAGACCCATTCCCAAATCGTTGGACGCCTCCAAACGCTCATGAGTCTATGCACCTCCAATCCGTTTCCACTCTTGATCATCCATGTGAATAGACGTACATGTTACTTTGTTTGCGCCAAGCAGCTGCAACGCTAGTTTTTGTTCATGCGAAATCGTTGACTCGTTCTGCATGAGAAACAACTGCACCCGTCTGCCTTTTTGAGCGAGTGTGACCAAACGACTGATCAACGTTTTTTCTACATGCGGTGTAATAATAATCAAAGTGACACCTTGAGGCTGCTCCAATGCTTCTCTTCCCACAATTCTTGCAAATAACTCTTGTCCTTCTGGCGCGACACGAGCTAATTGATCAAAAACTCTGAGGAAATGGGCATGGGACAAACCTGGTGGTATCGATATGCGATCTGTTTGTTTGTACACGAGTCCATAATGGTATTGATTCCGATTGGCGTAAGCGATCAGACTAGCCGCTAGCTTCACCGCTGTTTCGAACAAGTGCACAGGCTTCCCTTGGTAGCTCGCCTTCTCCACATCAAGGAAAAAGACAGCCTGATTCATTGCCTGATGCTCAAATTCCTTCGTCTTTAGACCCGTCCCCCGTGCAGAAGCTCGCCAATGAATTTGGCTCAACCGATCGCCCCGATGATAGTCTCTTACGCCCCGTACTGCTGCAACGTCATCAGAGCGCCGATGGGAAACATGCACCGTCCCACTGAAGCTCCCGTCACCCAGGGCCCAATGGGTCAATTCTTTGTATTTTGGATAAACGAGAAACTCCTGAGAAATAGAATAAACTTTGCGGCGCTCAAAAAACCCAAAGAAATCCCCGCCGCTCACTACACATTCATCGAGACGATAGTATCCCCTCGGTACATTAGGTATGACATAACGAAACTCGACTTCCCTTTTGAACCACGGGAATATCAGTTGTCGATGCGGTTCATACACGCCAGCCAGCCTCGCCGGCAAAGGCTCCATAATCATATTCCAGCCCAGCGGAAACCAAATCCTCCGGCGCAAACGTATCGTTACAATGACATCTTCCCCATCCTGCAAACGATTGCGATCTAGTTCACGCTCGACTTCTAGCTTCGTGAACATGAGTACATAAGCGACAATTTCATACAGGAGAAACACCAAACTACTATAAAAAAGAAACCAGCTTGAGAAGCCACCTTGAAATTTTGCGAATACATAAGTGACCAGAACTAATGCAATCGCCTTGAGCTTACCCCACCTTTGCTGTCTCATCTGCAATCACCGCCTTAGCTTACCGGGACACGGGTCTCAGACAAGATCATAGCCAACACCCGATCTACGGTTGCTCCTTCCAGTCTTGCTTCTGGTTTCACAATCATACGGTGTGCAAACACTACTGGAACGAGTTCCTTCACGTCATCTGGAATGACATAATCACGTCCACGGACGAAGGCCAATGCCTGAACAGCCCGGAAAAGAGCAAGAGAACCACGCGGGCTCACACCTAGATAAATATGATGATGCTCACGTGTACGATGACATAGACGCACGATGTATTCTTTTATTCCTTCCGATACCTTGATCGCTGATACCTGGCGTTGGAGTTCCGCAAGCTCGGCGGTGGTCATAACCGGCTGAAGCTCTTCCAATGGATTCGCTGCCGAGAATCTAGACAGCATCCGCATTTCTTCCTCTACCGTTGGATATCCCAAGCTTACTTGCATAATAAATCGGTCCAATTGAGCTTCAGGTAATGGGAAGGTCCCTTCATACTCTAATGGGTTTTGTGTAGCCATCACAAAAAACGGCTCTGCCAATCGATACGTCGCACCATCAATTGTTACCGAGCGCTCTTCCATGGCTTCCAAGAGTGCGGATTGTGTTTTCGGCGAAGTCCGATTGATTTCGTCTGCAAGAATGACATTTGCAAAAATCGGCCCTTGACGGAACTCAAACTCCAAACTTTTTTGGTTAAAGATAGCAACCCCTGTCACATCCGTTGGCAACAAATCAGGGGTAAATTGAATACGTTTAAAATCACCGCTGATGGATTTGGACAATGCCCGTACCATCATGGTCTTCCCAACGCCTGGTACATCTTCGAGCAAAACGTGACCATTCGCTAGAACAGCGGCTACCATCAGCTCAATCGCAGAGCGTTTACCAATCAGTACTTTTTCTATATTATCGATTAAACTAGCTATTGCAGGATTTACTTGTTCCAATTTGATAGGGTTCATCTTGATACAACTCCTGTTCCATGATATTCTGCCGCAGGTTTGTAACAGCTGTTCCTCCATGCTTTCAGTGTAATTCTAAAGTAATGGATGCAAATAGGAGATACAAGGAAAAAATACTTAAAATTTGAAAAAATACACAAGTTATTATAAAAAAAAGAGTAGGATCTATTCCTACTCTTCGGTTTCATATGAAATATGGCGTGCCCTGAGAGATTCGAACTCCCGACCTTTTGATTCGTAGTCAAACGCTCTATCCAGCTGAGCTAAGGGCACAAATAAATGGAGCGGACGAAGGGTCTCGAACCCTCGACCTTCGCCTTGGCAAGGCGACGCTCTACCAATTGAGCTACGTCCGCATGTTAAATCTTATGAAGTTTGTACTAAGGGCAAAGCTTTCTGTCATAGTATGGTGCGGGTGAAGGGACTTGAACCCCCACGGTTGCCCGCCAGAACCTAAATCTGGTGCGTCTGCCATTCCGCCACACCCGCATTTTACTTAGAACAGAAAAGGCATTGCTATTACTATCACACAGCTTTGCTTGTTCAGCTAAAAAAACTGGTGAGCCATGAAGGACTCGAACCTTCGACCCTCTGATTAAAAGTCAGATGCTCTACCAACTGAGCTAATGGCTCGCAAATGGCTGGGGTACTAGGATTTGAACCTAGGAATGACGGAGTCAAAGTCCGTTGCCTTACCGCTTGGCTATACCCCAATGGTGGTGCCGGCAATAGGACTTGAACCCACAACCCCCTGATTACAAGTCAGGTGCTCTACCAATTGAGCTATACCGGCGCTGTTAAATTTAATTAGTGGTGGCTCGGGACGGAATCGAACCGCCGACACGAGGATTTTCAGTCCTCTGCTCTACCGACTGAGCTACCGAGCCATTTATGATTGATCTTCGCCATTCTTTAAGAAAAATGGCGGAGCTGACGGGACTCGAACCCGCGACCTCCGGTGTGACAGACCGGCGTGAACTCCAACTTCACCACAGCTCCAT
>NZ_JAOTNO010000020.1:0-72127 GCF_041644655.1 Brevibacillus sp. BD137 | reverse complement strand
CAAAAGGAGCAAAGCTCAATGCTTTGCTCCTTTTCCCATCTACTGTTTGGAACTACACCACATATGCTCCCGCTTCGATCACGCGGTCTGCAATCGAACGTTTGAGTGCCACTGTGTTGATCGGCGTGCGGCGGGTCAGCTTTTTCAAGATCGACAGGCGCAGACGAAGCTCGTCGCCCTCTTCCATCGCCGCCAATGCTTCCTTCGCCCAGCCTTCGATACGATCGAATGCCTCATGTACATAGACAGCAGTCATTTCCAGCTTTTGCTGCTCAGCTTCAATGCCATTTGCCGCCATTGCTTTCTCTGTCCGCTTCACGATGCTATCCATTGCGTACAGCTCGATCAGCATGTCAGCTGCAAATGCCAAGAGTTCCTGTTCTTTGGACATTTCCTGTTGGTATTTCATCAGCGCAGAACCAGCCACCATCAAAATGATTTTGCGCGTGATGTTGATCAGATGCTTCTCCATAGCCAAGGGTGCATCTTCAATCTCTTCTGGATAATAGCTCATCAGATCTGCTTGCAGACTGCTTGCTGCTTGCATGAGCGGCAATTCACCTTTCATCGCCTTTTTCACGAGCGTATCTGGGATGAGCATGCGATTGATTTCGTTCGTTCCTTCGAAAATGCGGTTAATCCGCGAGTCACGGTACATGTTCTCGATCTCATACTCGGACATAAAGCCGTATCCACCGTGGATTTGCACGCCTTCGTCCACGCAGTAATCCAAAACCTCAGTGGCAAATACTTTATTGATCGAGCATTCGATCGCATAATCCGCAATCGCCTTCGCAACCTCTGCGCCATCATCCGCTTTTTCACCCAAGCGAGTCAGCGCTGTATCGAACAGACCCACTGTGCGATAGACGGAGCTTTCAGCCGCATACGTTTTCACTGCCATGTTCGCCAGTTTGTTTTTGATTAAAGGAAAGTTGGCGATTGGCGTTTTGAACTGCTTGCGTTCTTTTGCGTAGTTCGTCGCGAGTTCCACTGCTTTTTTCGAGGAGCCGACTGCACCCACCGCGAGCTTGTAACGACCTACGTTCAAGATGTTGAACGCGATCACGTGACCTCTTCCAGGCTCACCTAGCAGATTGTCTACCGGCACAGGTACATCTTGCAAAATGACCGTGCGCGTTGAGGAGCATTTGATTCCCATCTTCTTTTCTTCCGGGCCAAAAGAAACACCTGGGAATGTACGCTCAACGATAAAGGCAGTAAATTTCTCGCCATCAATTTTCGCGTATACGATAAATACATCAGCAAAGCCAGCATTCGTGATCCATTGCTTCTCTCCGTTGAGAATATAGTGCGTGCCATCTGCGGAGAGGGTCGCTGTCGTTTTCGCACCCAGCGCATCTGAGCCAGAGCCTGGCTCAGTCAGGCAGTAAGCTGCGATTCGTTTTCCGGACGCCAGATCAGGCAGGTAGCGCTGTTTTTGCTCCTCGTTTCCAAAGTACACGATCGGCAGTGAACCGATACCGACATGGGCGCCGTAGCTGAGCGCAAAGCCGCGAGCCAGCGAGAATTTCTCTGTTACGAGTGCAGTGCTGACTTTATCCAGCCCCAGTCCCTCGTACTTTTCAGGAACGTCTCCAGCCAACAGACCCAGCTCCCCTGCTTCCTTCAACAGACGAACGGAAATATCAAATTGATGGTTTTCAAGCTCTTCCAGATGAGGACGAACTTCCTTGTTGACGAAATCCTCTGTCGTCTTGGCAATCATCTTTTGCTCTTCGGTGTACTCTTCTGGCACGAATACATCATCAGCTGAACCTGCATCGATCAAAAAGCTTCCACCGCGGATCAAATCTTTTGTTTCTGCCATTACTATCCTCTCCTTATTTTAAAATTAGATCATTTCAAAAACGCCAGCGGCTCCCATTCCACCACCGATACACATCGTAACGACTCCGTATTTGCCGCCTCTGCGCTTCATTTCATTCAAAAGCTGGACGGTTAGCTTGGCACCACTGCAACCGAGTGGATGCCCTAATGCGATTGCCCCACCATTTACATTGACCTTTTCTGGATCGAGTCCCAGCTCGCGAATGACGGCAATCGATTGGGAGGCGAACGCTTCGTTTAACTCAAACAGATCGACATCCTTCAAGCTGATTCCCGCTAGCTTCAATGCTTTTGGAATCGCGACAACCGGACCAATCCCCATGACATCAGGGTCTACGCCGCCAACCGTAAAGGAACGGAACTTGGCAATCGGCTCGACACCCAGCTCGGCTGCCTTTTCGGCAGACATCACGAGAACTGCCGCCGCACCATCGCTCGTTTGCGAGGAGTTTCCTGCCGTTACGCTGCCTTGCACATGAAAGACCGGTCTGAGCTTGGCAAGTGCCTCCATCGTCGTGTCCGAGCGCGCTCCTTCATCCTTGTCGAAAACACGTTCCTGGACGTGAACCTTGCCAGCTTCATCGACAAAATGCTGCTTGACTGTCAAAGGTACGATTTCATCCTGGAATTTCCCTGAAGCAATTGCGGCCGTCGCACGCTGATGGCTTTGCAGAGCAAAAGCATCCTGATCCTCACGCGAAATGTTGTACCTCTTCGCCACTTCCTCAGCCGTATGACCCATGCTCATATACGCTTCCGGCTTCGTTTCTACCAGAGTCGGATTGAGTGCGATTTTGTGACCGAGCATTGGCACCAGACTCATGCTTTCCACCCCGCCAGCGACTACTACTTCGGAGCTGCCGACCATGATTTGCTGAGCAGCGTAAGCAATCGTCTGCAAACCCGAGGAGCAAAAGCGATTGATCGTGATCCCCGATACATTTGTCGGCAATCCGGCGCGCAGGCCGATCAAACGAGCCATATTCATGCCTTGCTCAGCTTCCGGTACAGCCGTCCCTATGATGATATCCTCGATATCAGCCGGATCGAGCTGTGGTACGCGGCGCAACAGGTCGCTTACAACTGCAGCTCCCATATCGACTGGGTGAAAATCCTTGAGACTTCCTTTTTTCGATTTACCGATAGCGGTGCGGGCGCCCGCGACAATAACTGCTTCTCTCATCGTTATCCCTCCCTCTCCCTAGTTACGCAAAGGCTTGTTCTTGGTCAGCATGTGCTGCATCCGTTGCTGGCTTTTCGGCGTCTTGATCAGTTCGAGGAACGCTTGCTTTTCCAGCTCCAGAATGTAGTTCTCTGTCACTTCTGTACCCGCTGGCACGTTACCACCGGACATGACATAGGCAACTTTGCTTGCGATCAGCTCATCATGCTCGGAAATATATCCACTCTTCTTCATGGCATAAATATTTTGGCGAAGGTTCGCATAACCCGTTTCACCGATGACGCGAATTTTGCGTGGCGCTGGCGGCGTGTAGCCTTCTTTATCCATCGTAAGCACGAGCTGCTTGGCATCGTATAGCTGATGATCAGCATTCACGCTGATCCGGTCAGTCGATCGCAGGTACCCCAGATTGATGGCTTCCTGACCACTCGTAGATACCTTTGCCATGGCAATGGCTTCAAACGCCTTAGCAACGAATGGGAACGGATCAACTGGCACGCTTCCTCCCTCTGGAACGTTTTCCATTGCTCGGAACAGCATCTCCTTCGTTCCTCCGCCACCTGGCAGAAGTCCTACTCCCACCTCTACCAGTCCGAGGTACGTCTCTGCCGATACCTGCGCGCGATCCGCGAGATAGACAACCTCGACACCGCCGCCCAGCGTCATGCCGAATGGTGCTGCGACGACTGGACGATGCATGTAGCGCAGTGCTCGTGCTGTTTTGTGGAAGTTCGTGACGAGCATGTCGAGCTCCAGCCAGTTCTCATCCTGTGCTTCCATCAATGCCATTGCGAGATTCATCCCGACGCAGAAGTTTTTGCCTTGATTACCGATGACCAGACCTGCGAAGTTCTTCTGCACTTCCTCTGCGGCCTGACTTGCCATGTGCAAGACATCCATCCCGAGTGCATTGTGCGGAGAGGTAAATTCCAGACATGCGACTCCATCGCCCAAATCGATCAAGGCGGCACCCGCATTTTTCTTGATCAGCTTGCCTTGTTCCTTAAGGGCTGCCAGGTTAATGTTTTCCTTGCTCTCTTCGACGTCCTTGTATGTGCCTCCAATGGAAAACACGCTGCGCTTCCCTTGCTCTTTTTGATAAAAGGAGGTTTTCCCACTCGCGAGCAGCTCCTCGACGAGTGCCGGAATCTTCTCGTTTTCCTCACGCATTCTTGTCACTGACTTTTCGAGACCGATGGCATCCCACGTTTCGAATGGCCCCATCTCCCATCCGAAGCCCCACTTCATAGCCTGGTCAACAGAGATGATATCGTCAGCGATCTCATAAGCCTTTTCCGCAGAGTACAGCAGTACCTTTTTGAAAACACTCCAGACGAACTCACTGCCCTTGTCCTTGCCATATGCGAGCGCTCTCAACTTCTCAGGCAATGTCTTGGCTGTTTTGGCTGCTTCGAGGGAAGCAAACTTCGGCCTCACACTTGGACGGTATTCCAGCGTGTCAACCGACAGTGCCATAATCTCTTTGCCATTCTCCGTCTTCACCTGCTTGAAAAAGCCTTGACCAGCTTTTTGCCCGATCCATCTTTTCTCCACCATTTGAAGAACGAACTCCGGCACTTCAAAAACAGAGCGCTCCTGCTCATCCGTGCTTTTATTCCTGACGTTACCCGCCACATGCACGTACGTATCCAGTCCCACGACATCGAGTGTGCGGAACGTCGCACTCTTCGGACGGCCGATGACCGGACCTGTCAACGCATCTACCTCATCTACCCCAAGCCCCAGTCGCACCATTTCGTGGATCGACACCTGCAATCCATATGTACCGATCCGATTCGCGATGAAGTTAGGTGTATCCTTGCAAACGACCATTCCTTTTCCGAGCACATGCTCACCAAAATGCTTCATGAAAGAGATGACCTGCGGGTCTGTATCAATACCTGGGATCAGCTCCAACAGCTTCAAGTAGCGCGGTGGGTTAAAAAAGTGCGTGCCGAGGAAATGCTTGCGGAAGTCATCCGAGCGTCCCTCTGCCATTTCGTTGATAGAAACCCCAGACGTATTGGAAGACACGATGGTCCCTGGCTTGCGATACGCTTCTACCATAGCGAAGACGCTTTTCTTCACTTCGATGTTCTCGACAACTACCTCAATAATCCAGTCGACCTCGCTCAAGCAAGAGAGATGATCCTCGAAGTTACCAACTGTAATCAAGTCGATGTTCTTTTTATCGTAGAGCGGCGCCGGCTTCTCCTTCAAAAGTCGGTCTCGGCCCGCTTGTGCTATTCGGTTTTTCACCACGCTATCAGACAAAGAAAGTCCTTTATTACTCTCATCTGCTGTCAATTCACGCGGCACGATGTCCAGTAAATAAGTGGGAATACCGACGTTGGCTAAATGTGCTGCGATCCCGGCGCCCATGACGCCTGAGCCGAGAACTGCCGCCTTGCGAATTTTGCGTTCCATCTCCAAATCCTCCTTTTTAAAAAACCTAGTCATGACTGATTCATGGTCAAAAAGAATGGCCTCGCAACAGTGAATACCTAATATTCAGACTAGCAGAGTATTTTTAAAACTTCTACTTTCTCCATAGATATTCCTGTGTGCGTCAGCACATGTCTCGTGTTGAATGAATGCTCATTCAGTATGTGGGTTAAAAAATGACATCCCACGTTTTGGCTGTTTTACACGCCCGGAGATGCTACGCTCCCACCAACTGAATCACCGTTCAGTTTTAATTGTAATCGAAAATTCTGTCAGTTGCAATCGTCACTTCATGAAAGAAAAGAAAAGGGGCACACTATTGTCCGGTCCCCCTTTCCTGAGCTATTTTTGTGTGTAAATCAGCGCAGTGATCTTGCGTCCGTATGCGTTGGACGTGTCTTCTTCCAATCGGTATTCAATCTGGAAGTCTCCGTTTTTCGGGTCTAGATAATGAGCAATCACCCAAAGGATTTTCGAATTGTTTTCGTCTGCCTTGACCGATACTTTTACCGGCCCGTTGTACGTAGGCACTTGCTCCAGCTTTGCCATGCTTTTTCGTGCATCGTCGGTAAAGAGCGCAGACAGCTGCTTCTCATTTTTTGTCTCGTACGCCAAATTCGCTGCTCGTAAATACACCTGCGCGATGTGCTTCTGATTCGCAGGTGAACCACGGAACTGCGAAGCCACATCCATCCGGTAATAATCAATCAGTCGATCCATTACAACGATGTATTCTGCGCGCGTCAGAATTTTGTTCGGAGAAAAGGTCTTCTCTGTGCGAAACAGATTGAATTCCCGGATCGCCAGTGGATATGGTGAATATGTATCCCGATAGAATCGGTCGCGCTTCCATTCGTAATAGCTGTTAAAGAAAGAGACTGTATCTTGTGGTTTAATATTGGCCGTACGAAATTTTTGTGGGGCCATCATATGAAACAATATCAAGCTGGCCTCTTCTCTCGTCAATGGCCACTGCATTCCGGCACTGGACATCCACCACTCCGGATTTTCCTTTTCTTGCTTTTTCATCAAGTGCCCGGTTTCAGCCAAATAGAGATAGTACAGCATCCGGTCTCCTGGATCAAACTTGCCCAGATCGTCTGTTTCGATTTTCATCATGGTCTTTAGGTTGCTCAGCAGTTGATCTACTTCCCCCCGGAGTAGATAGCGCTGATCCAGGTTTGGCTTGCGTTCTGGCTTTTCTATCGGTCCGTATATTGTCTCGAATACACGATTCAGCATAACCAGAGCTTCGCCTCGAGTAACCGGCTTGTTTGGGTAAAAAGGCTGATATCCCGTTCTTTTTACGATGCCGAGATCCGCCATTTTTTCGATCTGCTCACTTGCCCAATGTCCCTGTATGTCCGTATACATGCCAGGCCCAGCCGCATTCGCACTCCCTGAAAAAACGCTTTGCACCACTAGCAGTGCCAAGAGAAAAACGATAGCAAAACGCTTTACCATGACTTACGATAACTCCTTTCTTTTCATGATCGTTCCCTTACTCCCTTTTTTTGGTAATTCTCCCCCAGTAGCATCCATTCCTGCCATATTGGTCTATTTTCCTGGGTCTGATCTCTCCCTTTCTTGTATCGGGATGAAAACGGAACTTCGTTATACTTTTTCAGAAGAAATGAAAAAGAGCCGCACTTTGTATGAGCGGCCCAATTATATCCTTCTTCTCTACGCGCTGACTATCCTTCAATCTGCTCTAACCAGCCTGATCCCCTGGTCACAAGGAGTCCATAAAGGAAAATGTTGATGAGGGTGAACAGGACGATAATCCCAAGAGCGGTCCCTAACATGGATGGCCCCATCGAAAAACTGGCGAGGACGACTAGACCTCCTGCCATAAGGCCTATAACCAACGGGAATAGAAAAAGAGCCGTCGGTTATCCCAACGGCTCTCATGATTAGTTTTGTGGTACAAAGCTGCCATCACGAAGCATCGTCAACTCGCCCATCATGAATGCTAAATCTTCGTTTTCGTCAAACTTTCCACTTTCCTCCAAAGCTTCTAAACGACGCAGAAGCATGTTGGCAAAGTCTTGAATCTGTACCGGATGTCCCTCCGTATCGGCATCATCCAAAATGTCAAAACCAGTCAAGGCCTCCAAGTGGGTCACGATACGAAAACCGCCGATTTCCCCCAGTAACTCCGGCTTGTTCATTTTTGATTTCTCCAATTTTTGCAGCATGGACAAAATATCATTCGCTACCACGCTAGGGAAAGCAACCTGATAAAAGTTGCGATTTTTCGCTTCATCGGTTTTGATAATCAACACATCAATCCCGTCTGGTTTTTTTGCTTTTTTGCCAAACCCAAACATATATTCCACCTCAATCGTTCGATCTGTCCAACTCTCTCCATGATAGACATAATCCGAGAGTCAGACAACCCCTATCCATATATTAACTGGGCTATTTGTCTTTTTTGACACACACGCTAATGTTAAACGACTGCTCCCAAGTGAGGTGCGCCATGAAAGTTAACTGGAAAAACTGGATGTTTATTCTCGTTCTCTCTTTGCTCGTCACAGGATGCATGACGCAAGTAAAGCAGGAGCATGCAAAAAACAAGGCCAAAACACAGAGTAAGCCTGCCGCGCAGTCTGCCATCCAAAAGCTTGGGGATAACAAAATGGATGTCGTCCTCTTTTTGAAACAAGCCGAGCATCAACTGGAAAATGTATATTACGCTGCCGCGGACAATGCCAAGGGCAAATCTATAGTTGAGGATGGTCTCGTCTTTCGGGAATTGCCTAAGCGCTTCGACAGTAAAGACAAGATAACGGGGTACTTCAGTCGTTTTTGGAGCCGTCCACTGGCAGAAGCCATGTACGACAACATGACAACCAAGCTGGTGAAGGAAAAGGTATACGTGGCAATCCCACGCGTCGACTATCCGACTTTGATCTCGGTTCGAAACACGACTTTTCAAAAAAACAATGGGGAACTCAATGTGACCGTGGAAGATGTAACCGATCCCTCCTTTGCTTCTGACCGCACGCTGCGCTACCGACTCGTGCGCGATCAAAAGACGAAACGGTTCGAAATCAAATCACGGATGGGCGCTTATGGGAATGAACAATTTCAATAAGCCTCTTGACATTTCTTGCGGATCCAGCGAATAATAGTGAATTAATAAGCACATAGTGAGCGGCAATGACGGGGAATAGTAAAACCGCCCTTCAGGTCCAGAGAGCGAAATCCACCGGCTGAGAGGTTTCGTCCTTGAATCGGTTTGAACCCACCCCAGAGCATCCAGGGAAGACCTGGACAGGTTTCTTTCACCTGTTATCAAAGAAAGAGAGCCGGGCGTTTCTTGGCTGAAGTATGCCTTCAGTCCAAAACGTCAAATAAGGTGGTACCGCGTGAGGTTTTCAAGCCCTTTCGTCCTTATCAAAGAGACGAGAGGGCTTTTTTCTGTGAAAAACGTCTCGACGTTTTTCATAAAGGTGGATGCGACCGCTTGCGGTCAACAAAACGGTCATGACCGTTTTGTATGCAAGAAGGGGGTTTTGAGATGAAAAAGGGTAAATTGCGTTTGGTAGTAAAGGTGGGGAGCAGTTCGATTGCAGCAGCTACAGGCGGTGTTGATCCGGCGAAAATGTCGCTGCTCGTCTCTGCTATCAGTCAATTGCGCGAAGCGGGTCATCAGGTTGTCCTAGTCTCCTCAGGAGCTGTCGCCAGCGGTTATCAAAGTCTCGGCTATCAGCAGCGCCCCCGATCCTTGGCAGCCAAGCAAGCAGCGGCAGCCATCGGGCAAAGCCTGTTGATGCAAACCTATACGCAAATGTTCGGTGCCCATAACTTCAGCGTGGCGCAAATCTTGCTCACACGCGGAGACTTTTCTCACAAGGAACGATATCAACACGCATTCTCTACGCTGTCACTGCTTTTAGATAAAAACATTTTGCCAATCATCAATGAAAACGACACAGTATCCGTAGCGGAATTGACCTTCGGAGACAATGATATGCTGGGCGCACTCGTTGCTGGTCTCATCCATTCCGATCTGTACATGATCCTGACTGATACGAATGGCCTGTATGACAAAGACCCGCGTTATCATGCTGATGCCAAACACATGGGCTGGCTCGAATGTGTGACGGAAGAAATCGAGGCACTTGCAGGCGGAGCTTCCCAACTGGGAACAGGTGGTATGCGCTCCAAGCTGATCGCAGCAAAAACCGCCCAATCATTAGGAATTCCCGGCTTTATTGGAAAATTGACGAATCCCACAGATTTGCTCGATGTCCTTACTGGCAACGGGAATGGCACCTACGTCAACTACCATCCCGAAGCATCTGCAACAAACAGCGTTCCTACTCGCAAGCAATGGATTGCGCTTCACTCCCCTATCCGTGGAAAAATCATGGTTGATAGCGGTGCAGCGGAAGCGATTTTGGAAAACAGCAAAAGCTTGCTCCTAGCAGGTGTCCGTGATGTTTCCGGCATGTTCGAGCAAGGTGAGGTTATCGAGGTTTACTGTGAGGGGACGTTGATCGGTCGCGGTATCAGCAGATTTACCGCAGCACAGTTAAGTGATTTTCTTTCCCCTGATAACGTAACGCGACACAGCGGTACTGTTATACATCGAGATGAATGGGCGCCTGTCATCTAAACGAATCCATGTAGATAGAAAAAGGAGTTGGAGAAACCATGGAAAGCTTGAAGGAAAAAGTGCATACACAATTGAGCCTGGCCAAACAGGCTTCACGAAAAATGGCTATACTCTCTCGCAAACAAAAAGACGAGGTGCTCGTCGCAATCGGCAACCAGCTGCTGGCAGATGAGGCTGTTATTCTCTCCGAAAACGCCAAAGACATCGCCATCGCGAGAGCAGACGGTCAGCCTGCCTCCTATCTAGATCGTCTCTTGTTGACGCCGGAGCGAATAACACAACTCGTGGATAGTCTGGCGCAGCTGGTATCCCTCGATGATCCTGTCGGGGAACGGATCGACTCGTGGACACGACCAAACGGACTATTCATCGAACAAATCCGCGTCCCTCTCGGCGTCATTGGAATGGTGTACGAAGCCAGACCGAACGTCACTGTTGACGCAGCAGCAATCGCCATCAAAACAGGCAATGCGATCGTCTTGCGCGGCAGCCACAGCGCTGTTCATAGCAATCTCGCGCTGGTGACTAGTATTCGTCAAGCGCTCACTGCGACCGGACTTGACGCGGAAGCCGTGCAGTACTTGCCTTTTGCCGAACATGCTTCTGTCGATTACTTGTGCACCGCCAATGGTCTCGTCGATGTCATCATCCCACGGGGTGGAGCAGGACTGATCCAGCGCGTTCTGAAAATCGCAAGTGTTCCTGTACTCGAAACAGGCGTTGGCAATTGCCACATTTATGTGGATGAAGCGGCTCACTATGACATGGCTGAAAGCATCGTGATCAATGCCAAAACTAGTCGTCCTGCCGTATGCAATGCTGCCGAAACACTACTCGTGCACCGCAGTTGGCCACAGGAAAATCAACGTGAATTGCTTCAAAAGCTCTTGGCGATGGGCGTTGAGCTCCGCGCTTGTGAGCGTACGATCGAGCTTCATACTGACCTCGCCGCTCAACTGCACCAAGCAACATCAGAAGACTGGGATACAGAATACTCTGCGCTGATTCTAGCGGTTCGCACTGTCGATAGCCTGAGTGAGGCCATTGAACATATTACAGCGCATACTTCCGGCCATTCCGAGGCAATCGTAACGGAAGATGAAATCGCGGCCCGTCAGTTTTTGACTGCGATCGATGCCACAGCGGTTTATCACAACGCCTCTACCCGCTTTACCGATGGTGGAGAATTCGGCTTCGGTGCTGAGATCGGCATCAGCACGCAAAAATTACATGCTCGTGGGCCAATGGGCTTGCCAGCGCTCACTTCTTACAAGTATGTCGTACGCGGAAACGGCCAAATCCGATAGTCCAAAAGGGAGGGAATCACCATGAGCAACCAAGCAACAGCGATTACAGAAGGGCGGATCGGTTTTCTCGGTGCTGGCTCGATCGTGGAGGCCATGCTTTCCGGTATCGTAAAGAAAGGGTTACTCCCTTCTGAGCGTATTTCCGTCACGAACCGCAACAATAGGGAGCGTTTGGAGCAGTTGGCAAATGACTACGGAGTAACTGCTACTCAGGACAAATTTGACGTAGTCCGTTCTTCCGATATTTTGATTTTGGCTATCAAGCCGAAGGATGCCGCAGAGGCTTTGCTGGATTTGCGTGGGGTCGTTCGTTCTGACCAATTGATTATCTCGGTAATCGCTGGCGTCTCCACCAGCTTGATCGGAGAGTGGCTCGGCGCAGAGTGCCCGATCATCAGAACGATGCCCAATACATCGTCTGCGGTTGGTTTGTCTGCTACCGGACTGTGCGCGAATCCTTTCGTCCAGGAAGCGCACCGCGAGCTGGCTACCAAACTTTTCGAAGCAATTGGCACCGTATATGAAGTCGCCGAGGAAGAGCTGGATATCATTACTGGATTGTCTGGAAGCGGCCCTGCTTATATTTACTATTTGGTAGAGGCCATGATGGGGGCAGGTGCCACAGCGGGACTGGATCGGGAAATGGCGCGCCAATTAACGCTGCAAACCGTGATTGGCGCGGCACATATGCTGCTCGATACACGCGAAGAGCCTTCGATTCTCCGCCAAAAAGTAACGAGTCCAGGCGGAACGACCCAGGCAGGGCTGGAAGTATTGGAAGCCTATCAGTTTCAGGAGGCTGTCACGGCAGCCATCCTGCGTGCTGCCGAAAGATCGCGGGAGATGGGGGCACAATACCAGTAAAGTCGTTTTGTCCCTCCTTCTTGTCATGTATAATAAAAAAGATCAAGCATAATCGAGAAAAATGACGAAGGAGGTCCCATGGAAATTTACGCCTTGTACGGCACCAGTGGAACAGGAAAAAGCACCAGTGCATTAGAACTTGCTCACCGAATGAACATCGACGCCATTATTGATGATGGCATCCTGATTTACCAGGGACGCAAGGTGGCCGGAACCTCTGCCAAATATGAGAAGACAAAAATTCAGGCGGTAAAACGAGCTATTTTTCATTATAAGGAGCACGCTGAAGAAGTACGGCGAAGTCTTGGCGAGATTCAACCAAGCCGACTACTCGTGTTAGGAACTTCGCAACGGATGATTAGTCGTATCGTCGAAGCGCTGCATTTGCCTTTTCAGGTGGACTTCATCCCGATTGAATCCATCAAGCCTCCGCAGGAAATCGAGGCTGCCCGCTACGTGCGGGAAACAATGGGCAAGCACACGATACCGATTCCGCGTGTGGAGGTAGAAAAAGATTTCCTTCAGCGTCTCATCTCTTCTGCCCAACAGATTTTCAGCTCGAAAAAAGAAGTCATTGGGGAAACAACCGTGGTTCATCCTCCGTTTTCAGGTGGACGCATCGTGATTCATCCTCATGTATTGCGAAAAATCGTGGAAGCAGCCTGCAACCAGTTTGACGAGGTCCAGCATGTGGTCAAGATCGTCTCCAGCTTTGAGGATTTACCCCGGTTTCAGGTTTCGATTGCTCTTCAACTGCCTTACATGACAAATATTCCAGCACTTATCTATGCCCTTCAATCTACATTGTACAAAGAAGCTCACTATTGTCTCAATATCGCTCCCGCCAGCATTGACATCGTCGTTTCTTCGTTGGAGCTAACCTAATCCGGTCCTTTGTGACCGGATTTTTTTTGGCTGCAATCCTCAGGGGTTACATCCTAACTTGTTGCTCATCCTATACATGATTCCATCTGAAGGGAGCAACCTTATGCCATCCATCCTGTCTTCCAAGCCTTTTACACAAGCTCCGATTCCCGAACCGCCTAAGGTCATTTCGACAAAGGACTTGAGCTATCTCAAGGATGCTTTGTCATGGGAACTGATCGCTTTCAAAAAGCTGCATGCTTTTGCACAGCAAGCTACTGATCCCCAGGTCAAGCAATGTCTGGAACAGCAAGGACAAATGCACCAGCGACACTACCAAAAACTGCTGAGTCACCTGCAAAACAACAACACCGCAGTGATGGCGACCATTCCGCAGATGCAGTCCCAGCAACAGCAATCACAACAGCAACAACAAATGCAGTAAGGGAGGAATCGGGATGCCAAACCAAAACCAGATCGCCAATCCACAATCCGGTCAGCTGCCACAAGTAAAAGGTCCGCAAATGAACGATCGTGATTATCTCAACGATTGTTTAGCTACCTGCAAATACTTGACCGATAACTTTAACATCGCCGTTCGTGAAGCCAGCCACCAGCAGCTTTATGATGACATGCTGCAAATTCTGAATGAAACCCATCAATCAGCCCGCGATGCTTTCAATCTCATGTTCCAAAAGGGATGGTACAAGCTGGAGGCTTCCGAGCAGCAAAAACTCCAGCAAGCTTATCAGCAATTTAGCGGGTACTCCACGCAGTTCCCTTATCATTGATATAGCAGAAGACACCTGACCCAAGCAGGTGTCTTCTTTTCGTTACCCCCTACCACGCAGGAGCTGCGCTATTACATATAACGCCTTTTCCATGTCGACTTCTTCTGCGTACACGTAGGACAAGCGAAGATGATGACTATCCGTCTGATCATAAACAAAGCCCGGATTTAACAGAACCCCTTTTGCCAGTGCTTCCGTAAAAAGCTTGCGCATAGAAACTGCCTGATGCAGACGCAGCCAGATATAAAAACCGCCATGCGGAATATGCCAATCTGCCAGATCGCCAAACCAGCGAGCAAGGCATTCGCACATCCTGTCCCTTCTATGTCGCAGAGCTGCTCTGAGCTGATCCAGATGCCGGGAATATCTATCGCTTGTGAGCCATTCTGTCGCCACCCATTGGGAAATCGCACTCGCTCCGTAATCTGTCTGCATTTTTACATCCGCGAGGCGTTCTATGACTGGCTCAGGACCTACAATCCAGCCGATCCGCAGCCCTGGACTGAGCGTTTTGGACAAGCTGCCCAAATACAAGACCAACCCGCTCTGATCCCTCGCCTTTAACGGCAATGGCCCCGGTTCGTCCAACCACAATTCTCCATAAACATCGTCTTCCAACACAGGCAGCCTCTCCCGCTCGCATGCGGCCAGCACTTGTTCCCTTCGGTTCTCTGACATACTAATCCCAGTCGGATTATGGTAAGCCGAAATCGTATAGAGGAGTGCTGCGTTATGCGCCTGTTTTTGTCTCGTTAACACTTGGGGAGAGATTCCTTCCGCATCCATCGGTACACCAACCAGACGCATTCCCGATGATGGAAACAAAGGTAGAGAGAATAAATACGAAGGCTGCTCGAGCAAGATGGTAGATCCACGGTGAAGGATGCCAATCGATATCAACTGCAAGGCTTGAAGGGCTCCTGAAACGACCAAAATAGACGCTGGTGAAGCTTCGATCCCCCTGCCCCGCAAATGATCGCTGATCGCTTGGCGCAAAGGCAACAGCCCTTTTGGCTCCGAATATCCGAGATGAGTCATTTTGCCCTGCAAGCTAGCCATGACCGCTTCCATCTCCGCAACAGGAATCAAGTTCGGCGACAGCTCACCTGTCCCTAAACGAATGTACCTCGGGTCTGGCTCATAACGATTGATATCCTGAATCGTCGGCGAATTGGGGAGATGCGCTCCTGCTTGCGCGTAGCCCAGCCAATTGGGTGGCGGCGCGGTCGTCAATAAGGACCACGTGTTGTTACTAACGACGGAGCCACTGCCTACGGTTGCTTCAATGAAACCATCCGCTTTTAGCTCTTCCAACGCCGTCACCACCGTACTGCGGTTTACCTCAAAAGCTTGCGCCAACGCTCTTTGTGTTGGCAATTTACTATTGATCGGCCATTCTCCACCTGCAATTTTACCCTTCATATAAGCTACGATCTGCGCGTAGATCGGTATGTCAGATGATTTGTCAGGCTTCCAGTCTATCGTTAGCACAGGCATATTCCTCCTCGTCTGATCATTGTACAAATTGGTTGGTTTGGATGTAAACCAATTGGCTGGAGACAACAGATTCACAACCGTGAATAATGAAAGTAATGCAATTAGCCTTTGCATCGAGAGAGAAACGGGGAGGAAACGATCATGCTGGAAGCGATTTTGCACGGTTTTGTGCTTGCTTTTGGACTTATTTTACCGCTCGGCGCACAAAATGTTTTCGTTTTTAATCAAGGGGCTCTACAACCTACATTACTTCGCGCCATGCCCGTCGTACTGACTGCGGCACTCTGCGATACCCTGCTCATTTTATTGGCAGTATTGGGAGTCTCTTTGGTTGTATTGACAGTCACATGGCTGAAAACGGTGCTGTATGTCATCGGCTTCTTCTTTTTGGTTTACATGGGATATTTAACGTGGCGTAGCCGTCCAGATACTGAGGCTGGGGAGAAAGAGCGCTTTTCGGCCAAAAAGCAAATCATGTTTGCTGCCTCTGTCTCTTTGTTGAACCCGCATGCGATTCTCGACACGATCGGGGTCATCGGCACCAGCTCACTCAGCTATTCGGGAACAGAAAAGTGGGGCTTTACTGTTGCCTGCATCCTCGTATCCTGCTTCTGGTTTTTCGGCCTTTCTGTAGCTGGTCGTACAGCTGGACGATTGGACCGGTCCGGAAAATTGCAGCGTGGCCTGAATATGGTTTCGGCTGTGATTATGTGGGGAGTGGCCTTCTATATGGCAGCCCAATTACTCATCTCGTAAAGAGTTCATGAAAAAGTGAATAATCCCCATCCCCTCCACTCAAAATACTCCTATTCGGGTTTTCGAAGTGGAGGTTTGTTTAATGCTTTTTACCAAATCGGATGCACTCTTGGATGACTTGTATGAGATTGCGAAAAATGTGCATCAGACGGCGATCTATTTTAACGAATACAAAATCACTTCACTAGAGACTGTCAAAACCTTTGCTACAGAGATGAAGGAGTACGAAACAAAGGGAGACAAGCTCATCCATGAAATCATCGTGCAAATCAACAAGACATTTATTACCGCAATCGAGCGTGAGGACGTTCTGGACCTTGCCGTCAAGCTGGATGATGTGCTGGACGGATTGGAGTTTTGCGCTTCGCGACTCTATATGTACGATATCATGGAACCAGATCAAACGATGGTGCGATTCGGTCAACTCATCGAAGAAGCTACCAAGCAAATTCTTCTCGCCATCGAACTACTTCAAAAGCAAAAGTTGTCTGCTATGAAGGAGTACATCATCCGCATTAACGATTTGGAAAGCGAAGGGGATGAATTGGTGCGGAGCAGCATTCGGCAATTGTTCAAAAACTCAAGCGATCCCATTCACATTATGCAGCTCAAAGAGGTTTACGAAGTGCTCGAAGATGTCATGGATCATTGTGAGGATGTCGCGGATGCGATGGAATCCGTGATCATGGGCAACTCTTAAACAAGGAGACCTACTTTCATGTATACGAGCCTTCCTCTTGTGATTGCCGTTATCATTTTGGCTGTTTTCTTTGATTTCATCAACGGGTTTCACGACACTGCCAATGCCATCGCAACCACCGTATCCACCAAGGCTCTCCCGCCTAAGATTGCCATTTGCCTAGCGGCTATCATGAACTTTATCGGTGCCCTGACATTTACCGGGGTCGCCAAGACTATTGGTGGAGATATCGCCGATCCTACCAAGCTGGAATTCGGTGTGCTTGTGGTCATGGCTGCTCTATTAGCTGCGATCCTTTGGAATTTGATTACGTGGTGGTACGGTATCCCCAGCAGTTCGTCTCACGCTCTCATCGGCTCGCTCGTAGGGGCAGTCCTCGCTTCCGCAGGGAGTGCGCAAATCAACTGGGCTGGTTTTTCAAAAATATTCGAGGCACTTATTGTGTCACCGGTTATTGCGCTGGTTGCCGCTTACCTCATGATGAATTTAGTTTATTTCATTTTCAGTCGGATCATGGTTCCTCCTTCCAAGGTCAACCGGGGATTTCGCTTCTTTCAGATTTTCACGGCGGCCCTGCAATCCTTTACACATGGAACGAATGACGCACAAAAAGCGATGGGCATTATCGTGTTCGCTCTCGTTGCCGCTGACCTGCATGCGGATACAAGCACGATTCCTTTCTGGGTGCAGTTTATTTGTGCCCTCGCGATGGGCTTGGGAACCTCTATCGGAGGCTGGAAAATCATCAAGACGGTCGGGGGCAAAATCACCAAGATTGAACCGATTAACGGAGCCACTGCCGATCTCACTTCGTCTTCGATCATTTTTACCTTTACGCAGTTAGGCTTGCCTGTGAGCTCTACTCATGTCATCTCTTCGGGGATCATGGGGGTCGGCGCAGCCAAACGGCTGAAAAGCGTCAATTGGGGCGTTGCCAAACGAATCGTGATCACTTGGTTTATTACGCTGCCAATCTCTGCCTTACTGGCTGCGGCCATCTATTTGTTGTTACATGTATTTATCTAAAAGCAAAAGGGACGAGTAACAGGCTCGCCCCTTTTTTCTGTTATCCGAATGAAAAGCCCAAGTAAGACTATCGCGGAGAACCGTACCTCAAATATGACGAAGACAGTTCAAAATGCTTCTGAAAGATGATATCTTGAATGCAGATTATGCCGAGAGCGAGTGATCTTTGATGATAATGAAATGGTACAGGGAAAGGGTGAGTGATCAATAGAGGAGGTAAGCCTTTGTACAACCATTTAGAACTAATGAGCATTCAAGCAAGAGTACTCTATAATCATGATCATGCTGGACGTATCACAACGATTAATGAGCCAACGAACCAACCTGCTCCTCGATTTTTTTGGGGACAGACGTCTGCTGGCAGTATTGTAAGATTTCACAGCGACGTACCAAATCTCATCATCCATGACATCATACAATCCCTGAATCAGGGTGATTCAACCGAGCAACTGCCTCATGTTATTCACGCGTTAGAGAAAGACAGAGAAATGAGAGGCTTATGGATGGGGCCGGCTTTTACATTTCATGAAACCGTAAAGGATTACACAGACGCCACTTTGGTCACTGAAGAGAATAAACATTGCTTGGAACCAGGGTTTCCTACCCTTTTATCGGAGCTTAAGTTTCGAGGACCTTGTTTTATGGTGACGGAAAACAACATGGCCGTATCTGTCTGTTTTAGCGCAAGAAGTAGCGATAAGGCTGCAGAGGCCGGGGTCGAGACATTAAAAGATTATAGAGGAAAAGGATATGCGATACACGTAACGTCCTCATGGGCACAAGCGATAAGACAGTCTCAAAGGATTCCTTTATATAGTACATCATGGGATAATTATTCTTCGCTGTCCATTGCAAAACGCCTTCGTCTTCACCTTTATGGAACGGATATTTCGATATATTAAAGTTTACATCAAAATGAAAGGCCATTCCGGAAAGGATGGCCTTTCCGTCTCCCCCTTTTGTTCGATCCAAAAATAAAAAAAGCAATGCATAACATAGAAGCTGCTTTGCTGATTCACATAGCGACCGTCGCTGTTTTCGAAAATGGTATTAAAATGCTTCTACTCACACAAAAAAACAAGACCACTCAAAAAGTTGAGATGGTCTTGAACAAATAGGCGGCCCGGTCGTTTTATTGTTTCACCTGGTACACCAGATAGGGTGCTGGCGTCCGTTTTCCGTTTAATTCCGGCCAAACATAAAGCAGTTCCAGTGGGGGGCCGTTACCTTTAATAGGCTCAGTTAATACCTTCCCGCCCTCAGTAAAATCCCCCTCCATCCCTATTACTTGCTTGCTCGTGCCATCCACCCAGACTTTATACCGGTAACTGTCTAATCGTACTCCCTGTTCAGTCGCAGTAAAATCAAGCCTGATGGCAGACCCCTCCACCGCCGCACCATCCATTGCAAGCTGCGTGATCGATGTTGGCAGATAGGACTCCAGTTTTTTAGCCCCAATTTGGGCAGCTTCTGCTTGGGACAGTTCCGGGAGAGTTTCTGAATCCGTCCGTTTTTTCATTCGATATGTCAGCAATTGACCAGACGGGCTTGCAAATCGTGCAGTGAGATAGGTAGCATCTGCGACTTTCCATGTGTATTCCATGTACGTTTCGTTCTCAACCGTTGCCAAAGGACGGTTTTCCCCTCCTATATGAACACCGAACTCATGCTGGATAAGGGAAGCTATCTCTTCTTCTGAGCTGGCCTTTAATGGCTTCGCTTGTGCCTGAATCGGGATGAGGTTGTAGCCGCTACCTGCTGTCAGGCTTTGAAAATGTTTGTCCAGCACTTCTCCATTCAATGCATTGATATAGCCAGAGAAGGTCGCCGCTTCTTCTGGTTTCAAATTGACCGTCAGTCTTTGAAGGGCCTCTTCTTTGGAAATCGCCTTTGCTGGACTGGGAAATAACGAAAGCTCTGCCTCTGCATGGATACTCTCTTCCATAACCATTCCCCTTGGCCTTCCATCCTCCGCCAGTCGAACCTTCACGACGCTATCCACGAAAGGAACACCGTTGATCTCGCGTTGAAAGACGGCTGTATTCGTTTCCTGTTGGCTCGAAACCATTCGATACTGCTTGCTTTTATCACCCAGTTTTTGTTGCATATATTTCTCTATAGACAGCGCAGGTCCATTGCTTTTGGATGTTGCTTCTTTTTGCTGTGCTTGCTTATTCGCGAACGACTGCGTCTTCGGTTCAACAGCTTGTTCTCTGCTTTGTTTGGTCTGTCCTTCCTCCCGCTTCACTGGCGGTTGTTTGCTAACAGGTTCTTGCGGTGTTACTCCCATTTTTTCCGATGGAGGTACAGACACTGGACGTTCCTCGGAACGGATACTGCTCGTTCCCTCTGGCGATTCTTTTCCAACAGGCATAGCCACGAAAAGAGCCAACACTACTGCGGCGGCTGCACCTCCTGTCACCGACAGCACGTGGTACACTTTTTGCCTCATCTTCATCTGCCTTGCCTGTTTAACCAGCGTCTGATCCAAATAGGTGACAAATTCCTGACGGGGGGGTGGGTCTTGCCTTCTTAACCCTCGCAGTTGGACCGTCAGCTCCTCATCCTCTAGCCCACTCATTTAGAAAGCCCCCTTCCTCCGTATCATCCATCATTTCTTTGACCAGCTTTAATGCCCGATGGGTGTTTACTTTCACCTTGGATTCCGATACACCCAGGATTTCTGCCGTCTCCTTGACGCTGTATTCCTCGATGCAACGCAAAATCAGAACCAGACGATAATGGGGCGCTAGCTTTTGGATCGCTTGCTTCAGCTCACGAACGTTTTCCCGCTTGGTCAGGACATTTTCCGGACTCCCTTCCTTGGTCGCCAGCTTCATCAGCCAGTTTTCTGAGAAAAAGGACTTGACCTTCTGCTTGCGATGCTGGTCAATCGCCGCATGCTTGGCAATGGAGAAGAGCCATGTTTTCAGAGTGACTCTACCATCAAATCCGGCGAGCCCCTTTAACACTCTCGTAAAAACCTCCTGCGTCAAATCCTCGGCATCATTCTGGTTGCCCGTAAAATGGAGCAGAAAGTAGTAAACGTCCTGATAGTGAGCATGATAGATCGCACTGATCCTCTGCTCGATATCCTCCTGCACGGGTTAGCCTCCTGTCTTAGTACGGACTTTTATGAAATTCAGCTGCAGTAGTAAATTTGCCGGTTAGGGCATCCATTTCTTGGTGGTCTAGGGATATGGCTGTTCTGTACACCAGAATGGGTTGATAACTTGGGTTATCCGACAAAATATCGGCTTCCGGTGTGAGATATTGCAGCTCCAGTGGACGCACTTTCAAGTATTCCTTTAGCGCCTGCTCATGTGATACAGCCTTTTTGGGGTCAGGCAGAATGAGTGGTTCCCAAGATACATCATACATATGCAGACCTTTCACCTCTCCCGTGATACGGTCTATTCTGATAGAAATCTCATCATCCAGAACGGGAATCCCTTCGTGCACATTTACAAACTTGAAACCCTGCTCAGCGCCTCTCTGTCGAAACTCTGCTGTCCCAATCGGCATCACTTCTTTTACATGCTTTGGTCCGTACTTTTCCAGCGCAGTAATAGCTAGTTTCATCGATTCTTCTGGCGTTAGCCATTTCTTTCCGTTTGGATCTTCTTCAGGGTATTCTCTTTCTTTCTTTTTCTTGTCAATCACACCGTAGCTCATGAATCGTCCTGTTTCTTCCTCCGTTACAATGATAGCCTCCAAGTCTTTATTGATTTCATGTGTATATTCCTTACCTTTCGTATCTTCAGAAATGCCTTCTTTTATTGTTTCAGCTTTGCTCTCGATCCCAAAAGCAGCGAACATAGCTGCTGCCTCCTCTGTCGTCTTTACGGTTACTTCCTTACCGACAGGATTCACTTTGACAATGGAATTATAAGCACTCCCCGAACCTTCATAATCAGGAACTTCCTTGCCTGTTTTGGCATCGATAAATTCCGAGAATTCCGATTTGTAGCGTAAGGTAGGAGAGCCATACAAGTATTTCTTCGTTTTCTCGTCCCATCCCTCTGCTGGCTGTTTCAAATAAAAGAGCTTCAGATGTTTGGCGAAGGCTTTTTCAGCCTGATCCTTGGATATGGCTTCCTTAGGATCAGCAAACTTCAAATCTTCGAGGGCTGGTGCATCATCGCCCCCGAGATTATATAAGCCTGACCCTTTCGATATGACTTCCCCCTTGCTGTTTACGGTTAGACGAACATTGATATTCAGATAGGGAAGTCCGTTTACCAGTTTTGTAAAATGGGCCTCGTTGTCGTGTGAATAGTTAGGGTTATAGGCAAAACCGCCCATATCTGGACCATACCATTGTTTCATAAAATCTGTTGCCTTACTCTTTACTTTGTCATGCTCAATATTCGGCCTTCCTTCTTCGGGAAATTCCTCGTAGTAGCTAAACCCCTTGGGATTCCCTTGTTCATCCAAACTGAATTCAAAAGACGGTTTCTTCTTCTCCTTGGACGTTTGCAAGATGACTCTGATGCGATTCCTTCCATCATTCTTTTCTAAAATCTCAAGCGTACTGTAAGAAAAATCGGCTAAATATGGCAGCCTTTCCTTTACCTTTTGGATTGCAAGCTCTACCTTCATTTTCCATTCAGGTGCAAGCTCCTTTGCCTTGCTCTCCTCCGCCAGCACTTGACCATTATTCGTCAGATAGATTGGCGTAGTAGCAAGTAGAGTTGCAGTTGTTACCGAAAAAATCACTTTATTCAGCTTTTTCATCATTTACATCCTCCCGTATTTTTCAACATTAATTAATCGTAAGAAATAGCAAAAGGTTACAAAAAATACAAAATAAAAAAGGCTGTTGAATCAATCAACAGTCTTTTTTATTTTGCATGACAGGGAAAGATACGTTTTCCACCTCTTGTTCAATCGAATAGGGAAAAAGTGTTTATCCCCCTCACTCCGGGGACAGGATAATAGTAACTTCCCATGCTATTGTCCTCAAAGGAGTTGAAAGCACAATGTCTCGTCACTGGTATCGGCAGCTTCGTTATCCAATCATCGCTCTGGCTGTGACATTAACGCTACTTTGGACACATCATCACCATCGCCTGCCCGCTTCGTACGCGATCGCCACACGGACACATACCGTTACGATTTCTAGCGCTGGCTTTTTGCCCAATCAATTGACTGCACACGAAGGAGAGCGAGTCTCGTTGATGATCGTCAACACCGATACGCGCCCTCACAATCTATCCATTCGTGATCTAAACCTTACATCCACAGAATTGAAGCCGACTCAATCGACTCTCTTACAGTTTTCAGCCGCCAAACGTGGTCGGTATCATTTCGTATCAGACGCACCTGGCTATCCGGAAACAGGCTTCCAAGGCATGCTCGTCATTGACTAGCTTGCACTTCTTCGACTGGTGATATTTGCTTCCACCGTCCGAATTTTATCATGAGCAGAGGAATGATCCCAATCGCGGTGATGATTCCAAAAAACAAATAAATGGCGAGTACCGAAAATGAATCTTTGATCCACCCTGCTACCAAATTGCAAAACATCGAACCAAGCCCGCCTCCCACCGAAAAGAAGATGGCCAACGCCGTCACTTGAAGGGATGCGGGCGTATTTTCGCGCACAAATTGGGCCGCCGTTGCCAAATAAAAGCCTACTGAAATTCCCTGCACAAAGAACATCGTAATCACGGCAGTCGTACTTGGAGCGGAGCTATACCAAAACCAGCGCATCGCGCAAAAAATCGCTGATAGAAGCAACGTCAACTCCAGTCCCCACCTGCGGACAATATAACCCGCCAGCTTCATAAAAGGAGCCTCACTGCCTGCAAACAACAAGAAGGCAAGACCGATCCCGGCAATGGTTCCTCCGATATCCTGATAAAACAGGGAAAACCAAATATTATTGGCGTTTACAGAGCCCATCATGCAGAACGATGAAATCAAGAACAACGCAAATCGCGGAATTCGTGCCAAATCCCTTATCCCCGCAAGCATACTGACGCGAAACCGCGAAGCCTCTGTCACTTCTTCCGGAACCTTCCTAAGAAACAGAATGGCAATCAGAAACGCCAGGCAAAACGAGTAAAAAAGAACATGTGGCCCCCACTGCTCAACGAGAAGACCCGTGATGAATGCCGCTAGTGCAAAGCCGATTGCTCCCCACAAGCGAATGTCGCCGAACTGAAGGCCATGTCCCTTAGCATAACCAAGAGCCAAGCTATCAGAGATGGGAACAACGGCACTTTGAAAAAACGACAACAATATGTAGAGCAAAAAGACGTAGACAAAGGTGGAGACACCCGTAAAGAGGAGTCCCACCAACCCGGTGATGATCAATGTCAGAATCAGCACAGTTTTGCGAATTTGATAGCGATCACAGATCATACCCCACATCGGCTGTGCCACGATGGAAACGATCGGCGCGACTGCACTGATGAGACCAATTTGGGTCCCCGTTAGATGGATGGATTCGTAGTATTGCGTAATAAGCGGAGCAAAAGCGCCAAACCCGTAGTAAATAAAAAGATAAAGGGCGCAAAGACTAGCGTATCTGCCTTTTGCGCCCCCCAGCCCGAAACCGGAAAGTGATTCTGGCATACAACTCTCCTATTTTGAGGTTAATTAACCGTGTAAGAAAACATAACACAGAGCATGCCTACATGATTTATTTTACCGTTGGCAATATTTTCGCCATGTTAACGGTCCGTTTTTTCTCCCATGTAGCCGGGTTGAACTCATCGAACTGCTCCAGGAAGGAGATGACTTCCTTCGTCAATGGAGTCGGCGTCGAAGCGCCAGAAGTAACCGCCACATTTTTCTTTCCACGCAGCCATTCTATGTCGAGCTCAGACAAATCAGCGATCCGATACGACGGAACATCCGCGATTTCTTCTGAGACCTGTGCCAAACGATTGGAGTTGTTGCTGCGCGGATCGCCTACGACGATACACAAATCTGCCTCTCCTACTTGCTCCGCTACAGCTTCCTGACGAACCTGCGTAGCGAGACAAATTTCATTATGCACTTCCACGCCAGGAAAACGCTTAAGAATGGCGTCCATCAGATGTTTGACATCCCATTGACTCATCGTCGTCTGGTTCGTAACGATCAGCTTGTCTGTTGGCAGATCGAGTGCGTCCAGCTCTTCCAGCTTTTGAACCAGATGTACGTGATCCGGCGCAATCCCCATAGCGCCCTCTGGCTCTGGATGTCCTTTTTTTCCGATGTAGAGCACATGATAGCCTTCCGCTACTTTTTCACGGATCAAATCATGTGTCTTCGTTACATCTGGGCAAGTCGCGTCGACAACGGTCAAGCCTTTATCGCGCGCTTTCTTGCGCACCTCAGGAGACACGCCATGGGCAGTGAAGATGATCGTTCCCTCCTGAACCTGATCCAAGAGAGCGAGCCGATCCTCTCCATCCAATGTTTTTATCCCTTGTTTTTCAAACGCCTCGACGACGTGAGCATTGTGTACGATCATGCCCAAAATATGAATCGGGCGGGGCAAGTCAAAGTTTTGCGCTGTTCGCAGTGCCAATACCATGGCATCTACCACACCGTAACAATATCCACGGGGGGAAATCTTGATGACTTCCATCTTTACCCCTCCTACTTTTTATAATGCGTAAGCGAAAGACATTTCACCCAGTATTATACCTTATTTGTCTCCTGCACGCTTCTGTTCGTAAACCTTCAGATTATTGTAGACAACTTTTAAAAGCGGTGTGGACACGCCTTTTTGTTCTGCTCGCTCCAAGAGGTAGCCTTGAAGATGATCTGCTTCCACCGGAAGACCTTTTTCCATATCGCGCAGCATGGACGATTTCGTTTGAGGACGCTGATTTTGGAAAGTCTCCATTTGTTTATCGACGATATCTGGCTTAATTGGTGCCTCCAAAGCATTCATGACAGAAGCGATTTCGTCTGCGAGCTGACGTGTCAGCTCTACACCCCAAGCCGATTCCCGGATCGGTCCAACAGCGGAATTCATCAGTGTGGTAATACCGGAAAACGTCGCAATAAACAAGTATTTGTGCCAGGCTTCCCTTTGAATATTTGTACTAGCACGCATCGTTCCGTTGATCTTGGAAAAGGCTTGCTCCATTCGCTCTACACGCTCACTTTTGCCACCTTCCCACTCACCGAAAACCGCATTATGAATAGGACTTGTCTGCACGACATCGCCATCAGCATTCAGCGTCGTCTCAATGAAACAAAGACCCCCGAGCACGCGCTCCCGCCCAAAACGATCCCACAACACTTCCATATGCGCAATTCCGTTCAGCAGCGGAATGACGACTGTGTCCTCGCCTACGTACGGAGCGATGGCATCCACGCTTTCTTCCAGCGTGTAGGCTTTGTTGGATAACAGCACAACATCAAATGGTCCTGCTTCCTCCCCTGCTTGAATCAGTTGTGGCTGCTCCAAAAGCAAATCTCCATGAATGCTCTGAATGCGCAAGCCTCGCTCCTGCAACTGTTTGTATCTACGCTCACGCACAAGAAACGTTACATCTACTCCCGATTCAACCAGCCTGCCACCAAAATAACCGCCAATGCCCCCTGCTCCCAGTACGAGAACCTTCATCTATATCGCCTCCGCGTTTATAAGTCTTGGTTTGTCTACATTTTATTAGAAAGTAACCATTTTCTAAACCCCACAATATAATGTTAGAAAACCTCACAACAAACGTAAGAAAACCTCTTGACGAACAATTATAACTGTCGATATAATTCAGAATATAGAAACCGAGGAAAAACCGAATGTTGATAGTGAATTCATAAATTTAATTCGTGAATGGAGTGAATCTTGTTGGATATGAAAACAGTCCTGTCCACAATTGACGCGGAAAAAGTGGAATATGTAGATTTTCGCATCGTTGACCTGCTCGGCCGCCAACACCATGTCACCGTTCCTGCCTACGCGGTAGATGAAGGAACATTCCGCAATGGCGTCGCATTTGACGGCTCCAGTCTAATCGGCTACAAGTCCATTGAAGAAAGCGACATGGTGGCAATGCCCGATCCGGCAACCGCCTTCATCGATCCTTTCGTAGAAGCCAAAACCATGAATATCATCTGCAACATCGTCAACCCAGACAACACCGTCTACACACGCGATCCTCGCGGCATTGCCCTCAAGGCTGAAGCCTATCTGCAACAATCCGGCCTCGCTACCGCTGCTTACTTTGGCCCTGAATCCGAATTCTTCCTCTTTGACAACGTACGCTTTGCCTCTGGTCCGTCCGGTTCCTTCTTCCACATCGATTCAGAAGAAGCTTTCTGGAATACGGGTAAAGAAGGACAAAACCTCGGCTACAAGGTACGCAACAAGGGCGGATACTTCCCTGTTCAACCAACAGACTCCCAAATGGATATCCGCAATGAAATGTGCACATTGATGACGAAATGCGGTTTGCATGTCGAGCGCCATCACCATGAGGTGGCAACTGCCGGTCAAGGTGAGATCAATTTCCGCTTTGATACACTGACTCGTACAGCAGACAATTTATTGCTATTCAAATACATCGTGCGCAATGTAGCTGCCAAACACGGCAAAACTGCTACCTTCATGCCAAAACCAATCGTTGGAGACAACGGATCTGGCATGCACGTTCACCAAAGCTTGTTTAACGGCGATACCCCATTGTTTTATGAGCAAGGCGGCTACGCAAACCTAAGTGAGACTGCGCTGCACTACATTGGTGGTATTTTGCACCACGCCCCTGCGTTGATCGCCCTGACTAACCCGAGCACCAACTCGTTCAAGCGACTGGTTCCCGGCTACGAAGCACCAGTGAATCTGGTCTTCTCCAAAGGAAATCGCTCTGCTGCCGTTCGAATTCCGATTGCCGCCGTTACGCCAAAAGCGTCCCGCATTGAGTTCCGCACTCCGGACTCTACTGCTAACCCGTACTTGGCTTTTGCCGCCATGCTGATGGCTGGCCTCGATGGCATCAAGCGCAAGCTCAACCCGCGTGAACTGGGCTTTGGGCCAATGGATAAAAACATCTATGACTTGTCCGATGCGGAAAAGCACGAGATCAAGAGCGCTCCCGCCTCTCTCGCTGAAGCACTTGTCGCCCTTGAACAAGACCATGATTTCTTGCTCGAAGAGAATGTTTTCACAAAAGAAGTAATAGAAGGCTGGATTGCACAAAAACGTGGTGAGATTGAACAAGTCGAGCGGACAGTGAATCCAAAAGAATATGAGCTGTATTACGACCTATAAGCAAAGAAACAGCCCTTCTCTTGATGAGGAGGGCTTTCACTTTCTCCCGAATAAAATGCTGTTTCCATTCACAAATTAAAGTTGTACTGTGAAAAAAACAGATGATCGGATGAACATAGACAATGGTGAATCGAACGATAACCAACTTGCTTATTTGTTTTGCTGCCATTCTTCTCCTAACCATTAGCTTTCCTGTAGAAATTGAAATCGGTCAAAAAATTGTTTACGCCGAGCATTCGTTACCAATCATTAGCGACCAAGGGATTTTTACGATTGAGGTTTATCCCAGGAAACACAAGTTAATTGTCAAAAAGCATGGGAAAACAGTAAAAACGTATCCCGTTGCCGTTGGTAATCCTTCTACACCTACACCAGTTGGAGAATACAAAGTCATATACAAAGGAAAAGATTGGGGACCCTCATTCGGTCCACGATGGTTGGGCTTAAACGTCCCTTGGGGAATTTATGGCATCCACGGCACAAACAAGCCATACTCCATCGGACAGCATTTGAGCCATGGTTGTATCCGCATGCGAAACAACGACGTCATCGAACTGTTCAAGATGATTCCACTCGGAACAAAAGTAACGATTTACGGTCATGTATTAGGGGACCCGAGCCACGATCCTAGAGATTTAGCCGAGGGCGATGTTGGTGGAGATGTACAGCTCATTCAATCTCGATTGAAGAGCGCTGGTTATTATCACGGGATATGCGATGGCAAGTTTCGATCCTCGACAACTGCTGCTCTAAAGAAATTTCAACGGGATCGAAAATTAATACCAAACGGTGTCGTGTCCAGCAAGGTTTACCAAGAGCTGGGGTTGCTGGAATAGCTCCCAACAAGATTCATGATCACTACATGAACCTTTTAAACATACTTCCAAGCCCATTTGCTCCTTGGAACGTTCTGAATACCTCGTTTGCTATGCGTACACCATTTAAAATGGTACCCATATCAAGGTTTAGATTGGAAACCCTTGGCGGTCGAGACTCTTTTCTCGTCCTACGGCTTGTTTTTGCCCACTCTTGATAATACTGACCAAGGGATTCAGGATTTTTTTGCAGCTTTCTGACCGAAACCTTATTTGACTTGAGCCAGTCAGAGAACTCAGGGGTAAAACCATTGATTTTTCTAGCCAATTTTCCTCCTCACCTCCATTCGTAAATGAATAATGCAAAGGGATTGTATGTCCCTTTGCATTACTTTGTTACCCTAACAATCACAACCGACAATTACCAACAAAATGAAAAGGACCAGGATCAGAGCAAAGTCATCGAAGCCATCAAAGAAACCCATTCTGTCTCCCCCTTTCCTTAGACACACTACTCTATGCGCTTTTCTCATGATTTGCCTGTACCCTCACCTAATAGCAAAAGGACGCAAGCATTTGCCTGCGCCCTTTTTCATCCTATTGCAGTCCGATTTGCGACTTTACTTGCAGAATTCCGCCTTGGAAAGAAAAATTCGCATTTGCTCCAATCGACCCTTCTCCCTTATACATATAGACGATCGTGTGTCCTTCCTCTCCCTTTTTCCCAACCTCAGCAAGCAGTTCGCCTTCTCCGCCCACTATTTTTTTCACTTCCTCCAAGCTCATCCCATTTTCAATCTGTTCAAATTCACTCTTCGTGATCGTTGCTTTCTCTGTCTCTGCAGGAGCAGTCGCTTCTTGTGCTGGTGTAGCTGGCGCGGTTGCTTCAGCTGGAGCCGTGCCAGCTGGCGTTGTTGGCACAGGTGCTACCGTATTCGTTGATTGCCCGGAGCTACATCCAGCCAACATGATGGCGAAAGCCACTATGAAAAAAGCCATTTTTTTCAAAGAAATTCCCCCTTAATTGAAATAAATCTCTCCTACCATAATCCAAAATATGACTACCAACAAGAATAACAGCCTGACAATTCTCGACACAAAAAGAGCCTCGTACAAGGCTCCCTTTGCGTTGTCATTACTCTTTTACATAAAGCTGGTACATCTCGGTTTCTTCATCAGTTGCTTTTGCGATTCGAAAAGCTTCTTCCACGCTTTTCTTGTTTTGAATTACCTCGTAGAAAAAGCGCAGGGCGAACATCAGCGCAGAACTTCCGTCCGGGTAATCATCTGGCCCAATATACATATGGCAACCACTTTCCAGAAAGGCCTTCGCTAATTCGGGATCACCCAGCGAGCATCCGTTACCTAACACGATTTTTCCATCCAGCTTGGAAAAACGTCTAACCTCGTCAGGACCAAAATTATCCTTTGGTTCTCCTTCCTCGTAAACGTCCTCGCCCAGCTCTGGCATGATGAGGCTTCCCTCATCGCCATGGAAATTCAAAATAATCATGTCGGTATTTGGGTAGAGGTCGCTGCCATTCAATACATCGATCAAATCGCTTGGTCGACCAATCCAGTACGTAAAGACTCGAGCTCCAAAATACTCAAGTGTATTTCGGATTGCTTGGCTATCCTGGTCCGTATCCGGACCGACTACTAGGGCAACGTTCATTTCAGGTTTACTCATTGTGATATTCCTCCATTTTGTTGTAAGTGGTTTTTATTTGTGGGTAAACAAAACCATTTACGTGGAGGGGGGCGGGCCAACTGGCGAATGGCAAGACGTTACTTCTTAATCATCAAGCAGGAAAACTCCTCTTCAATTGGAATATTTTATAAATTTTCAGTAGTATATCACCCAAAACTTGGCGTGTAAAGTTTCTCTAACTATGCAAATCCTTTTTTGATTTTGGACTTTATGTCACGATACAGCTCCCCGTATGTAATCGCATGCTCGATATGCGAATAGGAAAGAACGGAATCGCCATCCTTGCTCTCGCAGCAAGCAAAGAACAGGCTTTCCATCAGATTGTGATTTTCGATGGAATTGGTAATATGAACGCACTCCTCAATCGAATCCTGAGCGTCATGCTTGTAAAAAAGAAACGTCCCTTCTTTGAACGCCCCTTTTTTGTTGGCGTCTTTCCAAATGAGCATGCCTAAGGTAATAAAGTACCCTTCCTGAAAGCGGATGACGCCTGTAATGACCGAATTAATCGTAGTCGGAATGATCGCAATCGAGTCATTGAGCTGATTGACGTATTCAAACAACACTTTATTGGATTCTTGAAGATCAGCGATTGGTACATGAAGAAGCTGCTTGTCTCTTAATTTTTCTACGAGCTGCTGAACGCATAGCGTCTTATTCAAAGTTGAAATCACAACCTCATCACTTCTCCCATTGTAAGTAAGTGCCTTCTTTACGTTATTCGTGATGAATGGACATATCCCTACAAAATTCGTACAAATCTTCTTACCTTTTCAGCGGAATCCAAGTTTTCCTATATTTTATTTTTTTCACCACAACCAATCAAACAAACAAGCGTATAAACTATCAGATTGGTTTAGGGGGTTACGGTTGTGAAACTCGCGGAAGCGTTAATCATTCGTGCCGATTATCAAAAGCGAATCGAACAGTTGGGAGACCGCTTGCACCGCAGCGCAAAGGTCCAGGAAGGTGAACAGCCTCCAGAAAATCCTGACGATCTCTTATCTGAGCTGTATCAGTTGTTTGACCAGCTCGAGCGTATTGTTCAGCAAATCAATCGAACCAATGCGTCTTGCCGCTTTAACGAAACAATGACGCTCTCCGATGCGTTAACCAAACGTGATGTTCTCGGTTCAAAACGCAATGAGCTGGCCGACCTGATCAAAGCAGCTACAGTCAAGCATGATCGCTACAGCCGTTCGGAGGTCAAGATTCACTCGACTGTTAATATTGCCCAGTTGCAAAAGCAAGTCGACGAGCTGTCCAAGCAGTACCGGGAACTGGATGCAAGCATTCAACAATTCAACTGGTTAACGGAGCTGCAAGAAACCTGATGTAAGAGACATGGAAGTCGGTAGTCTGTCTGCAAAAGGCGAACACGTCCCCATTCAACAGGGTTAATGTTGAAAACTCATTGGTCGGGTCGAGGGGCAACCCTGAGGGTTCAAATCCCTCTCTCACATAAAACGCCCAGTAATGTGACATGAGTAATGTGTACTTGGTATTGTAACTACCGTGTGTTGATTTTGTCTGACAGACGAGGGTGGGTACGGGGATCTTTCCATGTAAAAAAGCCCTTCGCGCCTTTATGTGGCGAGAAGGGCTTCTTGGCGCAAATTTACGCCTTTCCTTTTAGGTAATCATCCTTTATCTTCTTTTCCTGTTCAGCGGTGGTCATGTCTTTCTCCAACACTTGATACATCAGTTCATCCTTCACTTGGCGAGGGATTCCTTTTTCCTGATGATTCGGGACAGATGAACTCGAGACAGAGTCATGTTCCATACTGCGTACCTCCATGGCTTTTTGGGGTTAGCTTACCCGAAAGCGCCCACTCCATTCACCACACCCGCTGAACACTGAGCATTTTTCTCAGCTCGTCGACCGAACGTGGAATATTTCCGCCCAACTCTCGCTTCCACTGTTCAGGCAGTGCCTCCCACACATCAACGAGCAACGGCATACCCAGATGAAGGCTTTCCAGCATGTCTCTGTTTTCCAATGCCTCCTGCGGATCTCCCGCGAATACAAGCCTGCCTTCATCCATGATGCAAATCCACTCGGCCCATTCAAACGCAATATCCATATCGTGTGTTGCCATCAAAACAGTCGTTCCTTGTCGGTGAATGGCATCGAGCTCCCGCAGCAAATTTTTGGTCTGATAGCGATCCAGATACGCAGTAGGCTCGTCCAATAGCAAAAGCTCTGGCTCCATGACCATGACCCCCGCGAGTGCCAGTCTCCGTTTTTGTCCCAGGCTCAAATGATGAATCGGAGCTTCTGCCAGCTCTCTTAACCCGAATGCATCCAGCACCTTTTCTACCTTTGCCCGGATTACGTCCACGGGCAGCTTCTGATTGCATAAACCGTAGGAGATATCTTCCGCCACTGTGCTTGCGATCAACTGATGCTCGGGATCTTGAAAGACCAAGCCTACCTTTTGCGTCATCTCTTGCAATGCGACCCGTTTGTAGACAAGCGGTTTCCCCTTCCACAGCACCTGTCCCTGCTGTGGCTCGATGATCCCGTTTCCATGCAAGAACAAGGTCGACTTCCCACAGCCATTCCGCCCCAAAAGAACACACTTTTTCCCCTCTGGAATCCATAAGGACAGCCCTGACAGGACTGGTCCCCGCCCTCCCGGATACGTGTACTGCAAATCGATGAACTCCAACAACCGTGATGTCATAACCGCCAACCTCCTGTCCACCACTCAAGCAGCACCAGCAGCATACAGCCTGCGATTGATTCCCACTCATAGCGGCGCGAGCGGGCATGGGAATGAAACGAGAGCACCTGCATGCTCTCCCCGAAACCTCTTGCCGCCATTCCTTTGTGCAGAGCTTCGTATTTGCGCATCGCTCTGACAAACAATTGCGCAACGAGAACCCCTGCATCCCGAAGTGTCGCCCGGAAGCCGCGATGACCTCCGCGCGAACGTTGGGCAATCCAGAGCTGGTGAGAAATCGTTACCAACACAAAAATAAACCGATACATGATCATTAATAAGTCAGTCACAAGAACAGGCATATGAAGCCGGCGAAGCACCTGCAAGATTTCGGCAAACGGCACGGTAAACAAAAGGAAAGCAAAGCAAGATAAGCTCGCCATGGTCCGCCAAAATAAAATCCAAACTTTACTGAAGGAGGACATCGGCACATAGAGCACATACGAACCGAATTCCCATGCTGCCGCGACCTGGACCTGTACTCCTCCTGCTCTCGCCCCTTCAATCAATAGTGCAGGGAGCCCCGCCGCGAAAAACGAGAGTGACACGATCATAAAGGCACAGTAGATACGGACCGGAATACGGGCATACACCACTACCCATATCGTCATCCAAACCACGACCGCCATCTGCATCCATACATGTCCCACCAGGACGAGCAGTAACATTGCACTCGCCAGCAATAGCTTATGAGCTGGCGGCAGATGTTTTAGCCTGTTTTGATAAGAGAGAGAATCAAGCTGCAGCCCGTTCATTTTTTGCGTTTATCCAACCGACCTTTGTACAAGCCCACGGCGTAGCCAACCACTCCCGCTCCCAACGCCGCCTGCACCGCAAACAATAGACTCTCCGTCTCTCCCCCTGGCGGTTCTATCAGCGGTTGAAACCACGGTTCGTAGCTCGGAGCGATTTCCTTGATCGCTTCTTCTGCCACGCCGTCTGCGCCACCAAATTCCGAATCCTGCACCAGCAACAACGGGACAGTAGCCAGTACGATTACCCCCAAGAGTAAAAGCCAGTTCCATCCTTTTTTCACAGCGATTCCTCCCGTTTGAGCAAACGAAGCTGTGTAAGCTCTTTTGCGTTATAAGATAACAACCAGTTCCAAACAAGAACGGTCAACAGACCTTCACTAATAGCGAGCGGTACTTGCGTGAAGGCAAAAATTCCTGCGAATTTGGCAAACGAGGCCAACACTCCGCCAGATTCAGCTGGAAATGCGAGTGCCAGTTGAAGCGAAGTCACCACATAGGTAGCGAGATCAGCCAAAGCCGCCGCGGCAAAAACCGCCAGACGCTGACTTCCGGCCACTTTCATAATCAACCGATAGATTCCGTATGCCACCATGGGTCCTACTACTGCCATAGATACAGCATTTGCCCCTAGCGTAGTCAAACCTCCATGTGCCAAAAGCAAGGCTTGAAACAAGAGCACCATACTCCCTAACACAGACATCGCAAAAGGCCCAAACATAATGGCGCCAAGACCCGTTCCAGTCGGGTGAGAGCTGCTGCCTGTAACCGAAGGGATTTTCAGTGCAGATAAAACAAATGCAAATGCTCCTGCAACGCCAATAAGGAGCTTCATCTCGGGATGTTCTTTTACAATCTTGTTAATCGAGCGAATCCCAAGAATAAAGAATGGCAAGAACACAGCCCACCAAAATAAGGCCCAGGATAATGGCAAATACCCTTCCATGATGTGCATTGCATGTCCTGTTTCAGGTTCATTGAGCAAAAAATACAAGACAAAGCCCGCGATCATCAAACAAGTAGATACGAGACGAGATCGATTCATGTTTATCCTCCTTCACTGACTTTCATTCTTTCCTCCAAACAAAAAAATCCCATCCATCAGTGGACGAGATGTGCACACAAAACAACAGACTGACTAGACAGCCTCATTGCCTCGTATTCACCGCTCCTTTCCGCGAAGGTTCTGTGGGTGTGGCTACTAGGTAGGTCTCCTGGCTTCCAGATCCATGCGCTCCTTGTCCTTCCCCATACGAAGATGAGTGGTTTCCTTCTCAAAGAGAGCTCCCTGGTTACAGTGGCGGGACCGCTCGGGACTTTCACCCGATTCCCTGTTACCCTTTATGCGTCACATAAAGGCACCTAACGCCGACTATATGCAATTGACTGACAATTCATGTTTGTCCCACATCATTATACCGGATCACTACATAAATCGGAAGAATATAAGCAAAAACGCATAAGTCGATGACCCACTACAAACGGAGCCATCGACCTATGCATACTTATTCTTTCTATTCTTTTGCGTCTACGCCAATTACTTCACTAATATGTTTAAAACCATCGCGTTGCATGAGCTTGAGCAGTTTTTTGTTGATTTGTTTGGCGATACCTGGGCCCTGATAAATCATCCCCGTATACACCTGAACAAGACTGGCTCCTGCCCGGATTTTCGCGTAGGCGTCTTCGCCGTTATAAATACCGCCGACACCGATGATTGGTACCTTGTCTCCTACTTCTTGATAAATCTCCTTCACCCAAGCAGTGGAATGCTCTGTAAGAGGTCTACCGCTCAATCCGCCCGCTTCCTCGGCAAATCGATGTCCGGAAACGGCCTCACGTGACAGTGTCGTATTGGTAGCGATAATTCCGGAAATGCCCTCTTCTACAGCAGCGTGAACCACATCGCGCATGTGCTCATCTGACATGTCTGGCGCTACTTTCAACAAAATCGGCTTTTTTTTGATGGAACGCCCTTCCATCTCGGTTGCCTTTTCTTTTACTGCACGCACCAAATGACGCAAGCTCTCCGTTTCCTGCAAGTCACGAAGATTCGGGGTATTTGGAGAGCTGATGTTAATGACGAAATAGTGACCGTATGCATAGAGCATGTCCATACATTTGCTATAATCGATGGCCGCTTCTTCATTCGGCGTTACTTTGTTTTTCCCAATGTTAATCCCAATCGGAACATCTGAGTATGCGTAGTCGACCAAATGCTGGGAAGCCAGATAAGCACCGTGATTGTTGAAGCCCATCCGGTTAATGACAGCTTGATGTTCCGGCAATCGGAACAATCGGGGCTTTGGATTACCTGGCTGCCCCTGCGGCGTCAATGTCCCGATTTCCACAAACCCAAAACCAAGAGCACCCAGCGCATGATAAACTTCTGCATTTTTATCAAAACCGGCTGCAAGTCCGACTGGATTCGGAAACGTCATTCCCCACAGCTTGTTCTCCAACCGCTGGTCTTTTACCTGATAGATCATCTTCAGGATGCTTTTGCCTGGAGCAGAATCCTCCACCAGCCTTAAGGCACCAATTGTCTTTTCATGAATCTCTTCCGCATCTTGCTGGAACAGATATTTTCTTATGAGCTGATACATCGGCTGCACTCCTTACTCCGTTTCTACCTTTTTACCTCATAGTAGAATACCATACTTTTTCGGGAGGATGTAACCTTTATACGTGATACATATTTCCAAGTAAGCAGGCAAATCCTAACAGCACCACCACACACAGGGGGATTAGTCTTTCATGAAAGTGGACGACTAAAGGGGTTCGTTCGTGAAATGTTGATCTATATAGCTTGGAGGAGAGTTTAAATAAAAAAACTGCTTGCCGTAAACTCGGACAAGCAGTTTCTTCTTTTCTATTTACCGTTGAAGCTAGTTTTTCACCAGCAAAACTTCTTCGATAGAAGCATACGGCAGGTTATGCGCATCAGCGACAGCCTTGTAAGCTACTTTTCCGTCGATGACGTTTACGCCTTTTGCCAATGCTTTGTTGTCGCGAATCGCTTGTGCGTAGCCTTTGTTCGCCAATTGTACCGCGTAAGGAACGGTTACGTTGGTCAGGGCCAATGTAGATGTACGAGCGACTGCACCAGGCATGTTCGCTACCGCGTAGTGAATCACACCATGCTTCTCATAGGTTGGCTTGTCATGAGTCGTGATGCGGTCAACGGTTTCGATCGATCCGCCTTGGTCAATCGCAACGTCTACGATCACTGAACCAGGTGACATCTCTTTTACCATGTCTTCTGTTACCAGACGCGGAGCACGAGCACCTGGAATGAGTACAGCGCCTACCAGCAAATCTGCTTTTTTCACAGCGTTTGCGATATTGAAGGAATTGGACATCAGCGTCTGAACGCGGCCTTGGAACAGGTCATCCAGTTGGCGCAGACGGTCTGCGTTTACATCGATAATGGTTACATTTGCACCCAGTCCAAGCGCCATTTTCGCTGCGTTTGTTCCAACGATCCCGCCGCCGATTACGACTACCTCGCCTTTTGGCACGCCTGGTACGCCACCGAGCAGAACGCCTTTTCCGCCGTATTGCTTTTCCAAGAATTGCGCGCCGATTTGAACGGACATGCGACCTGCTACTTCAGACATCGGCATCAACAGAGGCAGAGCGCCATTGTCGAGCTGGATGGTTTCGTAAGCGATTGCAATCACTTTTTTATCGAGCAATTCACGAGTCAATTCAGGCTCTGGTGCGAGATGCAAATACGTGAACAGAATCAGACCCTCGCGAAAATATCCGTATTCAGCAGGGAGTGGTTCTTTTACTTTCATGACCATGTCAGACGCCCATGCCTCTGCTGCTGTTTCTACGATCTCAGCGCCTACTGCCTTGTAATCTTCATTCGTAAAACCACTGCCTTGCCCTGCGCTTGTTTCTACACGAACGGAATGTCCGTTTTGTACCAGAGCAGCTACACCTGCCGGAGTAATGGCAACGCGGTTCTCATTATTTTTAATTTCTTTTGGAATTCCAACGATCATGATAAGTATGTCCTCCTTGGAAACGCCAATTTCTTTGCGGTTACTATTATTGTACAGCGTATCTTCGGGCATACTCCTTGGAGATTCCTTTAATTTTAGCATCTTTTCATTTGTGGAAATTCACAAACGAACTACTGTTCCCTATCTAATTTGGCTATTTTCAACTCTAAATATAAGGCAGCCCGCTGGTTCATATTGTCGAGGTCGACACGCATGATCTCCTCAATTCGTCTCAGCCGGTAGCTCAACGTATTGATGTGGATATGCAAGCGCTCTGCTGTCTTGTTGACCTTGCCAGCGGCATCCAAAAAAGTTTCCAAAGTCGTCAAGAGCGTGGTCTGGTTCTCGCGATCGTACTGTCTGAGCTTTTCCAGCCGTTCATTCTGATAGCCCTGCTCCTCTTCCCACTGCTTCAGTTGAAGTAAATAGCGATAAATCCCCAGCTCGTGGTACCCGTGAATCCCTTCATTTTCCTGAGGAAACAGCTTTTTGATCTTGAGTGCATGCAACGCTTCCCTGTAGCTTTTCACAATATCCGTATAAGACTTGTAATCTCTCCCGTACCCGGCAATCACCTGGCGTCCTTCTGTGACATGTGCTTCGAGCTTGCCGAGCGAGTCGGAGAGGAACTGTTCCACCTTGCGAATGAGCACATCACTCTTCTCTTTTTTCGCATCGGACAGACCGATCAATAAGATGATTTGCGATCCGTCGACAACCCAGAGCAGCTTGTCACGCATTAACAACGGATACAAGTACTGGTCCAGACGGGCTCCTGCCGCTTCAATAATACAAATTAAATAAGAGGTCGGAAGCTGCATCTGCAAGGTGTCCGCTTTTTGGCGAATGCCAGCCTCACTGCTGTGATTCCCCAACAACAGCTCCCACAGAAATTCCTTGCGTCGCTGTTCTTCCGCCTTGCGTTTTCCCTGCCGTTGGATGAGACGCGAGACAGCTACGCGTGCTGCCTGACGAAGAATTTCATCATCTTCCTGGGTAATTGGTCGATTCACCTCTTGTGCCCAAATGTAACCGAGCACGTCGCTCCCTCTGCGAATGGCAATCGCCACACGCTTCCCCAAGCCGATTTCGTCCTTGGCCGGGATGTGTACGGGGTTGTCGTGCGTTAACAGCTCCTGGAATACGCCGTCCTTCCAGAGGCGCGTCAGCACTTTTTCCGGTACCCGTCGCCCCATGATGGTAGACCAGCGCGCTTCATCTGTGCTTTCTCCGTGTGAGCTGTAAGCAATCAGTTTATGATCGGCATCTTCAACCGTAATCGGATTTTGCAAAAGTTCTCCAATGACATCAGCTAATTCGTCGATATCGGCATGCTGATACTGTTGAAAATAGTTAGGCTCTACGGGCACACTTTCACCTCTTTACCGCTCTTTTCTACGTGTTCCTCTATTATAGTAAAAAACATGACTTCGCTAAACGCTCTCGCTCCATTAATGAGGAGCGGTCGTAATCCTGTCGCTGTCATGCGAATTGACACAAAGGAATCTGGTGACCTCGCCTGTACGGTTCACCCAGTTGTGTGGCACGGATGAATCCATGTGAATGCTGTCGCCAGGGAACAAATCATGCTCCTCTTCCCCCAGTAAAAGTGTCAGTACACCCTCCAGGACATAAATAAACTCTTGCCCCTGATGAACAAAAGGCGTGCCTTTTTCTCCATGCGGGGATAGCGTGACGAGAATCGGTACCAACGTCGGATTCGCCAAATCACTGGACAGGTCCTCATACACAAAAGGCGCATGTAGAAGCCCAGATCGCTCCTTGCCCGCCCTGCGTACCTGCTCATTCCCTCCACTCGACTCGCCCGAAAAGAAATAGCCTGGGCTCACTCCCAAGGCTTCCGAAATTTTTTTCAATGACTCCAGCGTAATGGAAGACTTCCCACGCTCTACTTGGGACAAAAAGCTGATCGACAGCTGTGTTTTTTCCGCAATTTGTTTGAGTGTCTTCTTTTTGCCGACACGAAGCGATTTGATTAATACACCAATGGTGGGTTCCATTTGCATACCTCGCCGTAAAAAGGATAGGTCTATCATACTCTTTCCCGAAAAAAGTTGTAAAGTTAGCATAAGTATCAATTTTTACTATTGCTACCAATTGTGTTGCATTTTAAAATATTTATTATTATCCGATTTTTGATTGTTTTATTTTTACAAATTGGGGTGTTACTTCATTTATAAATTGAAGTGACACTTCAATATCTACTGACAAAGGATCCCGATGAAAGGATGAATGTCATGCTCGTATTAAGCCGTGAAAACATTGAACAAATCTACACGATGAAAGATTGCTTGGAAGATGTGGAACACGTCTTCCGTGAGCATATGCTGGGAAATGTCACCACCCCCGTTCGTACTGCCATTGACCATCCGAAATACGGAGCAACCAGTCTATACATGCCGTCCTATTTGGAAACGGACGATTATGTAGCGGTAAAAATCATCAGCATTTTCCCGGAGAATCACCAGCACGAGATCAAAGCACTCCAAAGCGTCATCGTGTTGACGGAAGCAAAAACGGGACAGCATGTGGCGATGATGGACGCGAGCCTATTGACGATTATACGCACAGGTGCAAGTAGTGGCGTTGCAACCAAATACTTGGCAAAAGAAAATGCGCAAAGCTGCGCTGTATTGGGATGCGGGGCACAATCCATCGGACAGATTCAAGCCGTCATTGAGGTCCGTCCGCTGACAAACATTTATCTCTATAACCGCACACGTCAGAAAGCGGACGAAATGAAACAAACACTACTCTCCCTCTATCCGGAGTGGCAAGGCGAAATCACGGTTTTGGATGATGCCAATGAAGCGGTTGCGAATGCCGAAATCGTGATTTGCAGCACCAAGGCTACCAGCCCGTTGTTTGATGGCGAACACTTGCGTCCTGGTACGCATATCAATGCCATCGGTGCTTTTCTTCCTCATATGCAGGAGGTCGACTCGACTACCGTACAAAACAGCAAAGTTGTGGTCGATACACTGGAGGGAGCCCGGCACGAAGCAGGCGATCTGCTTATTCCGGTTGAACGCGGGGAATGGAGCTTTGAACAAATGCACGCTGAGCTGGGAGACATTTTGATTGGGAAAAAGCCCGGCCGAGAAAACGAGGAAGAAATCACGATGTACAAATCAGTGGGGGTTGCCTACCTGGACACAGCCGTAGCCAAAACGGTCTATGAACGGGCGAAAGCAAACGGCATTGGAACGGAAATCAGCTTGTAAAATCTTCTCTTAATAGAAAAAAAGCCGCCTTCCCAACCGGGATTTGGCGGCTGTTTGCTTTTTCCTGTTTACAAAAGTCGTGCGATTGCATCGAGAATCTGCTCTTTTTGAAAAGGCTTTACGACGAAATCACTCGCTCCTGTCCTCATCGCTTCCAGCACCTTCTGCCGGTGCCCGACTGCCGAGCAGATCAAAATTTTGGCATCACGGTCAAAATCCAAGATGTGACGCGTGGCTTCAATCCCGTGCATGTGCGGCATAGTAATATCCATGGTGACAATATCTGGCCTGAGCTCCTTGTACTTTTCAATTGCCTCCAAACCATTGCTCGCTTCTCCACAAACTTCATGTTGCTCGCCTAACATATCCGTCAGCACCCTTCTCGTGAAGGCTGCGTCATCTACTATCAGCAATCGGGCCATGCAATCTTATCCCCTCGCATCTCGCTTGCTATTCTACCTCCTACTTTTGCAGAAATCGCAAGCCTTGTCCACGAGAGAAAATGACTTCTTTTGTCGAATGGCGCGAAATCCGATCGGCTTTATGAAATAAAACCGATTCGCTCACTGCTCTCATTCGAAACGCTCTCGCTGGCGAGTTCGGCTGTTCCGCTCGACGCCAGAGGGCTTTCCGGTTTCGGGTGTGGAGTAGTCTCTCCAATCTCCGGTCGATCGACCTGTGTAACCTCATCAGGAATATGAATCTGTGGGATTTCCACCATATCGTTTTCCATCGCGTGCATGCCTCCCTTCTGTTCCCTCTTTGCAGGGGGATATGTTCTCCATATGCTTAGGCTGTCCGTATCCCTTTTTTCCATGCACAACCCTCAGAGAACCGATATAATAGGCATGACGTGTATCTATATTTTCAAGTGGATTATGCTTTTTTCTATGGAGGAATCCCGCATGCCAAAGCTGCTGCCATTTCCCGTCTTATTTACCGGTTTGGTAGTCGGGCTGCTTCTGCTCATTACCAGTCAATTCGTTACAAGTATGAAGCATCTCGATAAAGTCATAAATAAAAGCAGCCATTCTTCTGACAAAGTGCGTGTCGCCCTATTGCTGGAGGGCCCCACATATGATCAGGGCTGGAACAGCAGTGCACTGGAGAGTATGACAGAACTGCAAAAAAGATTTAACTTTTCACTCGAAATCGCCAATAATATAAAACCGGAGCAGATCAGAAAGGTGGCTGAGAAATATGCAGCCAACGACTATGATCTCATACTCGGTCATGGCCTCATCTTCTCTGATCCTTTTACAGACGTAGCGCTTCGCTATCCGAAATCACACTTTGTTTCCTTTAACGGAGAGGCTCCGCATCCGAATCAGACGACGATTCGTTACGATATGAAGCCTGCCGGCAAGCTCGTCGGTATTCTTGCCGCCAAAATGACGAAATCGGATAAAGTCGGATACATCATGGTGGACAAGCCCACTGAGTTAACGCAAGTAGAAGGCTTTATCGAAGGAGTGAAAAAGGCATCACCCAACACTACTATCGTTATTGGAAAGGTACCTGATTTCAATGATAGTACGGGGGCCATTCGCACGACTCGCAACATGATTTCGCAAGGCGTGGATGTTATCTACACCACAGGCGACAGCTTCAATCTCGAAGTGATTACAGAAGCGCAGCGCGCAGGAGTATTTACCATCGGATATATTGCCGATCAAAGCTACATCGCTCCAGAATACGTGCTGGCCTCCATGATGCAGGATGTTCGTCAGTGCTACCGCATCATCATGGAACAGTTTATTCAAGGGGATCTCCCCAATGGAAAAGTCATGTATGGACTTGCAGAGGGGGTCAACCATCTCAGTCAATTCGGACACATGGTGCCAGAAAATGTACGTAAAGATTTAGAACGGGAACTGCAAAATCTCATTCCTTCCCGTGGCTCGTATGGAGGTTAATCAGCATGCCCCTTTTCAGCAATCTCGGATTTCAGAAAAAAATCATGCTCAGCTATCTCGTAATGATGCTTCTCATCGGTTGCGTAACGACCCTTTTCAGTTATCAAATGACCAAAGTCACCACTGATGAAGTGTATTTAACGCAAAACCTCTTACCGCAAACGAGTGCCTTATTGGAAGTCAAAAACCAGATATACACCAAGACATATGCCTTGAACATGTATACATTGACACGCGACGAGTCTTACCTGGATCAGTACTATACAAATCTAATCGATACGGCGCGCTTTTCCTCGCTTCCCAAAACCGAAGCCAACAGTGGCTTGTTTACCATTATTGAATCGATATCAAAACTGGATTTTATTTTTCTGAACAAAATCAATCCGTTGCTGCAAGCAGGGAATGTTCCTGCCGTCAGCTATGTCCTTACCAATGAAGTACAGCCATTGCTCGATCGGTTTGAACGGGATCTGTCTTTTTCACTCAATCAGCTGGAGTATCAGACGAATAAAGAGTTTCAGGATTCGAATGAGAGCATCAAAGTTTCGTTGATTCTGACCTATACGGTTTCCGTAGCCTCTATCTTGTTTGGGCTATTCTGTACGTTTTACTTCCGAAATGAGCTGTTGCGCCCGATTCAGTCTCTTATGCAACAAGCCCGTGAAGTATCGAAAGGAACATTCGGTCAGCAAATCGTCTATACCCATCAAGATGAATTCCTTGAGTTGGCGCAGGAGTTCAATAAAATGTCGAGTAGCATCGCCAATCTATTCGCGCAAGATGAACGGCAACGGCAAATTTTGACCGAAGAAAAAAACATCCGAGAGCAAATCTTAAACTCCCTGCCTGTTGGAATTATTACACGCTCCCATGCGCCAGTCGGTCTTCATGTAAACCAGTTGGCGCAGCATTTAGTCAAGCTCGACGATCTCGGCTACCCAGTGTCCAAGGATTCCTTTGAAGCACCCACAAGCAATGAGCCGACTCCCTGGTTCGTCAATCGCAAAATGACCTTGTACAAAAAAGACGATACACCATTCATTGCTCTGGTCTCCTACATCCCTTTACACAATCATCACCACGATCAGGAAACTGGGTGGATGGTCGCCTTCTTGGACATTACGGAGCAGGAGCAAATTCAAGAGTACTTGAATCAATCTGAGAAGCTGGCCATGGTCGGTCAGCTAGCAGCGGGAGCCGCTCATGAAATTCGCAATCCGCTAACGGTCATCTACGGCTTTATTCAGCTATTAGAACAGCGTTTATCGAATCAAGAGCGCGATTTGTACTATTTGCCCTTAATCTTGCAGGAAATTGAACGGGTCAACCGCATCGTGACGGAGTTGTTGATGCTCTCCAAACCATCCAAGCCCGATTATCGCGAGGTTGCGCTAACCGGTGTCATTCATTCGATTCTTCCCTTGATGAATGCCGAGGCTATGCTGCATGGGATTGAAATCGTAGACCGCTGTGATCCGGGCATTCGCATTCACGTCGATGTCGAGCAATTAAAGCAAATCCTGTTAAATTTAATGAAAAACAGCATTGAAGCCATGAAAGACGGCGGCGTTCTCTCCATCGAAAGCCGCCTGGATGATCAAGCTGTCCATATTCATGTCAGAGACACGGGAGAAGGCATTCCCCAAGAATATCTGGTGCGTATATTCGATCCGTTCTTCTCCTTAAAAGAGGATGGGACTGGACTGGGGCTGCCAATTTCGCGGCGAATGGTGGAAAACCACGGTGGGGAGCTGCACGTGAACAGCAAGCTGGGGAAAGGAACGGAAATCATCATTACGCTGCCGCTTACACCAAAAGAAGATTAGGCTTGCGCATCCAGCCAAGCGAACATCTTGCGCGTATACATCTCCATATCTTCCCCGACAAACAGATGGCTGGCCCCTTGCGCCAGCCATTTCTCATACCGTTTGCCTGCCAGCGTCAGCGCATCTGCCAATTTATGAGCATGCTCCACTCCCACATTCTCATCTTCCGTTCCATGTATGATTAGCACAGGACAAGAAATCTCGTCCATCCGGTACAAAGGTGTCCGATCGCGGTAAGCATCCTCCTGCTTACGTGGATGACCGATGATTCTGCGCAGCATCCTTCTTAGATCAACCCGCTCCTCATAGGTCAAAAACATGTCGCTGACACCACTCCATACGACGCAAGACAGCATGCCTTTGCACTCTATTGCTGCAAACAAAGCCATGATACCACCGCGTGAAAAGCCGTATACGCTGATTCGCTCCTTGTCTACCCTCTCCAGTCTACGGAGCAATTCAAATGCGGCAAACACATCATGCCTGTCTGCCCCACCGAATTCATCCCGGCCCTCTCCGCCTTCGTTGCCACGGTAATGAGGAGCGAGGATCACGTAGCCAAAAGCAGCCATCTGACTAATTCTCTCGGGTCTGACGCGTCCCACTCCTTTAATCCCACCTCGACAATACAGGAGAGCCGGCAGACATGCTCCCTCCTGAAAATACACCTCCGGCACAGCCAATGCAGCTTTTACCAGCAAGTCTTGACTGTAGTAGCTGACGGTGTAGAGCCGCACTCCCGGATAGACTGTCTCCTCAGGTGTACATGCGACAAATGGTGAAATATCTAGCTGCATCCTGCTCACGATTCCTCTCTCTGTGATCTCGTAATCGTATCCACAAGCGTCACCATCGAAGGTGATAGCCATTTCTTTTTATGATAAACAAGCTGAATGGAAAACGGCGGCTTATCCGACTGAAACGGGATGGCTGTGAGCACCCCTTCTGCGAGCTCTCTATGGACCGCCATAACAGGCAGCAATGCCACACCCAAGCCACAGCGTACACACTGCTTGATCGCTTCCGGATTGCTGAATTGGCAGGCGATTCGTTGGGTCATCCCAGCCTCACCAAAAGCCTCCAGCAGCATGCCCCGATACGTACAGCCTTCTTCGGTCAATACAAGCGGCTCCCCGCCCAAATCATGGACTGTGAGTACAGTTGCTGTTGTGAATCGATGGGCGGGTGGCATGACGACCACCAATTCTTCCTCGCGAATGACGTGGATGACTAACTCAGGGTCTGTACAAGGGCGATCGAAAATGATCCCAAAATCTAGATAACCATCCCTGATCTGTTGCACGATTTCTGCTTCTCCAGCCGTCCGCAATACTAAATCAACCTGAGGATATTGGTGGCAAAAAGCCTGCAAATACGGTGGCAAAAAGAATGCCGCCAGTGTATCGATCGTTCCAATGGCAATGGGACCTGTCGTCTGTTGCTTGATCACTTCTTTAGATTCCCCATACAGGCGAATCAATTCCCGTGCGTACGGCAGCAAGGCTTCACCTGCTTGGGTCAGTCGCAGCTTGCGTCCATATCTTTCAAATAGCGGGGCTCCATACGACTGCTCCAGCTTTTGCATTTGTGCCGTTACCGTCGGTTGAGCATAGCCCAGTTCTTCTGCTGCCCGTGTAAAGCTTCCATACCGGGCTACTTCGCGAAAAGTATGTAAATAGACCAGCTCCATCCCGCTTCCTCCCATAGAAATTAGTAATGATCCTCATTAAATAGTATAGATAACTGTGATAATTGGTTCAATGCTATGCTGGGTGCATCACCATCAAATATAACGAGGAGGATTTTGATATGTCCCTTATATTGCAAACACCCGCCGCGTCACCTGAAGTAGCCCGCACTCATTTTCTCGACAAGCTTTCTCTTGAGACAGATGTCTCTGATGTATGGAGTGACATTCAGAACCGCGTGGAAGACTTCTACATCCTGGATGCTCGCAGCGAGAAAGCGTATCGGGATGGTCACGTTCCTGGTGCTCTGAATCTCCCCCATTCGCTCATTTCCACTGAAACGACGGCTGCTCTGGACCCGACCAAGCTCCTGGTCGTCTACTGCTGGGGTCCCAACTGCAATGGTGCTGCAAAGGCTTGTGCGAAGCTATCCGCTCTTGGCTTTCGGGTAAAGGAGATGCTCGGCGGGATGGAATACTGGGAAAAGGAGGGGAATCCTATCGAATAGGAAACGCAAAAAAGGACGGGGCTGATCCCGTCCTTCTTAGTTATCGCAAGGCTTAGTAGCCGCGTTTTGCGTTCTTTTTGTTGATTGTCGCAAGGTTCTCTTCGCTGTGCTTCATCCATTTTTTCATCTTGTCTTCGAAAGAAGCTCCGCTATCTCGTTTTGCATTCCCTCCGCGGTCGCCTCCACGATATCCACCGCCACGGCGTTCTTCACGTTCCGGACGCTCAGGCGCTGGGAGTGCTGCGCGAACCGAAAGCGAGATTTTACCTGCATCATCAATGGAGAGTACTTTTACCTTTACTGGTGCCCCCACGGTAAAGTGATCATTGATATCCTTAACAAAACCGTTTGCTACTTGGGAAATGTGGACCAGCCCCTGCTCCGTTTCGCTGACTGCTACAAACATCCCAAACGGTTTAATCGCTGTCACTTTTCCTTCGATGATGCTTCCCACTTGTACTGCCATCCAGTTTGCACTCCTTTTATTTTTTCAGAAAAATGGTGAGAACCTCAAACCAGAAGCCTCATTCTCCTAGTATAGCAGAGAAATTCCAATACTGAAAAGCCTATTCTTTCTAGGGACATACTCCAAGCTAGTTATTGCCCAGTTCAAATGCATCCATTGCCATGACAAGTTCTTCATTTGTCGGGATGACCATGACTTTTACCGGGGAGTATTTCGTACTGATAAATGCCTCACCTTTGCTGCTGCGGTTTGCCTCACGATCCAGGTTTACCCCGGCAAATTCCAGACCAGAGCACACCAAATCACGCACGGCAGCACTATTTTCTCCAACCCCTGCTGTAAAGATAATGCCGTCGACTCCATTCAAGCGCGCAAGGTACAGTCCCACATGCTTATGTAGAATCGTAGTAAATAATTCCAAAGCGAGTTTACTGCGGAGATGTCCCTCTTCTGCTTTTTTCATAACGTCGCGCAAATCATTGGATACACCCGATACGCCCATGAGACCGCTCTTGTTATTCAGAATCTTGATAGCGCCAGCTGTGTCGGTCCTTTCAATTTCCTCAATATACGGGATGATACCTGGGTCAATGTTTCCACTGCGCGTACCCATGGACAAACCTGCCAATGGTGTCATACCCATCGACGTATCATAAGATTCACCATTTCGGATCGCCGTAATACTTACCCCGCTTCCAATGTGGCAACTGATCAGACGAAGCTGCTCCTTCTGGCGCCCCATCATTTCTGCTGCACGGCCCATTACATAGCGGTGAGACGTTCCATGGAAACCGTATTTGCGAATGCCGTATTGTTCGTAGTATTCATAAGGCAGTGCGTACAAATACGAGGATGGTGGCATGGTTTGGTGAAATGCTGTGTCAAAAACAGCTACGTGAATCAAATCAGGAAACAGACCTTGAGCAACTTCAATCCCGGTTAGGTTAATGGGGTTATGAAGCGGGGCGAAACGGGACAGGTTACGAATTTCTTCTTTTACTTGGTCATTGATAATAACGGACTGCTTAAATGCTTCTCCACCGTGGACAACACGATGGGAAACGATATCTATCGAATATTGTTTGAGGGATTCAAACACTCCCCGTATCGTATCTTCATATTGGTCACGCTGGATTTGTTCCAAATAATCATGCGCAATCAATGTCTTGGAAGGCATTTCATAAAGCTTGTACTTCACCGAAGAACTACCGCAGTTCAGTACAAGGACATTCTTTTTTTCTCCCACGATCTAATCCACTCTCCAATCGTTCATCACAGCCTTCTCTCCCATAGGATGGATAGGCTTCCTACATTTTATAACGATGTGCTCTTCGTGAATACAGGTAATTGAGAGCAATTATCAACAACATCGTGACAGATCCAGTTGCATCGAGCAAAACATCCTGCACCATTCCGGTTCGATCCGGTGTAAACGTCTGGTGCCATTCATCCAAAGCAGCCGTCATCACACTACAAAAAGCGCTCCAGGGCAGTGCTTGCCCAAACGAGAGATGATGTGAAAACACGCGATACCAGCTAAAAGCCAAGAGGGCAAAAACAGAAAAGTGTATCCCTTTCCGTAAGAAGAACTCTATAAAACCAGCCGCTCCCTTTTCTTCCAGGCTCACATCCTTGCCTCCGTAAGGAATGGATATGTTGCCTATACGGTTCTGTAAGCTCTGTTCGTCCACTAGCTTGTCTATCGTCCCTCGCATGTCTTGCTTGGCGTATGGCTGTGATGAAGAAATAAATAACCCGAGCAGAATCGCAATCAAAAGCAAGTAATCCCATACTTTTCGATATCGACGCACGTGTTGCTACCCCCTGCTTTCGATTCTCTTTCTATCTTACCATGACGCATACCTAGTACGTTGGTTACAGCTACGTGAACGATTGAAAATGAAAAACGCCAACCTATTTTAGCGGTTGGCGTCATGTGAAGAAGAAAGAGGCAGGAAGTCCTCTTGTACAGGGACATAGTCCCGGGAATTGTGATTCGAGGCTTCGGCTTGCCCTGTTTTGGGTGAGCGGGCCTGTTCCCGTTTTCTTTCTTTGAAATCGCGGCGACGTACTTGGTTGTTTTCCCACCATATCCGCAAATGACGAGCGAGGATCGGCAAGGACATTTCAGAATGGGCAGCCTGTCTTTGCATAGCTGCATACTGCATACCGGGAAGAAGTGCCATGGTGACAAAAGCCCCCATTAGAATGCCAAACAACAATACGCTGGCAAAGGACGCAAACGAATCATTTCCTTCACCCAAGCCCCCAGCAAGTGGAAGGCTGGCTAACGCGATCGCGAAATATATCCCCGCTTGATTGGCCATGGTGCTTTTGTCCCCCAGCTTGATACTGTCCCAAACTCGCTCTTGTTCGGCTTGGGCCTTGTGCAGCTCATCCATCGTAAGAAGTGCCTGCAAAACGATGACGGCAATGGCACCCACCATACCATAGAAGCTCATCATGTTCATAGGTCGATCCAACCACAGCAATCCCAGCGCAAAGCCTCCAGACAAGACTGGCAAGAGAACGAGGACAAATAATCCGTCGCGTGTTCTGCGTTGCAAAAGCAAGCTCATGATAAGTACGAGGGCAACCAGGCTGCCAATCGTCAAGAACCGACTGCTCCAATCAACCTTGTTGAGTTTTGTCTCCTCCAATTTCTTCAGCTCATCGTCGTTATATACCGTGTAGCCTTCGGGTATCTCCACCTTTTCTTGCATGGAAGAAGGGATGATATAAGACCACAGCTCAATTCGACTTGGGTCTGAGACGGCACTGCTTACCTTGAAGACATACAGTCCATCTTCCCGTTGATAAACGGGCGGTTCGCTGCCGATCGACCAATCTACCAGCTCAGATAATCGCACATTACCTTGTGATGTTCGAATCAATATATGTTTCACCTGATCCGGATAGTCCATCCACCCGTCAGGGAATCGGACGTGGATAGGTACCTGACGCTCGTTCCAATAGACACTCCCAGCTGTTTTTTCTCCCAAATAGCTCTCCAGCTGTCTCTTGATCTCCTCCTGCGTAATCCGGTAGCGTGCCAGCATCTCTTGTTTCGGACGAATGTCGATAAAGGTCCCCTCTGCACCTGGACCGATTCTTTCATCGGTTACAAGTTCTCGCCCCTCTTTATCCTTCGCAGTCTGCTTTTCCATGAATGCCAATACTTCATTGGCAATGTTCTGCGTCGTTTGCAAGGATGGTCCCATGATCGTCAAGACGAGACGAGTCGCCTTATCTTTATTAATGACCAGCGCAAACGGATCTGTCTGAGGAATATCCCGCAGCTCTTTGTCCAGTACTTTTTCCAGCTCAGAGACTGATTGCGTCCAATCGTATTTATCCACGAGCTTTAGTTGAAAGCTCAGGTTTTCTTCGGAGGCAATCGTGTAGACATCTCGGACTTCGTCAATGGCGAGTAAACGCTCCTCAGCTATTTGTGCTGCCCGCATGGCCTCATCGATGCTGCTTCCCTGCACCATTGGCAATGAAAGCGTCTTGTTGCCATAATCAAGCTTTGCGTAGGGATCAACGAGAATAAACGACTTGAGCAAAAAGACAAAGACAAGCGAGGCAACCAGTGTGATTCCATAGGGCAAACACCCCTGTTCCACCAGTCGTTTCCAGCGATCTTGAAAATAACTTGTCATTTTATTGGAAGCCCGTGGCGTTTCCTCCTCTATTCGTACGGAAGCTTCTAGCCACGTTCCTGTCAGTACCGGCGTGATAAACCCATAGATAAGAATAAGAGCAAACGTCCCCAGCAAAAGTATTGGCCAGGCATCGTACAAGACAACCTTGTCTTCTGCCTTGAGGAAATCAGTGAAAACGACACCTGTCCAACAGGCCGCCACTACCACAACCGTAAGCAAAAACGGCTTCATCAACCCCCACGCCACTTGCAAACAACGAACAAACGAGTACGAGGGCAACCCTGAAAACCGATGAAACAACGTAGAGCCTGCTCCTGTGAACAATAGCGAAAACAACACAAGTGGCCCAAGTGTAGAGAGCGTCAATGGGATTCCCCAAAGCCACATGCCCCCAAGAACACTGCCGACCGCGAGTACGTTTGCCAAAAGCGCGAGTACAGCCCCTGCCCATTGTTTTCGGGTCAGGTACAAAAAGAGTGAACAGATGACAGCGGTTAGAGCCGCCAGTGTTCCAAGCTGTCTCAATGCAGCGGTGATTGTCTGCGCGTCGTCATGAAACAAATCGAGGCGGTATTTTCCGCCTGAAGCCTGATTCAACTCACCAATTGCTTCCTTTACTTGCTTGCTGATAACAGACAATTGCCCGACATCTGCTGCGTACACCGTGATTCCTAAGGCAGGCGAGCCTCGATACATCCCAATTTGTTCGCCTTTGCTCCCCCGTCGATCACGTATGTCAGCCAACGTATGTAATGGCACGTATCCTTTATCGGTGGAGATCAAGTGCTTACCCAGATCTTGCAGCCCTTCCGATTTACTCGTCCATTGAATCCTGGTTCGATCCTTATCTGCACCAACAGAGCCTACCTCTTCTCCAACCACATCTGTTGGCAGCTGCGACAGCATATCAGCAGGTGTGAGCCCGTAGGCGAGTAGCATGGACGGTCGGAAAATGATATCTACCTGCTCCTTCAAGCCTTGCTTGTCCATTTCGATGCGAGCGATTCCTGGCAGATTGATCAGTTTGTCGTAGACCGTATTTTGAGCAACGTCAGACAAGGTCTGCAAGTCCGTGCCGTACAGGACATAAAAACCAATTTTGTTATCTGCCAAATTGCTTTGACTGATGCTCCACTCCTGCACGGGTAGCTGCTTCGTGATCTCTCCCAGCTTCTTTTCCAACCGTTCCTTGTAATCCGAACCGATTTGTTCTGATGTTTTTACAGTGATAACCGCCGATCCCGTCCGAGATTCCGTAGCAATCGTAAGCACACTGCCTAATGAACGTACAGATTCCTCTACTTTTCTCGCGACCGATTCATCTACTTCCGCAGAAGAGAGCTTGGGTGCCGAGAGACTGATTGTATATTCAGGCACAGACCGATCCGGAAAAGTCTTGATATCCAGCCCGAACCAAGCTCCTACCGCAAGTAGACAGCAAATGACCGCCAGAATGCGGGCAAAGGAGGGGACCGTCGCTAAAAATGTCTTGTTATTCATCCGCCACCTTCACCGCCTCACCATCCACTACATACGACAAACCTGCAGCGACAATCTGGTCACCAGGCTCAAGACCTTCCACTACCTCATAGAAGGTTCCTTGCAATGCTCCCACTTTGACAAACGTCTTTTCCACTGAATGTTCATTGATTTTCATGACGTAATATTCTTCATCAGAGACACCGATGCTGCTAACAGGAACGAGCGCAACGTTTGACGCTGGCAGCGGATACTGACAAGTAACAGTCATGCCACCCTTCCACGCTACTTTCTTGCCGTCTACGGTCACCTCGACGGGATAAGATCCCAAGCTGGTATCCATAACAGGTGAGACAAACGTCACTTTTCCTTCTGCTTCACTGCCGTCCGGAGCCTTCACCTTTACGACTTTCCCTGCCTGCCAATGGGCGATTTGCTCCCTTTCTATATGTAGCTTGACAAGCCATGAGCTCGTATCGACCATTCGAATGACCTCTGTTCCAGGTCCAGCTTGCTCCGACGCTGTCTTGGAGATCGCTGCAACCACACCTGTAAAAGGAGCTTTGATCACCGCATCAGCTGCTTCCTGCTTCGCTCGGCTCAATTGAACATTGGCCTGCTGGATGCTTGCATTCGCTTCTTCGATGTCCAGTGGATCGGCGCCCTTCAGCAGGTTGTTGTACGCCACTTGTTCTTCTTCCAGACTCAGCTCGGCCTGTCGCAGTGCAGAGGCCAGCTTGTCTTTTTCATCCTTCGAGATGGCTCCATTCGCATACAAAATCTCTGCTTTGGAGAGCTCGTCGCGAGCTTTTTGCATCTGTTCTCGCGCTTTTTCTACCTGTAGCTTCTTGGTTTGCACCTCATGACTCTCCGGTCCCTTGGCGGCCTTTTCCCGCTTGATTGCAGCACTTGCTACCTGTCCCTGGGCTGCGTGAATACCTTGCTGCAAGGCCGTTCCATCTAATGTCGCCAACGTCTGCCCTGCCTTGACAGTGGCTCCTTTTTCAACGAGAATGCCTGAAATTTTGCCTGAGGCGCCAAACGATAAAGCCAGCTCCTGACGCGGTGCCACTACACCTGCTACTTCCATCAGTCGCTCATCCTTGCCACTCTCCACCGTATACGCACTTACCGTTTTCAGCTTGATATCCGTTTCTTCTCTCGTCCGTTTCAGACTTGAGACATCCTCATTTAGCTTTTCGCACCCTACGAGCAGCAGGACCACAACCGTGAGACTTATCCATTTATTCGTATTTTTCATTCCTGCAACCCCACATTTCCCCTCGAGTCTTCCTATACTGACCAAAAAAACGACGAATATTGACAAAATATATTTTACAGAAAAAAATGGTATAGTTGCACTACTTTTCTGTCATTTTACATTATTTTTTATAATCCAAATGTCTCGTCACTTGTTTGTAACTCGCATCTAGTATGATAGAAGGGCAGGAAAACGGGGCACTGCATCGCCCTTATTGTTAACGCTTACAAAAATCCTTTATTTTTTCATGGTGGGAGTGATCGTCATGGCCAAAATTTACACTTCTTACACGGACATCGTGGCTGATATTCACGATGGTGCCACTTTATTAGTGGGTGGCTTCGGACTAGTAGGAATTCCGGAAAATCTGATTATCGCCCTGCGAGACAAGGCAGTGAAAAACTTGACAGTTGTCTCAAATAACTGTGGGGTAGATGATTGGGGACTCGGTCTCCTTTTACGTGAAAAGCAAATCAAAAAAATGGTTTCCTCTTATGTGGGTGAAAATAAGGAATTCGAGCGTCAATTTTTGTCCGGTGAGCTCGAAGTCGAGTTGACGCCACAAGGGACGCTGGCGGAAAGAATTCGTGCAGGTGGAGCTGGTATTCCGGCATTTTATACCCCAGCCGGAGTCGGCACACCTATCGCTGAAGGCCGGGAAACGCGTGATTTCGCGGGGAAAGAGTACCTGCTTGAGTATGGCATCACAGGAGATTTCGCACTGATCAAGGCGTGGAAGGCTGACAAGATGGGCAATCTCGTCTTCCGCAAAACAGCCCAAAACTTCAATCCGATGATGGCAACAGCCGGAAAAATCACCATCGTCGAAGTAGAAGAAATCGTAGAGACAGGTGAACTAGACCCTGAGCATATTCACACACCAAGTGTTTATGTGCAACGTGTGATACAGGCACCATCGTTCGAGAAACGCATCGAACGACGCACAGTCCGCTCATAGAGAGCAACAGAGAGAATCGGATTACATTCAAGGGAGGAAAACACAGATGTCGCTTACACGTGAGCAAATCGCCACTCGTGCCGCCGGGGAAATAGAAGATGGCTTTTACGTAAACTTGGGAATTGGAATGCCCACCCTCGTCGCCAACTACATCCCGGAAGGAAAAACGGTCGTTCTGCAATCGGAAAACGGCTTGCTCGGAATTGGCCCTTACCCGACGGAGGAAAACCTCGATCCTGATCTCATCAACGCCGGAAAAGAAACCGTTACCGCTATTCCAGGTGCGGCCTACTTCTCCAGTGCTGAATCGTTTGCGATGATTCGCGGCGGCCATATCGACCTCGCTATTTTGGGGGCGATGGAGGTTTCAGCTGCGGGTGATCTCGCAAACTGGATGATTCCTGGAAAAATGGTCAAGGGCATGGGCGGTGCCATGGATCTCGTCCACGGCGCGAAAAAAATCGTCGTCATCATGGATCATGTCAACAAGCATGGTGAGACAAAAATCCTGAATGAATGTGCTCTGCCACTTACCGGCAAGAAGGTTGTCAACCGTATCATTACAGACAGAGCTGTCATGGACGTGACACCAGACGGGCTCGTCCTCGTCGAAGTAGCAGAAGGCTATACAGTGGAAGATATCCAAGCCTGCACGCAACCTACGCTGCTTATCTCTCCAGAACTGAAAACAATTGGGCTGTAACTTTTTTTTCAGGGACAGAACCCCGTTAGTAAATAGCCGACTTCATCGCAGCTGCGTGGAGTCGCTTTTTCTTTCCTTTTTTGCTTGGTGTGGGCACACTTGCGCGGGGTCGCCTCCTTCTCACCTTTTCGTATATAATATGGATGATTCATCAAATTTCCCAGTATCTGAGAGGAAGAGATTCCATGTCAGGAACAGTCGGATGCTTACTCATCCATGGATTTGCCGGAGACATCAACGATATACTCCCACTCGCCAAAAAGCTCCGCGAGGCTGGCTATCAGGTGGAATGCCCTACCTTGGAGGGACATGGGACTACTCGTCGTCACATGGCAAAAAGCACCCGCCACGACTGGCTTCGCTCGGCAGAAGAAGGCTACAAGCGTCTGTCCATGCGCGCTGACACCATTGTGGTCATTGGATTTTCCATGGGGGGGCTGCTCGCCTTTCACTTGACGACGAAATACCCTGTCGCCCTGCTAATTACCATCAACACTCCTTATAAATATTGGGATGTCAAAGAGGCGATGCACTATTTGCGTGAGGATTTCTCTACCCACTCCAAACGCTACATCCATGGCATCGGCAGAATCCCTATTAGCAGCATGCTGCAATTTCGCAGGCTTCTGGCAGAAACGAAGCCGCTTCTGCCTCAGATTACGACCCCTTACGTCCTGCTGCAAGCAAGGCGAGACGATACTGTACACGCCGTAAGTGCCCAAATACTCGCAACAAGTGTAGACGAATCTGCCTCCCCGCAAATCACCTGGTACGAGCATTCGAACCATATGCTGCTGCATGGTCCGGACAAGGAGGCAGCCATTGCTCACGTCATGACAACCATCAAGAAGCGCTTTCCATCTTGATCAGCTTTGGTCGCCACAGCCATACAAGACCAACCAGAAGCAAGATCATCGCTATTCCTATGTACACCAGACCAAGACCTACGTGTTCATCCAGCCAGAAAGCAAGGAGCGGCCCCAGCGCCGCCCCTAGATCGCTTACAACTGAATACTGTGTCATTACCCCTTGGCTGTTGGCCTGCCTCGCAGCTTCATCTGCCGCAAGAGTATCCATCACGGTTGTGATAATTGTCGCAGTCAACTGGATGCCGAATAAAATCGCAAACCATAGCACAAGCGAAGACGTTGCTTGCAACGTGGCAAACAAAACGGCAGCAACTAGCAACGTCCCGATAAATAGATTCGTCCGACCATGCCTATCCGACAATTTGCCTACCAATGGGGCAGCCCACGGCTCCCACCCCCAGCGAATGCCTTGGATCACACTTGCAATCACTGCTGCCCCCAGCACGACTCCGCCAATCATGATGAGCGGTTCACGTACTTCGATCACTCTGCTTAGCGTGGAGGTAAACACCCCCTGGTACACCATCGTGACGAGCAATCCCGTCATCAGCGTCAACAGCACCTGCGTCTGATTCCACAAGCGTTTTCCTGTATCCATCTGCTTCACGTCTTTCGGATGCTGACCGGTAAAGGAAGGACGTATATAGCGAAAAATAAGAATGAAAGCTAACAAGGAAGGCACCGCAAGTACGATGGAGGCAACAGAAAGCCCGTACCAAGAAGCCAGCAGCGCTCCGACCAGCATGCCGCCAAGACTGCCCAATCGATACAGTCCGTTGTACAAGCCCATGAGCTGCCCGCGATTATGCCTTTCGGAAACACCCACGATCAGGGAAAATGCACCTAATCTTAAAAATGTCCAAGCTACTCCCCACAAGCAACGCATCACAAGCCACAGCCAAAAGCCTTCCAAGCTGTACGAAAGTGTCGTCAGAAAAGCCAAGACCACTGCCACAATCAAACCCATGCGTCCACCCGAGCGCTCATACCATTTTCCAACAAGAGGGCCGAGTGGTACACGAATGAAACGGTTCACCGCAAGCAATACCCCCACTTCCCACAGCGATGTTAATCCTGCCTCCTTCCAGAAAAGAGGAAGCGCCACATACAGCATCGAATCCCCTATCATGCATAATGCTGTCACCAGTGCGACTGCCACGACTTGTGTCTTTCCACAGACTTCTCTCATTCCATGATCCTTCTCTCTATCCGTTTTTACGTCTTTCTGAGTTATACCTTACGTGCAATCACTTATCATTTCTAATACATCTTTCTCTATCACTCATAAACAAAAGTTATGAATCGAGGTACAGGATGAACTTACATGCTCTCCGCATTTTCGTAGAAGTCGCGTCACGAGGCAGTGTCACCGAAGCAGCATTCGCCCTCTCGATCAGCCAGCCTGCCGTAAGTGCCCAAATCCGCAAGCTCGAAAATGAATTGGACATGACCTTGCTCATCCCGGATGGTCGCGGCATTTCTCTCACCTATGAGGGGCGTTTTCTTTTTGAAAAAGCACGCCGCATTTACGACTGGGAACGCGAAATCGAATCACAGCTGACAGAAATCAAACAAGGGAAGAAAGGACGACTAAGAATTGCCTCTACCTATCTCCCCTCCCATTATCTCGTGCCACAGTGGCTGGCTCAGTACAAGCGCGAATATGAAGGAGTCGATGTGGAAATTCGCACGCGTAATTCCATGCAATCCATTGAACTGCTTCTTAGCTGTGAGGTCGATGTGGCTGTTATTATCAAGGAATCGTGGGATGAGCTGCCTATTACGCGAATACATTTGACGGATGTGCCCTATTGGTTTATTTTGCCTGCCTATCATCCGCTTGCAGGAAAAGAGATCCGTATGGAGCAGCTCGTGGAGGAACCGTTTTTGCTACGCGAGCAAGGTAGTTCTACCCGCGATTGGCTTTTTGCCCTCTGTCGCGAGCATGGTGTAAAACGTCCACAGGTCGGTATGCAGTATCACGGTCTGGTCGAATCTATCCAATCCGTTCGCGCGGGTTATGGGACGATGCTGGCTCCTGCTCTGGCCGTTAGGGATATGGTAGAGCGTGGGGAGGTCGGGTGTGTAACTGTGCCAGGGGTAGAGGTCAAGCGTCCCTTGTATGTCTGCACGCGTGACGATGAGACAGACCAGCGGCCTGTTGTTGCTCAGTTTCTGGAGATGGTGAAGCGTGAAAGCTCTTCGTAAGTGTAGGGGAGAATATATGAAAAAGGGCGTTCGCATAGCCATTATTTCGGCTATTGAGACGCGCCCTTTTCTACAACAATCCCATTCTTACTTTTTCGCTTGTAAAGGTACTTCCCAGCTAACATCAGGCTGAATTTTTCGCTGATAGAGGTATTGAATCGTCAGTTCCTTGATTTCCTTGTCCGGAGGTGCTGCTACTGATTTTCCAGGTTTTATTTTAAATTCGGCAGTATCCATAGAAAGTTTGCCCTTCAATACGACATACCCATTTTCATCCTTACTTTTTTCCCCAATGTAATCTATACTCCGTTCTGTTCCATGCTCGTCTTCAGCTTCCCAGCCTTCAACCTCTACAATATCTTTTCCTAGCATACCCTTGATGTCTATCACGATCTCCTCATCCCCATATTTATCCTTCTTCAACTCCGCGTTACCAAACGTAATGATACTCCCATTTTGATCTACTGTTACCGGTTTCTCTACTAGACTTGCAAGAGTGAGCTTTGGCGTTTTAAAATTTGCTTTCTCCAACTTGTTGATTTCACCAAGCTTCAACGTATATTTTTTATTTGGATCAAGGGGGGAGAAAACCGAAAAGAAAGTTGTTTTGTCTTTTGTGTTGTATTGAACGACACTCGCGAATGCTATGACGTTCTTTCCGAATGTATACCCGTTATTGCCATCAGGATATTTCCCTCTCACATCTTCCCAACTTGCGACAACAGCTCCTTTTTCGTCAAGAATCTGGAAGCTGTACATATCCCGATCGCTGCCGCCTTTGATGTTTGTCTCTGTGACAAGTACAGTTCCACTCGGTGCGAACTTCATTTCTTTGATAGCAAAAACAGTCCCCTGCGGGCTGCTATATTGCTGATCGATATGGACAGTTTCCGTGGCTTTTTTTGCTTTTTTCATATCAACAGGAATTTCAAAGTTCCAGTTTCCTTTGATTGTTCTGGTTAGCTTTCCGTTCTCACGACACTTAATCTCGGTAACGTTATATTCTACGATAATTTCATCCGGCAGTGGATGATCTTCGTTGAAAAAGTTGTTTAACTCCCGTTGAAAAATTTGGTAATTATTAAGGCTTTTTGTATACCAATTTAATTTTTCCGGTATGGAACCCCCTTGCTTTGCTGGTAAATCTCCCTCAATATCTGTCGAATAAAAAGGTTTCAATATTTCACCACCTTTGTCCTTCAATGTGATTTCGCCTTCCCAAGTTTGCATTTTTTCCTTGAGATACTTCCCTTCTTTATCCTTCGCTACCCCAGCAATCATGATCCGCAATGGATCGGCCAAAACTTCTTTGATTTCCAGTGTTATTCCCTGATCTATAGCAGACAAACTAAGCGGTTGGAGAAATCCATTGTTGGCCGCTTGCTTCACACCTGCGTCCAAACCTTTGATGGTGGAAAAGATACCTTGACTCGTAGCTTTGCTTTCATTTGCAAGTTGATGTGCATACAGACCGCTCACATACGTAGCAAACAACGGTAATATCGCTATCCCCATCGCTACTACAGCGGTGATACTCGCTACGGCCAATGCTGATTTTTTCATCAGATTGTTCCCCCTTCTCTTCCATCCCATTTGTAGCTGGGCTTCTTCCAGAGGTCTCAGCTTCAGGATGCCAAGGGGATAATCAGGTAGCTTCTCTATGATTTTTCCGGCTATCCGCTCCTTCTGTAGCTCTTCTTTCGTAGCTACTTCCATGCGATAAACATCTTCAACAAAACTGTCTAACGCCTCGTGGCAGTGAAGGCACTTCTCCAGATGCGCTTCGAATTCTTCCCGCTCAACACTGGACAGATGATTTTCCAAATAATCAATGAGTTGTTTCGTTTTCAGACATCCCATAGATACTATTTCCCTCCTTTACCCGATTGCTGAAGGATCGCCCGAAGCTTCTTTTTCCCATGAGCAATACGTGTTCGCACAGTACTGAGCGGTATGCCCAATGATTTTCCAATCTCTTCATAGGTGAGGGACTGGAGATAACGCATTTCGAGAACAACCCGGTAGTTTCTCTCCAAGCTCTTCATCCTCTGCTGAAGAATCGTCTTTTGCTCTTTTTCCAAATAGACCGTTTCTGGCGTAGCAGGATCACTCACGTCAAAATCCATTTCCCCGACATAGGGCGTTCGCTTTCTTCTGCGAATCTCGTCCAGACAGTGATTCGCTGTGATGCGATAGAGCCAGGACGAGAATTTGTGTTGCGGCTTATACTGAGGTAAATGGTAATAAGCCTTCATAAATATCTCTTGAACGTTATCCTGCTTCTCTTGCGGATAACCAAGCATTTTATGAATCAGAGAAAGTACTCTACCCTGATATTTGAGAATGATCTGCTCGTATGCTTCTTTGTTGCCTTGAAGCACCTGCTCGATAATCTCTTTGTCGTCCTCCATGTGGTTGCTCCCCTCCAGCCAAAAAGGTTGCTGCGCAGCTTTTGCCTTTTTGTCGTACACCTACTATGACGAATCAAAAAATGGAAAATCTCTTCTTGTGGAAAAAAATGCAAAAAAAGAGGCTTTTCCTCAAAAAGGAAGGCCTCTTCTTATGCGCAATGCTTATGGGAACACAATCGTCTTGTTACCGTACACCAGCACCCGATCCTCCAGATGCCAACGAACTGCACGTGCCAGCACCGTACGCTCTACCTGACGTCCCAGCTGCTTCAGTGTCTCGACGTCTTCCTGATGCGATACACGTTGAACGTCTTGCTCGATAATCGGTCCTGCGTCCAGCTCTTCCGTGACGTAATGCGCAGTCGCTCCAATCAGCTTCACGCCGCGACGATACGCCTGCTCGTAAGGCTTCGCTCCGACAAAGGCTGGGAGGAAGGAATGGTGGATATTGATAATCCGCATCGCGTAGTCCTCCAAAAAGCGCGGGGACAAAATCTGCATGTAGCGAGCCAGCACGATCAGATCGACGCCCTCTGCTGCTGCAATCTGCTCTTCTTCTGCCTGCGGCTTGTTATCCTTCGTGACTGGAATGCAACGATACGGAATACCGAAGGACTCGACAGTCTCCTGCATGTCAGGATGGTTGCTGACGACAACCGCGATATCCGCGAACAGCTCCCCGGACTTCCAGCGCCACAAGAGCTCCAAAAGACAGTGATCCTCTTTGGAAACAAACAACGCAACCTTTTTGCGCTTGTTCGCTTCGACCAGCGACCATTCCATGCCAAAGCTCTCGGCTACTGGGCTGAATGCTTGCTTAATCTCTTCGCAGCGCTCGTCCAGATTGATGAGATCGAATTCAATGCGCATAAAGAACCGGCCTGTTTCCGGATCGGTCGTGTACTGGTCAGACTGAACGATGTTGGCTCCTTGTTGGAACAAGAAGTTCGACACCGCCGCGACGATACCCGCGCGATCCGGGCAAGAAATCAGCATGCGCGCACGATCTTTGTTTTTCTCTCGATACGCGAGCCATTCTCTCTCTGATAACAATTGCATGGTTTACTCTCCTCCAAAAAACAGCAAAAAGTTGTTTGCAATTATACCATTCCCAGAAGGGATTTCTATACCCAAATAGAGAGAAAAATGTTCACTTATCGATAAAAATTTTTAGATAGAGTGATTTCCAATCCCATTAAGCAAAATATCTACGGTCAGGGCGATTTGCTCGTCGTCGCTGAACTGCGTAAATTCATCGGTATCTAAAACTTGCCGGAACAAAACGAGCCCGATCATCGAGGACAGGATCGCCCGAAAGACAGCCTGTGTCGGGAGCGGACGCAATTCGCCGACCTCTACCTTTGCTTCGATCAGCTTGTTTGCCATCTCCTTCACACCCGTGAAAACGGTAGCGATCAGTGCTTCCCTGATTTCGTCATGGAAAAAAGCTTCTTGCAGCAAAATCCGAATATGCTTTTCATTCGCCAGCACCAGATCGATCCGGTTTCGGTACAGCTCTGTCACGATTTGAGAGAATGTTTTATGATTCTGCTCTTTGAAGATCTCACGGACATCTTTCAAGATAAACGGCGCCGCGAATTTGACCAATACAGGTGCAACGACGGCAAGTAAAATATCCTTTTTCGATTTATAGTGGCGAAAAATCGTTCCCTCTGCCACTCCTGCTTCTTTGGCAATTTCAGAGGTGGAGCTGGCATGGAAGCCTTTTTCAGCGAACAGCTTCACTGATGCACGCAAAATATTGCGCTGCTTCTCCGTCATCTCACTCTCATCTTTCAACTCTTCTACATATTGCAACAGGCCTTCTACAAATGTTGGCGGCTTGTTCATCACCCATTACGCTCCTCTTATTCGATCTTCTTGCGGAATCGCAGGATAGCGACGGTCAGGATCAAGAGACAAAAGCTGCTCATTCCGACGACATCCTTCCAGAGCGCATCGATGCCCACGCCCTTTAAGAAAATTCCCCGCAGGATTTCCAGAAAATAGGTCAACGGGACGAGCCCGCCTACCCATTGTATCACGAGCGGCATCGAATCGCGCGGGAACATAAAGCCGGAGAGAAGCACGCTAGGCAGGATAAAGGCGAATGCCATTTGCATCGCTTGAAGCTGGGTCTTTGCCACCGTAGAAATGAAAATGCCCAAGAGAAGCGTCGTCACCAAAAACAAGACAGACAAAGTCACCAAAAGCGAAATGCTGCCTTTGACCGGGACTCCGAACCAATACGTTCCAACCAATAGCACCAGACAAAACGAGAAGAGACCTACACCTACATAGGGGGTAATTTTGCCGAGCATCAGCTCCAATGGGCGTATCGGCGTCACGATTAACTGTTCCATCGTTCCCCGCTCCTTCTCTCGTACGAGGGAAAACGCCGTCAGAATCATCGTGACGTTTTGCATAATCAAGCCGATCAAGCCGGGAATATTGAAGACGATACTCTCCATATTGGGGTTAAACAGCACGCGTGTATCCAAGCCGAGTGGCTGTTCCAGCTCCCCCAAGCCTTGTTTTTGCAGCTTCATTTCCTGCAACGTGATCGCTTTGTGCTGGACGATCAACTGCGCTTGAGAGGTCGCAGTGCGGGCGATATTCGGATCGGAGCCATTAATGAGCATTTGCACGTCTACCGGTTCGTTGCGATCACGCTTGCGGGTGTAGTCAGGTCCGATAATGAGCGCGACATTTACGGAGCCATCGTCTAGCATGGCTTCGATCTCCTTGTAGCTACTTACCTGGGCTGCCACCTCGAATACATGCGTATGGACGAACTGATCTACCAGCTCTCGACTGGCAGCAGAAGGGCTTTGATTCCAGACGGCCATCTGGATGTCATTCACGTCTGTATTGACAGCATATCCGAACAAAAACAACAGCATCAGCGGCATGACCAGCGCAATCGCTAGACTGGGACGATCCCGTTTGATTTGGATGACTTCCTTTTTCACGACAGACCAGTAACGCTCCCAGACAAAATGCCTCATCTGACTCCCTCCTCCGCCGCCTGTCTGGCTTCCTCCCGCCTAACCAGATCGATGAAGACATCCTCTAGATTGCCTACTCCCATACGATCGATCAACGCTTGTGGAGTGCCTTCCGCCAACAAATTGCCGAAAAAGATAAAGCCGATCCAATCGCAAGTCTGCGCCTCATCCATGTAGTGTGTAGTTACCAGCACGGTGATCCCCTGTCTTGCCAGCTCATGAATCACGTCCCAAAAAATCCGGCGGGAAACAGGATCGACTCCTGCTGTCGGTTCGTCCAAAATCAACAGCTCCGGCTTGTGCAAAAGAGCGCAGGAGAGCGCAAGACGTTGCTTCCATCCCCCTGACAGCGAACCCGCAAGCTGCTTTTCCCTGCCTGTCAGGCCTGCCATCTCAATCAGTTCCGCTTTCCGCTCCTTGCGTTCTGCTGCACCTAATCGGTAAACCCCGGCATAAAAATCGAGATTCTCTTCCACTGTCAAATCTTCATACAGGCTGAACTTTTGCGACATATACCCGATCCGCTGCTTAATTTCCTCGCTCTGTGTCATGACATCGAAGCCAAGAACCGTCCCCTTTCCCGTCGTCGGGGTTAGCAAACCACAAAGCATCCGGATTGTGGTCGATTTCCCTGAGCCATTCGGACCCAAAAAACCGTAAATCGAACCTCGCGGAACTGTCAGCGTCAAGCTGTTCACTGCTACTCGATCTCCAAAACGCTTCGTCAACTGCTCGCATTGGATAGCGGCGTTCATTGTCCTCTCTCCTCGTCTGCCAGCAGCACATCGGCAGGCATACCTGGTTTGATTTTGTCGAGTCCATCTGTGATGTGTATCGTAACAGCGAACACAAGCTTGGTGCGTTCATCAGGTGTTTGTACATTCTTCGGCGTGAATTCTGCTTTTTCCGAGATGCGACTGATCGTTCCTGTAAACGTTTCTTCTGGATAGGCATCCACCTTGATGCCAACCTCTTGCCCTTTTTTCACCCGATTCAATTGTGCTTCCGGGATGTACACGACGAGCTCAAGCTGATCTGACTTCATCATCGTAAACAAGGTGGCTCCTGTTTTTGCTACTTCCCCCTGTTCGATAGAGGAGCGCAAGAGAGTACCGTCGTCGGTTGCCGTAATCTTGGACTTTTCCAACTGCAATAAGGCTTGATCCAGTTTCGCTTTCGCCTGCTCCTGGGCGGCGAGCAGTGCCCGAATCGCGTAATCAGTACTTCCTTCCTTCACCTGGTCGAGATCTGCCTGCGCTGCGGCTTGCGCGGCTTGTGCTGTACCGATTTGGGCCACAGTAGCGGCGATGTCTTCTTGTGCAGAATGGTACTGTGCCTGTGTCTGCGCTACTTGTGCCGCCCATTGATCTGCCTGCGTTTTTGCCTGATTCACTGCTTCTTTTTGCGTGTCGAGGTCTTTGGCAGAGATCGCTCCTTTTTCGAAGAGCGCTGTTGCTTCCTCGAGTCGTTTTTGTTGATACAACAGGGTCTGCTGCGCCCCCTGCCATTGCGATTCTGCCTGCGTCATCTGCTCAGCAGCACGTGCTTTTCCTGCTTCTGCCTGATTTTTTCTCGCTTGGGCCAGTTGGATATTCGCATTTGCCTGCTGGACGTTGGCCATGCTTCTTTGGATTGTTGTGTCGCGTGAACCCGCTCTCGCCTCTTCTAGTTTGGCTGTCGCTTGGTCCAATGCTGCCTGTGCTTCTGCCACAGTCATTTGGTAGCTTCGTTTATCGATTTGGGCCAGCACTTGTCCTTTTTTTACTGTATCTCCCTCTTCTGCCGTAACGTTTGTCACCAATCCGCCTACTTCAGCTACGATCGGTAGCTCGTTGGCCTCGATTGTGCCAGACAGAGACGAATGATTTTCCGCTGTCCAATTGCAGCCTGACAAAGCCAGTAAGAGTCCTCCGATACAAATGGAACGAACAACTGGTTTCATAAACGCTTCCCCCTACCTACGTAATAGAGTGAGTAATCACTTTCTTTTATGAGTAAAAAAACAAGTCACAGAATCAAACTGGAGATGAGCTTTTTAGATTAGCGAGTGATTACTCACTTTTAATTGTGAGTATATGCTCCTCTTTTACGAAATGCAATTCCTTTTTCTACAATGCGCAATTGAAAAGAAATCCTGTCTGATTATTCATGCTATGATGAAGACAAGCTAGACTAGTCCGTTGGCATCGGGTATCAGATACTGTCGCGATGGAAAGGATTAGGAGCATCGGGTTATAAACTACCATGTAGGGAGTGGAACATGTCTATGATGATTAGCAAAGTCGGTCAAATCATGTTGTATGTCAATAACCAGGATCAAGCAGTGAACTTTTGGACCGAAAAACTAGGGTTTCGTGTGGTTTCAGAAGAGAAGAACGGTGAAATGAGATGGATTGAAATTGCTCCCGCACAAGGTGTTGAAACAAGCATCGTTCTGCACAATAAGGAATTCGTAGCGAAAATGTCGCCCGGAATGAATCTTGGCACTCCTTCGCTCCTGTTCTTTTCGGAAAATATCGAGGAATTGCGTAACAACCTTATGAATAAAAATGTGAAGGTTGGAGACATTGTCACGATGCCTTCGGGCCGTGTCTTTAACTTCGCAGACGATGAAGAAAATTACTTTGCTATTCTGGAGAAAAAGTAAACAGAAGGAGGCGGCTGACTTGAATGGTCGGCCGCCTTTTGTTTCATGCCTATTTAGTCGAACTTTAATTTGGACAGTGCGTCTTTCAACGCTGAGTTGATACCTTCGTCCGGCTCCTTGTCCTGCCCCTTCAAATACTTGGCTACTTCTTTCTTCGAAACCTTGCTGCCCTTTTCCTTGTCGCGACGCTCCTGGAAGGTCTTCAGTTTTTCCTTGTGCCCACAACCGCAGACAAAGGTTTGTCCTTCCCCTTCTCCGCGCAGCTCCAATCTTTTGTGGCATTTTGGACATCTGGCATTGGTTTGCTTGGCAATGCTTTTGCGATAGCCGCATTCCCGGTCCTGGCACACCTGCATTTTGCCGCGCTTTCCGTTTACCTCCAGCAAAAACTTATTGCACTCCGGGCATCTGCTTCTGGTCAGGTTGTCGTGCCGGAAAGTCTGATCGCTGTTCTTGATCTGCTGGACAACTTCTTTGGCGTACGTTTTCATCTCTTCGATAAACGCTCGCTTGTTCAAGCTTCCCTTGGCGATGGCACCGAGCTTTTGCTCCCATTGGGCGGTCAAGGTCGGCGATTGCATTTCATCCGGGACAAGCTCTAGCAATTGCTTTGCTTTTGCGGTGACAAAAATATGCTTGCCGCGCTTCTCTAGCAAAAAGCTGTTGAACAGCTTCTCAATCACATCCGCGCGGGTTGCTACCGTACCAAGCCCGCCTGTTTCCCCAATTGTTTTGATCAAATCCTTGCTCTCGTTTGCCATGTATTTCGCCGGGTTTTCCATCGCAGATAGCAGACTCGCTTCTGTAAATGGCTCTGGCGGCTTCGTCTCGCCCTTGGTCTGGGAAATCGACTGGATTTGCAAGCGATCTCCTTTGGCAAGAGAAGGAAGGCTTTGTTCCTTTACGCCGTCCTTCGCATCGTCTTCTTCTACATCGTGGTCGTACGCCTCTCTCCAGCCTTGGGAGAGCACGGTTTTTCCTTTTGCCAGGAATGTTTCATTCCCGATTTTTGCTTGGATGGTCGTTTGCTCGTATTCGAAGGCAGGTAGCAAAACGGCCAGGAAACGCTTCACGATGAGGTCGAAAATCTTGCGCTCCTTATCGCTCAAATCACCGAGAAAAACAGCTTGCTCCGTCGGGATAATCGCATGGTGGTCGGATACTTTGCTGTCATCCACGAACGATTTGTTCGCTTTGATCGGCGCACGCAGGATTCTGGCGGCGAGGGGCGCGTATGGCTTCATTTGGACAGCCTTGATTCGATCCGGCAGCGTCTCGACGATATCAGCAGAGAGATAGCGAGAGTCCGTTCGTGGGTATGTCACTGCCTTGTGATGTTCATATAGCCCTTGCATGATGGACAGTGTCTGCTTTGGTGAATAGCCAAACATCCGGTTGGCATCCCGTTGCAGCTCCGTCAAATCGTACAGCTGTGGTGCATACGTCTTTTTGTGCGCACGAGTAATCTCGATAACTTCTGCATTTTTCTCCTGTTTGAGAGCGGCTATTAGCTGATCAGCCTTTTCCTTCGAAAAGGTTTTGAAATCCTTCGTTTGCTGATCCTGCCATTGGAGCTGAATCGGACCTTGGGCCACCGCAGACAATCCGTAAAATGGCTTGGGCGTAAAGCGACGAATCTCCTCTTCTCGCGTTGCCACAATGGCGAGTGTTGGCGTCTGGACACGACCGCATGAAAGCTGGGCGTTATGCTTGCACGTCAAGGCCCGGGTAGCATTGATTCCAACGAGCCAGTCGGCTTCTGCACGAGCAGCCGCGGAGGCAAACAAGTTTTCATAGTTTTTGCCGTCCTTCAGATTGCGGAAGCCCTCACGGATCGCCTTATCTGTCACCGAGGAAATCCACAGACGCTTGATTGGTTTATTCACGTGAACCAGCTCGAGAATCCACCGGGCTACGAGCTCTCCTTCACGTCCTGCATCCGTCGCAATGACGATCTGCCCGACATCATTGCGTCTCAATTGTTGTTTGACGACCTGGAATTGCCTGTTGCTTTCCTTGATCACGACCAAGCGCAATGGGGACGGCATAATCGGCAAATCCTCGATTCGCCACGAGCTGAATTGCTGCCCGTACGCTTCAGGATCAGCGAGAGTAACCAAATGCCCGAGCGCCCACGTTACAATGTATTTATCTCCCTCAAAAAAGCCGTTTCCTTTTTTGTGACACTGCAATACTTTGGCAATGTCTCGTCCAACCGAAGGCTTTTCTGCCAGTACAACTGTTTTACTCATGTACGACATCCTTTCAAACCAATTCAACAATCTGTTATCCATTGTAAACAAAAAAGCAGGAAGAAGGGGCTTAGAAATTTTTCGAGATCATAAAGTTTTAGACTCTCAGGGTTATGAAACGCTAGCAGGCAGGCCTCACGTTCCTTCTGGAAAAAAATTCATATGGCTTCTTGACCATTACGTAACGTAACGGTTTATAGTGAAGTTACCGGTGAAACGCTAGCGATCAAGAAAGGGGCTGATCATGAAAAGTCATTGGAAAGTCGGAGAACTTGCGAAAATGGCGGGAATTACAATACGGACTTTACGTTTTTACGATCAGATAGGCTTGTTTTCGCCATCCGGCTACTCGCCATCCGGATACAGACTCTACACCGAAAAGGACATTTCACGCCTACAGCAAATTTTGTCCTTAAAGGAGTTGGGGCTATCACTGGAGCAGATTAAAGCCGTTATGGCCGGAGACCAGCTCAGCCTGTCAGACATTGTTTCCATTCAAATAGACAGCCTGAAAGAAAGTATCCGCATGCAGCAGAAACTCTTGCATGAGCTTGAGAATGTTTCGAGTCGGATGCAAAGGAACGAACCGTTTACCGCTGAGCATTTCATGAACATCATACGAACGATGAGAATGAAGCATGAGAAATTTTTCGCCGAGAGAAAATCGAGTATGGATCGCCACCTCGACCGACTTGGTGAATATTTAGATGAGCATCCGGAAGAACCCGGATAAGGAGGTTTCGACTGTGAGTGAACGATCAGCCAAGCATTCCACATTTGTCATTGAAAGGAACTATAAGCATTCCCCTGCTCGTGTATTCGCTGCATGGGCGGGTCAAGCAGCCAAAGCCAGTTGGTTTCCTAAAGCTGAAGAATACGACTTCCGCGTCGGCGGACGCGAATTCAATCGTGGTGGTCCGCCTGGGGGACCCGTTTACACATTCGATGCCTGCTATCAGGAAATCGTTCAGAATACGCGAATTGTATACTCTTACACGCTGGACATGGAAGACAAGCGGATGTCTGTCTCCGTGACGACGGTGGAATTCGATTCCGTAGACGGCGGCACGCGCTTGATCTATACCGAGCAGGGCGTTTTTCTGGATGGTCTCGATACGCCTGAACAGCGTGAGCACGGAACAAAGGTGATGTTGGATCGGCTCGGAGAGGTTCTCGACGCCCAATGAAGGCTGCTGCGCTTGAATCGAGTCACCGGGCCGGTTTGAACGAATGGATTGGACTTGCCGTGCTTTCCTTGCCTGCACTGCTCGTTTCGATAGATTTGTCGGTCATGATTCTCGCACTTCCTCACATAAGTGTCTCTATCGGCGCTGACAGTACAGAACAGCTCTGGATCATGGACATATACGGCTTCATGCTCTCGGGGTTTCTGATCACGATGGGCTCGCTCGGAGATCGGCTCGGACGCCGTAAGCTGCTGATGTTCGGAGCAGGGGCATTCGGTTTGGCTTCGGTGTTGGCTGCTTACTCTAGCACCTCCGGGATGCTGATTGCAGCACGGGCGCTGCTTGGCTTAGCCGGGGCAACGGTATCGCCTTCGTCCCTGGCATTGATCAGCAATATGTTCCGCGATCATAAGCAGCGTTCCCTCGCCATAGGCATATGGTTCATGTGCTCCATGGGAGGCATGGCGCTTGGCCCAGTAGTCGGCGGGATGATGCTGGAGCATTTTTCATGGGGTTCGATTTTTCTACTCGGCGTTCCAGTCATGGCACTACTGTTGTTGACTGCAACCCATCTTCTACCCGAATATCGGGATCCCGCACCTGGTCATTTGGATATGACTAGCGTCATGCTGTCGATGTGCACCATTCTACCGACAATATACGGCCTAAAGGAAATCGCTAAGCAAGGTCTACATATCTTGCCGCTCATTGCCATCGTGGCTGGCGTTGTTTTCGGGACGTTATTCGTAAGACGGCAGCAACGGTTGGACAGTCCGCTAATGGATTTGCGCCTATTCGCAAACCCCGCCTTCAGCACAGCACTGGGCGGCTTGTTCGGCATCACTTTGACAGGTGCTTCCATGTTCTTCATCGCACAGCATCTTCAATTCGTGGAAGGACTATCGCCGCTTGCGGCAGCGATGTGCATGCTCCCGGGAGTGGTTGCGTCGATGGCAGGCATGTTGTTGTCACCGATCATCGCTCGATGGGTCCGTCCGTCGCTCCTTATCGGGGCAGGCCTTGTCGTCTCGGCGACTGGTTGTATTTTACTGTCCCAAGTAGAGGCGGGATCCGGGCTCTCTACCCTGATCGTCGGTTATATCTTTTTTCATGTAGGAGCCGCCCCGTTTGCGAGCTTGTCCAGCGATATCATTATCGGCTCAGCCCCGCCTGCAAAAGCAGGTTCGGCGGCGTCCTTGCTGCAAACAAGCGGTGAATTCGCATTCGCACTGGGTATTGCTGTATTAGGCAGCATCGGAACATACGTGTACCGCACTCAAATTGCCAGCTTCATACCGGGAGATGTTACGATGTTAACATCCGCAGCCTCCCGCGAAAGTCTCGCTGGAGCAGTCACGGCAGCTAAAGCTTTACCCGAACCTATTGGTTCAACACTTCTTCATGGCGCCCAGATAGCATTTACCGACAGCATGCATGCTGTTGTGGGCGTTAGCGGCGGGCTCATGATCGCTATCGCCATACTCACTGTGATCAAGCTTCGGCATATCCCCCCCATCGGGCAGAGAACACCAGGTGAGATGTAATGATCCGTGGCAGTCTAGGACTTTATATTCTCGTCCCAGACTGCCGCTGTCTCATGTATGGGAGACATCCTTTCAAACCTAGTCAAACATCCCTGTAACGATTGTAAACAAAGAAGTCGTAGGAGGGATTCAGGAATGA
>NZ_JAOTNO010000019.1:0-79273 GCF_041644655.1 Brevibacillus sp. BD137 | reverse complement strand
CTTTATATCTTATCACGTTCGTTGTTTGCGAGTCAAGAAGTTTTTTATCGAATCTCGTTTTCTTTTCTCGTATTTTGTCGTCGTTCTTGGCGACAAGTAATAATCTATCACATCTAAAAAAAGAATACAAGATCTTTTTTACTAGTTTTTTAAAAAGCTAGCGGAATTAAAAAAGCCCCTATAAAAATAGGGACTTTAACAGGCTTACTGCGCTGTATACCCGCCATCAATGACGACAGCCTGGCCCGTAACGCCTGACGCTTTCTTGCTAGCCAAAAAGGCAGCGTAGTTCGCTACTTCCTTTACTTGCAGCAGTCGCTTCTGCGGCACCAGCGGGTAGATGACTTCTTCCATCACCTTTTCCAACGGCACATTTCTTGTCTTAGCCAAATCCGCTAATTGGTTTTGTACCAGCGGCGTATCGACATACCCCGGACAAATAGCATTTACCGTAATACCAGCCGCTGCTCCTTCCAAGGCTGCAACCTTGGTGAGCCCGATGACTCCGTGCTTGGCACTATTGTAAGCTGCCTTCCCTGCAAAGCCAATCAAGCCGTTGATCGAAGCCATATTGATGATACGACCATGGCCTTGTTGCTTCATAATGGGGAACGCGTGCTTAATCGCAACAAAAGGCGCTGTCAGCATAATACTGAGCATTTGTTCAAATTTTGCAGTCGGAAACTCTTCTATGGGAGAAACAAATTGCAATCCGGCATTATTCACTAAGATATCGAGTCTGCCAAAAATCTGGACTGTCTGCTGGATGCACTCCCGCATTTGTACCTCGTCGGTAACATTACAACCAAAGCTGATTGCTTCGTGACCTTCCTTCTGCAATTGGGCTGCTGCTGCTTCCGCTGCTTCCCCATTCAAGTCCAGTATGACGACCCTCGCCCCTTCCTCGGCAAACGTCCGGGCAATCTCCAATCCAATACCGCTTGCAGCCCCTGTTACAACTGCTACCTGTTGCTCCAACAACTTCTCCATCCCCTACTATCTCCTCTCCTGATCCTCATTTTCTCTGTCTATAAACTCGCTGATCTTTGATGAAAATTAGAAAATAGACACGGCAAATGCCAGAATGAACACGACAGCTGTTTTCAAAACCGTAATCGCGAAAATGTCTTTGTACGATTGACGATGAGTCAAACCAGTAATCGCGAGCAGTGTAATGACCGCCCCGTTGTGCGGCAATGTGTCCATACCACCGGAAGACATCGAGGCAATACGGTGCAGCAACTCAGGGCTGATTCCCGCAGCACTCGCCATCTCCAGATATTGCTTACCCATAACCTCCAGCGCGATCGACATACCGCCCGACGCTGAACCGGTCACACCTGCCAGTACGTTTACAGCCAGTGCCTCAGAAACCAACGGATGGTCACTTGCTCCCATAATCCAGCCTTGGATGAGCTTGAAGCCCGGCAATGTTTTCACAACGTTTCCGAATCCAACTTCGGAAGCAGTATTGAAGATCGCCAAGAGAGAGCCCATCGCGGCTGCAGTCAAACCACTCGCCAGCTTGTTTTTAACTTGCTTCACATTGATTAAAAGCGCAGCAATAATTCCAAGACAGAGCGAAATAATCAGTGACCAAGAGGATACGACGTTTTTCACTTTCTCAATCTTAAATGACTCTTTGAGGATCGCTGGATCGTACCACGTCTCTACTGTCCAAATCCCTCTACTGAACATATAGTTACCCACGAGCACCAACGCCAACGGGAGAATCGCGACCCAGATGTTCATGTAGGATTCATTTTTGATCAACTCTGGTTCATTCGTATGTCCCTCGCCGTAGCCTTCCCCAGCAGCGACAGCTTGCTTGCGTCTGCGCTCCAGCCATAGCATCCCGCCAATGAAAACCAGAATGGCGCCAATCGTTCCAACAACAGGTGCAGCATAAGCATCCGTACCAAAATAAGTAGTAGGAATAATGTTTTGAATTTGTGGTGTACCTGGCAAGGCATCCATCGTATACGTAAAAGCCCCGAGCGCAATCGTTCCTGGAATGAGTCGCTTCGGAATGTTGGCTTCACGGAAAATCGCAGCGGCAAACGGATACACAGCAAATGCCACAACGAACAGGGAAACTCCGCCATACGTCAGAATCGAACATGCCAGAACGACAGCTAAGATCGCACGATTGGAGCCAAGCGCCCTCACAATCGTGTGGGCAATGGATGAGGCGGCACCGCTCAACTCCATGACTTTCCCGAAAATGGCACCCAGTAAGAAAATAGGGAAGAATGATTTCACATAGTTTGCTGCATTCGTCATGAAGGTTTCGGTGTAGCTCGGCAGCAGAGAGATCCCGGAAAGGACAACGGCCAGCAGGGTAAAAATAGGGGCAAATACGATAACAGGATAGCCCCGATACGCAAAAAACATCAGCAGACCGAGCGAAACCAAGATGGATAACACTTCGATGATCATAGAATTCTCCTTTCAATTTTCTCCTCCGCTTTATAGAGGAAGTTGTGTGGATTCACTCGAGGAAAACGCTTTCAAATCTAATTCAATTGCACGGACCATGCCAACCCCAGCCGATTCCAGAAAAATCGTTCAACCATCCCCCTTCATCATGCCTGGACTGTTAGGGTGCAGATGATAGCGCTTGCATTTTTTCCGGAATTCCGGAATTTTTTGTCCGGTTTTATGGAATCTAGCAAAAATTCGCCCACTTTTTAGGGATATCTGCTCATGGAAGGCTATTGGGTTTTTACCTGAGACCATCTTGCTCTATTCCAGAAAACCGGAATCTACCAAAACGCTATTGCTTCAGATGAAAAAAGCCGCGAACTTGGCTCAACGCCACATCCCCGACTTATACATGCCTCGTGCTACTGATACTTCTCCCACTTTTCGTAAAAGCTGGACTTGCTGATTTGCAACAGCTTGGCGGCGTTAAGCTTGTTCCCCCCTGCTTGCTGCATCGCTTGACGAAGCGCTTCCTGCTCAGCCTCTTCCAAGACTTGTTTCAATGGTCGAACGGCATGAGTTGGAACCGACAAGGATTCGAGCGTCCCTTCTTCAGTTACAGGCAGCCAAATATGCTCCTTTTTCAAGATATCGTCTTCCATTAGATGCAGGGCTCGTTCCAGCACGTTTTTCAACTCCCGTACATTGCCTGGCCAGGAGTAGCCACGAAGTAAGTGCCATACCTCTTCATCAATGGCCCTGACCGCAACGCCAGTGGACTCGCCAAGCTGTTTGAGCAGATTCGAAACCAGCTCCGGCAAATCCTCCAGACGCGCGCGCAACGGAGGAATCGAGAGTGACACGACATTCAATCGATAATAGAGGTCTGCCCGAAACTTCCCTTCCTTGATGCTTTGAAGCATATCCGAATTCGTGGAAGCGATCACCCGCACATCTATTGGTGTCGTCCGTACAGCACCTACCCGCTCGACCTCTTTTTCCTGCAACACACGCAGTAGCTTGGCTTGCAGCGGCAACGGCATGTCCCCGATCTCATCCAACAAAATGGTTCCGTGGTTGGCCAGCTCGAACTTTCCTTTTTTTCCGCGGCGAACAGCCCCGGTAAACGCACCTTCTTCATAGCCAAACAGCTCTGATTCGAGCAAAGAATCCGGAATAGCGGCACAATTCACCCGAATGAAAGGGCCCATTTTGCGCTTGCTCTCGGCATGAATGGCGTGGGCAAACAACTCCTTGCCCGTCCCGCTTTCGCCCGTGATGAGCACAGTCGAATCGCTTTTCGCAACTTTCTGAGAAAACTTTTTAAGCTCCTGCAGCTTCTGGCTGTACCCAACGATTTGGTCAAAGTGATAGGTAGCCCCCATCCGCCGCCGCAGCTCTTTCTTATAATAGGTCAATTCATCTTTCAGCTGAGCAACCATCGCAGCCAAGGCAGTGAGTTCTTGCACATCTTGGAACAGCACCGTTCCCAGAACCGCAATCACTTTTCCTTCGTCCATGATCGGGATGCGATGCGCAATCATGTTCTGTCCTTTTATTTGCTGAATGTCGGCGATCTCGGCAACGCCAGCCTGACCAACAATATGCATCCGCGTGTTTTCGATGACATCCGTCACTGGTTGTCCAATCACGTCCTGTACATTAAGAAATTCCCGATAGCTCCGATTCAATAAGAGTATTTTTCCGTCCTTGTCCGTTACGATCATCGGTTCATGGGCATTTTCAAAAACGACCTCAAGCAATTTGCTCATCTGCTGGAGATTCCAATCCAAAACCGGCTCCCCCTTTGTCTGATGCGGTTGTGTAAAAATTATACAGGAACGATCAGCGGAGGTGTTGTAATTGCTTGACCAATCGCTTGGGAGCCGCGCACATATAGCCTTCCCGTATGTAATCCTCGATTTCACCATAGCTCGTCACGTTTTTGTCCAGAATCGAAACCCAGCCGTGATGACCGATGTACGGTGTCTTGTAAAAATACTCCTGTGCAAGCAAAATCTCTTGGGTCGTCTTCAGCACCTTCACAGAAAAGGAGGGGCCTTCAGTGCCCCCCTCTCCCAAAATGACAAACGGCTTGTCGTTTACGCGAAACGATGTATGTCCAAAAGCGTCTACCTGCTCCGTTACCTCTGGCAACCGCATCGCCAGCTCGCGAACAGCAGCTACCATCTTTAAACCTTCTATAGAAGAAATCTGTTCGTGCACCATCTGGTCTAAGCCTCCCTTTGCTTCCAAACGCTCATGTACCAGTCTGTTCTGTACTTTGCACCACGCTTCCTTCTCTCATACGATAAAGCGGCAAAATAAAGCTGAGACCAATGATCATCAGGAATGCAGCGATCCCGTATATGACTGCGAGCGGAAGATACAGCTTCAATACTCCCGTAATACTCATCATGACGACCATGGAGCCTGTAAACAACGGGGTCAGTATTCCATTCACCCGACCGATAAAGGTACTCTCTGTGTTTTTAAGCAGCATGGTGTTGATCCCGATTTGAATGGATGGCAAGAGCAATCCCGCAATGAACTGGGCAACAAGTGTCAGCCACAGATTCGTGGACATCCCGCAAATCGCTACTGCGACCGCATTCCCAAGAAGTCCCATAACCAATAGCTTTTGCGGTGGAATCGTTTTGGAAGCTGCCATCGTCATGGCCCCTCCGGCAATCATCCCCACACCTTGGGCGGTAATTAACCATTGCAGGCTTTCTTTTGGCAATTGTAGTTGCTCGGTCACGATAAAAATCCCAAGCGGCTGAATCATTCCCAATGAGAATCCTACAGCCAAAAAGCAAAAGCCAAGCATTGACAGCACGCGACTGGAGAACACATAACGAATCCCGCTGACCATCTCCCCAAGCAGTGCCGTTTCTTGCTGCTCTTCTTTCTCGACACGATCTGGCGGCAACAAATACAGGACACCCGCCGCTGCGAGGAACGCAACTGCCGTGATGACCATAGCAACCTCCATCCCCCATTGCTGGAACACAAACGTACCGACAATCGGACCAAATACCATGAAGATCGCGAAAATAGTCTGGTACGCCGACATTCCTACCTGAAGCTGTTCACCAGGTACATGCAGCTTGAACAGCTTCATACCGGACGGTTGGGAAAACTGAGAGAGAATGGCTGAAATGAGTGTGGCAAAAAAGATGGCCTTCCACGAGCCGAAAACGAAGGTAAGCAGCACTCCGACAACCGATAGAGCACTGAGCACCTCACACCAGACCATCGTTTTTCTCGGTTGCCAGCGATCGGCAAACGTACCAGCAAGAAAGGAAAACAGAAAGATTGGCGCATATTCCGCCACTGAAATCATGGAGACAGCGAACGGATCGCCTCCCGTATGATCCATCACATAGAGCAGAATCGCCATGTTGCGCACCCATACTCCGATTTGCAACAGAACTGCTGATAACAAAATAGCCCTGACATAACGATTTTTCAAAACATTTGACATAAAAAAGCCTCCTTATCCATTGCGATCTGGACAGGAGGCTACGCATATTATCGTCAAAAAGACATAGAAACCCTTTGATGAGTCTAAAAAGGATCTACCATCTATTCGCCAATATGCACATACTACCCCTATCCAAAAACGCATCGATTTATCCGATTGGTTTTGTGGAAATAGGAGTTAGCAGATCATCGGCTTAATGGTCACCCTTTCTTGTAGAATGACCCAAGGGTACCACAAAAAGTAATCCTGTGACAAGAAAAATTCACTTGATCTTGTCCTATGCTTTGTCTACAAGTGTGATGCGCTCTGCTGCTGGAATGCGTGGCTGTGCGTTAGGGATCGCGGCTGGATAACCGATATGCAGGTTCCCCAGCACCTTTTCACCTGGTCGAATGCCCATCGCTTCACGGAATTCCGGCTCGTGAATCCACGGGTACGTCTCCCATGTCAGACCGATGCCTTTTTCCCACGCCAGCAAGCTAAAGTTATGAATGACAATGCTGGTCGAAGCGAAATCGTCCTGACGCGTAATCAGGTTCGGACTTTCTTCCATAATGACCGTCATCAGCATCGGAATCGCCATAATTTTATTGTAAAACTTCTCGCCGACTTCTTTCTTTTTTGACGGATCAATCTCCCGCTTCTCCTTCATGATCCGCACGGCCTCGGCGATTCTTTTCTTGCCTTCCCCGTACGTCACAATAAAGCGCCACGGTTGTGTCATGTGATAATTCGGCGCCCACACGGCTGTATCCATCAGTTCTGTAACCAGCGCAGGGTCTACCTCCCGATCTGTAAAGCGATGAATTGAGCGACGCTCTCTAATCAATTTGGTCAATTCCATTTCTGTCTCCTCCTTCTCATTCCAGAGCCATTGCAACGCCCCAGGAAATCTGGCGTTTGCATATTTGCTCAAATGATCCGCCCCTTCGTCCATGAACAGGACGAGCTGATCTGCTGTGAAGCCGCTATCAGCCAATATCTGATGGGCTTCTTTTGTCAGCGGGACCATTTGTTTCTGGATGTTTTGTTTTTTAGCACCTTCCTTACTGCCAACATCCATGTAGATGCGCAGCCCGGGTTGGTACATCTTCTTTTCCCGCATAAACGAAACCATGCCCTCATACCAATACGATCCCGAGATGCTGCCGATTTTCGTGAAAACATCTGGATATTGGTGCGCAGCGTACATCGAGATCAAGCCACCCAGCGAAAACCCGATGATCCCTGTTTTTTCCGGTCTAGAGTCTGTCCTGTATTTGCTGTCGATATACGCCTTACATTCATTGGCAACGTAAGAAAGATACGCATCTCCTTGTCCCCCAAAATCAATGTTGCGCTCAGGCGAGATCGCTTTGGAAAACCAAGGCGTATAGTCATCCCTGCGGTTTCCTGGTTGGATGCCGACGAGAATCAGCTCAGGAATTTTTCCCTCTGCAAACTTATCTTCGATTACATCGAGGGCAGTACTAAACGCAGGATCAAACAAGTCACCGCCATCATGGACATACATGACGGGAAAACGGGACGTACTCTTGTCGTAGGATGGCGGCAAATATACGAGCAGTGCTCGGTGATGGCATACGTCTGCAAGCAATTGTCCCTTCACAATTTGCATGTCCCCTCTTTATTTTTTTCTTCTGCTCAGTAGATAGAAGAAATACGGTACACCGATGATCGAAATGACGATACCCACAGGTAGTTCAATGGGTGTAAACACAGTTTTGGCGATAAAGTCAGCCGCCACGACCATGAGCATCCCGATTGTTCCCGACAAGGGAAGAGCATACCTATGCTGGATTCCCGTCAAACGCTTCGCAATATGCGGTGCCATCAAGCCAACGAATCCGATGCCTCCAGAAACCGAGACACACGCGCTCACGATCCCGATACTCGACAGCAGGAGAATATTACGCTCCTTTTCCACGGACACACCCAGATTCTTGACGGACTCCTCGCTCAGTTGAAGCAAATCGAGAATATGCACCTTGCGCATCAAAACAGGAATGAGTATGACTAGCCATGGCAGCATCCCTGCAATATGCGTCCAGTTAGCACTCCAAATACTGCCTGAAAGCCACACGGTTGCCATTTCAAAATCGTTTGGATTCATTTTTAACGAGAGATACAGTGATACAGCACCTAATCCGGAGCCAATGGCGATCCCCACCAGAATCAGTCGTTGTGGATCAAGCGCTCCGTTACGCCAGGCAAAGAGGTAAATCAGTCCAGCCGCAAGCAATCCGCCTGTCAAACCGAACAAAGGCATGGCCATGATGGAATACCAGCTCGCCTCCATAAATTGTCCACCGAAGAAAAACATAAAGGCGACGATAGCGGCTCCTGCCCCAGCATTAATGCCCAAAATCCCCGGATCAGCCAGCCCGTTACGGGTGATCCCCTGAATGACGGAACCAGCAACCCCCAAGCCAAAGCCGACCGATGCCGCAATAACGATCCGCGGCAGGCGAAAATCGAAAATAACCAAATCGAATTCCGCTACAGGGTCCATACGCAATAACGTTCGGATGACATCCATCACCGTCATGTCAAATACACCGTTGGTCAGGCTGATATAAACTGCCAGCAAAATCAAGGCGATGTTGACGAGTAACAGCAAACGAAATCTAGCTTTTTGATCAGGCATGCTTTCCCCCTCCTCTCTTGTAAATCAAATAGAGGAAGAACGGAACGCCAATAAAGGCCGTCACCACACCGATTGGGGTCTCAAACGGACTGTTCATAAATCGGCTGAGAACGTCAGACAGGGCTAGGAAAATGCCGCCCAGTAATCCTGCACATGGAATGATCCATCGGTAATCGAGACCTACCAAAAAGCGGGTAATATGCGGAATAATTAGCCCGACAAAAGCGATTTTTCCTGCCAACGCTACGGAAATGCCTGTGAGAATGACAACAGCAGTCGTTGCCAGCACTTTAACCATCACCGTTCTCTGTCCGAGGCTGCGAGATACTTCGTCGCCCAAGGACAAGATCGTAATCGATTTGGACAAAAGAAGTGCTATGACAATACCGACGATGGCAAAAGGAACCGCCAGTTTCACCAATTCAGGCTCCAAGAGATGTAGCCTTGCATTGTACCAAAAGCTGACGTTTTGCGAGACTTGAAAATAAGTAGAAATCGCAGCTGAAATACTGCTCAGAAAGGTACCCGTAATCGTACCGATGACCGCCATCCCTACTGGCGTCAAGCCGTTCGGCAATAGTCGGGAAAAAGCGAGTACCATCGCAACCGCAAGTGCTGAACCGATCAAGGACATGGTAATCATCGTGCCACTCGTAGCGGATGGAATGAAAACCATGCAAAGGGTAACAGCAAAGACCGAACCGTCAGACACGCCCATAATAGAGGGGGACGCGAGGTAATTCCTCGTCATCCCCTGCATCAACGCTCCTGATATCGCTAAGAACGCGCCGATCATGAGTGCTCCCAAGACCCTCGGCAAGCGAGAGTGCATGACAATTTGATGATCGACATTTCCTTCATCAAAGGCAAAGAAAGCTTGATAAATCGTCCCCGCATCAATCGGCTTGGCCCCGTAATGAATGGAGAGCAAGATTGTAAGCAGGATCACCACTGGCGAAACAGCTAGTATGATCATGGAAGTTGCTTTTTTGGATTGCATAGCTTACCCTCGCCCACTTTTACTTGGCAGACAATTTTTCTACAGCCGCCTTCAGGAATTGTGTTTTGCTCCAAGCAGTACCGCCTTGTGCGAGAGGATCAACCACGTTTACGTAAACATTGCCGTTTTTCACCGCATTCACGCTCTTCCAAATCGGGTTGTTCTGCAAATCTTCCAATGCGTTTGGCTTGTCTTTATTCTCATCTGGAGAGAACTGGATGAACAGGTAGTCCGGGTTGATCTGGGTGAACTTCTCCATGGAGATGATTTCTTGTGCCTTCGCTGCTTTTACTTCTTCAGGTGCAGTCAAACCAAGGTCTGCGTACAGAGCTGGGTTGAAGAACACTTTCTCTGGATAGATGTTGATGTTTCCTTGGCGCAGACGGATTACGAGTACTTTTTTATCCTTTATGCCGTCGCCCAATTTTGCTTTCGCCGCTTCAATCCCTGATTTGTATTCATTGAGCGCTTTTTCTGCCTCAGCTTGTTTGCCAGTCAACTCACCTAGCAATTGCAGGTTCGCTTCCCAGTTGGTCGAAATGTGGGACACAGGGAAGGTAGGCGCAATTTTGTTCAATTTCTCAGCCATTTCAGGCGGGAATTTACTGCTTCCCAGAATGACATCAGGCTTCAAGGACAGGATGGTTTCCAGGTTCGGTTGGATTTTTTCCCCGATGGATGTGGCTTCGCCCGTAATCGGTGCAAACATCTCCGGGAATTTACCGCCTACAGAAATCGCTCCTACCGGTTTCACGTTCAGTACCAGCGAATCTTCCATGGACTCCATGCTGCCTACAATGGCGATCCGCTCTGTTTTGCTAGGAACGGTATATTCTTTATCCAAATATTTGATCGTGCGCGTCTCTGCTTTATTAGCTTCATCCGCCGGCTTTTCTGCTGTAGCTGTTGTCGCAGGTGCTGTAGTAGGTGCAGTCGTGTTATTCGCTGCTTCTTTTCCTCCGCCGCACGCTGTCAGAGCCAATGTCAGCGCTGCAATGCTCAAGCCAAGGTATATCTTTTTCATTCTTGAAAGACCCCTCTCAGAAATGTAATGTTTCACTCTGTGCGAGTGATAACGATTATCATTCGTGATTATAAAGCATCCACTCCTGCCCGACCATGGACGAAATCCAGAATCAACATGGACGATCTCCTGAAAACAATTTCACACTATCTTCCACGATCCGTTCATGAGCCGTTGCCGAGTATTCTCGCCAAGGGTCGGATGTTATGACATGCGCCCGATTGTTGCGGACTGCTTCGATCTCTTGCCATGGTCCCGATGCTTTCAAGGCCTGGAAGCATGCCAGCGTTTCAGCCTCTTGGCAAACCAGCAGCAGCAAGCGATCTGGCGCGAGCGCAGCCAATTCCTGTGCGGTGACAAGCTGGTCGTACTCCTTCTGCTTCGAGACAAAAGCAGGTTTGACTTGCAGATCCTGATAAAACACTTCATTCATACTGCGATTGCAGTGGACATAGAGCTGGTTTTTTAAAACCCGCACGATGAGCACCGTTTCATCGCCCAGAACCTGTTGAAGCTTTGTCCGGGCTCGCTTCACCTTTTTCTCGTACTCGCAAAGCCAATGATTGGCTTCCACGGACTCACCCAAAAAGTCTGCCATGAGCTGCAGTTGTTCTTTCCATCCCCGCTCTTCAAAGGGAACATACAAGGTGGGGGCAATCTCGTTGAGTTGCTCCTGTTCCTCCAAGCTCGTTTCGTCCAAGCCAATGATGACATCCGGCATGGCATCGCGAAGCATTTCAATGTTGGCTTTCCAATTCTGATTAATTCGAAACGCGCTCAGATGTACCGGGATATCGTTTCGATAGCTGTGATGATAGTAAGCCGTCCATTTCGGGTGCAGTGGCGCCGCGTAAGGAATCATTTTCAAAGCCAGTAAATGCCCGATGATGGTCGAGCCGTACGCCGCAATTTTTCGTTGGCGGCTTTTCATATAGAGAGTGGGTGAAACACCGACAGCTTTCTTGAATTTTCGACTAAAGTAAAACTCGTCGTTGTAGCCCACTTGATGAGCGATATCGCGCAGCTTGGCATGCGACTGCACCATCATCTGCTTCGCCCGGCTAATGCGAAGCTCTGCCAAATAGTCCATAGCTGAGATGCCATACGTTTTTTTGAACAGATCGACGAAATATTTTGGACTCACCTCTGCGATGCGAGCCAGCTGTTCAATCGTCACATTTTCCGAGTAATGCTCTTCCATATGTGCGCGTGCCTGCTCCAGCGCCATTCCAGAATCTGTGGCCGAGAAGTGAGCATGCTTGACGATGTGGTACCATAGCTCTTGAAACGTATGTTGGCCTCGAAAACGCTCGAGCGCCGTCTCCTGCTTCCATAGATTCTGGATCAAGTCACAATAGACAGGCAGCTGCCCTGCCGATTGGACAGAGATCTCTCCCCGAAAAGGAAACAGATCCTTTTCCCGAAGGGCTTGGAAGCGCCGATGTCTGTCTTTCGTTTCCATAAAGACATCAAAACGAAGCATGTACATCTCCAAATGATTAGCTGAATCAGGGACGATTCCAAACGTAAGCATAGGAGGACACACGTAAATCGCATCCTGCCGCAATTGGTACTCCTCGTTCTCCAGACGCAGACGCCCTCGTCCCCCGGTTACGACCAGCAAAATATGCGAATGAGTGAATTGTTGGCGTAATCGGTCATATCCTTTTGCTCTGAGCCATGTAATGTCACGCAGCTTAAAAATGGCTTCTGCCATGGTCTTCTCTGTGAATTGTTGAACCAAGGCTTGTGTTTCGTTCATGTTCTCACCTCTGCCCGATCCTCTATGTAAATGTTGATAATAATTCTCATTATCACCGATAGAGAAAGTATATCAAAAGTGACGCTTGCTTCCTATCAGGAATATGTAATGGAATTGAACCGATAACTTGAACGTGGTATGGTACGTACCAATAGAAAGGGAACGACGGGAGGGAGTGCGCTGGACGCAAGGTGCTCAAGTAGTTACGACGATTTATCAACTGAAACCATTCAACATAACGGAGTGAAAATGAAGATATGAAACGATATGTTCTACCTTTTGTCTCTAGCCTCATCGCGATTACTTTTGTAACAGGGTGCACCTCTGCCTCTGAGCAATTGACGGTAAAAGATCCCACCCCATCTGCAACGGAAAACGCAGGGACGTCTCCTGCTGATGCAACAAAAGGCGAAAAGCCTGCGGATGATTTGCTCAAGCAGTTCACCGTACTAGCTGCACAAGCCAAGGAAGCGAATGAGCTAACTGCCTTTTTGGATCAGCATCTGGCGACAACGGACACGAAAACCGCCGATCAATTATTTTTTGCACTTGATCAGTACTATGAGAAACATTTGCCCACGATAAACGATAACTTCAAGGCTCTTCTCGCCCAGCCTGGAAATGCGGAAAAGCTGTATGCCTTGCAATACCCTTACGATTTCAACAAGCTAGAAGGCGATGACAGTTTCAAACAATGGCTCCTCAATCAAACAGAGGGCGGACTCGTCTTACAGGCAACGAACGACATGTCTTTTTACTGGCAAGTGGATTACAAAGCACTGCAAAAATATGCTGCTTCGCTCGGCGAGGAAGGGAAGGACTACTTGTCCATTCAAGAAACGGAAACGGGCAAACCGTATTTGGGTGACGGCGGGTTGCAAATCACGCGGGCCGAGCTCGGACCCAGAATGGTTGAAGTCGAAGAGTATTTGGTCAACTACCGCAGTAGCCCACGTGCAGTGAAGCTCCGTAAGCTTTATATCGACTACCTCAAAACATATTTGTCTGATTACCGTTATGATGCCATTGACGTAGCAACAATGAAACTGCTCCCGGCCGTCACGGAAGAGTATCAGAACTTTGCCAAGAAATATGAGGCTACGAAAACAGGACAGATCGTCAAGGATTACTTGAGCGAGGTCGCTAAAAACAAGGACGTGGTCTTTGAACCTGGCAAGCCTGGTGAAAGTATCATTGGAGAACGAAAGCCGAACCTTAGTCAGTTCTTGAATGGGCTCGAGGTGCGGATTGCTCGGACGATGAATCCTTAAAAAACAAGCGGTTTGCGTGGCTGTAGTGGAGGAGAGGGAACAGGAGAAAACGACTCAGCTTCTAGGGCCACCCACTGGGGAATTGACTGGCCGACTCCATGCAAAAAGCGAAACCGCGTCCAAAGTGGTCCAATCTGGAAGTATCTCAGAGGTGGACGCTTAAGGGCGTGTTTCGCTTTTTGCATTACGTCTCGGTCGGTGTCCCTAAGATCTTCGTTGTTTTCTCCTGTTCCCTCTACAAGCTGCTTGTTTTTTTCGGTGGCTGATAAAAAATGGAAAGGCCTTTATTGTTCTATCGCCGAAGTCTCGAACAAATAGAAAATGTAATCGGAGGAAGCTCCCGCGTGACCCATTTGTCTGAGCATGGCGGAGATATTGCCTCGGTGATAGGTTCCGTGGTTGGCGACGTGTTGGACGATGTCTGCATAACGAGCATGAACCGTGCCTAATGCCGGGTGCGTATAAGGCGCGGTGTCCTCCATCGAGATTTGTCCGAAGAAGTCTCTGAACTGCTGGGCTGATTCGGCAAAAAGTTTTCGCAGCTCGTGTACGTTTTTCCCTTTTAATTCCTGCAAGAGAACCCCAACTTTTGGTCCTACCTCTTCGTAGCTCTCCCCCTTCATGGCCAACAACCAAACATAATCCGTTTTGAGAATGTGAGCCAACGTCTGGGTGATGGTCGGAAACACGCTGGGAACCTCCTGCTCACTTACTCCCTCTGGTACCTCCTGCAACCGCTTGAATACCTTTTCGTTTGCCCATACATGATATTCATACAAACGCAATGCTTCATGCTTCATAATCAATCTGCCCCCATTCCCTTTTTCCATCTCTTCTTTGCTTTCAATATAAATCAACTCTGCTGACAAAAATGGTCAGTGAAATCACGTCGACTGATAAAAACGAAATAAATCGGCAGCGATGGCAGCCAATCGCTCTTTTACAAAGGCTGGCTCTTCAACTTGAATGGATTTTCCGTATGGCAACAGATAATGAGGAAGGATCGAATGGGCCATTTGCTCATCGACTTGAAAAATCACCTGTGCCTCGCTGCGTTCCATCACAGTATGTCCGAGATACCAATGCCTACACAAATCAACGAGTGACTGTGGCCTTCCTTTGATTTTGATCAAAATGGTGTTGCCCTGCTTGTCTGCTTCCGGCAGTAAACTCGAGAGAAAAAAATGGCGCGCAGAAAATTCAGGAGGGCGTTGGAAGCTGCCTTCTGTACGTTGGATCTCATGAACACGATCTGCACGAAAGCTGCGAATGGTAGTACGGAGATGGCAATAGGCAACGATATACCAGTTTCCCTTCCAATAAACGAGACCGTATGGATCGATATGACGCATCTGTCTCGTTGTCTGGTAGGCTTTCTGATACTCGATCGAAAGGGTGTACCCGTTGGCAACAGACAGCTCCAGTTCCTGTAGGGTAGATTCGAGAGAAGGATCAACAGGAGGCTGGATCACCTCGAAGCCAATACTATGTCGGTCAATCGCGTCACGCTGCTCTTCATTTGTGTAACGTTTTAGCTTGGAAATAGCTCGGTGTAAATCTGCTCCGAAGGGATATCCGGCCTCTTGGGCAAAAGCGGCTGCATGAATCAGGGCTTTTTGCTCGTTGAGGTCGAAAAACAACGGAGCCTCATTAAATTGCTGAAGTAAACTGTAGCCACCGTTGTGTCCGGCATCAGAAATGATGGGTACACCGCTCGCACACAGTGAGTCGATATAGCGATAAACGGTGCGAATATTAATCTCGAGAATCTCTGCCAATTGCTTGGCTGTCATTCGCTTGCCGGTCTTCAACAGCCACAAAATGGAGAGCATATTATCGGCTTTGGACATTTTCTGATTCGCTCCCCTGAAAGAAATCTTCTGATTCTACTAATTACCACAGATTTCAATCCATTTCCTCTATCTGCCCCTTCTCCTTTTCTCGACAGGATCAGTTCTTTCACGATAAGCTGCCAGATGAAGCATGGCGGAAACGGTTGAGAAGGTATATTTCTGCTCACTTAACACCTCAATAATATAGGGCAAGGCGTCCATACTCCCCTTTAACGTGTCTTTCGTACCGCCAGCTGAATGTTGAAGCACGACTGCGCCTGGGTTGACATGTCCCAAGATGTTTCTTGCGACCTGTGGGCCGGTGAGACCTTTCCAATCCCAACTATCTATATCCCACAAAATCATTTCGTAGTCGCTCGCCGCAAGTAGCTGGATGACCTCCTCATTCACTGCTCCATATGGCGGCCGAACCATCCGAGGTCTCACACCTACTACCTTTTCGATCTGATCCGAGGTACGTTCTACCTGCTCATGAACAGCCAAGAGAGGGATTTTCGTAAAGTTGGGGTGATCCCAGCTATGGTTTCCAACCATGTGCCCTTCCTTTACAATCCGCTCCAGTATTGTCGGGTTGTACTTCACCATTTGCCCCACACAGAAGAAAGTGGCTTTTACCTGATAGTGAGCGAATATGTCTAACACACGAGGCGTCCACAACTGATCCGGTCCATCATCAAAAGTGAGTGCGATTGCCTTGGGCCCATTGAGCTTGTTCACAAGCGTTACCCTCCCTATAAGCCAGTATTCTGTTGCTTTGATGCATAGTATGACTGGGCTATCATTTGGTAACGCTAAAAAAACCGATTCTGCATGAGTATGCAACGCAGAAAAAATTTTTTTAACAACGGTTAATGAATATAGTATAATAATGATAATGATTTTCATTTTCGCAAAAATTTATACTAGTGCGTATTCAAAAAGTCGACTTTTTGAACTACCTCTATTAGAGAGAGCGTTGGATATACATGGCGGGTTAATCACGACAAAGCATGCTCGAAAGGGATGATTATATGGGAAAGGTTTTAGAAGTAAAAGATTTGCATGTGTCATTCGATACGTATGCAGGTGAAGTCAAGGCAGTACGTGGCGTCTCCTTCGATCTGGAAAAAGGAGAAACGCTGGCGATTGTTGGTGAATCTGGTTCCGGTAAATCCGTCACTTCCCAAGCACTTATGCGCCTCATTCCTTCTCCTCCTGGACGCATTCCAAAAGGACAAGTTCTTTTTGAAGGAAGAGATTTGGTTACGCTTTCTGAAAAAGAAATGCAGGATGTTCGCGGTCGCGATATCTCAATGATCTTCCAAGACCCGATGACTTCCTTGAATCCGACGATGACTATCGGGAACCAAATCATGGAGAGCTTCATCAAGCACCAAAAGCTGAACCGTGCAGACGCCCGCAGCCGTGCTATTGAACTGTTGGAAATGGTAGGGATTCCATTTGCCAAAGAACGTGTCGATCAATACCCGCATCAGTTTTCTGGTGGGATGCGTCAACGGATTGTCATTGCCATCGCACTGGCCTGCAATCCAAAAATTATCATCGCCGATGAGCCGACGACTGCTCTGGACGTATCGATTCAAGCGCAGATTTTGGAGTTGCTGAAGGAACTGCAAAAGAAGATGGGTACCTCGATCATCTTTATTACGCATGACCTCGGTGTAGTTGCGAACATGGCAGACCGTGTCGCGGTTATGTATGCAGGAAAAATTGTGGAAATTGGTAAAGTCGATGAAATTTTCTACGATCCTAAACACCCGTATACATGGGGTCTATTAGGTTCCATGCCTAGCCTCGATTCCAGCGATGACGAGTTGATGTCCATTCCTGGATCGCCGCCTGACATGTTTAAACCACCTGTAGGTGATGCTTTCGCAGCTCGTAACCCATTTGCGTTGAAGGTCGATCTGGAATATGAACCGCCGATGTTCAAAATCTCCGATACGCACTATGCAGCAACATGGCTCCTGCATGAAATGGCACCAGACATCAAACCGCCTGCTTCGGCTGTGAGACGAAAAGTCAATTCTGATGAGGTGACCGAGGCTCCTGTAAGCACGAAAAAAACGTTCAACTACGAGAATCGTGAGAAGCTGGTTGAAGTCAAAGATTTGAAACAGCATTTTGACCTCGGGAATGGTCATACGCTGAAAGCTGTAGATGGTATCACCTTTGACATCTACAAAGGGGAAATCTTCGGCCTTGTGGGTGAATCCGGTTGCGGTAAATCGACCACAGGACGCACCATCCTTCGCCTGTACGATGCAACTGGCGGAGAGGTCTTGTTCAATGGACAAAGTGTGCACGGGAAGAAAACACTCGAAGAAAAGAAATGGCTCAACCGCAAAATCCAGATGATTTTCCAAGACCCGTACTCATCGTTGAATCCACGTCTGACTGTATCTGATATCATTGCAGAAGGTCTGGACATTCATCGTCTGGCGAACAAGGAAGCACGCATCGCCAAGGTACACGAGCTGTTGGAAACCGTCTGCCTCAACCGCGAGCACGCAAACCGTTACCCACATGAGTTCAGCGGCGGACAGCGCCAACGGATCGGGATTGCACGGGCATTGGCTGTTGATCCGGAATTCATCATTGCCGATGAACCGATCTCTGCCCTCGACGTATCCATTCAGGCACAGGTCATTAACCTTCTCAAACGCCTGCAAAAAGAAAAAGGCCTGACCTATCTGTTCATCGCCCATGACCTGTCCATGGTTAAATACATCAGTGACCGCATTGGTGTTATGTACCGCGGACGTATTGTGGAGCTGGCAGAAAGTAATCGCCTGTACGAGAATCCGATTCATCCGTACACCAAATCGTTGCTCTCGGCAATTCCATTGCCAGACCCGGATTATGAGCGCAACCGTAAGCGCATCGTTTTCGATGATCAGGAATATTTGCGAGATCAAGGGGAAGAACGCGTCTTGCGTGAAGTGGAGCGCGGTCACTTTGTCGCTTGCACCCAGAAAGAATTCGAAAGATACGGCGGCGGCGTCTTGGTGTAAACCTATATACAAGAAAAGGGAGAGAGCTTCGACAGCTCATCTCCCCTTTTTTATTTAGCCTTTCATTCGCAAGAGTCTCATGCTGTTTAAGATGACCAGCAAGGCGGCTCCCGTGTCACTGAGCACCGCCAGCCACAAGGTTAGATAGCCTGGGAATATCAGCACGAGTGCAACCAGCTTCACGATGATCGAAAACCAGATGTTTTGCTTGATAATCGTGAGTGCTTTTCTGCTGATCTTCATCGTGTGCGGCAGCTTTTCGAGATTGTCAGCCATCAGTACGATATCCGCGGTTTCCATTGCCGTATCAGTACCTGCTCCACCCATCGCAATCCCCAAGTCAGCTGATGCGAGAGCAGGTGCATCATTGATCCCGTCACCCACCATGGCGACGACCTTGCCTTCTTGCTGTAGTCGCTTGACCGCTTCTACCTTATCTTGTGGCAACAGCTCTGCAAAATAACGATTGACGCCTGTCTGACTCGCTACTTTTTTCGCCGTACCCGTATTGTCACCGGTCAGCATCACGATGTCTTCGATTCCTGCGGCCTTGAGCTTGCCAATGGCACTAACCGTAATCTCACGAATGGTATCGGCAACGGCAATCATCCCGATCAATTTCGTTGCGGTACCGATAACCACCAAGGTATGTCCCTCACTCTGCAACGACTCGATTTTCGTTTGCCATGCTGAGAGATCGACTCCCAGCTCTTGAAACAGGGCGGGCTTCCCTGCATAAAATGTTTCGGTTCCGATGACAGCGCTCGCCCCTTTTCCGACGATTGCCTTGAAATCTTGCCCACTCTGGGAAGCAATCTGCTTTTGTTTCGCATAGGTGAGAATCGCTAGTGCAATCGGATGGGAAGAACGCTCTTCAATCGTTCTGGCGATCGACACTACGTCGTCCTCGCTTCCCTCCATCTCGATAACCGACGCAACCTGTGGTTTTCCTTCCGTCAATGTGCCCGTTTTATCGAAAGCAATTGCGGTAATCGCTCCTGCCTTTTCCAAAAACGTACCGCCCTTGATCAGGACGCCGTTTCTCGCGGCATTTCCAATCGCGGACACAATCGCAACTGGCGTAGAAATGACCAGTGCGCACGGGCAAGCAACGACCAGCAGCTCAAGCCCTCTGTAAAACCATTCTCCCCAGGTACCGAGTCCGAGTAATGGCGGGAATACGATCACGAACAAAGCAAGCACGAGCACGATTGGCGTGTAGATCGCAGCGAATTTGTCGACGAACGCCTGAGTAGGCGCTTTTTTCTCCTGCGCTTCCTCCACGAGATGAATGATTCTGGCAATCGCTGTATCCTCCACCAGCTTTGTTACCTTGATCTCCACCGCGCCACTCTCGTTGACACTTCCTGCAAAAACACTGTCGCCGACCAGCTTATCTACGGGAATCGATTCACCTGTAATCGGGGCCTGATTGACGCTCGATGTCCCGTGTTCGATGACACCATCCAGCGGGATTTTTTCTCCCGGCTTCACTACGATGACTTGACCGACAGTGATGTCCTCAACTGGTTTGCGGGTAAGAGACTCCCCCACCTTGACCCATGCTTCAGGCGGAGCCAAATCCATCAGATTGCGTATGGAGTCGCGCGTTTTTTCAATCGACTTGGTCTGCAGCAAGTTTCCGATGGAAAAGAGCCAGACTACTGTTGCGCCCTCCAGCCACTCACCGATTAATGCGGCTCCAACAGCCGCAACAGACATCAATACGTTCATATCCAGTGAACCGCTTTTTATCGAGTAAAAAGCACTGCGTGCAGGTCGGTAGCCGCCGCTTATGATCGACAACGCATAGAGAACAGTAACGACCAGCGGAGGTATGCCAGACGATAAGGAACCTAGAAAACCGAGAGCCAACAACACACCAGAAATCACCGTCAGCGTCGTCCCTGCTTGATCCGTTTTCGGAACTGCTTTGGCCGTGCGCCTCGTAAGTAGCATGGCACTATATCCGGCCTTTGCGACTTCCTTGACCACCGCATCTTCTCCTAGCCCATCCGCGACGAGCTGCATTTTACCCGTGGAAAAGTTCACGTTTACCTCTTTTACCGCAGGCAACGTCTGCATATGCTTTTCCAGCGATTTGGCGCACGAACTGCAATCCATACCTATAACGCGATAGACAACAGCCTGTGAAGAAAGAATGCCTGCGCTTTCAGTTGCCGCAGCCGCAGGCTCGAGAACCGTGAGAATTTTACCAGCATGCTTATGCTCACTGCCGCATTGATGCCCACTGCAACACTCATCTTTTTTTCGTTCTTCTGCCATCTGTTTTCACCTTTTTCCAAGCATCTATTTTGCCCAGCTTCGAATGAAATCAATCCACAAACATTCAAACAAATATTTAATTATTATATTATCGCATCCTTCTGGTTCGTTCAAGAATTGATTTGAATATTTCGCCCATTTTTTTACAGACTGGGAATAAAGAAAAAGACCCCTATTTTACTTAGGAGTCTTGTTACTTGGTCCGGGCTTCTACAGGTGTTGGGGTAGTCTGCCAACGCTCCCCACAGTCCAGACATTTGCACTTGATTACTTTGCGCTTTTCTAAAGCAAGACGAACGGCAAACAGGATAAAGGCCCCTGATAGTCCGAGGAACAAAAAGATGACAGGAGTCCCTTTCACCGAAATACCGATCAAGGCAAGCACTGCCAAAACTGCTGCATAAATGGTTATGTATAATGGCTTATTGATCGATTCCGTCAAATCGATTTTCGCAGAACGGCACTTCGGGCACTTTGGTTGCGCACTCATGGTATTCTCTCCCCATTTCTTGGATCATGTTCATCTTACACGAAAACAGAGAGGGACACTACACTGCCATCAAAATGTCGTTTTTCCTTTTCACTTTCTCTGCGAATGTCTATAATAGTAGGACATTGTAGAGCATGAGGTGATGGTTACAGTGGATGACATCTGTGAAATCCAATGTTTTGATGAGGAAAAAGTAAATCGGTTAAAGCCGTTCGCCACAGAATCAGAAGGGGTAGCAAAAATCTTCAAGGCGTTGGCTGATGACACCCGCGCCAAAATCATTCACATCCTCTCGATGGAAGACGAGCTCTGTGTCTGTGATGTGGCTGCTATCATCGGAAGCTCGATCGCTAACACCTCCCACCATCTGCGGCTTCTTCGCAACATGGGACTGGCCAAGTACCGCAAAGAAGGAAAGCTCGTTTTTTACTCGTTGGATGATGACCATGTACGCCATCTCATATCTGCGGGGATTGAACACGCCAAAGAACAGAAAACCATTGTCCGAGCTACCTGATTGCTCGGGCTTTTTTGTTACTCTAGCATTTTAAACATTTGATTAAACATGGCGGTTACCACTCGTTTTCCGGGTAAACCGCTTCCTGATCGCCTCTATTCCCACAAATATAAGAAAGTAACAGATCGAAGCGAACACAAAAACTGTTGCCTGCGGATAAAACAATGCGGCATGCGGATCAACACTCTTTAGCCATTGAAAAAGTACAGGTACATAACCGATGACAGCATATCCTGCGAAACGCACAACGTATTTTTTCCACCCGATCAAGTGTGACCGACTCACTAGCCAGTCCACGAATATCGACAGCCATACGAAGACAATCAGGTTCATTGCCATGCTTATGAGTACGCCCAGCAAATACTCTTTTCCAAACCCGTACGGCGCGCTTGGATCACGATAAAGGTAGATGATCAGCGCAGCATACAGACCGGTAATAAAAGGGGATATGACTGCGGCGAGTATACGCATGCCGATATTCATGGAAATCACTCCTTTGCTTTGCTTCGTTATGATTCCTTTGTCGTTCGCGTAGTAGGATGTTCACCCGTCGGGAGGCTGACCGTAACCGTTGTCCCTTCGCCTATACGACTTCGAATATGTATGCCGCCTTTTGCGACCTGCAAAATCTTTTGCACGATTGAAAGACCCAGACCGCTTCCCGTCGCTTCCCGATTGCGTGACTTGTCTCCTTTGTAAAAACGGTCAAAGACATGCTCCAGCTCTTCTTCTGACATGCCAATCCCCGTATCCCGAATGGTCACGACGATTCGCGTATCCTTCTGTATCATAATATAAATAGTGCCAGCCTTTGGGGTGAATTTGATACTATTGGCAATCAGGTTCATCCATACCTGATTGAGCAGCTGCTTGTCACCCACGATAAAGGTCTCCGGTAAGGTCAGCTCCATCGTGAGCTTTTTTTGTTGCCACTGATGCTCCAAAACTAAGAGGACTTGCCTGATCTGCTCATCGAGACGAAAACGTGTCGGTTCGTACAGACCTGTCTCCTTGTCCAGGGAAGCGAGCGTCAACAGCTGTTTGCTCAAGGAAGACAGCCGCCTGCTCTCCTCTTCGATGATAGTCAAGTACGTTTCCCTCTGTTCGTTCGTCACACCACCGCTGCGGATGGCTTGAGAAAAGCCTTGGATCGATGTCAATGGAGACTGAATTTCATGAGAGACATTGGAGACAAACTCTTGGCGCATCTCATCTAATTGCTTGAGAGACTCTGTCATCCTGGCAAAATGCATAGCCAAATCGCCGATTTCATCCCGGCGAGAGATGTCCAAGTGGATATCGTACTCGCCTTCTGCCAGTTTTTTGGTCGCATGGCTCAGCTTCTCGATCGGCTTCACCAAGTAACGGGTAAAGATCAAGATCAGGACCAAGCTCAGCATAAACATCGCTGCCAGCAGCAAAGCAAACATAATGTGCACCTCGCCAAACTGCTGCTCAATATTTGGCCGTACAAACAGAGCGTATTTTTTCCCTTCTGCTGTAAGCGGCAAGCCAATGCTGTTTGTCAACGTGTTTTCAAAAAATCCGGTCACAAACAAGCCGTGCTGTTCTTCTGTAATCCCTCTGTAGGTCTCACCCGCCAACACTTTTTGAATAATGGCAGGTTCTATCTGCTGATCGCGAAAAGGCGCTCCGAACTGGCTTGCTGCACCATTCTCATCCACGAGATACAGCTGAAAATTCAAATTGGCGACATGAGTCATAAAGGCGGGCAGGTCGAGCGACGATTTATGCTCATACAAATCAATCATTTGCTGTCCGATGCTCATGATTTTTTGTTCATTATAAGCGCGTAGATTTCGTTGATAATACTCATTTGCCAGCAAAAATCCCAGCGTGCCGCTAATTAGTACAATGGCGACGAAGGTAAGAACTACCCGAACGTAGAGAGATTTCACGTGCCTCGTACCTCCAACTTGTAGCCTAAGCCGCGAACGGTAGAAATGACAAAGTCATTTGTTTTCTCCGTAAACTTTTCTCGCAGCCGCTTAATATGCACATCGATGGTACGACTATCGCTCACGGTATCGCCGCCCCACACAAGCTCCAACAGTTGATCCCGGGTAAAAATCCGATCAGGAAAACTGGCAAGCTGGGCAAGCAGTTCAAATTCCTTTAAAGGTAAATGAATCAACTCATCTTTCACCTTCACGACATGGCTGATCCGATCAATGACAGTATCATTCATGACAATGATTTGTTTGCTGACCATCTGATAGCGACGCAGCAAGGCCTTGATGCGGTACAGCAATTCGGTAGGCTCAAATGGCTTGGTCAAATAATCATCCGTCCCCGCCAAAAAACCTTTTTCCTTATCCCGCACCTCTCCTTTTGCCGTTAGCAGGATAACAGGAAGGTCGTAAAATTCTCTGATCTCCCGGCACAGCTCCCAACCGTTTTTGCCTGGCATCATCACATCCACGATTGCGAGCTGGACGGATTCCTGTTCCAACAGTTGTGAAGCCTCTTCTCCATCCACACAAGCCAAGACGTTGTACCCTTCTTTTGCTAAGTAAAATCGCAATAGCTCACGTACATGTGGGTCGTCATCTGCAATCAGTATCGTCAGTTTCATCAAGCTGGCCCCCTTGCTACTCCGCCCTCTAGTTCTCTTGCTTCATCATTATTTTGAATGATACTCACTTGTCGATCCTCCTGCAAATCGTCACTGGCTTGCGCCTATCTAGTCGGATCAATCGTAAAGAAGCAATATGAACAAGAGATGAACGAATCCTGCTGGCTCTTGAAGACTCTTACACATTTGATTAAATCTGCGGGAAACATGCTATTTTCCCGGAAAAACAACTGTTTGCGCGAACAAAAAAGCGGCAGACACTGAGGTCCGCCGCTCTTGTTACTCATCCATTACTTGCGAAACTTCTCCGTAAACCACGCGGCCGAAGCCTCTACTTCTTTCACCGTGAGCTGATGACCATACGAATCCCAATGCACCGTCACGTCAGCACCTGCTTCTGTCAGTAGTTGGTTCAGCTCCTCCGTCTCTTGTGCAGTACAGATCGGATCATTCGTGCCCGCTCCGATGAACACCGGGATGGCTGACATATCAGGCAGAGCGATCCCACGACGTGGAACCATTGGGTGGTAAAGAATCGCTCCTTTTAGCGGATTCGGGTAATGGAACAGGAGACTACCTGCAATATTTGCCCCGTTCGAATAGCCAACTGCCACGATATTGTCGCGGTCGATCTGATACGTAACCGCCGCTTGATCCAAAAACTCATGCAGCTCCTGCGTGCGGTAGACCAAATCTTCTTCGTCAAAAACTCCCTCTGCCAAGCGTCGGAAAAATCGCGGCATGCCGTTTTCGAGAACATTCCCACGGACGCTCAGAACAGAAGCGCCTGGATAAATGCGATCGGCCAGTGGCAAGAGATTGTTCTCATCTCCGCCCGTGCCATGAAGCAACAACAGGGTTGGTGCTTCTGATTCGGTTCCTTTTCGAAAAATGTGCTTCAAATTCATGATTTATCTTCCTCCAACACTCTGACTGTAATCGGCGTCAAGCCTTGCTCAATCTGGGCACGACGTGGCTCATACCACTCAGGGAGCATCAGTTTTTCACCCAATGCCTCAAATGGCTCATCTCGTTCAAAGCCTGGAGGATCTGTTGCAATCTCAAACAAAATCTCGCCTGGCTCGCGGAAGTAGATGGCGTTGAAATATTGACGGTCGATAATATCCGTCGGATGGAGACCGGATTGAGCCGCACGCTGTTGCCACAGTTGGTGATCCTGATCGTCTACGGCACGCCATGCGATATGGTGGATCGTACCTGCTCCGCCTGCTCCTCTTGGTATCGGCTCGGCATTCACATCAATGACATTTCCCAAATCGCCGTGAGCTTTGAAACGGACAAGACCGTTTTCTTCGCCGACTCTGGTCAGTCCCATCAGTCTCTCGAGAACATCCATGGTGTGGGCTGGAGCCATGCTGTACAGGATCGCTCCGCCGAAGCCTTTGATGGCCTTGTCAGCTGGCACTCCGCCAAAGGACCATTTGCTCGCTGGACCGCCTTCACGTTCCACGATCTCCAGCTGTAAGCCGTCTCTGTCTGTAAATTGCAGATACGTTTCATTAAAACGCTCCACGCGGCTGTACTCGATTCCGAATTTTTTCAGTCGATCCTCCCAGAAGGAAAACGCCCCCACCGGAATCAAGAAAGTTGTATAGCCAACCTGCCCACCGCCAACGCGTCCACGGCGACCAGTTTCCCACGGGAAAAAGGTGATCGCAGTTCCTGGACTACCTACCTCATTCCCGAAGTACAGATGATATACATCTGGTGCATCGAAGTTGATCGTTTTTTTCACCAAGCGCAATCCGAGAAACCCTGCATAAAAATCAACGTTATCTTGGGCGCTTGTTACAAAAGCTGTGATATGGTGAATTCCTGCTGTTTGCTGTGTCATTTTGAATTGCCTCCTCAAATTTATTATTTAGTTGCTTGGAATGTATTGTAGCTTACGAACTCTCCAACGGGCTTGCGGTACCCTCTGGCACGCTGGCTGGATGTATCTTCTTTTCCAATCGTGATCATCAATGCTGGCACAAAGCTGTCCGGAACCTTCGCTATCTCTTGCACGCTACCGGGTCGAATCCGATCATCGGGCACGTATCCCAGCCTTTATCCTTTGCAGCGAGCATGAACAGCATTGCGGACAAATTGGCATTGCGGATTGCTTCATCACGCTTGAACTGCTCTCCTCCAGCCTCGTGCATTGCTCTGACTTGAGAATTGTTGTGTTCGTACTCGCGTTGATCCATAATTCCTAAATGAAGCAGACCTTCATTAATGCGCTCTACGCTTTGGTACGCTTCCTTGTCTCCAAATACAAGCACTACTGCTGACGCGGTCTTTACCTTATATTGTCTATATGCCGCTTCATATACACGCTCTTTGGCTTCTGGATCGATGACAACTACATAATGGGCATGCTGCAAATTGAATGCTGATGGTGCGAATTTGACCAGCGACATGATTTCATCGATCTCAGCTGGTGTTATCGTTACGTCCGTTAGAAACTTGTTTGCGGATCTTCTGTTTTTTACAAGGGTAGTGAATTCACTCATGGGACTTCCTCCTCGATTTTTTCTATCTCATTCATTTTTTAATATCTCAAATTAAAGATAATGGATTTAAAAATGTTCCTGCTTGGGGAAGTAGGATGACGATGTTACAAAAATGAATATCTTGAATTTAAGATAATTATAGGACGAAAATTCTCCCTTGTCAACAGCCCAAGGCCAGAAGAATGAAATCTCTTCCAGCCTAAAGCTATTTTCAGTTGGCGTACCAATATAGAGCATACTCGGTCATGACAGAAGGATACCCCATTTGGCGCAGCATCGCTGTTATATTTCCACGATGATACGTTCCGTGATTGACCACTTGCATGATGATTTCTGCCAAGCTCGTATTGCGTACTCTCGTGTACGGATTATCAAGGACAATGCGCCGCTCCAAATCTTCTTCTTGGCTGAGAAAAGCTCTGAATTGCTCGACCAACTCGGCATACAACTGCTCTACTTCCTCCAGGCTTTTCCCCGTAATTTTCTTCTCTTGCTGCCATGTCTCATCCATGGCAGCTTGCATATCCATCCCCAGCAATATGAGAAGCCAGCTTTGATCCACCATATAAATATGCTCCATTACTTTTGCAACAGTCGGGAAAACGCTTTGGACCTCCTGCTCGTAAACACCTTCCGGAAGTTCCTTCAAGCGATTGATTAACGTCTGATTCGCCCACGCGTGAAAGTCGTACATGTTTTTGGCATAGTGTGTCATGATAAAGCCCCCTCTTGGTTCGTCGATAGCTCTATCATAGACCTGCTTCCCTGACAAATACGGTCAGTGATGCTTCCTTCTCCAGCCAAAATGAAAAACCCCTTTCTTACACGCTGCCAGAAAGGGGCTTTTCGCTACTACATGTGGATGCTGTCAAATCGAGATGAAAAATCAGCTCTTCGCCATACTCGCCCGCAAATCTCCATCCTTGATCGACTAGCCCCGCCTTTTTATACAGTTGGATCGCGGGCGTATTCGTATGATGAACCGTCAACACGATTTCATCTCGCTCCGGGTAATGCTCTCTCGCGATGTCAGCCAAGCCCTGGAATACTCGCAAGGCGTAGCCCTTCTTTTGATGGCGGGAATCGATCGAAAATGATTTGAAAATAATCGCCTGGTCATTTGGTGTGTAGGGATTGCCTGTGTATGGTGTGAATAAGGCAAAACAGCCGATTAAATGGCCTTCGTCGAAAACTACATAGGGCTTATAACCAGGATTGTTTTGAGTTGCTTCGATCACATCGACTGGAATAGATGTGTAGATCGCTTGTTCTTGTGGCAAATCGTAAGCCATGATTGAAGGGTAGTCGCTTTTTTCGTACGGTCTGATAATGAACATCTTGGTTCCTTTCTCTTCTTACGGAGAAATTAGCGGCAGCTTGGTATGATCTGTAAGCACCAGACTGCCACCGCCCCGAAATTGATTCATTTACACGGCATTTGATTTCTGCTCCCCTATTTTCTGATGCAGCTTTTCGAACGCCAATGCCAGCTCTTCCTTCGGGATCATCGCATACCGATCGCCAATACTTACCTCATAGGAGCTAGAAGATTCGTCATCATGTCTGACATAATGCGTGAAGCCAATTCCTGTCTCTTCACTAAGTGAGACCATGATACGCTCGAGCTCTTCCTTCGGCAAATTTGCGTGAACATGAAACATGTTGGACACAGGCACGGTCGGTCTCGTGGATATCCCCTGGCATTGATTGTAGAGTGCCGCCAGCTCTTTTGCATGCTCGTAATATTGACTGAATTTATGCTTTCTCTGCTCAAAATGGTATTCTGCCGTGACAATATACGGGTACAAACTAATCAGGTCCCCGCCATGGCGTCTTTTCCATACCTTCGATTGCTTCGTGAAGTCTTCATCCCCAGCCAGGATCGCCCCGGCAATTCCGCCTATCCCTTTGTAAAAGGAAACGTACACGCTATCGAACAATGCGCATACCTCCTCGGCTGTCTTCTGGTAATACGGCAGGATTTCCAAAAGCCGGGCACCATCCAGATGCAGGCGAATTCCTTTTTCCCGACAATAACAGGAGATCGCCTCCAAATTCTCATACGCGGGCAGCTGTCCGCCAATCTCACGCTGTGGCAATTCCAGCAACAGGCACGCGATATCGTCGTCCATGTCGAGAACATCGTCCAATTCAATCACGCTGTTTTTATCCGCCAGCAAGACAGCCTCGATTTGATGTAGCTCCTTGAGCCCATCCTCCTCGTGGATCTCCAAGTGGCACAGCGGATGATAGGCGACCTTTTTGATTCCCTTCTCATCGCACCAGATGCGTAACGCGATTTGTTGGGCCATCGTACCGCTCGGAAAGAACACGGCAGACTCTTTGCCCAAATATTCGGCCATCTTGCGCTGGAAATTCTCGATGAGTTCGCCTGTTCCGTACATATCGCCCTCCACATTCCCATCCACCCTGGACAGGACCTGCTGCAATTGATGGAGGTCTCTCTTGCTGTGCCCGGCGATTGGATAAGTGGTCTTTTTAAATACTTCTCGCAAGGTTTTCGTCTCGTTCATCTTGGCAGGGCTCCTTTTTCTAATCTTCAATCGCTTGATAGGCAGTGGTCCAGAAATCAAGGAAAGCACCAGGTGGTTGTGGTGAATCCATCAGACGCTGCGTCAGGAGAATGCCAATCATTTCTTCCTGCGGATCTGTGTAGGCTGACGTTCCGAAACCACCGTCCCAGCCAAATCGCCCAGGCACTGTCCACAGATCATAACGACTGATGTTTACCGCCATTCCGAAGCCCCAGCTACTATGTCCACCGAAGAAAACATGGAAATCAGCCTTCTGTTGTGCTGTCAGATGATCCATTGTCATCAGCTCTACGGATGGACGGGACAAAATGCGCTCGCGTCCGTAACGTCCCTTGCCCAGCATCATCTGGCAAAACGCCAAATAGTCGTCCACGGTGGAGACAAGCCCTCCCCCACCTGACTGGAAAACCGGCGGCTTGCTCCACTGACCCGTTTTTGGATCATCGTGAACCTTCAGTCCTCCATTGGTGGAATCACGCATGTAGCTCGGTGGCAGCCTATCCAGCTTTTCCGCCGGAACATGAAATCCGGTATCCTTCATGCCGAGCGGCTCAAAAATACGTTCCTGTAGAAATGCTTCAAACGATTGTCCGGTTATGCGTGAAATAAGTACACCCAGGACATCGGATCCGATATGATACGCCCATGATTCTCCCGGTTGGTGGATCAGTGGCAAGCTCTCGAACTGCTTCATCCATTCATCTGGTGATTTTGTAGGGAGGTCCGGTCCAGGGGCGAATCCGTTTTCTGCCATGGCGCGCTGAATGGGGTACACGTCCGGAGGAGCCATGATGTATCCGAACCCAAGCTGAAAGGTAAGCAAATCACGGAGCGTAATTGGACGCTTGGCTGGTACCGTGTCATCCAACGGACTATCGATTCTACGCAACACCTGACGCTGACTCAGTTCTGGCAGCCATCGATCTACACTCTCATCCAGCCGCACCCGACATTCCTCCACCAAAATCATGGCGGCTACTGCAACAATCGGCTTCGTCATGGAAGCGATGCGAAAAATCGTGTCACGCCGCATCGGTTCACCGCCCTCCAGTGATTGCATGCCAATCGCATCGACATGCACCTCACCTTTACGATAAACCAGTGAGACCAGTCCTGGCAGTTCTCCGCGCTCGACATAGCCACTCAGCCTGTCATGCATGCGTCCGAGCCTGTCTAGTGAAAATGCTCCCTTACTCATCCTTTAACCCCTCCGTCCCGTTTGTAAAAACTATCATGGAAGTGGTCGTTATTCTCAGATGCTGATGCTTCTTACTTCTAAAGATATCACATTTCACAAGCAGCTCATGTCGTTTGTTGTTTGACGTACAGTTGGCGATATTCACTCGGGGTCTTACCCGTCATTTTTTTAAACAATGTGATAAAATACGGCGTATTCGGCATTCCTACCAATTGCGCCACATCCGCGATCTGGTTGTTCGAATGAGCCAGCAGCTCTCGCGCCCTTTCTATCCGCTTTTTCTGGATGTACTCCACGGGCGTCATATCCATGAGTCGTTTAAACGTTCGCTGCAAATGAAACGGACTGCCATGGCACATATCAGCCAAATGCTCCAACGTCAGCTTTTCGTTATAATGAGAATCAATATACTGTGTAATTTGTGCCACCCACTCACGATCAGGCAACCTCTCTCCCGTGGGCTTGCAACGTTTACATGGCCGAAATTCTTCCCGCAGGGCTTGGCTTGCATTTTGGAAAACCCGCACATTCTCCCTCTTCGGTGGCTTCGACTTGCATGACGGTCTACAAAAGATCTTCGTCGTTTTTACCGCATAAAAAAATTGATCATCGTAAGACACATCGTTATGAATAATAGCCTGCCATCGCTCATCGGTTACCCGTTCCTCCAACACATGTCATCTCCTTTGCCATAGCTGCCATCGAATCGCTTGCTCTTACCGACAGTATACCCCCACACTACATGATCCGTACTGCTAGAAAGATTAAAATAGCAAGATAACGAAATGACAGCTCCGCTTATCTTGGTATAAAACTAGGAGGAAGTCAGACAGGAGGTTTTCATATGACAAGCGGTCTATCCCACTCGGCTTGGGTCGATAATAGAGATGAAATCATTTTGTCCGTACCTACGGAATTTAGTTTTCCGCAAAATCTTCACTACTTGTCCAGAGCATCCAACGAATGCATGTTTCACATTCGAAACGGGCGCCTCTACAAAGCCATCCCGATGGAACAAGATTCACAAGTGGTCGAAATTCACGCAGAGAATAATCAAGGATTGACTGTGCGTTTTCTCAGCCCTTCACTTCCCAATGAAAAAGTACGAACAGAAGTAGCACGCTATGTGCGAGACTGGTTCGATCTGGACAGGGATCTCGTTCCGTTTTATGAGCTTGCCGCAGGGGATGCTCTTCTAAAGCAGGCCGTTGAAAAGTTTTACGGGCTGCGGACCATGGGTATTCCCGACCTATTTGAAGCACTCAGTTGGGGAATCATTGGACAACAAATTAACCTAACCTACGCGTACACGCTTAAACGACGGTTGGTAGAGACATTCGGAAGACGGGTAGAATTCGAAGGAGAGACGTATTGGCTTTTTCCCACTGCAGAAAAAATCGCCGGATTATCCGTCACTGATCTGGATGGATTGCGCATGACGACCAAGAAATGCGAGTATTTGATTGACGTCGCACAACTCATCGTTGAAGGGAAACTATCGAAAGAGCTATTATGGGACGGAGGAGATTATCAAACCGCGGAGAAACGATTGACCAGTATCCGCGGGATTGGACCGTGGACGGCCAATTATGTGCTCATGCGCTGTCTGCGAATGCCCTCTGCTTTTCCTATTGATGATGTCGGCCTGCACAATGCGATCAAATTTTTACTAGACAAAGAAAAAAAGCCGACAAAAGCAGAAATACGAGAGCTGTCCAAGACTTGGACGAATTGGGAGTCGTACGCTACTTTTTATTTATGGCGTTTTCTTTATTAAACTAAGGAGGTTCTATCCTATGCTAAAAATAGGTTCGCACGTATCATTCTCCGGTAAAGGACTGCTGAATGCCGCCCAAGAAGCAGCCACCTACGGCTCGAGTACCTTTATGATCTACACGGGTGCGCCGCAAAACACCCGCCGCAAGCCGATCGAGGACCAGTACATTACGGAAGGCAAAGAGGTAATGGCGAAGCAGGGCGTGGATGAAATTGTGGTACATGCCCCGTACATTATTAACTTGGGCTCTTACAAGGACGATACCTATGAGCTCGCTGTCCGCTTTCTGCAAGAAGAGATTCGCCGGACCGACTACATTGGTGTCAAAAATATCGTGCTGCACCCTGGTGCTTACACTGACAAAGATGCGGAGTACGGCATCGCCCGAATCGCGGAAGGCTTGAATGAGGTTTTGACAGGCATTAAAGACACTGATGTAAAAATCGCGTTGGAGACTATGGCGGGCAAAGGGACGGAAATCGGTCGCAGCTTTGAGGAAATCGCGGCCATCATCGAGAAAGTAGAAGACAATAACAGACTGACCGTCTGCATGGATACTTGCCACATTCACGACGCTGGCTATGATATCGTCAACGACTTCGATGGCGTCTTGGAACAGTTTGACCGGACAATCGGCTTGGATCGTCTCGCCGTCGTTCACTTGAATGACAGCAAAAACTTCCGCGGGGCAGGCAAAGACCGCCATGCGCCAATTGGTGCGGGACTCATTGGCTTTGATGCGATGAATTACATCGTGAACCACGAGAAAATCCGCCACCTGCCGCTTGTACTGGAGACACCTTGGATCAGCAAGGAAAAAGGCAACGAGCGTCCGATGTACGAAGCAGAAATCGCCCTCCTGCGCGGGGAAGTGGACAAGCGCTTCGGCAACGAATTCATGGATCATGTGGAGCGCCTCGATTTCTTTTTCCGCAAACAAGATGTCACCAGACGCGAGTATGTAGTTGGGATTTGGGAGCTGCTCAAAAACGACGCGAAGGCAAAGAAAGCCGATGGTCGTGAGCCGATGGAGCGTCTGTACGATATGGTGAAGGAAGCGAGACTGTTCCCAGAGCTAACCGAAGAACAGATCAACCACCGTTTGACTGCCTACTTCGCGATTCCGAAATACTCGTAAGGTAAGAACACTACTTGTAGGCTGACCGTGGCTTCCTCCTTTTGGAGTGAAAACGTCATATGACCAATAGAGGGGGAGCCATATGCCTACACCGAAAAAGCCAGCACCTCAAGATGCTGACTCTGCCAAAACATACACCCTGCTCGGAGCTGATCGTTCCTTTTATCAAAGTGATACTCCGGGTACATTGGGGGGCTATCGACCACGCAAAATATACGGCCGACTGGATTGCCCCTCTGCCATCAGAGCTATTACGCGAGGCGGTTATGTCCGTCATCGCGTATTTTTTGCGGATGAAGCTACTGCTATTGCTGCGGGGTATCGACCTTGCGCTGTTTGTTTTCGGGAGAAATATTTGTTGTGGAAAGCGCTGCGAGCGTAGATTTAAAGAGTCTTTCCATTTCGTTCATTTCCTCGCTTGAAATTCCCTGTGATTTTCGCGAGGTGTAATTGTACCGTTTTGTCATCTTCCGCTGCCTTTATTTTATCCAGAAATCTTTCCGCTTCCTTCCCCTTTAACGTTTTTACCAGCTTCCCTTGATAGTCGATGAATACCGTCTGATCTTTTGCTACTCGATAGTGAAAGGGATTTTCGTCTAAACGATTTCTTTTATCAATCCGGCTCATTTGCCAGCCTCCTGGTCTCTCTATAGAACACCTGCGGGGATTCGAAAGAGTACATAGTTGCCCGTCCACATTTGTGAGGTAATGATTAGCTTCTCTTTCCCCCGTTCAAAAAAGTATCCGGCCCCATCTTGTTGGATAAAGGTCCAGCCTTTTTCTGTCACCGCTCGTTTCATCGCTTCTGCCGCTGAAGCCTCATTCGCTTGCGGCCCATACCCATACCAATCGACGTTTTTCTCCGTTGTCAATTTGACGATAGTTCCCGTGTTTTCGCCCAACAGCTCCGTCACTTCTCTTTTGGACTTGGAGTCGAATGGTAATGCAGGATGCCAGATCAGAGAAACATATGCGATCATGATGAAACAAAAACCCAAGAAGAATAGGAGGAACAGAACTTTCGCTCGCTTGTTCATGCCCATGCAACTACTCCTCTTCTTCAAAAATAGCAACAGGACGCGCCCATCCCGCACTTGCTCCCTTTACTTTTACAGGGAACACAGAAACGGTAAACCCGTAGGGCCTCGGCAATTGCTCCAAATTCGCCAGCTTTTCAATTTGGCAATACTCCTTCTCTTTTCCCACATAGTGAGCTGCCCATAAAACGCCATCGCGCGGATTTTGTTTATAATCAGCGGCTTGAACGGAAAACGGGATATCCCATCCCCACCCATCGGTTCCCATGACCTTGATTCCTTGATCGATCAACCAATGTGTCGCTTCGGCGGATACTCCCGCATGTGATTGAAAATAGTGCGCTTCATAGTATCGTTTATCCGCGTCGGTCCTGATCAGGACAATATCGAACGGTTTCAGTTCGTATTCAATTAGGGCGAGCTTCTGTTTCACATCCTTCACCGTAATTTCATAGCCAGACGGCTTTTCACTAAAATCAAGCAGGACACCATCTCCGTAGAACCACTCCAACGGCAACTGATCAATCGTTTTCGCTGGCTCTCCCTCTGAAGTAGGCCAGTAATGCCAAGGAGCATCGACATGTGTCCCTGTATGTGTCGTGAGTGTCACTGTTTCACTCGCCCAAGCCTTCTGTTCGGGAAAATCCGTTGGTTGCAATCCGAAATACTGGGCGGCTTGGACAGCCCCTTCTTCATGACTATTGTATTGAATCTCAGGTGGGAACGGTTCTTTTGCCAGACGATCAAGAGGCACACTCAGATCAATGAACCGACGTGCTTTTCTATTCATAGCAGGATTCCCTTCTTTCTCCCTTTGAGTTTTCTGTATTTTCAATCAATCCTACTGTACTACCTGCCTTCCACCATCGTCAAATGAACATAGCAAAAGGCCAGTACCTCATCGTCTATACAGGTACTGGCCTTCTTCATGGGGATTCTATGGGAATTTGTACTTCTATATACGTATCGCCCCCATGTGGGGATTGCAGATAGTTTTCTCTGCCTGGCTGATCTTTTTTGATCCGGTATTGATTGCGCTCTATCCATTTTGCCAAGTCAATACAGGCCGTAGAAGGAACGAATGGCTCTACGCGTTGGACCAGGGTGGCCATCATCGGCTCCTCTGGCAGCATACGTACTTCCAGCTTGTCGGATGGCAAGGCAATGTCCTGTTTGAGTACATAGCCGATCTCTAATTCGAATGCCGTCTCGTCTCTCTCCGACTCTTTCCACAAAACGATGGAGGAAAGCATCCCTCTCTGCTGCTTGCCTGCATAATGAGCCAGCTGATCAAAAAGCATCGGAATCTCTTCCACCGTCCCTTCTGAACGGAATGAAACAACTTTTTGGGCTTCGACTTGTTTAAAGACAACCTCTTGTTCTATGTAACCCTTTTGCTCGATCGACAACAGACGCTCCTTGATTCGATTCAATCGTGCTTGCTCCTCCTCAAGTAGCCGTTCCATCTCCCTTTCTTTCTGCCTGAATATGCCTTGTAGTTGGTCTATGGACATTTCTTCATGCAGCAATTGCTGAATTTGTTGCAACGTAAATCCCAAGTCCTTGTACATGAGGATTCGATTGAGCGTAACCAATTGCTCTGCTGCATAAAACCGATAGCCAGTCTCTTTGTCGATATCCGCTGGCTTTAAAATGCCAATTTGGTCATAAAAACGAAGCGTTTTTAGGGACACTCTGCTCAATCGGGAAAATTCACTGATCTTAAACATGGAAAAACCTCACTCTATCGTCCCCTTGACTTTCCCCTGTACGGGAACGTTTATAGTTGAAAACAATCATGCTTAGAAAAGGAGCAATGCGAAATGGATTACGACATTTTTCACTTGGGAGAGGTTCGCTTGCAGTCAGGAGTGACACTACCGCATGCATTTATTGCTTACAAAACGTACGGCACGCTCAACGCAACCAAGGATAACGTCATTATATTTCCTACATCGTTTGGAGACCAGCATTACCAAAACGAATGGCTTATCGGGGAAGATAAGGCTTTGAACCCGAATCAATATTTTATCATCATTCCCAACATGCTCGGCAACGGGCTATCGTCCTCCCCGAGCAACACGGCAAGCCCGTATGATCAGTCCCATTTTCCACACGTTACGATCTACGATAATGTCGCAGTTCAGCATCGACTCATTACGGAGAGGTTTGGCATCAAAAAAATTGCGCTGGCAACTGGCTGGTCGATGGGGGCCATCCAGGCTTTTCATTGGGCGGCGCTCTACCCAGATATGGTCGAAAGATTGGCTCCTTTTGCCGGAACCGCAAAAACATGGCCGCATAACATCGTCTTGATCGAAGGCATCCGAGCAGCATTGCAAGCCGATGTAACTTGGAATAACGGGCAGTATACAGCGCCTCCCGAGGTGGGCTTACGTACCTTGGGCCGCGTTTATGCGAGTTGGGGGTTTTCACAGCCATTTTACCGAGAGGAATGCTATAAAGCTTTGGGCTATGAGACACTTTCCGAATTTATCTCGGGATTTTGGGAGGAGAGCTTTGTTCCTTCGGATGCAAATGACTTGCTGGCGATGATGTGGACGTGGCAGCATGCCGACATTAGCCAAAATGATAGGTACAAGGGAGACTTTGAGACAGCCTTACGAAGCATCCAGGCACGAACGGTTGTGATGCCCGTACGGACTGATTTGTATTTCACGCCAGAAGACAGTGAATATGAGACGAAGCACATCCCTAACGCTACCTTTAAGCCGATTGAATCAATCTGGGGTCACTTGGCTGGGTTTGGACTTAACCCAGTCGATACCGCTTTTATTAATAACACGTTAAAAGAACTGTTGGGAACGAACTGAAAATACGAAGTAGAGGGACACCTATAATGGTGCCCTTCCTTATCATTTTGCCAAGAGTGACTCGACGGATTCAGCTATATCTTCCGGCAGAAACTTTCGAACTACTTCAAGAGTATGGCTAATCTTTTCACACTGTTCATCCTTTAATCGCAGGTAGAACCTTCTATTATATCCATACAGCCAATACTCGACATGCAGGATTGCATCATCGCGTATTTCTTTTTCCTGCACAGCACATGCCCGTAATAATAATGAAATACTGTCCGCCTTGTTCATCTTCGAAAATAAGAAGAGAATGTTTTTCTTCACATGAAGGCCCACATCTTTTTCAAGCATCTCCCAGAGCATGTCCGTATGACGAAGCTCTACTCGATCCGCTAGTATTTGTCTTGCTTCACGGGATGCGCTTCGTTTATTGGTTTGTAGCGCGCGGATAAAAACTTCAATGTGATCATCCGGATTCAGCATAGCGAGTGCCTTCACGGCTGCTCTTTGTATTCGTTCATTTTCATGGCGCAAAAACGGGAGAATCGATTGATCATGTACTTTCACACCCGTTTCTCCTACTCCCACAATCGCTATTGATATCACCTGCTCCTCGGCATCTATCAATTTCCCCCGATAGAAGGCAACGAGATCGATCTTCTTGTCCCTCAAATAAAATCGGGCCATTTCGCGGATGGATTTATGTCCATCAAGCAGAGCAGCAAGCAACGCATCCGTCGCTTCTTCAGGTAAGCGATCCACATAAGCTTGTAGGGCTAGTTGGCGAATCGAAGGAAAAACGTCACGGCGAATTCGATCGAGCCATTTTCGCAGACGCTCATTGTCGTCCTGCTTGCACAGATACCTAACCGTCTGGAGCCTGATCATGGCATCCTTCTGAATCAAAGCCGCTGCAATGACTTCATCTGGATCGATATCACGTAGGTTGAGTGCCAAATCAAAGCAAAATCGCCGAACAATCGGGTCCCTTGAGCGAAAACCACTGCGTAACACGTCCCGATTATCTGGATGACGAAACATTGCGTCGATCTCCTCTAGGAAATCGGAAAACTTTTCACGGTTATAGTAGGCGGACAAATGCTTCAACAAAAAAATCGATTCGAGAAAGTGTTTCACATAATTGGGACGGAATCTCACCTTGCACGCCTTAAACGCCAGATAACGAATTTTGGGCTGCCAATCATTCAAGCGGATTAATAAAAATGGAAGCTCCGCACCCGTAACCTGTTTTAACAACACTTCAATTGCTGCTTCCCTTACATATCCATTTCGATGAAAGCTGCAAATTCCGATGAAGCTAAGGTCTGCCTCATCGTTTATCGAAAAGTTCCGGATATCCTCCGGCAACAATTCATGCCACGCTGCCAACTGGTTTCTATTTGAATAAGGGGTCAATCTCCGTATGTATTGATCCAAGCCAATGAAATCTTGTCTACGCAGGCGCGAGGTTATTTGATGGACAGCCGCAAGCGTTGCTTTTCGTACTTCTTCTCCTTTCTCCAAGGCAAATGGTAATAGAAAGGTCAGAGTGATCATGCTGCCCATCTTGCCCAAGGAGTGGAGAATTTCTACTTTTCTTTCGTCCGATCTATACAATTCCTCAAGAAGCCCTTGTTCTTTCGGCGTCAATTGCTTCATGTCGATCCTCCTCTTTATCCTATGAATCAGACTGTATCAAATAAGTGCTCAAATAAAATGCGTGCAAGCCCTAAATCGTTTCACATAAAATGAAGTGGAGAAAAAAGGAGGGATTTCCAAATGGCCTCATTAATTTATCATGTTGCCGTATCGTTAGACAATTTCATTGCCGATCAAGCCATGATGGACGGAAATATCGACAGCACACTCTTTTTATTTGATGGAGAACATGTACCGGACTTTTTATCTGAAATTCAGGAATATGATGCTGTGCTTATGGGCGCCAAAACCTACGAGTTTGGGTTCAAATTTGGTGCCAAGCCGGGCGAACCAGGCTATAAGGGAATCAAGCATTATATTTTCTCAAACGCCATGCAGTTTGAATCCAATGCAGAAGTCGAGCTAGTCAAAGGCGATGCCATCGAATTTATCAGGAATCTCAAACAGCAAGAAAACGGCAAGCTATGGCTATGTGGGGGCGGTGAATTGGCAGGAGCGTTACTGGCGCATCAACTGATTGATCAATTAGTGCTGAAAGTGAATCCGGTGATGGTCGGTGAAGGTGTCCCGCTATTTGGAAGTGCGAAGCCACGTCTCAAACTCGAGTTAGTGGACATGAAACAGTACGCGAACGGCGTTACGAAGCCTACTTACAACATTGTTTATATATAATCTTGCTTACTAAAAAAACGGGACCGCATTATTCGGCCCCGTTTTCTTTTGTGAAATTACAGCGTAATCTTAATGGATTTTGATTACGTTACGTCCTGTAGCTCACGAACTGGAACTTCTGCTGCCAGTTTTGCTATTTCAGGATGGTCCCCAGCTCCAACACGACCGGACAATGATCGCTTCCCATCACCTGTGAGTCAATTCCCGCCCTAAGCAACGACGGAGCCAATCTCTCAGACGCGAGAAAATAATCAATACGCCACCCGATATTCCGCTCTCTCACTTTCGGCATGAAAGACCACCACGTATAGGCATCTGTCTGATCCGGATAAAAATATCGATAGGTATCCACAAACCCAGCTGCCAGCAAGCTCGTCATCTTCTCACGCTCTTCAAGAGTAAACCCGGAATTACCGCGATTGGACTTCGCATTTTTCAAATCAATCTCTTGATGGGCGACATTCAGATCCCCACAAATCACCACGGGCTTCTTCCCATCCAGCTGCAATAAGTAGTTCCGAAACCGCTCCTCCCATTCCAGCCGATAATCCAATCTCGACAAATCACGCTTCGCATTCGGGGTGTATACGGTGACCAAGTAGAAATCCTGGAACTCCAACGTAATGACTCGTCCCTCAGGCTCATGATCTTCTTCCAAGCCGTAACGGACAGATAATGGTTCCCTTTTTGTGAAAACAGCCGTTCCTGAATAACCCTTTTTCTCTGCGTAGTTCCAATATTGATGATACGCCTCGCCGATCTCCATCTCGATTTGACCTTCTTGCAGCTTCGTTTCCTGCAAGCAAAATATATCGGCATTCGCTTCCTTGAAGTACTCGTAAAAACCCTTGTTCACACATGCGCGAAGTCCATTTACATTCCAAGAAATCAATTTCATCGTCGCTAATCTCCTCGTCGCTATTCGTTAGATTCCATGGTACACTATCTTTGTTTTCAATTATAGGAGGTTACGATGATGGACATTGCAATGGGCATCGCATTCATGAGACTTCGTTAAAATCGACAATACCCCATGTAGGCTCAGCCATTTTGAAAAACGGAATGGTATGAGTTTATTTTTGTTTGATTGATTTTAACTAATCATGAATGAGGTGTTTTTGTTATGTCAAAAAACAATGTAGAGTACATGCTTGCACTCGCGAAAAATAACGGAATCCTAGTAGACCCCACTACCGTGAAAGTGAATGAATCCGGCTTGGATTTTCTTGCGATTTTTGCAAGTACGATAGATGGTGTTCCATGGGTATTGCGGCAACCGCGCCGGGACGATGTCGTGGAGACAGCCCGTTATGAGAAAAGGGTGCTAGATCTCGTTGCAAAACATCTGCGTGTCGGAGTACCGGATTGGCAGGTTCACACCTCTGAATTCATCGCTTATCCGATTCTAGGTGGCACACCGATGGCGACGATCAATATGGAAACCAAAAATTATGACTGGTATTTGAATCCCGAATCCCTACCCGAACTATGCATCCAAACGTGGGCGGAAGCAGTCGTGGAATTACACGGTATTCATCATGATCTCGCTCGAGATGCTGGTATCCGCGTCAAGCAGCCTAGCGAAGCACGAGTAAGCCTTCGAGAAAAGATGAATGAAATCAAACGCGTCTTTGGCGTTTCTGGGGCGCTATGGGATCGATGGCAAAAATGGCTTGCAGATGAAACATTCTGGCCTGCTCACTCTGCACTTGTGCATGGTGACCTCCATCCGGGGCATATCCTGGTTGCTGAAAACGGCAAGGTAACAGGGCTCCTGGATTGGACGGAGGCAGAAGTCTCTGACCCTGCTATTGATTTCACGGTCGTTTACCTGTTGTTCGGAGATACTGGTTTGGCCGATTTCATCCAACGGTATGAGAAAGCAGGAGGCCGTGTATGGTCACGTATGCATGAGCATATCGTCGAAATGACGGCTGCGTATCCCGTCACTCTTGCCACCTTCGCATTGAAATCAGGGCTGGAAGAGTTCAAGATCATGGCACGACAAGCTCTGGGTGTCGACGAACACGGCATAGAGATCACTTCCTAGATAAACCAACCACCGTCCCATATTGGAGGCGGTGGTTTTTTATGTAAATAGCTACATGGAGCCATTTCCCACTTGGAAGTAAGGTGTTACAATGAATCGGCTCATTTGGACAATCCTTTACTAAATAGATGGAGTGAATAGGATGAAACGCGGACTTCTTATTGGCATTGGTGCTGTAGTCGTAGTTGCAGGCGTGCTTTCCATTCCTGTTGAGGCAGAACCCTCACCCGATACACGAGTCATATTGGAGCACACGAACAAGAGGTATATTTCACCGCCCTGTTATGAGCAAGCCAACAAAACGAACAATCTAGCCGAAGCCGATATTCAAAAAGCGCAGGAATTAAATTATCAGCCAGAATCGAGCTGCACGGCAAATTCACTTGCACCCATCAAGCAACCGATTGCTTCCGTACTCGCCGTAAATCTCGGAATCAAACAAAGCCACTGGGATTGGTAAGTGGAACCGTAACAAGGCTTCGACCATAAAAAAAGAGCGTTAGCTTCAGCAGCTAATGCTCTTTTTTGCTTAATAGTACGGAGAAATCATGAGGTAAACAATGACACCCGTCGCACTGACATACAGCCACATCGGCATCGTCCAGCGAGCGATTTTTTTATGCTTTTCCACCTTCATGTTGAGTCCACGTGCAGTCGTAATCAGCGCAAATGGAACGATGATTACCGACAACAGAATATGTGTAATCAAGATGAAGTAATAAATCGGACGCAGAATTCCCTCTCCCCCGTAGGAAGTACTAGGTGCCATTCCGTGGTAGATCACATACGAAACCAGGAAGAGAGCTGTAGTAGAGAAGGCTGCAAAAATATATCCCCGGTGCATCTTTATGTTTTTGAACTTCACGATGGAAACAAGCGCAGCAATCAAAAATATAAAGGTAAAACTGTTCATGACCGCATTAAAAAACGGCAGAAACGTCAGGTCGAGATGGCTGAAATCATTGTTTTTCGGCATGAAGTACAAGATGGCGACAAGCGTGTTAATCGCTATGGTGAGAATAACGATAATCGGTGTATAGTTGCGTTGTTTCATTCTTATGCTCCTTTTTTCTCAGATCATGAATGAGTATCCCGCTTTAGTCTACCCATTGACGAGCCCGGACATTGGCTTCCGCAAACGGTTAACCAGTCCAGTCATCCTAATGATAAACGAAGTAGGTATGCCGTACAAAGGCGATTTGATGAACAAAAAAGAGGACCAACAAATGTTGGCCCCCTTTCGTTATTGCTTGTTTGATTGCTCGTCCAGCGGTACTGCCTTGTTTATTCCGAGTGCAAAGAAGCTAATGACCACAATCGCCAAGAAGACAATCCCGGCAATCAGGGAGACGCGTGTCTCATCATTGATCCACATACCGATGAGTACCATGATGAGAAAAGCAATGGTCAAATAGTTGGTTACTGGGGCAAAAGGCATTTTGAATGGATGGTTGTCCATTTCAGCACCCTTTGCTTTTCGGAATCTGATTTGACTGATCAAAATGACAAACCATGGAACCATACCAGGTAGCACACTTGCACTGTACACGTACACGAAGAGATTTTCTGGGGCGATATAGCTTAAGATAACCCCAATACCGAGGCCGATCAGAACACCAATCGTACCTAACAGCGGTACACCATTCGAAGATAGTTTGGTAAAAACTTTCGGCGCTTGGCCATTTACACCTAAGGTATACAGCATACGCCCTGCACTATAAATCCCGCTATTACAGCCAGACATGGCAGCAGTGATCACGACAAAGTTAATGAGACCTGCCGCTGCGGTAATACCAATTTTCGCAAAGGTAGCAACGAACGGACTACCGATTGCCTGCAATTGATCCCAAGGGTAAACGGTTACAATAACAAAAATCGCACCAATATAGAAAATCAAAATGCGCCAAATGATATTTTGAATCGCACTTCTTAATGTTTTTTTCGGGTCTTTTGCTTCCCCTGCTGTAATCCCGATGAGCTCGACACCTTGATACGCCCCAATCACCAAGGAAAGGGCAAAGAAAAAGCCTGTCCAACCGCCTGTAAAGAACCCGCCATTTTCCCACAGATTCGATAAGCCGATTGCGTTTCCACCATTTCCAATACCAAAGAAAATCAAACCAATCCCTGCAAAAATCATCAAAACGATCGTTACAATCTTGATCATGGCAAACCAAAACTCAAATTCACCAAATGACTTCACAGAAACCAGGTTCGCTACACCGAGTATCACCATGGCAATAATACCAGGTATCCAAGCCGGCAAATCTGGGAACCAGTACTTCATATACGTCCCGACAGCAATGATCTCTGCCATCCCGACAACAACCCACTGGAACCAGTTACTCCAAGCCGTGATATAACCTGCTAACGGATGGATATACTTATGCCCAAAGGTCGCAAATGAACCCGTACTCGGTTCCATATACAACATTTCACCCATTGCACGCATGATGAAAAAAATAAAAATTCCTACAATTGCATAAGCTAGCATGACGGATGGGCCTGTCCATTTGATCGTGCTGGCTGACCCCATAAAAAGCCCAACACCAATCGTACCGCCCAAAGCAATCATCTGAATATGACGCGCTTCCAGGCCTCTCTTCAGTTCCTTGTTTTCCACGTAAGCTTCCTCTTCCTCTCTGCTGTTGGCGGTATTTCGGATAGCTTCTAGTCATTCTCGTTTTATTGATTAAAAAACTGTCCCTTACATCTCTCTTCACTTCTTTTCAAGCATTCCTACTGGTTAGTAAGATTATTCACCTCTCCGCTTTACGCTATATTCGTAGATCACTTCATATATTTTAATATGTTTTAATAATATCCACAATTATATTTACAAGGAAAATACTTGATAGTTAAATATGTTTGCATTCAAGAAGAAGAAAAAACACATGAAAAATCAATTAATACAGATGTGATCCTACCTCCATAAAGGATAAGCAGTATGAAAATTTCCCAGCAAAGAAATACTATCAGCGATTTCAAAATAGGAGGAAATGGAACCATGGAGCACTATTTGGCCGAACAGTATCGAGAAGGGCTGCAAGCTTTTGGACAGCTGATGCCAGAGGCCTTGCGAGCATACAATGAATTCACCAGCCAATGCTTTTCGTCCGGTGATTTGTCATCCAAGCATAAGCACTTGCAGGCACTGGCTATCTCCCTTTACTCCGGAAATGAGCACTGCATTGTCTATCATTTGGAAGCAGCTCTCAACGACGGAGTTTCCCAAAAAGAAATTGCTGAAACAGTAGCAGTAGCCGGAGCATTCGGCGGCGGAACTACCCTTTCGCATGGCGTCATATTAATCAATGATGTGATGGAGGAAAAACAGGGAACGATTCAATGAGAAGATGAACAAAAATTCCTGTACCACTGCGTTTACAAAAGCATACAAAAGCACAACAATCGCCGAGATCTCCCTCGAACGATTGTTGTGCTTTTTGCCTCCTCGATTATTTAGGATGAAGCGCTCTTGCCATCGCATCTATATAGCTTTGGCTGGCGCGCTGGCTCACTTCCGCTTCGGGGACAAACACTTCAAAGCAGTGATAGCATCCGGGATACAGATGAAATTCTACGTCTACGCCCGCTTGTGCAAGGCGCGTCACATATTCGATCGTCTCATCTCGGAACAGATCCAGCTGTCCTACGCACGTATACGTCGGCGGTAGCCCCGCCAAGCTTTCTGCTCTCGACGGCACCCCATATGCGGATACCTGACTGTCGTCGACACCTTCGCCCAGGTACATGCTCCACGCCGCCAAATTATTCGTCCGGTTCCAGGTTGCATTTTCCGCCTCGATTTCATAGCTCGACGCTGTACGATTACGGTTATCGATCATTGGATACAACGGCATCTGGAAGATAAGGGCTGGTCCCCCTTTGTCGCGAGCCATTAAAGCAAGTGCTGCGGTCAGCCCTCCTCCCCCGCTTGCACCAGCAATCGCAACCCGATCCAAATCGATGCCGAGTAACTCAGCTTTTTCTGTCATCCATGTTAAACCAGCGTAACAGTCATGGATGGCAGCAGGATAAGGGTGCTCGGGAGCCAGACGATAATCAACCGATACGACGACACAATTAGCTGCTTGTACAAAGCGTTCGCATAGAGCGTCATCCATATCGGGGTGCCCCATCACATAGCCACCTCCGTGAATCCACAGCATAGCCGGAAGCTTACTACCTGTTCGCTGGACGGGCTCGTATATTTTCGCCAGCATCTCTCCTGCTGCGCCTGGAATCATTCGACTTGTAGTACGTACATACTCCGACTTCACAATAGGAGGATTTTTCAGCATGGCCCTGCTCGACTCCAAATTTTCTTCCAGTTGAAAACCAGGGAATTGTGCTATTGTTTGCCTTAATTCCGGCAGTACTCGACGATGAAAATCCACGTGAATCCCTCCATTAAGCAAATGTTGATTCTTGCTCTGTCTCTGCTTCCCACTTGGTTATTTCCTCTCGCACCCGAGGCGCTACCTCCGTCCCTAGCAGCTCAATGGCTCTCATTACCTGTTCATGCGGCATCGTAGATATCGGTACATACATCATAAAGCGCGTCATGCCTACCTGTTTGCGAAGGTGGATGATCTTTTGAGCAACCGTCTCCGGATCACCCACATACAATGCCCCCTCCAAGCTGCGTGCGGCATCGAAGCTAGCACGGTTATAATGGGCCCAGCCCCGCTCCCTTCCGATTTTATTCATTCCTGCTTGGGTAGAAGGAAAGAATGTATCTGCCGCCAGTTCCGTTTCTTCTGCAACAAATCCGAGTGAATGGGACCCAACCGTTAATCGCGATACGTCATGGCCAGCGTGCATAGCCACCTTTTTATAAAGCTGCACAAGTGGTGCAAACTGTCGCGGACTTCCACCAATGATCGCCAGCATCAGTGGCAATCCCAGCAGACCCGCACGAACAACAGATTCCTGATTGCCTCCGCTGCCAATCCATATGGGTAAAGGATTCTGAACGGGCCGTGGATACACACCCAAATTCTGAATAGCTGGCCGATGACCGCCCCTCCAGGTTACCTTTTCGGACGCCTGTATTTTCAGGAGCAGTTCCAAATGTTCTTCAAACAGCTCATCATAGTCATTCAAGTCATAGCCGAACAGGGGAAAAGATTCGATAAAGGAACCGCGTCCAGCTATAATCTCTGCCCGTCCATTTGAAATGCCATCGAGCGTAGCAAAATCTTGAAAAACACGCACTGGATCAGCCGAAGAAAGTACTGTCACTGCACTGGTCAGCCGAATCTTTTTTGTCAGTGGCGCAGCCGCAGACAGCACCATGGCTGGAGAAGAAGCAGCATAATCCTTGCGATGATGTTCACCTATGCCAAATACATCAAGCCCAACCCGATCAGCGAGGACGATTTCCTCGACAACTTCACGCAATCGCTGTGCATGGCTCATCACTTCACCCGTCTGAACATCCGGTGTCGTTTCCACAAACGAAGTAATACCAATCTCCACAGACCATCTCTCCTTTTGCAAAACTTGTATAATCAACAGCTCTGGAAGCAGAATAGTTCCATTTGATATATCTTCATTTTGAAATATTTCAGTAGCTCTATTTCCCTGGGATAGCCGAAACGCGTCTGGTCACTGCCCAATACATCAGAGCCAACGCACTAACAGAGGCTCCGAGCGTGCATACTCCCTCCCAACCAAAATGCGCATATGTATAGGTCGAGGCAATGGAGCCAGCAGAAGAGCCGATCGAATAGAAAACCATATACCCCGCCGTGAGCCGACTCCGCGCCTCTGCGCCCAAGGTGAAGATCATGCTTTGATTTGTAACATGCACCGCCTGTACCGCCAAATCAAGTAAAACGATACCGATCGCCAAGGCAAATAACGACTGTTCTATATAGCTGATTAACAGCCACGATAGTAGCAATAGGCTCAAAGCAAAGCCCGTCGTTCTCTGTCCGTAGCCTCGATCTGCAAGCTTCCCTGCCCTTGCTGCCGCTAGCGCTCCGGCAACTCCCACGAGACCAAACGCCCCGATTGCCGTATGCGACAAAGATAATGGCGGCGCACTCAGAGGCAGTACCAATGGCGTCCACAAAATGCTAAACGCAGCAAAAATCAGCATCGCCAGAACAGAGCGAATACGTAAGAGCCGTTCTTGGGCGAACAACATCAGTACCGATCCAAGCAACTGGAGATAGGATAGCGATTTTACCTGCCGTTCCCTATTTGGCAATACCCGAAATAACACGCAAACCAGTAACAATAGAAATGCAGCAGAGACCAGATATACGGAACGCCACCCCGCTAGATCTGTTAAAACTCCCGCAATGGTTCGCGCTAGAAGAATGCCAATGACGATTCCACTTGTAACTACTCCAACCACTCGTCCTCGCTCAGCAGGAGCAGCCATGGTCGCCGCGAATGCAACAATCGTCTGCGTCACAACGGCAAGCAATCCGACCGCTGCTATACCTGCGAATAGTACCGTGCTGGTGGAAGCAGTCCCTACGATAACCAGCGCTACCACAGATAAAAGCATCTGACCGATAATCAAGCGGCGCTGGTTCCATAAATCGCCAAGCGGGACTAGCAACAAAAGTCCTACCGCATAAAAGATTTGAGTAAGGGTGATCAGAATCCCAATGATGGAATAGTCAATTCTGAACTCACTCGACAAATGATCAAGTAGAGGCTGCGCGAAGTAAATATTCGCAACTGACATCCCGCAAGCAACTGCAAACAATAGTGTTACATAGCGAGGCATGGGCGAATTGGCCGTTACTTTTTCAATAACTTCGTCCATCTGACTTCACCTTACCTCCTTTCATTTTTGGTTTAATCCACAATAACATACCGATCAGTACGTTATTGTGCCCAGTAAATATATCCCAACATTTCTTTTTCTGTCAACACCATTCTTTTCAAACTCGAATAAACCAAGCTGGAATTGACAAAGCAGATAAAAATCAATAAAATATAAAATACCGTTCAGTACAAAAAGGTTTATTGACCGTTACATAGATTTGAGTACATCAGTAATGAAAGGAACTCTTTATGGCAAGAACACGCGAATTTGACGAAGAAAAAGTACTCGATGCAGCTATGCAGCTTTTTTGGGAGAAGGGGTATGAAGCTACCTCCTTAAGTGATTTAACTTCCCGAATGGGCATCCAGCGCCCCAGTATTTACTCAACCTTTGGAGACAAAAAAGAATTGTTCGAAGCCGCACTACGCAGATACACGATGTCTCGTGCTTCCGAGATACGAACGAAGCTTCAAAACCAGCCATCCGTAAAAGAGGCATTTCGCCATTTTTTTAAAGAGGTGGCCGACGAAGAATATACGGAAGGTCTCAGCCGAGGATGCTTTTGCATTAATACCATGGTCGAGCTAGCCCCTCATGATGAAAAATTTGAGATTTTGACAAGGGAACACCAAATGTACCTCTCTGTCATTTTTCAAGAAACGATTGAGCGAGGTATCCAATCAGGTGAACTCGATTCGAGTATAGACGCGAAAGCTACCGCCCAAGCACTTATCGTATCGCTAATTGGACTGACCGTAATCTTGAAGTCTCGTCCAAATCGCTCATTTGTTGATAATTCAATAGAGGTTACGCTTACGTTACTTAGGTAAGTGTCCGGGCCAGCTTGGACAAAAAAAAGACCAACATCTGTTGGTCTTTCAATCTATCACTACAACTACTGTGTACGCTCCAATTTAAAACGCTGCACCAATAACTGCAACTCTTCCGCAATGTTGGCAAGATGCACTGCCGATGCTGCCACTTCCTCCATCGAAGCATTCTGTTCTTCACTAGCTGCTGCGACTTGGTCGACCTCTTGTGCAGTGGCTTGGCTCATGGCGCTCGATTCACCAAAGGCTACAAGCATCGCCGTATTAGATTGCATTAACCGTTCGCTGACGCGGGCTACTTGCGCAAGGTGCGCGTCAATGCGGTTAATGGCCTCATACATCTCCGTAAAACGCTGCTCAACCGATTGTGTCAAATCACTTCCCGCTGTAGCAGAATCCACGCCTTCCTCCGTTCGTCTAACCATGTGAAGGACGCGATTCTGAACCTCGCCGATCAAACTGTCGATCCTTTCAGCAGCAGAGCCTGTCTGATCAGCCAGCTTGCGTACCTCATCAGCGACGACAGCGAACCCGCGACCTTCTTGCCCGGCGCGCGCCGCTTCAATAGCAGCATTCAACGCAAGCAAATTCGTCTGAGAGGCGATATCCTGGATGAAATTCGTCACCCCACTAATTTCTTCAGCAACCTGTTTTAACTCCTCCATCTCCTGCTTAGAACGGGCAGAATGTTCCACGATCATATTCACCTGTTGTCTTGCCGCTCCAAGGGACTCCTCTCCGGTATTAGCCAGACCTGTAATGAGCTGCGACATTTCCGTGCTCTCACGCAGGATGCGGATGGCATCATCCAGCTCCTGTTGCGCTTGCGTTGCCGATTGCTTCACGGTATCTATACTCTGATTCATATCGGAAGACATGGACGCTATTTCTTGCATGGAGGTAGCGACTTGTTCAATCGTTTGCACGTTCTCCTCCGAATTCGCAGACAGATGGTGGGAGGAAGCAGAGATTTGCTCGGAATGATCGGTAATTTGACGCAGGACATCGGACAACGATTGCGACATCGTATTGAAGTTGGATTGCAGCTGCCCAATCTCATCCGTTCTTCGACTCTCGATAGACCGGACCGTCAAATCCCCCTGCGCGATTAAGTCGGTCAGTTGCTTTAATTGCAGAATGGGTCGCACCGTGCGTTTCATGAATATCCAAACGAACAGGGCAATGAGGGCAAGCAACAGTACGATGAACAAAAATGAGGTCCGCAACAGTGGCCCCGTTTTTTGATTGATTTCATTCCAATCTATCACGGAAACGACGTTCAATCCGAGCGAATTTTGCTTGTTGAAATGATAATGTTCACGAAGCTCGTCATCATCCACTTCGAAAGAACCCTCCGCTCCATCACGCATCACTTGGAAGCGATTGTCTTCAAGCGGCTTGCCCTGCGGGAATCGTGGATGCGACATTGTCACATTGTTCTGATCGAACAAGCTGACATATCCCTTTTCTCCGATCTTGTACGTCTTTACCAGCTCGTTTAAGTGATCGATAGAAACGTCGATTCCCGCTACCCCTTTACCATCGGAGAGCGTCTTGGCAAACGTAATCACGTAACCTCCGCTTATCGCGTCGATATAAGGTGGCGTCACAACGACCTGCCCTTTATGCTGCATCGCTTCCTTGTACCATTCACGGGTAGTCGGATCAATTTCCTTTTTCGCCGAATTATAATATCGATTGTCGTAGTACATGAACGCAGCCAAAACATTATCGATGTCTTTCTCTATGTTGCGAATGCGATCATAGATATACGTATCCGCACTTTGCCCCGGCGGAACTTGAACATCCGCAAAGCTATCGATCGTAGCAGAATAATCCTCGTACGAATTATTGAGCACCTGTGTAATCATCGTGGTAACCGATTCGACTTGGGACAACAATTCGTGCTCTAACTGGTTGCGCGCCAGTTGTGTCAAGGTCAGACTCAGAACGACAGAGGGAACAACAATAAGCAAGACGAGCAAAAACAGGATCTGCTTAGATAGCGATGCTTTATAACCAGTAATCATTTTCTTTATCATCTATGATGACTCCTCTCTAGTGAAGTAGAATAACGAGTTGCAACGCAAACAACGCCTCACCGGTCGTCAGAAGGCGCGTTCCTATCAGGCCAGATACATACCTATGCCCATCTTTTCCACATGGACATTTCTGCAAAGTATATTTTCCCCGTTAGTATCAATTTGAAACTTCAGGACATCAAATAAGTAAAATTTGGAAAACTTCTTTCCGATACAAATAATAACCAAAAACCAGTAATCCGCATTCTGGATTGGCTGCCGTTTTGGCCAACGACTCGATTCATGAAAGGAGGTACCATCATTCATGTTGTCTGTTACACCTAGATACGCCATCAGCTCGTCTGTCCAGTATAGAAGCCCGGGAATTCACCCACAGACGAAAGCACTGGAGCACGACAGTAACAAAAAGCAGGATCATATTACGATTAGCCAGCAAGGCCTACAGCTAAGCAATGGGAACAACTCTCCCAATAAGAATAAGATGCTGCAAAGCCTCATGGAGCAAAAGCAAGCGATGCTGGAGAGACGGAACAACTACTATGCGGATGCGGTTGAAAAACTGACAGACCCAAAAGTCATGAAAGAACGACTGGATGAGATGGACAAACAGATCGAGGAAATCGATACGCAGATGAAACTAATTCAGTTGGAAGAACAACGCAAGGCGAGAGGCACGGATGAAGAGAAGAGCAAGGAACAGAAAGCTTCCGACATCGCCCCCAAACAAGACGAATCCCTACAATCCTCCTCTACCCTCCATGCTGTTTTAACGGCAACCGACTATCTCAAGAATATGCACAGTGTAAAACGCGCTCAGATTACCTTGGAATTAGAGGCGAAGGCGTGGGAACCCGCGTCAAAGGACGGAGATTTTACGAAGTCAGAAGAACTGAAGCGGAAGGCAGAAGGCTTGGACGGCAAACTGCTGAAGATGGCTGACGAGATCGACAAAAGGCTTGAGAAATCTCAAGATGCTAATCAGGCAGAGCATTCTTCTAACGACAAGCAAGCAGATGAGCAAAAGAAAAACCCTTATCTGCAACAGCGAATGGAAAACCAACAAGTGTCTGGATCTACCATCGATTGGATTGCATAACTTGTAAGCGAGAAACCTCCTGCTGCTACACATTGATAGCTCTGGAGGTTTTTTCAGTTTGTTTTCAGAGGAAAATACCGGGAAACCCGGGCGAATGGCTGTCAACGTGGCTGTTAAACAGTTGTTTGAAAAGATGGATAAAGAGATATTGATTGCGATTCTGTGAGCTTCTCGATCTACCAAAATAAAACTGCACCCCAATTGTTAATCCAGTCTCACAATTGGGGTGCAGATCATTCGCCTATGCTGCTTTGGAGATATTTATTTTCTTCCCTTCTTTTCGCCACTCGTTAAATTCAGCTGCTGCTGTGAAAAGAACGTCTGAAGAGGAGTTAAGTGACGTTTCAAAAGAGTCTTGTAACACTCCAATAATAAAGCCGACTCCGACTACCTGCATCGCAACTTCATTTGAAATACCGAATAGGCTACATGCTAGAGGAATCAGTAATAAAGATCCACCAGCTACCCCTGATGCACCGCAAGCACATATAGCCGATACTATGCTAAGGATGATAGCGGTAGGAATATCCACTTGAATACCAAGTGTATGAACCGCTGCAAGGGTCAAAACAGAAATCGTGACAGCTGCACCAGCCATATTAATAGTAGCCCCTAATGGTATCGAGACCGAATAACTATCTTTATTCAAACCTAGATTTTCGCATAATTTCATATTTACAGGAATATTTGAAGCTGAGCTTCGTGTAAAGAATGCTGTAATGCCGCTTTCCTTTATACACTTGAAAACAAGCGGGTAAGGGTTTTGTCGTATAGCTACATACACAAGGATTGGATTGACAATCAGTGCCACAAAGAGCATGCAACCAATCAGAACAGCAAGTAATTTCGCATAGCCTACTAACGCATCAAGTCCACTTGTTGTAATAGAGTCAAATACTAGTCCCATGATTCCTAATGGGGCAAGCTTAATTACCCAACCAACCAATTTCGATACCGCATCCGAAAGATTAGTAATCATCGTTTTTGTCGTATCAGCGGCATTTCGTAAAGCCAAACCAATAAGTACTGCCCAAGCTAAAATACCGATATAGTTCGCTTTAACAATCGCATTAATCGGGTTATCAACCACATTTAGCAACAATGTCTTGAGAACCTCTACAACACCGCTAGGAGGCGTCACATCCTTAGCTCCCTCTACAAGTGTTAAGTCTACAGGGAATATAAAGCTTGCAATAACGGCGATTGATCCAGCTAAGAAGGTTCCTAAAAGGTATAGGACAATTATGAATTTCATATTCGTTTGGTGCCCATTTTTATGTTGAGCAATGGCTGACATAACCAAAAAGAGTACCAACAAAGGTGCAATCGCTTTTAAAGCGCCCACAAATAAAGAACCTAAAATTACTACGGGTTTTGCTACTTCGGGGATCGTTACAGCCAGGATAATACCAATAATCAAACCCACAATGATTTGCTTTACCAAACTTACTTGATTTAGCTTCGTCAGTATACTTTTCATAGATGCCCCCCACTTAGATAAACTTCCTGCAATAGATTCTCTCTTTCTGTATGATTCTATCTTCGATGGATGGTTCTAATCACAGTCCGCTCCACAAAGACAAATAAGTATCATTATACTGATTTTTTGATATATTACAAACGTGTATATTTTCCCAAACTGAACAACTTCGTTTTTAATGAGTTTATGGCTTCACTTACACCACCAAGAATGCAGTGCGAAATTGGTCCTAGCCGCCACCCTTGTGTCCTCTACTTGGGGGGAACCAAGAGTAAAACCCTCCCCGGTAAGAACCTAGGGAGGGTTTGGTCTGTCAGCTAATTTCTGGTGTCTCTCCTGTTACATGAATATTCCGTCATTACTGGCTCAACGAATCAAGCGAATTACGAACATGATTGGCAAACGAATAGTTATTTCTAGCATCCCAGTTGATAGACCAGGTCATAACTCCTTGGAACTGCGGATAACCAGCTGGATTTTGGAGTTTGTAGGTTCCCCCAAAAGACGTACCCTTTACCAAATAGTGAAGGGCTTTCTGGATATCGGCAGGAGACGTATAGCCTCCCCCGGCAGCACTTGGAGCAGAAGGCAGCCCGATCGCGACTTGGTTTTCCCTCAAGGCTGGAAACATGTTGTTTGGATTCCTCCCGATAGGGAATCCTTTCAATAGCATTTCTGCCATCGCTACTTGGAAATCAGCCGTTCCTTGTTGATACGTACGGCCATCCAATGCTTCCAGCGCTCCAGAATTATAGTGCTGAACGTGGATATAATTCATCCGGTCGCGAAGGGCATGAATCACAGGTAGATAAGCGCCCCACGGCCCACCATAGGCAGCGTAACCTCCCTGGACATAAGCCGTTTCTGGCGCCATTGTCAAAATGAAAGATGGACCAAATGTATTCGTGATCGTCTGAGTCGCTGCGATCAAGTTTATAATTTTGGGCGTTGTCGGATTTCTAAAATCAGTGTCCCCCGCATTTAACGACAAGGAGCTTCCTTCCAGATCAATATCCATACCATCAAACCCGTACGTTTGAATAATCGAGGTCATCGAGGTAATAAAACTTTGTTTGGCAGCTTCCGTCGTCAGCTCGACTGTACCATTCGCTCCGCCAATTGAGATGAGGACCTTCTTCCCCTTTGACTGTAACAAGGCAATATCCGACTTAAATTCCTCTACGGATGCATTGAACGGCACGAATCCCATTGTCGCATGATCGCCACCGACTGGTTCAGCGAACGCAACATTGATTACATCGTATTTATCTGAGACATCTCTTAGCTTGAGTACGGTAGAACCATTGTCAAAATTATGCCAGTAGCCGATCAAAACTCGTTTGGACACCGGTTCATTCGGGGATGTAGATAAAGTGGTTACCGTTATCGAGGTGCTGGGTGGGGATACATTACCTGCGGCATCTTTTGCCTGGATCGTGAATGAATATGTCGTATTTGCTAGAAGCCCTGTCACGGTATAGGATGTTGTACTCGATATACCAGCGAGTGTATCTCCGTTGTAGACGAGATACTCCTTAACAGCTCTGTCATCCGTAGAAGCTGACCAAGACAAGCTAACTGAACTACTCGATTTGCCTACTTCACTAAGATTTGTGGGGGACGTAGGTGGAATGGTATCGGGAGCAGAGGGACCTTGCAGTTGCCACAGTGTCGGTACGTTAGGCGGTTCCCACCCGACAAGCGATGTATGAGCAAATGTACATTTGTAATCTTGCCCTTGATACGTAACCATGTCTCCTACCTTGTATACGGTGTTGGGAGTCCACGGTGTCATGGCGTGAGAAGACTGCGGGAATAGAGAAAAAATTAAGAGAAGCGATAGTACTACCAAAGCTCCTGCTTTTCTCATCAAAAAATACATCAAACAAAGCCTCCTTCATTTTTACTTGTGCAAAAAAGATGCCTCATACAAATGAGCTAATATAAAGATATACTTATATTTGGAAAAAATGTATTTTTTTCGATAACATATCCATAAGAAAACCTCTATCGGCATTGACAACGTTTTCACAGAATAATAGAATACACTTACGACAAGTTAACTATGATGGAGATTCGGAGACTCATACTTTTTGGCACTTTCATTTTTGAAAGCGCCATTAAAGTATGGGTTTTTTTACGTGCATCTCCGTCTTTGTTAGAAATCATCTAGGGGGAGGAATATGATGCTCAAACTGTTTAAGCCTGCACCACCTATTGACAGATTGCCTGACGAACAAATTGATTCTGAGTATAAAAAGCTCAGGCTTCAAGTGTTTCTTGGAATCTTCATCGGTTATGCGGCGTACTATCTCATCCGCAAAAACTTCTCGCTCGCCATGCCTTATTTGATCGAAGAAGGATTTACAAAAACAGATCTCGGTTTTGCGTTATCAGCCATTTCGATTTCCTACGGGATCAGTAAGTTTGTAATGGCCATTTTTTCAGACCGAAGCAACCCGCGAATGTTCTTGCCTGCCGGTTTGATTCTTTCTGCACTTATCAGTTTATTGATGGGGGTTGTTCCTTACTTCACCTCATCCGTCACGATCATGTTTGTGATGCTGTTCCTGAGCGGTTGGTTCCAGGGAATGGGTTGGCCTCCATCCGGGCGTGTCCTCGTTCACTGGTTTAGTGTAAGTGAAAGAGGAAACAAAACAGCCATTTGGAATGTAGCCCATAACGTTGGCGGAGGCTTGATGGCTCCCCTCGCTGTAGCAGGTGTTTCGATGTTCACCTGGTTTTCGGGTAATACCTCTTCCGGGTTTGAAGGCGTGTTTATCCTTCCTGCTCTGGTTGCCATTGTCTTTGGATTCATTACGTATTTCTTAATTCGCGATACTCCGCAGTCAGTCGGCCTGCCGCCTATTGAAGAATATCGCAATGACTATCCAAACAAAGAGAAGAAAACGTTTGAAACAGAATTCTCCACAAAAGAAATCCTTTTCAAATATGTATTGAACAACAAATGGGTTTGGGCAATCGCGATTGCCAACATCTTCGTCTACTTCGTCCGTTACGGCGTTCTGGACTGGGCGCCGACCTATTTGAGTGAAGAAAAAGGCTTTGATATGAGCAAGTCGAGCGTTGCTTACTTCCTGTACGAATGGGCAGGTATCCCGGGAACGCTTCTGTGCGGCTGGCTGTCCGATAAATTGTTCAAGGGCCGCCGTGGACCCGCAGGGTTTGTCTTTATGCTCGGCGTATTGATCGCTGTTCTGGTCTACTGGTTCAACCCACCTGGAAATTCCGTAGTCGATATGATTTGCCTGATCGCTATCGGTTTCCTGATTTACGGTCCAGTCATGCTGATTGGTTTGCAAGCCCTTGATTTTGTTCCGAAAAAGGCTGCCGGAACCGCTGCAGGACTTACTGGTCTGTTTGGTTACCTGGGCGGTACAGTCACAGCGAATGCATTGATGGGGGTTATCGTTGATGCCTCCGGCTGGGATGCAGGATTTATGTTGCTGACAGCTTCATGCGCATTGGCTGCTCTTGTTTTTGCCCTTACGTGGAATGTGCGTGGGCAGGAAGTCGTTAAAAATCATTAAAATAGCAAAAAGAAGGATGAAAATCGTTGTGATTTTTATCCTTCTTTTTTATGGAATGAATAACCTGCGTGGTTTTAGCATGGCCTAACCTGAACATTGAATACCACATTTTCCAGCTGACTGGAATAAGAATTGTCATGCTAGAACAAAATAGGACAAGTTCTTTTTACGACTGTAATGAAGCTGCAAAGGAGGAAAACCATGTGGAAAACAATTGTTTCAAATCTTCCTGCCTGGCCAGTTTTTATTCAAGCCGCAGTCGTTTTTCTTGTTCCTTATGCGATTTCAAGATTATTTCATTGGATTCGTACAACGGAGGAAGAGTGATATAGATGGAACGTATCGCTTCATTTACAGACGATTACCTATCGAATTTGAATCTTATCCGTCAGGAAATCGCCCAAAACGCAGATGTGCATATCCGCGAATTTTCTTTCGGACAGACTGCCAGTCGTGCTTCCATTATTTTTGTAGATGGGTTATCCGATCGGGATCTGATCGATAATACTATTCTGAAAACACTCATGAATGATTCTATGGCAGTGATGGTACAGGAGAATTCTTCCGGGGACGTTTCTGTATCCAAAGATTTTTTCATCAATCATGTGCTTTCCATCCATGAAATACTGGAATGCCGGGATGTATACGATCTGAGGACAAAAGTACTGACTGGCTTCACGGCACTGTTGATTGAAGGGACCGCAAATGCTCTCCTTCTTAATACCGTAAAAGTAAAAACAAGAAATATAGATGAACCTGTCTCAGAATCTTTGGTCAGAGGCCCTAGAGTAGGCTTCACGGAAACGTTAAGCGAAAATACCGCCCTCTTGCGGAGACACGGTGAAAATGGAGATCTTCTCTTCCTAAAATTTCAGGTGGGCGAGCGTGCAAAAAAAGAGCTAATTATCGCCTATATGAAAGAGATTGCGAATCCCGCGTTGGTTGAAGAAGTAAAAAACCGAATTACGAAAATTAAAATTGACCATGTGCCGGAATCCGGCTATGTGGAGCAATTTATTGAAGATAATTATCTCAGCCCATTCCCGCAGGCGCAGAGCACAGAACGGCCTGACCGCGTCATCAGTGCATTAATGGAAGGACGAGTGGCCATCTTGCTGGATGGTACTCCTTTTGCCTTAATCGTTCCAGTGACGTTCAGCATGCTCCTGCAATCGCCTGAAGACTATTATGAGCGCTGGATTCCAAGCACATTCATTCGCTTGTTGCGCTTTTTCACTGCCTTTTCTTCCTTGCTTATACCGGCCCTCTATATTTCCTTTATCTCTTTTCACCAAGGGTTAATTCCTACAGAATTGGCTATTTCCATCATCAGCACTCGACAAGGAGTTCCATTTCCCGCTCTGTTGGAGGCACTGATCATGGAAGTGTCCATCGAGATTATGAGAGAAGCCGGTCTTCGATTGCCGAAACCAATCGGCCCTGCCATCGGGATTGTCGGTGGACTGATTATTGGTCAAGCTGCAGTACAAGCAGGTATTGTCAGCCCAATTATGGTAATCGTCGTGGCTGTCACTGCTATTTCCTCCTTTGCCATTCCGTCATACAACCTGGGTATTTCCTTACGTCTCATTCGGTTTTTGGTTATGTTCTCCGCAGCCATGTTTGGATTGTACGGGGTGATTTTGTTTTTTCTCTTGCTTACGAGTCATTTGGTAAAACTAAAAAGTTTTGGTGTACCTTATGTTACTCCTGCTGTTCCCTATCGGTTAAGGGATTGGAAAGATTTCATGGTGCGAATGCCACTCATGATGATGAAACGCCGTCCAAAAATGCTGCATACGAAAGAGCCGACTCGCAAAGGATAGCCACTCAGTATAGTAGGTGAAGCCCAAAATGTTACCCACCCGAAATGATCGGATCACCACCTCGCAAACAGCAGTGATCATCATCAACTTTATATTGGGAGCGGGAATCCTTACCCTGCCTAGAATCTCAGTGGAAAAAACAAAGACACCGGATGTTTGGATAAGTGTCATCATTGGCGGTTTACTCGCGATGCTCGCTGGGATAATCATTGTAAAATTAAGCCAGCGGTTCCCTGAGAAAACGTTTTTTGAATACAGCCAGGAAATTGCAGGGGAATGGGTTGGAAGGATGCTCAGCCTTCTGATCATCTGTTATTTTTGTATGACCTCATCTCTTCAAGTCCGATCTATGGCTGAAGTAACAACCTTTTACTTGCTGGAGAAAACCCCAATGTGGGCCATTGTTATGGTATTTTTGTGGGTTGCTCTTTATCTTGTCATAGGTGGCATCAATTGTCTCGCCCGTATGCTTGAGATTATCTTGCCAATTACTGTCCTCTTTTTTTTGGTGGTTTCCTTGATGAGCATAAAAATTTTTGAAATCGATCATCTTCGTCCCGTATTGGGGCTAGGGTGGAAACCGGTGTTCGATGGGATTAAACCAACTGCGCTCGCCTATACCGGTTTTGAAATAATGATGATTCTAGTGGTATACATGAGACAGCCAAACAAAGGCGTGAAAGCCGTTGTGGTGGGAATTAGCGCCTCGTTAATCTTTTACCTGATGACAGTCGTGATGGTCATTGGGGCGTTTTCAATCGATGGAGTCGTCACAAGGACATGGCCGACCATTGATCTCATACGAAGCTTTGAAATTACCGGTTTACTCTTTGAACGGTTTGAATCGTTGCTGCTCGTATTATGGATTATGCAAATCTTTTCTACTTTCACGTTGGCTTACTACTCAGCCGCTCTAGGCCTCGCCCAGCTCTTCAAGAAAAATATGGAGCCGTTTCTATTCGGATTGCTGCCTGTTATCTACATCATTACGATGACTCCAAAAGAAATCAATAGTGTATTTGCACTTGGAGATTTTGTGGGCGATGCAGCCTTTTTCTTATTTGGTGTAATGCCCCTTCTCCTTCTTATTATTTCTGGCTGGAAGGTGGGTAAGCATGAAGCAAAGTCATCATCGTGAGTGGCTCCTCCTCTTGACATCGTTATCTGTTTTCCTGCTCTTCTTACTGACCGGATGCTGGAGCAGCAACGATATCGACAAGATGGGTATGGGCATCGGTTTGGCATTGGATGCCAGCAACAAATCAAATGTTGAAAAAAAGCTGGAAAAGCAGGGAAAGAGCCCTCCTCACGTTGACACAATCACCATGACCTATCAATTTATTAACCCAAAAGCAACAAGCAAAGAAAGCAGTTCGGCAGGACCACAACAAAAAGCATATTTAAATGCGTCCCAAACTGGTGAATCTATCCTTCCAATCATCCGTGAATTTTCATTGAGTCATGATACCCCCTTGTTCAGCCCACACTTAAAAGTCATTGTGATTAGCGAGGCTCTGTTACACACACATCGTTTGGAATCTTTGCTGGATCTATTTCTGCGGGATAATGAAATACGTCCAAGCTGCTTGGTATTGGTTAGTAACGGGAATGCCCGCGATGTCTTGGAAACCAAAAAACCGGGAGAATTGCCAGCACTGAATTTGCTTGGAATCGTAGATAACCGAAATCGAACAGCCAAAATTTTACCTCCTGTGTCACTCGCCAAATTAACGGCCAAGTTGAATTCCGAATCAAGCTTTCTCTTGCAAAATGTTACCGCTTCTAACAAGGAAGTGAAGTTTGAGGGGGCAGCCGTGATCAATGGTAAGACAAAAAAATGGGCGGGATTTTTAAACGAAATGGATTTGGAGGGCATAACGTGGATAACCGGAAAAGGTAAAGGAGGGCTAGTGAGAAGCCTTGACAAGGAGACAGGTCAACTCATCATCTATGAGATCGAAACCATGGAGAGCAAAATCACTCCCCATGTTGACGGAAACAAGATTTCCTTTGATGTGCATATCAATTCGAAGGGACGCTTGTCTGAAAATTGGGTGTTGAACGCAAATCCTTTTGAAAATGAATTCCTGAAAAGGGTGGAAAAAGCGGCTGAATTGGAAGTACGGAAACTGGTCAAGAGTGTCACAGCAAAAATGCAAAACCATTTCCATGCGGATGTTGCCGGATTCGGAGAACGTTTGCGAATCGAGTATCCAAAAACGTGGGAGAAAGTAAAAAAAGATTGGGATCAAACATTCAGCACTGTACCCATCACTTACTTCGTAAAGCTTACTACTACTGATTTCGGCGCATCAGGGCCTAGCAAGTGAAGCTTCCTTTCGTTCTGTTATCCATTAATTGCGATTGGAGTAAGATGTCCCCTCTCCCCTTACTCCATTTCCTCTTCGTATGATTCACTTTTCTGCTATGACCATACCGTCCCGCCTTTTTTTGAGGGAGAACTTGATGATACCTTAAAGAAATTGCTATCACCTCCGTCCAGCGACTTTTGCAGACCATATGTTGCAAACCCTGAAATAAGATGCTATATTAATTGACGTATCAATTATTGATGCGTCAAATATTCCTATCCATATTGCCCCCGGGAGGCATTTTTCATGACACGCAAGGAATTTGAAGAGGAGCAAATACTGAATCTGCTCATCGGATTAACCAATAAAATAAGTCCCAAGTTCGAACGCTGTACCGGAATCAGCTCTACTCGTCTCGCGATCTTGCAAATCCTTTGCGAATGCAACGAAATTAATCAGTCCCAGCTACAAAAGCACATCAATATCGACAGTGCTGCCATTACACGCCACCTGAAGCAACTGGAAGCCGATGGTATGGTAACCCGGCACAAAAATCCAAATGATAACCGCGAAACCTTCGTTCGTCTATCCGAAGAAGGCCATCATCGGATTGAAGGGTACAAAAGCGAGAAACGAAATTTTATCCAGCAGATTCTGGAAGGCTTCAGCGAGGATGAAACGCTGATTTTAACTGATTTTCTCAAACGCATGCAAAACAACATTTGATTGTTCCAGAAAGGAGTCTTTTTACATGAAAAACACTGTACAAAGAACAAATGATTTTCGTGAAATCACGTTTGGTCGTCGCTCTGTCAAACTTTATGATCCTGAAATAAAAATCGGTCGCGAGGAAATGATTGAAATTTTAGCGGGAGCCACACGTGCCCCATCTTCAGTCAACATGCAGCCTTGGCGCTTTGTGGTTATCGAAAGTCAAGAAGGGAAAGAAAAGCTTGCAGAGCTGGCACGCTTCAACAAAACGCAGGTACTCACCTCTTCCGCCGTCATTGCCGTATTCGTCGACATGAATAATGCGGAATATATGGATGAGATATTTGGAAAAGCTGTCGAGCTCGGATACATGCCGCAGGACGTGAAGGACATGCAACTGAAAGCCGTAAAGCCTTACTACGCTAATATACCAGCTTCTGACCTGCGCGATGTCAATTTTATCGATGCTGGGCTCGTATCCATGCAATTGATGCTGGTTGCCCGTTCATTCGGCTATGACACGAACCCGATCGGCGGCTATGAAAAGGATCAAATAGCAGAAGCGTTGGATTTGGACAAGGATCGCTATCAACCGATCATGCTGATCAGTATCGGGAAAGCAGCCAAGGAAGGATACCCCTCTTACCGTCTCCCTGTTGAGACAGTGACAACCTGGAAATAATTCGAATTCGTTGGAAGAAAGGGAGAAAACCATGCTTATTATACATGCCCATCTGCAAGTGATACCCGCACAGGAAGAAGCCTTCCTTCAAGCCGCCAAAGCCCTGGTTGCTGCAAGCCAAGCGGAAGAAGGAAATGTGGGATACACCCTTCTGAAAAGCACAGAGCAAGAATATCACTACACCATGGTAGAAAAGTGGAAGGACGCTGCCGCGGTAGCGTCCCACAATGCAAGCGCTCATTTTCAGGCTTTTGTGAAGCAAGCTCCCTCCTTTTTTGCAGCAGCTATGGACTTGGAAGTATTCGCAGGAGAGCCTGTGAAGTTGTAATTTGTCATTCTGATGTACGAAAAAAACAGTGAGGTTGGTCCTGCGATCAGCCTTGCTGTTTATTTGTAGGGAGGAAAGACGCTGCCGCCAACAATTTATTGACAGCGCTTTCTTTATCCCTTACATTAGTAAACAATATAATATTTTGTGATGGAGATCAGGAGATTCACAATATTTCATTTGGTATGGTTTAACCTACCAATGGAATTTGTGGATCTTTTTTTCATCCAAATGGAGGAGGCAGAACATGAAAAAACTAGTTACATCCCTGGCAGCCGCTCTCGCTATTACAACAAGCTTTGGAAGCGTATCCTTTGCCGAAGCGGATAAGATTGTCATCGCCCACCGTGGAGCGAGCGCATACTTGCCGGAACATACGCTGCCCGCAAAAGCGATGGCTTACGCAATGGGAGTCGACTACATTGAACAAGACGTGGTCATGACAAAGGACAACAAACTGCTCATCATGCACGACCATTATCTGGACAGCGTAACCAATGTAGCGGAGGTCTACCCTGATCGAAAACGAAAAGACGGCAGGTACTACGTTATTGATTTCACTCTTGACGAGATCAAGAAACTGAAGACAACAGAGGTCTTCACAGTAGAAAACGGCAAGCAGGTACAAGACTATCCGGATCGCTTCCCACTCTGGAAATCCAACTTCAGTGTTCACACTCTGGAAGAAGAGATTGAACTGATCCAGGGTATGAACAAAAGCACGGGTCGTAACGTAGGGATTTATACGGAGATCAAAGCTCCCTGGTTCCACAGACACGAAGGAAAGGACATCAGCCTCGCAGTGCTGCAGGTGCTGAAAAAGTACGGCTATGTGTCCAAGAATGACAAAGCGTACATACAGACTTTCGACCCCAATGAAGCAAAACGGATTCGCACGGAACTCTATCCACAATTGAATATGAACGTGAAGCTTGTACAGCTCATGGCAGAAACCGGCTGGAACGAAACCATGAACTATGAAAACGGTAAGGCCGTTCCCTACAACTACGATTGGATGTTTGAAAAAGGGGCGATGAAAGAAATTGCGAAATACGCAGACGGCGTAGGGCCATGGAAGCCGATGATCATCAAAGAAGAGTCGACAAGAGACCACCTGATCATTACCAATCTTGTCAAAGAGGCTCATGAAGCTGACCTGGAAGTGCATCCATACACCTTCCGAGCGGATAAAGGACAAATCCCTGCCTATGCAGCAAGCTTCGAGGAGTTGCTCGATCAGTTCTACTTCACAGCAGGAGTTGACGGGTTGTTTACAGACTTCCCTGACCGTGCCGTTGATTTTTTACGAAAAGCGGAGTACCAAAGCAAAATGTCCCAGCCCCAGCGTAGCTGACACAGACCACAAAGTAACTTGAAAACATGAAAACACCTCAGTAACACAAAAACGCCTGTATCTTGTACGCTAAGGATTACCGGCTTTCCTAATTGTGGGGTTCTTTTTGGGACATAGCAAAGATACTATGGACCACTCGGGAGAAGGTCGAGCTAAACGGATCTATATAAACCAAAAGAGCTGCACGCCGAAGCCCAACTCCGGTCGTACAGCTCTTTATCCTGTTTACGCCTTACGGTAGAAAGTAAAGCGAACTCCGCACAATGTTGTCCAGCATTTCACGTTCCGCGGTTACCGTGGTCACCGTAATCCCGTGCATAACATTAACCAGGTATTGGGCCAATGCTTTCAAATCCCAGGTTCCCTTCAGCTCACCGGTCTGCACCGCACGTTCCAACAGTTGGTAAAAGGCTTCCTCGTTCTCAGCCATATTCGCTTGGACCCGCTTAAATACCTCCGGGTGGGAAGCTGCCAGTTCTAACGAGGCATTCACCATAAAGCAGCTTCTGCGGCGCGTATATTCGATGACCTCGTGAAAATAGCGCAGCAGAAGTTCTTTCGCAGGCCTTTGTTCATACAAGATAGCCGCCAGATGCTGTTTGGATTGCCGGTCGTAACGCTCCAGCGCCTGAAGGTACAAGTCCTCTTTACTTCCAAACGTCTCATAAATGCTGCTTCGGCTAAGTCCAAGCTGCTCAACCAAATCCTGCATAGAACAACCTTCGTACCCTTTATCCCAAAACACGTCGATTGCCAGATCCAATACTTTTGGAATTTCAAAACTTTTATTTCTGCTCATACCCCACCTCTTCCCAAAACAACCTTAAGCGGCTAGGAAGGTGCGTGAAAGTCCGGTTTCACTTAAGCTTCTACAAACTTCAGGATCTCGATGTTAAACTTGTCCTTCTCTTCAAACACGAGTCCATGGCCGCTTTCTTCAAACACGATGACTTTCGCATTTGGAAGCCCGTTAATCTGAGGCTCAAAAGACATTGTATCATGCTTGCCTTGGAAAATACGAACGGGCACATGAATTTGGGCCAATTCTTCCCGCGAATCTTCATAAGCAAGGCTCTTGAGAGACATTGCAAGAGCTATGGGATCAGTCTCCAGCGACATCCGATTGTACCAGTCGACAAAAGCCTGGCTCGGCTTTTGATGGAACAAAGAGCTGTTGAACCCTTCAATTAGCTGTGGACGATCCTGCTGTGCAGCTTCTACAAGAGACTCCACAACCTCAACGAGCAAGCCATAAGGATAATCCGGTCTTTGCGTGAAGAGAGGCGTAGCGGCGGAGGCTAGCACCAGCTTGGAAACGCCATAACCCTGATGTCTTGCCATATATCTCACCGCAACGGCCCCACCCATCGAGAAGCCGACCAGTGTCGCATTTTCAATCTCCAGCTGCTCAAACACCTGGCGAATGTCATCCGCAAACTGATTGTACGAATAGCCGTTGAACGGACGGTCAGATTTCCCGAAACCTCTCAAATCAATACCGATGTAACGAATTCCTTTGAATGGAAGAACGTTTCTTTGGTATTCATACATGGCTTGCCCGACAGGAAGGCCATGTATGAACACAACCGGCTTCCCTTCTCCGACATCTTCCACATACAAGGTTACGTTGCCTCCCACAGGTACATAATGTCCGGAAGCTGTCGTTAATCTTTGAGTCATAATAATGATCCTCCTATATTTTTCGATTTTATGTTCTTTGACGAATTTGGGAATGATCGTTCCGGAAAGGGTTTTTAAAAATCGAGTCCCTGAGACTCGATGGTGCTGCCTAAATCATTTCCGAAACAAGCCTGTTTGTCTCTTTCCGGAACGATCGTTCCTTTATAGCGATGATTATACTCTCTCTTACTCCCTGGAGTCAAGCGGGGGAAAGCCGCTTAAAGTCACTGTCATTGTTTGTTGGAGAATGAAACAGCGGCGACTTAAGACCTAAAAATAAAGGCTTAGACTACCGCTGTGGTTATAGTGCTTCTATTCATACCCATGAAACCCTAGGATTTGGCACCTCTGTTTGAGGGTTCTTCCAAAAGAGCCGCTACCAAGATTACGTTCTCATCCGACGATTATATCCATTAAAGTGCTTAAGCATTTGGGTGAAATCATGAAGCTCCTCATCTTTCCAGTCCGAGATTCGTTCAAAAAAAACAGACTCTTTCTCCTTAAGCGCTTCTATTAATTTTTGTTGTCCATGCTCGGTAAGAGATAGCACAATTTCACGACCATCATTTGGGGAAGCTTCTCTGCTCACATACCCCAGAGTCTGGAGCTGTTTGACAAGGCGACTGACCGAGCTTCGGTCCATCGCAGTTGATTCCGCTAAAGTGGCAGCATTAGTTGGGCCATAGGAGTACAGCCAGCGAACAATATGGAAAGCTGCAGGCTGTAAGGAGGAATCGAATTTCGCTGCGGATCTGACATTTAGGGCATGTGAAGCGCTGATGAGTGCGTTCAACTGCTCGCCCAACTCAATCTCCAGTTTCTCCCTCGATTCATTTTTGGATGGAGTATTGTTCATCCTCACTCACCTTTCTTTCGATCAAATAATCACTCAATTTTAATTGACATATATCAATCAACTCAATATGATGGACATATATCAATCAAACTATCTAACTCGCCTACTTTTATTCGAAAAAATTGTATCACATGAAGGAGAAATGATGATGCCTAAAAAAGCAACGGTTGTTATAACAGGTGCCACCAGCGGTCTTGGACAGCTTGTCTCGATTGAATTGGCAAGACGCGGTTTTGACCTTGTCTTGACTGCAAGGAGTAAAGAACGTTCTGAAGCTACTAGAAAACAGATTGAAGCAATTACATCATCAGCGAAGGTTGACTTTTTTTATGGAGATTTATCACTATTAAAGGATGTTAAACGGGTTGGCAGTGAAATAGCAGCCGCTTACCCTAAAATTGATGTGCTGTTGAACAATGCGGGAATTCATGCCTTCGAGCCCCGTATTACTCCCGAGGGGCTTCCTGAAATGATTGCTGTCAATTATTTATCGCCGTGGCTGTTGTCACATACGATAAAACCGTCTCTACAAAACGCAGGGAAGGCCAAAGTTGTCAATGTTGCCTCTGAAGCTTCACGCCGTCACGGCGTTTTAAAGCTCCCCGAAGATTTAACAGATACAACTCCCTTTACCGCTCGCGGTTCATCCGCCATTTATGGAAAAACCAAATTGTTCAATATTATGTTCACTGCTGAACTGGCAAGAAGGTGGGCAGGTACGGGAATCAGCGTAAATGCGCTAAATCCAGGATTTAATGTTACCGGACTAGGACGAGAGCTTTGGTTTGCATCCGCATTAGAACGATTGTTGAAAGCCCTTCGTCTTGGAGACCCGCGAAGAGGAGCCGATATTATTACACGATTGATTGTAGAGCCGGAATATCAAAAAATGACAGGCGGGTACTTTAATGTTGGGACCGGAAAACCAATTGAACCGGTGCATCCCGGGGGAGATGCTGTAATGCAGCACAAATTGTGGCAGGCTACAGAAGATTTGCTGGAGAAAAAGGGGTTTGTTTCTTAAAAAGCGATTTCCCCATGACAGCTTATCTCATGCAGCGCTTAGATCGCTCAATTCTCAATAAGATAAATTAGTGAGAGACCTTTCCATCACTGCTTTGGAAGGTTATTTGACATGCTTATTTTGAGTATAGCATTAATCAAAAAAGGCATTTAATGAAAAATGGTTAACGTCCTATTAGCTGGTATAGCTTAGCGAGGCTGCCGGATGATCCCCAGCAGCCTCTGATGTCTTTGCTAAGCTATCGATACCCGTTACTTCAACGATCAATTTTGAAAGGTCGACTCAGAAAGTAAGTCTGGTTCAAGCTTCCAAATATTCATTCCCTTTTTCGTCTCAACAAACGACCATTTCGAGTCCATATAACTAATTATTGAACTCAAGATTTGACGGGCATGCGGAAAATATCGGGTAACCAATTTGTGATAGTAGATATCTCATGAGATTCTTATGACGATACTGTTCCTCTACGGCAAACTGATAAAGAGAGATTGTGCCGTTTTTCTTTAGGTAGATTCTTGCTGCTGCGATAATGATATCTTCTATATTCATAACAACAACAGATCGTCTTTTTACGGCCGCTCGAAGTCCTAATGGGCAAAGAAACTACGCACTATTTCCGATGTAAGATAACATGTATTTTCCCCTCTTTCTAAAAATAATCGTTTTCATATTATAGACTTCGGCGAACCTCTTTTTCTAACAACTCCTATTTGATCTGTTGTTGAAATCTAAAAAAAGAGGTGATTATCAAATGAAATATAATTTTAGATATGAACACACTGGATTTATACCGCCAACGTCTTCCATCCTACTAATCTGCCCGTTAGCGCAGATCGGCTGCCGATCTATACCGGCAGCCGCGTTTTCGTTATTTATTAAGCTATCGTTCCCGTTAATGCAGCCAATGCTTTTATTTCTTTTTGATAGGCATCCATATTTCGCTTTTAAAATTTGGCGATGTGATATCTTTGTGCTCATTCCAAAGAATTTCAGGCCCTTTACTTAGCTCATATCCCGATGACGGAAACCATTCCGAATATATTCGCCCCCAGATCTCTTGTAGCGCACTCGGAAAAGAGCCGACGACTGTGAATACAGCCCACGTAGAGGCCGTCACTTCCAGCTGATCTAAACCATTCCATGCGTCTTTCGTAGTGGCAACGCCAATATAATGATCGAACTCTCCCTTTTCCTCCATACGCCCTTCAGAGAAATTTGTAGAGGCGCTTATAAACCCTGAAGGCTCAACATCAGAAAATCTCTTCATCTCATCAATCATTTCCGGCGTCAACCCTTCATACATCGATGCAATCTCCGGATTGACCCCTTGGAAAATGATTGGTACCCGTTTTTTTATCCCCACGATGTGAAAAGATTCTTTGTTTTCAATACGGTAAATCATTTCATTTCCTCCTTTGATAGTCATCTGAAACACCATCCGAGGGAAAGCCTTAAGGGAATGTCCATGGACCCGAGCTTCCGAAGGGCTAACCCCATGCATGCTATGGAAAGCCCTAGAAAAGGAATCAGGCGAATTATATCCATATTTCAGAGCGGCATCGATAATTTTGATATCACTTTGTGAAAGCTCGAGTGCTGCCAAAGTTAGACGTCGACGACGGATGTATTCCGACAGAGTAATGCCTGCTAGAAATGAGAACATGCGAGTAAAATGGTATTCCGAACAGCAGGCTATTTTCACAACCTCCTGATAATCAACAGGATTTGTCAGGTTCTCCTCAATATAGTTTAAAGCTTTGTTCAGTTGTGCCAGCATATTCATGACGTAGCCTCCCCTCGTTAATCAAAGGATAGCAGAGATGGTTTTTACCTTCCCGACTTTTTCTGCACGATTTTGTAGGGTTTTTCATGTTTCGATGAACAGAGACTCGATATGAGGGATTACCATTCTTTTTTCAGCTATTCTGCCCGTAGCTTAATGCCTCATCGTCAGTCTAAAACATTGAGTACTAACAATTATTTAGAAAGCTCAAAAAAACCTGTTATGACAACACATTTGTCATAACAGGTTTCAGATGTCATTTGTCACTTTTACTTATAATCAGGTGATAAACTTAAATATAAGAAGTGACAATATAAATTATTAACTGAACTTATATTTTTGCTGCCAACTTTATTTCGTTTAAAACATAACTTTATTGTTAGAAGTTATCTTGGAGCAAAAGTTTATTGCTTAGAACAATACTTTATTGTAATGAATCAACTCGACTTATTAACCCTTCAACCCTTACTCAACCGTCACACTCTTCGCCAAGTTCCGTGGTTTATCCACATCGAGGCCGCGAGCGACAGAAGCGTAGTAAGCAAGCAATTGCAATGGAATGACGGTCAGAATCGGTGTGAGCATTGGCAGAGTGGCTGGCATGTAAATGACCTCATCCACACTCTTCGCCAGGTCGTGGTTGCCTTCAGTCGCAAAGCCCAGTACATGAGCGCCGCGAGCTTTTACTTCCACGATGTTGCTTACCGTTTTTTCGTAGATGTCTGGTTGCGTAGCCAAAGCTACAACTGGAACATTATCTTCAATCAGCGCAAGAGTACCGTGCTTTAGCTCACCAGCTGGATACGCCTCGGAGTGAATGTAGGAGATTTCTTTCAGCTTCAGAGAGCCTTCCAACGATACCGCATAGTCGAGGCTGCGGCCGATGAAGAACAGGCTGCTTACCTCTTTCGTGCCCTCTGCAAAGCGACGAATTTGATCATCGTCATTCAGCATGGAAGCGATTTTGCCAGGGATCTCGCTCAGGTGCTCAACCACTTCAGCAACCTCAGCAGCCGCCATGGTGCCTTTTACTTGAGCCAAATACAGGCTGAACAAGTACAGGGCAACGACTTGAGAGGTGTATGCTTTCGTAGATGCTACCGCTACCTCTGGACCAGCCCACGTAAAGATCACTTCGTCAGCTTCACGAGCTACGGAGCTGCCTACCACGTTGGTGATAGCCAACACCTTCACGTTGCTCTTTTTCGCCTCACGCAGAGCAGCCAGTGTGTCTGCTGTCTCACCGGATTGGCTGATGACGATCATCAGTGTCTTGTCTGTGTAGATTGGATCACGGTAACGGAACTCGGAAGCGACTGCTACCTCTACAGGTACGCGTGTCCATTTTTCGATAACATCCTTACCGACGAGACCCGCGTGCATGGAAGTACCGCATGCCACGATGTAGATGCGATCGTATGTCGCCAGTTCCGCATCGCTCATTTTCAGCTCAGGCAAAATCACTCGCTTGTTGTCCTCGTCAATGCGGGCACCCATGGTATCGCGAACAGCTTGAGGCTGCTCGTGCATTTCCTTGAGCATGAAGGAATCATATCCGCCTTTTTCCGCTTGTACCAGATCCCACTCGACATGGAACAGTTCCCGCTCGATTTTCTCGCCGGTCTCTGCGTTCATCAGTTCCACACCATCGCGAGTCAACACAGCCATTTCGCCTTCGTTCAAAATGTACACGTCACGTGTATGCTCCAAAATAGCTGGGATATCCGAGCCGATAAAGCTCTCGCCTTGACCCACACCAACTACCAACGGGCTAGCCAAACGAATCGCTACCAGCTTATCTGGCTCGTGCTCCGTCATGATTCCCAATGCATAGGCACCACGCATACGTTGTACAGCACGACGCGCTGTAGAAACGATATCGCCATCGTACATGTCAGCGAGCAAGTGAGCGATAACCTCGGTATCTGTCTCAGAGGTAAACTTGTAGCCTTTTGCCAGCAGCTCTTCTTTCAATGGCAGGAAGTTTTCGATAATCCCGTTGTGAACGACTGCAAAAGCCGCTTTCTCGTCTGTATGTGGGTGGGAGTTCTCGTCAGACGGTTTTCCGTGTGTCGCCCAACGTGTATGCCCGATCCCCATAGAACCAGTCAATGGCTTCGACTCCAAACGACTTTCCAGAACAGCCAGACGGCCTTGCGCTTTTGAGTAATCCAAGCCGTTTTCATTCACGACAGCAACCCCTGCTGAATCATAGCCGCGATACTCCAGCTTGCGAAGTCCTCCGATAACGATGTCTTGCGCTTGTTTATTTCCAATATATCCAACGATTCCGCACATAAGTGTATGGTCCCCTTCCAATTTGGCGAGGGACTTCCACCCGAACAATGGTACGGGGGTGAGTCCCCCGCCATTCCATGTTTTTTCTATGATCATACTGTTTCATCTATTTCGGCAATGGCAAAAAACGTATCACACACAAGGTTTTGTCCATCAGATCACCCTGATGTTTTGTCCCTGTGCTCTGCGGCAGTGATACTGCTGCCGGGAGGTATCCGCCGAATCCTTCGATAAACCTCCACCTCGTCCACTGGGCTCCATGTCGGGCAGCCTCAGTGCTGGCGCTTTCCAATGGTATGCATTTGGTTTACGTACTTGTTCTTTTTTGCACAACCCCTCCCAAGTTTTTCTTTCTTGGTGCTAGCGCACATGAACACTGTACCACAGATTGTGAAGAGCGACAACATTTCGTCGTCGTATTTTAGTTGTATGCAAAAGGGAGCGGTATCGAAACCGCTCCCTGCAACTTTTTACACTACTTTTTACACTACTTTTACACTAATTGCTGTTTGACCACGTCAACGATCCGATTCACGAGCCCTTCCAATTGTGCAGCATCTGGACCTTCTGCCATGACACGTACGATTGGCTCTGTTCCGGACGGACGAACCAGAACGCGACCGTTGCCAGCCAAATCTTCTTCTACTTCACGAATCGCCTGCGCAATAGCTTCATTACCATTCAGCTTTGACTTGTCCTCTACACGAACATTGATCAAAAGCTGCGGATACTTGACCATCACTTGTTTGAGCTCGGACAACGGCTTGCCAGACTCCTTGATGATGTTCAAGAGCTGCAGACCCGTTAACAAACCGTCTCCTGTCGTATTGTAGTCCAGGAAGACGATATGACCGGACTGTTCGCCACCGAGATTATAGCCGCCGCGCAGCATCTCTTCTACTACATAACGATCCCCAACAGCAGTCTTCGTCGTATTGATGGAGCACTCTTCCATCCCTTTGAAGAAGCCCATGTTGGCCATTACGGTCGTGACAACTGTATTGTTGTTGAGCTTTCCTTTAGCCTTGAGCGCTCGGGCACAGATCGCCATAATATAGTCGCCGTCGATGATTTCACCATTATCATCTACTGCAATGCAGCGATCCGCGTCCCCATCAAAGGATAGACCCAAGTCAGCTTTATGCTTCAAAACTTCTTCTACTAAGCGTTCAGGATGCGTTGAACCGCACTGGTCATTGATGTTGATTCCATTCGGATTCGCACCAATCGTGATGACTTCAGCGTCCACATCCGCAAACAGACGAGCTGCCAATGATGAGACAGCACCATTTGCACAGTCCAGAACTACCTTCAGACCGTCAAATCGCTCGGATACGGTGCTCTTCAAGTGAGAGAGGTACTTTTGTCCACCCTCCAGGAATTCCAGAACCGTCCCGATTTGTTCGCCTGTTGGTCGAGGCATCGTATCCTCTGCCGCGTCCAAATACTGTTCTACTTCAGCTTCCACTTCGTCGGACAGTTTAAAACCGTTGCTGCCGAAGAACTTGATTCCGTTATCCGGAAACGGATTGTGAGAGGCGGAGATCATAACTCCAGCATCTGCACCAAGTGCACGTGTGAGATACGCTACCCCCGAGGTGGAGATAACACCCAATCTGACCACTTCTGCTCCAACCGATAACAGTCCAGCCAAAAGCGCGTTTTCCAGCATTTGACCGGAAATGCGCGTATCGCGCCCAATCACCACTTTTGGTTTCCCTTCCTGCTTGTGTCTGGTGAGAACGTAACCGCCAACGCGTCCGATTTTAAATGCCAGTTCGGGTGTCAGTTGTGTATTTGCTACACCGCGTACACCGTCTGTTCCGAAATACTTCCCCATGATTGTCCCTCATTTCCTTCCTTGTGCACACAACAGCTTATGTCTACCTTTGCTTGTTCGTGATTTGAATTGTGACCTTTTTCGGTGCGCCCGCAGAAGTCTTGATATACTCCGACTGATTGAAAATATAATTCAATGGTACTTCGTACACACCAGCCGGCATATTGCTGACATCTGCTACGACCTGCAAGTCTTCATGCCTCAACTGATTCAGCACTACTGGAGCGCCGATTACGTCGAAGTCGATTGTAGACATCTCCTGGCCATCGGTGGATAGTACCTTTGCTTCCATGCTTTCTGATAGCCCGCTAATGCGAATCGGAATCTTATCCAAACGCTTAGTCGTTGATGGAACGACTTTCAGCGATACGGTCAAATACTCCGGCTCTACCTTCACAATATTATCCATTAACGGTATCTTTAGCTCTATATCGCGATCTGATGTAATGTTGCTGAGATCGATTTCCGGCCCTGGATAAGTGTTGGATTTGATGCCATCAATGACTTCCTTCGGTCCATAGACTGTGACCTCTTCCACATTCATACCCATACTAGCCAAACTATAGCCATTCGGCAATTCATTCGTCAAGTTTAATTTGATTGGCACTTTGGCAAACGGACTCGTTACGGGAATGTTCACTTCTACCGTAAGTGGCACTACATCGGCACCTTGAATCACGTTGCCAGACTTGTCCACGACTTTGAGCGGAACCGTTGTTTTGATTGCGGAAGTAGCCCCTTCCAGGTCAACCGATGCCTTAACTGCTGCTACCTTATTCACTTGGCTTTCAGGTACCCTTACAAGTGCTCTAAACGGCTTTACAATAGGTTCTCCAGCCGTGTAACCAGGGGCGACCTGTCCCAATTTCTCCACAGAAACTTCACGCTCAACGGTCTTTTTCTCTTCCAAGGTAATTTCCACGATATTCGGGATGATCCCTACCTTGACTTCATCCGGGAATCCCTTGTACTGGACAGGTACACGATGTGTTCCTTTGCCCAGGCTCGTCGCATCGACATACACTTCCCACGATTCCTCTGGGAAGAAATTGTGTCGATAAAAAGGATTATTACTTTCCAGGGCGACCTTTACCGTTCGTTGCTGCTTGACCACCTGATAACGATCGGTATCGTATTTCACATGCAAATTGACACTGTCAATAAAAGTTGGCTGACTTGCCTCAGGAGTCGTCGTTTGTTCGGCTTCCAAATTGACAATCATCCACGTCATGATAGCCAAAAGCAACGCAACAGCACGTGCAAACCAGTGACTGTTTAACCATTTATCCATGTTTTCGCCTCCATTGCCAACGACTTCCCATGGATTTGCCTTTGGACAGAGGCTGAAGCTGTTCTGTCAGCATCTCTGCCAGTTGCGCCTCCGTCAGATTGCGATTCATTGCTCCATGCGCGGCAAAGGACACCTGTCCAGTCTCTTCAGATACGATGATCGCAATACCATCGGAAACCTCACTTAGCCCTATTGCCGCTCGATGGCGCGTCCCCAACTCTTTGGAGATGGAATTGTTTTCAGACAGTGGAAGATAACAGGCAGCAGCCATAATCATGTCTTTTCGCATAATGACTGCACCGTCATGCAGCGGTGTATTCGGAATGAAAATATTAATCAGCAGCTCCGAGCTGACTCGCCCGTTAATGCCAATACCCGTTTCCACGTAGTCATTCAGACCCGTCTCTCTCTCAATGACGATCAATGCACCAATGCGACGCTTGGCCATGTACGTAACCGATTTGCCCACCTCTTGAACCAAGCGGCTAACTACCTCTTCATCCTGCGTACTGCTTGAACGGGAAAAAAGCTTGCCTCGACCAAGCTGCTCCAGTGCTCGACGCAATTCCGGCTGGAAGATGATGACGACGGCCAAAACCCCGAATGTAAATGCTTGATTCATCAGCGCGTGTAGCGCCGTGAGCTGGAAGTATTTGCTGAGGAACCATGTGATGACGATGACCATAATCCCCTTCAGCAATTGTACAGCGCGCGTCCCGCGAATAAGCATAATGATTTTATAGAACACGTATGTAACGAGTAAAATATCCGTTGCATACCGTAGCAAATCCCCATAATCCATGGATATCGATATCATAACGAAGCCCCCATATCTCGCTCCATCTAATGAAGTCAGTCTATCTCCTGCGGAAAAAGCACGGCTCCACTGCCGTGCTCTGATAGCTGTACTCTCTATTTTCTCTTATGGCAAGATCGGAAGCAAGTCATTTCCAATATTTTTCACCTCATACCAGATCCAATCTACGATCGCTTCGATCGATTCGGTATTTCCCACGACTTGGGCGGTAGATGCCACGAACACTTTTCCTTCAATAGCCACAACATTTCCTGATACATGGCCTTGAACATCTACGTTTCCGTTGCGTACAACCAAGTCTCCATCAATATTGGTTCCTGCTGGTACAACTACGACATTGCGTTCACGATCTATTTTTAATTTATCCAAATTAGCAGAGGATACCTGTAGAGTGTCATCCTGATCAAACCAACTGTTGAGTACGCTGCCGGTCATCAAAAAGAGAAATACCGCTGCAGCTGTCAAAAACGGATGATTACGAAGCCATCCTGATAACAGATTCGCTTTCGTCGGCGCAGGCAATTGCGCAAGTACACGAGCTGTAAAATCAGAAGAGACATGAATATGTGAAGCGCTTTGAACAAAAGCGATGGCTCTCTGCAACTCATGCATATGCTGACGACAACTCACACAAGTCTTTATGTGTGCTTGCAATTGCAGATTGGCTAATTCATCAGTGTCCCCATCTAGATATTCATGGATGAGGCAAATCATATCCCGGCATTCCATCGTGATTTTCTCCTTTCTCACATCAATCGCAACTTGCTGCGTAATGCTTCCCTTCCTCGGTGAATACGCGTCTTGATTGTCGTTATGGGAAGCTTTACGATATCGCTGATCTCCTGCAACGACAAATCCTCGATATAACGCAAGATCATAATCGAGCGATATTTGGGCTGTAAGTGAGACAAAGCATCTTGCACAGTCTCTTGCAGCTCCTGCGTTACGACTTTGTCCTCCGGTGTTCGCTCGTTAGAAGACAGGCGTGAATACCAGTCCAGGCCTTGCCCTGGTTCGGTTTCTTCATCCAATGAAAAGTCAGGTCGTTTTTTCCGGCCACGGTCGATACATAGATTGGTCGCGATCCTGTAGATCCACGTGGAGAACTTATAGCTGTCATCGTATGAATGCAGATTGGCATAGACACGCAAAAATGTTTCTTGCGCGATGTCCTCTGCATCCTGACGGTTTCCCACCATACGATATGCGAGCTGAAATATTTTATCTTTATAAATCTCGATTAACTCCGCAAAAGCTTCACGGTCTCCGCGTTTAGCCCGCTGAGTCAACCGTTTCTCTACAAAATCCATGCGATCCTCCCCACAATACCGTAATCCTATATACGGATGATACTGCATATGGTTTCATTTTTAATCTTGTGTTTGTGCGGATATTTTGTTGGGAAATAGAGGAATAAGCGTATTGCTTTCTTCTATATATAAGTAATGATAGCTCATTTATCTCACGGGTGGAAAGGAGAGTGCAACGATTGTCAAAAAAAGACGTTCTCCTCGAGATTGAAATGCTGCGAAAAGAACTCAACGATCAGTACAAAAAACAAGCCTGCATTACTCCAGAATTAGTTACACTAAGTGTACAACTGGATCAGCTATTAAATAAACTTCGTCTCCATCCTTAGAATGTACAGCTTTCCCTCATCAAAGTAAAGATGCGGTAAAACAAAAAAAGAGGGCTAAAAGCCTCTCTTTTTTCATGATCTTCTTCATTTATTTTATAGTAATTTATCACCAAAAACGGAACTCATCAAAGCGACTGCAACGCGAGCTGTCATGTTTTCTCGGTCAAGAATCGGGTTGACCTCTACGAATTCTGCCGAGCAAAGAATTTCTGCATCTGCCAGCATTTCCAATGAGACATGCCCTTCACGATAGGAGATACCACCTATTACTGGCGTCCCTACTCCCGGAGCATCGTGTGGATCAAGTCCATCCAAGTCGAGGCTCAAATGCACGCCATCTGTGTTTTTGGACACATGCGCGATTGCTTCATCCATGACTCGAGCCATACCCAACTTATCAATTTCATGCATGGTGAAAACCTTCATCCCGATACGCTTGATCAATTCACGCTCACCTTGATCCAGATCACGCGCTCCGATGATGACCACGTTTTCTGCCTTTACCTTTGGTGTATATCCCCCAATGTTCGTCAGACGCTCGTGCCCATACCCCAAGCTCGCTGCCAAGGGCATACCGTGAATATTTCCCGATGGAGAAGTGGCACCTGTATTCAAATCACCATGAGCGTCAAACCAAATGACACCTAGATTTTTTACGTGCTTAGCCACACCCGCAATGGTTCCAAGGGCAATACTGTGATCTCCACCCAATACGAGCGGAAATCGACCAGCAGTCATGATATCGCTTACAACATTTGCAAGCTTTTCATTGGCTTCCACGACTTCATCCAGGTATTTATGGTTTTCAGTCTCGGTGAAATGATGAGGGCGCGTTACAAAAATATCACCGCGGTCTTCAATATTGAAGCCCATCTTTTCCAGGCGTGCTACAACACCTGCATAACGGATTGCGCTAGGTCCCATATCAACTCCGCGGCGGTCTGCACCTAGATCCATCGGTACACCAACAATGCTCATGTTTTTGTTCATAAAAGTGCCACCCTTTCCTTCGTTCATTTCATTCTCTACCTCTATATTGTAGCCCCGGAAAGCAAAATGACTCAACTCGACATGATTTTGCATAAATAACCTGTCGGACAAGCTTTGTCAAAAACACAAAAAAAAACGAGTAACCATTTCGGTTTCTCGTTTCTCGTAAACATATGGAGCGGGTGATGGGAATCGAACCCACGCGACCAGCTTGGAAGGCTGGAGTTCTACCATTGAACTACACCCGCATATAAAAAA
>NZ_JAOTNO010000018.1:0-81299 GCF_041644655.1 Brevibacillus sp. BD137 | reverse complement strand
CAGGGAATGAAACCAACCTCTTTACCCCAGAATGGGTAAGGAGGTTTTTTGTTTTAACGTATCTTGCAGCAAGAAGTCAAACTCGCGATTATTTTGTCGATAAGTTAGGCCGAATGACCGACAAGTTCCCTCTTGCAGACGGGTCTTGGGGTAGACTAACATGAGAAGGTACCTGATCCAGGCGTTGGAGTAGGCGAGGTTATGAAGGAGAATCGTTCATGAAAAAAATTCTAATCTTTTCCGCTTCCATCGGTAACGGACACAACCAGGCAGCGCGGGCCATGCAAGAAAGCTTGGCTGAGAGTGGTTGCACATCAATGATTATCGATACGTTGGAGTATATTAGCCCCACCTTTCACAAGATTTTGCTGGAAAGCTATATGAATCTGTTGAGGCTGTCACCCAAGATGTGGGGCAGAATTTATCATAATACAGAAAAAACCCGTTTCTTTGATATGAATGTGCTAATGAATAAGTTATTGGCAAACAAACTGAAAAAGTTGATCAACAGTGTACAGCCTGATGCCTTTATTGCTACGCATCCGTTTGCAAGCTGTATGCTCTCCGTACTGAAGGGAAGAAATGATTGGAAGGAACCAATCTATACGATTATTACTGACTATACCATCCATCCTTCATGGATTAATCACCATATCAATTATTACTTCATCGGTCATGAGCAGCTGTATTACCTGTTAGACGTTTATCGACAGGATCATCAAAAATTCATTCCGATGGGCATTCCTATCATGAAGAAATTCAGTTTGCCATTGGAACCCGAATTGATTCGGCAAAAGCTCGGTCTCGCTCCTGAACAAAAGAGCATTATTCTTTCGGGGGGCGGATTGGGTCTCGGCTCGATGGAAAAGGTATTAGATGGGCTAGAAGAGATTAACATTCCCTTGAAAACCTTTGTGTTAACAGGGACAAACGACAAGCTATACAATAAGGTGACAAATCGTACGTATCGGCATGAAGTCGTTCCGCTAAAATTCATCAATAACTTCCACGAATACTTGGAAACGGCTGATTTAATTGTCACCAAATCAGGCGGACTTACATCAGCTGAAGTAATGAGTAAACGGGTACCCATGATTGTTTACAACCCTCTGCCTGGACAGGAAGAGAGGAATAGCCACTTTTTGCTCAATAATGGGTGTGCGGTACACGCGAATCTATCCGAGCAGTTGATTTACTTTATCGATGAACTATTGCATAGCCCGTCCAAGGTGGAATATATGCGTAGAATGGGACAAAAAATCTCGAAGCCAGATGCTGCACAACGAATTACTGAGTTTATCATGGATGATATGAATATGTTGCCAAGAAAAGTAGAATAGCTGCCTAGCCAGACAAAATGGAGGAACCCATGACTGCACCATTCGCGATATTATTTGATATGGATGGCACGTTACTACAAACAGAAAAGCTGTCGACCCCCGCTTTTATTCGAACGTTTGACCAGCTTCGTCAAAAAGGGCTATGGCAAGGAGAAACCCCTGACGAACGTGAACTGATCAATGTACTGGGAATGACGATCGAGCAGATCTGGGACAAATTACTGCCGGGTGCGAGTGGAGAAGCCATTCGGTCAGCAGATGCCTTCTTGCTAGACAATGAAATCCAGTTACTCAAAGAAAAAGTGACCGAGCTATATCCGGATGTAAAATCAACCTTAGAAAAGCTGCATGAAAAAGGATTTGCTTTATTTGTAGCAAGCAATGGGCAGGAAGAGTACATCGATGCCATTTGTCAGGCATACGAGTTAAAGCCGCTGATGACAGACCTGTACTCGGCTGGTCGTTTCCGCACGCATTCCAAAAATGACCTGGTTGCAAAACTGTTGTCTGATTACAAAATTGGGCAGGCCATCATGGTAGGAGATCGTCACTCCGACGTGGAAGCAGGCAAGACAAACGGTTTATTTACCATTGGATGTGACTTTGGTTTTGCGAAACCAGGCGAGCTTGATGGGGCAGATGTTATCATCACCAGCTTCTCTCAGCTACTGAATCATTTGCCAGCAATCGACACCAATAAGCAAGAACAAGCATAAACCATTCCTCAGGGAGTGGTTTTTTTGTTGATCATGTCCAAGTTTCAAGCGACCCTCTTTTGCCCACACTAGAATGTGTAAGGGACACTTGCGGGCACGCACTAAACCCATTATAATTAACGTCAAAGATAGTCAAAGTCAATAGGTAACCTCATAAGAACATACACAGAGGAATAGGAGGCGATGACTTGCGAAACATCTCGGACATCATTGAACATCACTTGAAAAGCATCCTTACTAACAGTCCCAATGGATCGATCGAGATTCAGCGTAGTGAGCTTGCCGACCATTTTCAATGTGTGCCGTCTCAGATCAATTACGTCATCAATACGCGCTTTACCGTTCAAAAAGGATACCTCGTAGAGAGTAAGCGCGGGGGCGGCGGGTATATTCGCATACGCAAGGTGCAGATTGTCAGCAAAGCACGCTTGCAGGAATTGCTAACAGAAGAACTGATTGGAGAGAGCATCAGTCAGAGTGTGGGAAATGCGATCGTAGAAAGACTATTAGAGGAAGGGTTAGTCAACATTAGAGAAGCCACCTTGATGAAAATCGCTACCTCGCGAAACGTTTTGACTCTGGAAGCCGAATTGCGGGATCGTTTGCGGGCAAATATTTTAAAGCAGATGATCGCGGCAATCTTGTTGAAGTAAAAGGAGGTATGATGTTATGAACTGTGAGGAATGCGGAAAACGACCGGCGACACTTCATTTGACGAAAATCGTCAATGGCGAAAAAACCGAATACCATATTTGCGAGCAATGCGCTCATGAAAAAGGGGACGTCTTTACCGGCTTTCACAACTTCAGCATCAACAATCTCCTGTCAGGACTTTTAAAATTTGATCCCATGCAAAAGAATGGACGCGAAACGGCAACGAATAAGCCGCTTCAATGCGAAACATGTGGACTCACATATTCTCAATTTAGTAAAAGCGGCCGATTTGGCTGTAGTGATTGCTACACCTTTTTGGGGGATCGACTGGACCCACTTTTCCGCCGGATTCATGGAAACACACAGCATAGTGGAAAAGTACCAGAGCGTACCGGTGGCAAACTGAAGATCCGTAAAGAGCTGGAGCAACTAAAGCAAGCGCTGCAAAGTCATGTCGCCAGTGAGGAGTTCGAGAAGGCTGCAGAAATGCGTGATCGAATTCGAGCATTGGAACAAAAAATGGCCCAATCGTAGCAAGGGAGGTTAGCTGGTTATGTCCCAAAAGCAGTTTATGCAAAACCCGTGGAGCAATTGGATGAAAGGAGAAGGTCCTGATTCCGACATTGTCATAAGTACACGGCTGCGTATCGCCCGTAACCTGCGCCAGCACCCTTTTCCGTTATTGGCAACGGACTCGCAGGCCGAGGAAGTCGTCAGAAAGGTAACGGAAGTAAGCGATTCGGAGGCAATGCGCAAACGGCATCAGCTTCAGGTCATCCATATGGATCAAATTAACCCGTTAGAAAAACGGGTGCTCGTAGAAAAGCATCTGATTAGCCCTCATCTGGCAGAGGAATCCCGTAAAGGTGCCGTATTGCTTCGGGAAGATGAGTCTGTCAGCATTATGGTTAATGAAGAAGACCACATTCGAATACAGGTACTATTACCCGGGTTTCGTTTGAACGAGGCATGGGAAATAGGTACGAAGATAGACGACATTTTTGAGAAAAGCTTGAACTACGCGTTCGACGAAACTCGAGGGTATCTTACAAGCTGCCCAACCAATGTGGGTACGGGAATTCGTGCATCCGTGATGCTGCACCTGCCCGCTCTGGTGATGACGCAGCAGATCAGCAGAATTTTACAGGCGATTAATCAAGTTGGTCTGGTCGTTAGAGGAATTTACGGAGAGGGCAGCGAAGCTCTAGGGAATCTTTTTCAGTTATCCAATCAGGTCACACTGGGGATGTCTGAGTCGGATATCCTTTCCAATCTTTATGGTGTGGCCAGACAGATTATTGAGCAAGAGCGTGTGGCACGCACTTACTTGCTGGAGCATACCAGGGTTTCTTTGGAGGATCGGATTTTTCGGTCGTATGGTATCTTGATGTATGCCCGTACGGTAGAGTCCAAGGAAGCGGCTCAGCGCCTGTCAGATGTACGTCTGGGGATTGATCTAGGCATCATTCCTAATGTATCTCCGCTCGTCTTAAACGAACTGTTGGTCACGACACAGCCAGGTTTTTTACAACACCACGCTGGTCAAAAGCTCACTCCGGACCAACGCGACGAAAGAAGGGCAAGGCTAATCCGCGAACGTCTACGCGTAGTAGAATCACAAGAGTAATCGTAATGGTATCACGCAATTGTTAACCATACAGAGAAAAAACACGGTTATACGGAGGTGTACGATATGATGTTTGGACGTTTTACAGAACGCGCACAAAAAGTACTGGCGCTTGCCCTGGAAGAGGCGGTTCGTCTCGGACACAAAGATATTGGGACAGAGCATGTGCTGCTGGGACTCATTCGAGAAGGCGAAGGGATTGCGGCGAAGGCACTGCAATCACTTGGGCTTGGCCTCGATAAAATCCAGAGCGAAGTGGAGTCGTTAATCGGGCGAGGAACAGAGCAGTCCGGTAGTAATTACACACCAAACTATACACCTCGCGCCAAAAAGGTCATTGAACTGTCGATGGACGAAGCCCGCAAGCTGGGTCATACCTATGTGGGGACTGAACATATTCTGCTTGGCTTGATCCGTGAAGGAGAAGGTATTGCTGCGAGAATCATGAACAATTTGGGCGTTAGCCTTAACAAGGCACGTCAACAGGTGCTTCAGCTACTTGGCAGCTCGGAAATGATGGCATCTCATCAACCGTCTGGAGGGAATCCAGCTGCGAATACGCCGACATTGGACGGCTTGGCAAGGGATCTGACTGCAATCGCTCGTGACGGCGGTCTGGATCCGGTTATCGGTCGCCAAAAAGAAATCGAGCGTGTGATCCAAGTACTTAGCAGACGCACCAAGAACAACCCTGTTTTAATTGGGGAGCCTGGTGTCGGGAAAACAGCTATCGCAGAAGGTCTTGCCCAAAAAATCGTGAACAACGAAATTCCGGAGACCCTTCGTGATAAGCGCGTCATGACCCTCGATATGGGAACCGTTGTTGCGGGAACCAAATATCGCGGTGAGTTCGAAGATCGTCTGAAAAAAATCATGGACGAAATTCGCCAAGCAGGAAACATCATCCTGTTTATTGATGAGCTGCACACCCTGATTGGTGCTGGTGGAGCAGAAGGGGCAATTGACGCCTCTAACATTTTGAAGCCTGCGCTGGCACGTGGTGAGCTACAGTGCGTAGGTGCTACGACGCTGGATGAATATCGCAAGTACATCGAAAAAGACGCGGCACTGGAGCGTCGTTTCCAACCGATTCAGGTTGATGAACCGACAGCGGAGGATGCCATTCGTATCCTGCATGGCCTTCGTGATCGTTATGAAGCCCACCACCGTGTCAAAATTACCGATGAAGCAATCGAGCAGGCAGTAAAGCTGTCTGACCGCTATATTACGGAACGCTTCCTGCCTGACAAGGCCATCGACTTGGTCGACGAGGCGGCATCCAAGGTCCGCTTGCAATCCTTTACCGTTCCGCCAAACCTCAAAGAGCTGGAGGGACGTCTGGAAGAGGTGCGCAAGGAAAAAGACGCTGCCGTACAATCACAAGAGTTCGAGGAAGCAGCAGCCCTTCGCGATCAGGAGCAAAAACTGCGTGAAGAACTGGATAAAACGAAAAAAGACTGGAAAGAACGTCAGGGCCAGCTGAACATGGAGGTTACCCCAGAAGACATCGCACAAGTAGTGGCGAGCTGGACGGGTATTCCTGTGTTAAAGCTGAAGGAAGAAGAAACAGAGCGCTTGCTGAAGATGGAAGAGATTTTGCACGATCGCGTTATTGGTCAAGATGAAGCAGTCAAATCCATTTCGCGTGCGATCCGCCGTGCCCGTGCTGGTTTGAAAGACCCAAAACGCCCAATCGGCTCGTTTATCTTCCTGGGACCTACCGGTGTGGGTAAAACTGAATTGGCTCGTGCCGTGGCGGAGACGCTTTTCGGTGACGAGGATGCCATGATCCGCGTGGATATGTCCGAGTACATGGAGAAGCATTCCACCGCTCGTCTGGTAGGTGCCCCTCCTGGCTACGTAGGCTTTGACGAAGGCGGTCAGCTGACTGAAAAAGTGCGTCGCAAGCCTTACTCCGTCATTTTGCTGGACGAAATCGAGAAGGCTCACCCAGACGTATTCAACATCCTCTTGCAAGTATTGGATGATGGTCGTCTGACAGACTCCAAGGGACGTACCGTCGACTTCCGCAATACGGTTGTCATCATGACTTCCAACGTCGGAGCCAGCATGATCAAGAAAAATACAACGCTCGGCTTCACGACCAACGATTCGGAAAGAAAGTATCAGGATATGAAGGACAAAGTCATGGATGAGCTGAAGAAGAGCTTCCGTCCTGAGTTCTTGAACCGTATCGACGAAGTCATCGTGTTCCACTCCTTGGAGCAAGAGCATATCGAGCAAATCGTAACTCTCATGACAGATGAGCTGCGTAAACGTTTGAAAGAGCAGGACATTGATTTCCAATTGACCGAAGAAGCCAAGAAAGTATTGGCAAAAGAAGGCTTTGATCCGGCCTATGGTGCACGTCCTCTGCGTCGAGCTATCCAGCGCCACATCGAGGATAATTTGTCCGAGGAATTGCTCAAGGGTACGATCAGTAAAGGCGATACCGTCAATATCGAAGCGGAAGAAGGCAAGCTGGTAGTCAAGCGCCTTGAAAAAACGAAATCATAAGCTGGGTTGAAACGTAATAGAATGCCTCCTGATTCGGGAGGTATTCTTTTTTTGGGTGCGTAATTATGATAAAAGTAGAGAAAGAAATCCAAGTGAGGGTGCGATTATGTCAAAGTATAAAACGAAATACGCGTGTCAAGAATGTGGCTATGAATCGCCAAAATGGATGGGGAAATGCCCGGGATGCAGCAGTTGGAACACCCTGGTAGAGGAAGTGACGGTAAAAAATCCACATCGTCACGAAGGGATGAGCGGCGGTCAGCGTCAATCTGCGATTCCATTGACCCAGGTAGCCAGTGAAGAAGAGCCACGCATGGATACCACGATCGGAGAATTGAATCGTGTTCTTGGTGGAGGACTTGTTCCGGGTTCACTCATTTTGGTTGGGGGAGACCCTGGAATCGGGAAATCGACATTGCTTTTGCAAACTTCTTTTGCCTTGGCTCATCAAGGGGCGAAGGTTCTCTATGTATCTGGAGAGGAGTCGGCAAAACAAATCAAAATTCGCGCGGATCGACTCCATTTGCAAACGCCGCCGATGTTTGTATTGGCAGAAAATGATTTGGATTTGATCGAACAGCATATTAATCAAGTAGACCCGGATGTTCTGATTATTGACTCAATCCAGACCGTGTTTCACCCGACGATCCAATCGGCTGCGGGGAGCGTCGCACAAGTCCGGGAGGCAACAGCCCAATTGATGCGGATTGCAAAAGGAAAAGGGATTGGTACCTTCATCGTCGGTCACGTAACCAAGGAAGGCTCCATCGCCGGGCCGCGTATGCTTGAGCACATGGTGGATGCTGTTCTCTATTTTGAAGGGGAGCGTCACAATACGTTTCGAATTTTGCGTGCCGTCAAAAACCGTTTTGGTTCGACAAACGAAATCGGTATTTTCGAGATGAAGGATCGCGGTCTGGAGGAAGTGGCGAATCCATCCGAGATATTTTTGGCAGAGCGTCCATTTGGTGTTGCGGGTTCCACAGTCGTAGCCAGTATGGAGGGCACACGTCCCGTTTTGGTTGAGCTGCAAGCTCTCGTTGCCCCGACCAGCTTTGTAACCCCACGGAGAACGGCAACAGGGGTCGATCATCAGCGTGTGGCGATGATCATGGCGGTGTTGGAAAAGCGCATGGGCATGATGCTGCAAAATCAGGATGCTTATGTAAACGTAGCAGGTGGGGTCAGATTGGATGAGCCAGCGGTTGATTTGGCGATTGCCGTAAGCATTGCAAGCAGTTTCCGTGACCATGCTACCAATCCGCATGATGTCGTTATCGGAGAAATTGGCTTGACTGGTGAGGTGCGCGGTGTCTCCCGTATTGAGCAACGAGTACGAGAAGCCCATAAATTAGGCTTTAAGCGTGTCATCATACCGGAGAAAAACATCCGCGGTCTAGATGCGCCAGCAGATATTCAAGTAATTGGTGTGAGCAATATTGCCGATGCGTTGAACGAGGTGATAAGGAGGTAGGAGTGGGCATGCAGGGGAACATCAAAAGAACTCCGCAAATCGGTGATGTGCTTCGTCTCGTGGCACCCGGCACACAGCTTCGTGAAGGGTTGGAAAATGTTTTACGGGCCAAAACAGGGGGCTTGATCGTTATTGGGTGCGGTCCGGAGATGAAGTCGATTGTCGATGGCGGTTTTTCCATCAATTGTGATTTTTCTCCTGCCCATTTGTATGAATTAGCGAAGATGGATGGGGCGATTATAGTAAGTGAAGACGCAAAACGCATCCTGTACGCGAATACACAAATCTTCCCACCCTCCTCAATCCCCACGAGCGAGACGGGCACACGGCATCGTACAGCACAACGTACGGCCATTCAAACGAATCATCTGGTCATTGCTATCTCTCAGCGTCGCAATGTGATCACGCTGTATCAGGGGAGTTTCCGGTATGTCTTAAGCGAAATCAGCGTCATTCTGGCCAAGGCGAATCAAGCTGTATCTACCCTTGAGAAATACAAGGCCGTCCTTGATCAAACTTTGACGAATCTCGGTGCGTTAGAATTTGAGGAGCTCGTTACTTTGCATGAGGTTGCCTCGGTTTTGCAACGGATTGAGATGGTGTTACGTATTAAGACAGAGGTCTCCAAGTACATATGTGAGCTAGGGGTAGAAGGAAGGCTCGTCAGTATGCAGTTGGAGGAACTGGTTTCAAACATTGAGGAAGAGGCCCATATGCTTATTCGGGATTATTCCCGAGATCCATCCTATTCACCTGATCTTGTACTGCGGGACATGAAAAAATTGAACTCGGAGGAAATGCTGGAGCTCACTTCTTTTTTGCGAACGCTGGGGTATTCCTCCAATGCCAGTATGCTCGATGAATCCGTTTCCCCTAGAGGTTATCGGATCCTGTACAAGATCAGGCGTCTGCCCGTTACAATCATCTCGAATCTGGTAGAGCATTTTCATCATCTGCCACGAATCATGATGGCAACGATTCAGGAATTAGACGAAGTGGAAGGCATTGGTGAGGTTCGAGCGAGAGCGATTAAAGAGGGACTGAAACGGATTCAAGAACAAGTGTTCATTGACAGGCACATTTAAAGTAGAATAGGATAAAGGCATTATTTGTATTCAGCATTTGCCTAAGGGACTTGGATAATAACAAGGTCAACAGGATAACCTGCTCCTTACGCAAAAGAAATCAGGAGGTAGTCTATGTTCGTGAAATCGTTACCGAACATACTAACCGTAAGCAACTTGTTTCTGGGAGTTTTAGCAATTATTCTTGCGTTTCGAGGCGATCAATACGTCGAATATGCAGCGATCACAGTGATCATTGGTATGCTGGCAGACGGGCTGGATGGACGTGTAGCTCGTATGTTGAACGCCCAAAGTGAGTTCGGGAAGGAATTGGATTCCCTTTCTGACGTTATTACTTTTGGGATTGCGCCGGCGTTCATTATGTATGTTGTCGTCTTGCAACACTTTGATTTGCTTGGGATTCTCATTACAGCCATTTTTCCGATCTGTGGTGCGCTTCGTTTGGCGCGTTTTAACGTACAGGCCGGGGTTCCGGGGTATTTCATCGGTTTGCCGATTACGGCAGCGGGGGGCGTACTGGCTACGCTCGCACTCTATCACCAAGTATTCACTCCGGTATTGCTTGCCGTAAGTATGTTGCTGCTTGCCTTTTTGATGGTATCAAAGGTCAAGTATCCTAACTTTAAAAAAGTGGGGATTCCAAAGTCTGCTTACTGGATCACACCCATTATCATCGCGATTGTGGTTATTGTAGCGATTAAGTATCCGCAGCAGTTTCCAAAAATCGTCTTCTTGCCACTTGCTTTTTATGCACTGTACGGAATAAAAAAAAACGTTGACTTTCTCGTCAAAAAATTACGTAAGCGTAAAAACAAAGAGGAAGAATCCGTTCCGTTTGAATAGTTTTGGCATAAAAAAACCCACACTTCAATGTGCGGGTTTTTCTTTTTTGTATGCAACTTTTTTTAGGGTTCATTCGTAATACGAGTAGCGGACTTTTAAGACAGATTGAAGACACCCAAAGTATTTAATCGGTTGGATTCCTTCTGAAGGACATCTTCTAGCTTAATGTCAGTAATATTGCACAAGGCAGTGAGGTAAAAGAGGTTCTTGCCAAGCTCAGCAGTAACTACATCGCGACAATGCTCGCACAGCGGTCCGTTAAAGTGGGTGTCCAAATGGGACTTGTTGTCCTCCAGGTTCTTGTTTGAATCGTATGTCTGTTTTTTGGCAACCACTTCGACACAGCCGCATTCGGTGATGGCTTTTGTCAGTGAACGGTTAATGCGGGATGCCGTTTCCTGAACTTTGGACATGACGTCCAGTACGCTACGATGTCTGATCAAAAGCTCGGATACTTGCGTTTGAAAGTCGTCTATGCTTCGATTGTCCATCTGGTTCACCTCTGCTTTAGGCTGTTGGTATCGTCATAATTTTCTCTCATTACGATACTGACATTATAAGAAGGGAGTCAGCTCCCTGTCAATTTAACATCGAAGGAAACTAGTGTTCCCGGGTTGACGAGAAAATGACAACTATGTTAAAATTTTTGGCTATTTGACATGGCAAAATCTTTTTTGCTATAGTGAGGGAAAGTAAGATGAAGCATTATAATGATTTGGAAAAAAATAGGTTTTTACTTTTAGGCTTCTGTCTATATTAGTAAAAGGAGGTGAAGGCATGTTACGCCGAGTAGGAAAATTCATTTTTGTTTTGATTGGTGGCGGATTGGGGTATCGATTTGGTGACGAATTGTTCTCGTTGCTCGACCCACTGTTAAACTTTGGTGTAGTAGCCGGATCGCAATATATTGGGGCTGTACTAGGTGCCATCTTGTTTTTCTTTTTAGCGAATTGGGTTGTGGATTATGTTCTGCGCATCGTTCGATGGGGTGAAGAGACACTCGTCAAAATGCCGGTTGTCGATGTGATGTTCGGAGCGATGGGGTTGATTAGTGGTCTTATTGTTGCATTCTTATTATTCCTGCCCATCAGTAAAATTCCGATTCCATTTGTAGGAGATCTTTTGCCGTTAATTGTTTCCGGGTTGCTCGGTTATTTGGGCTTCCAGGTAGGGTTTCGCAAGCGGGACGAGATTATGTCGGTATTTTCAATTGGACGTAAGGATAAGAAAAAGGATAGCGCAACAACTACCGTTAACCTGGAAAATAAAATCCTCGATACCAGTGTCATTATTGACGGACGCATCGCAGATATTTGCCGTACTGGCTTTCTGGAAGGGGTTCTGGTCATTCCGGGATTTGTGTTAGAGGAGTTGCAGCATATCGCCGATTCCTCCGATGTATTGAAGAGAAACCGCGGTCGTCGGGGTCTGGATATCTTGAACAAGATTCAAAAAGAAATGAAGGTAAAGGTTCAGATTTGGGAAGGCGATTTTGAAGAAGTATCCGAGGTGGACAGCAAGCTGATCAAGCTCGCGAAGCTCATTAACGGAAAGGTCGTAACAAACGATTTCAACCTGAACAAGGTATGTGAGCTGCAAGGTGTTGCGGTATTGAACATCAATGATTTAGCGAATGCAGTCAAGCCCGTAGTTTTACCTGGAGAAGAGATGAACGTCCAAGTCATCAAGGATGGGAAAGAGCACGGTCAGGGTGTCGCTTACCTGGACGATGGCACGATGATTGTTGTAGAGGGCGGACGAGAATACATCGGAAACGACGTCGATGTTCTCGTAACGAGTGTGCTACAAACTTCAGCAGGACGAATGATCTTTGCCAAACCAAAGTTGCTGGAACGAGCGTTATAGAAAAGACAACAGGAGAGGGATGAATCAGTGAGTACGGGTGTCGTGATCGTTGCAGCCGGTTCGGGTAAACGAATGGGTGGGCAACGGAACAAGTTGTGGTTACCGCTTGCGGGCGAGCCGATCCTGGCTCATACGGTACGTCTATTTGCTACTCATCCCGATATTGATGAAGTCGTGCTGGTGGTGAGTGAAGCAGACCACGCAGAAGTAATGACCTTGATCTCGGCTGAAAAGCTGAAGGTTGTGGTTACTATGGGTGGAGCAGAGCGACAGGACAGTGTGAGAAATGGCTTGGCTTCCCTATCCGCAAATTGCGATTACGTACTGGTTCACGATGCTGCCCGTCCTTTCGTTACTCGCAAACAGATCAGTGACATGATCAAACAGGTACAACAAGATCAGGCAACGATCATGGCAGTACCTGTCAAAGATACGATTAAAGTGGTGGGGGTAAATGGACTTGTAGAGTCAACCCCGGCACGGGAAAGCTTGTGGGCGGTTCAAACCCCACAAGCTTTTCGTATGTCTTTATTGCGAGAGGCACATCAGGCAGCAGGGGAAGCAGGGAAGCTGGGCACAGATGATGCGATGCTGGTTGAGTGGCTGGGTCATCCTGTATCGATTATGCAGGGAAGCTATGAGAACATTAAGATTACGACGCCAGACGATCTGTGGTTTGGTGAAGAGATATTGCGGAAACGAAAGGGAGAGTAGTTCATGCGTATTGGACAAGGTTTTGACGTGCATCAATTAGTAGAGGGGCGCCCATGCATTATTGGAGGCGTCACCATCCCGTATGAAAAAGGCTTGCTAGGGCATTCTGACGCGGATGTTCTCCTCCATGCGATTAGTGACGCGATTCTTGGAGCGATTGGTGAGGGGGATATTGGCCGTCATTTTCCGGATACAGACCCGGCTTTTAAGGATGCCGATAGCGTAAAGCTGCTAGAGCATGTATGGAAGTTGGTTCGGGAGCGTGGCTACCGATTAGGTAACGTAGATGCAACGATCATTGCTCAAGCGCCGAAAATGGCACCGTACATTCCGCAAATGTGTGAGGTCATTGCACGCGTGCTGGAGGCAGACGATCTCTCGCAAGTGAATGTGAAGGCGACGACATCCGAGAAACTCGGTTTTACAGGCAGAGGGGAAGGAATCGCTGCACAGGCGGTATGCTTGCTTGTCAAGTAGAGGGGCAAGGTGTAACATAAAGCCTTAGATACGTTTTTACTTAGGTCAAGGTTATAGCCTTTTACATTCATAAGGATGGTGCTACCAATGGCGAAAGAAATTCGCACTCGTTATGCGCCGAGTCCTACGGGGCATTTACACATCGGCGGTGCGCGAACAGCGCTCTTTAATTATCTTTTTGCGAAACATCACGGTGGTTCGTTCATCGTTCGGATTGAAGATACGGACCAAACGCGCAATAAGGAAAATGCGGACGAAGAGCAAATGAAAAACCTGAAATGGCTCGGCGTAACATGGGAAGAAGGTACAGACGTTGGGGGACCATATGGACCGTACCGTCAAACAGAGCGCCTGGACATTTATCGGAAATATATCGATCAACTGCTAGCAGAAGGCAAAGCATACTACTGCTACGCGACAAAAGAAGAGCTGGATGCAGAACGTGAAGAACAGCTCGCGCGTGGAGAAACACCACGCATTCTGGAAAAGCATCGCCATGTGACGGACGAGCAGCGTGCTCAGTATGAAGCAGAAGGTCGAGTGCCATCCATTCACTTCCTCGTTCAGGATGATCGCGAATATGTCGTGAACGACCTGATTCGCGGCCAGGTAACATTCAACTCCAACGAGATGGGCGATTTTGTTATTTGCCGACCGGATGGGATTCCTACATACAACTTCGCTGTTGTAGTGGACGACTATTTGATGAAAATTAGCCATGTTATTCGTGGAGAAGAGCATCTGTCCAACACGCCTCGTCAATTGATGATTTACGAAGCGTTTGGATGGGAAGCGCCTGACTTTGCTCACTTGGCACTGATCCTCAACCAAGATGGCAAAAAGATGTCCAAGCGCGACGAGAGCATTCTTCAGTTCATTGAACAGTACCGTGACCTGGGCTTCTTGCCAGAAGCAATCGTGAACTTCCTTGTTCTCTTGGGATGGTCTCCAGGTGGCGAAGAAGAGATTTTCTTAATGGAAGACCTGATCAAGCTGTTCTCAATGGATCGCGTGAACAAGTCTCCAGCTGTGTTTGATGCAACGAAGATGAACTGGATGAACAACTTCTATTTGAAGCGCCAACCGCTGGATATGATTACAGACATGTGTATCCCGCATCTGCAAAAAGCTGGCTTCATCGAAGAGACTTTGTCTGCTGAGAAGCGCGAATGGGTTCGCAGTATCGTAGGCCTGTACCAAGAGCAAATGTCCTACTGTGCGCAAATCGTTCCGTTGGCAGCCCTTTTCTTCCTCGACGAAGTGGTGTACGATGAAGAAGCAACTCTGGTGCTGAAAGAACCGCAATTGCCGGAAGTACTTGCTTCCTTTGTGAAACACCTTTCTGCCCAGGATGCATATAATGTGGATGTTATTAAAGCGGTACTCAAGGACGTGCAAAAGGAAACGGGTCACAAAGGCAAGGCGTTGTTTATGCCGGTTCGCGTAGGAGCAACTGGCCAGGCGCATGGTCGTGATTTGGCAGAGACGTTGTATCTGCTTGGACGCGACAAGGTGATTGCACGTGCACAACAAGTAATTGCAAACGGTCAGTAAGTATTGGCTGGCTATCTTTTATAAATAAGGAATGCGACGATCAGGAGAAGTACAACAGTCTTCACATCTACAGAGAGGATGGATAGGTGAGAGCCATCTGATGTGTCCTGTATGGAAATGCCCCTGTGAGCAATGAGCTGAACCTATCTTTTTGAAAAGGATATCAGTAGGCGCCATCGGCTTCCCGCCGTTATCGGGATATGAGCGAGATCGTTCGAGGTTGTTTGTTATGTCTTTGCAGCCAAGACGATCTAAGCAGAGTGGAACCACGGTAAACCCGTCTCTGTCCCTTCGTAATTGAGGGGATAGGGACGTTTTTTTATTTTAGAGGAAGTTGAACACTCGGCAGGTAAATCAGGCAGGAGGTGCCACCCAAAAATGTTAGCACAGATGAGAGATGACATTCATGCTGTTTTTGAACGAGACCCGGCTGCGCGCAGTACGCTGGAAGTCGTCATGACCTATTCCGGATTGCACGCGATATGGGGGCACCGGATTGCCCACAGGCTCTGGAAAGCTGAGCTGTGTACACTCGCCCGAATTGTCTCTCAACTATCCCGCTTTTTCACGGGAATTGAGATTCACCCGGGCGCGACAATTGGCCGCGGCCTGTTCATTGACCATGGCATGGGTGTTGTGATCGGAGAGACGTGCGAAATCGGAGACAATGTAACGATTTATCAAGGGGTTACACTCGGGGGAACAGGTAAGGAAAAAGGAAAGCGTCACCCTACGATCGGCAATGATGTCATTATTGCGACGGGAGCAAAGGTGTTGGGCTCCTTCAAAATTGGCGATAATTCAAAGATAGGGGCTGGTGCCGTTGTTTTGCAGGAGGTACCGCCGAACTCGACCGTAGTAGGAATCAAGGGGCGTATCGTCATCCAGGATGGCAAGCGGGTCAAAAATGACCTGGACCATGTAAACATGCCAGACCCGGTAGCGGATACGATTCGTATGATGCAAAAGGAAATTGATCAATTACGCAAAGAATTGGAGCTTTTGAGGGAGGATAAAAAGAACGATGGGCATTCAGCTAACTAACACGATGACGCGGCGAAAGGAACCGTTTCACACATTGGAGCCAGGAAAGGTAAAAATGTACGTGTGCGGCCCGACCGTGTACAATTACATTCACATTGGAAATGCGCGCCCTGCCATTGTATTTGATACACTGCGTCGTTACTTGAAATATCGTGGCTACGAAGTGACATTCGTGCAAAATATTACGGACGTAGATGACAAATTGATTCGTGTGGCGAATCAGGAAGGTGTCACTGTCAAAGAAGTGGCGGATCGATACACAGATGCGTACAATGCTGATCTGAAATCACTGAACGTATCGCCTCCAGATATTCAACCGCGAGTGATGCAGACCATTCCGGAGATCATTGAATTCGTGCAAGGGCTGATTGAAAAAGGCTTTGCCTACGAGAGTGAAGGTGACGTCTATTTCCGCACGGGGCGTTTTCAGGAATACGGAAAGCTTTCGCATCAACCGCTGGATGATTTGCAGGCAGGTGCTCGTGTAGAAATCAACGAGAAAAAGGAACATCCCCTGGACTTTGTGCTTTGGAAAGCGGCCAAGACTGGAGAAGTTACTTGGGATAGTCCGTGGGGCGAAGGAAGACCGGGATGGCATATTGAGTGCTCGGCAATGGCCCTGAAGTTTTTAGGGGAGGAAATCGATATTCATGCGGGCGGAACAGACCTTGTGTTCCCTCACCACGAGAACGAAATTGCCCAGTCGGAATGCTTTACGGGTAAAGTTTTTGCTCGCTATTGGCTGCACAACGGCATGCTCAATATCGATAACGAAAAAATGTCTAAATCCCTCGGGAATTTCTTGCTTGCACGCGATCTTTCGGAGAAATTCGGCGGTCAATTAATTCGCTTCTTTATGCTTCAGGGACACTATCGCAACCCGATCAATTTTAGCGAAGAGTTGATCGAACAAGCGGCCAATGGTTTGGATCGAATCACGACGGCGTATACGAATCTTTCCCATCGTCTGGATACCGCCCGAGCAGAAGAGCTGAATGATCAGGCACAGGAGCAGGCACGAATCATTGGAGAGCTTCGCGAGCGCTTCATTGCCGAGATGGATGATGATATCAATACAGCGAATGCTATTACCGTTATTTTTGATGTGGTGAAGGAAGCCAACCTTTATTTGCGTCATCAAAATGTAGGCGAAACCGAAGTTCGTGCATACATGGATTTGTTGGTGGAGTTGACGGAGGTTCTTGGTCTTGACATTGCAGAAGAGCAGGAGCTGTTGGATAGTGAGATTGATGCGTTGATCGAAGAGCGCACAGAAGCTCGCAAAGCAAGAAACTTTGCGCGTTCTGACGAAATCCGCGATCTGCTCGCTGCAAAAGGAATCGTGCTAGAGGACACGCCACAAGGTGTTCGCTGGCGTCGAAAATAAGGGGCCAAAGAAAATAAATGCAAAAAGAAGAACTGACCCGAGATCCTAATCTGACAAATCCACTCGTGCTTGCCTTCCTCGGGGATGCTACCTATTCGCATTGTGTCAGGTATCATTTGATCGCCAAGGGGCTGGTTAAACCAAACCAGCTCCACAAGGCGGCCAACCGCTATGTTTCAGCGAAAGCACAGGCCAATGTGTTGTTGACGTTAATGCCCACATTGCCGGAGGAAGAATTGAATGTAGTGAAGCGGGGGCGGAATGCCAAATCCGGCTCCAGTGCCAAAAACGCAGATATTATCGACTACCGTCATGCAACGGCTTTTGAAGCATTGATCGGGTACCTGTACTTGAGTGGAAAAGAAGAGCGGATCGCTGAAATTGTGCAGCAGGCTTTTGCCATAGTGGAAGGAGAATCATGAAATGAGTGAAGAATGGATTCTGGGGAAAAACCCCGTCATCGAGGCTCTGCGATCAGGCCGTACGATCAATAAGATTTGGGTTGCAGAGGGAACGAATAAAAATCTGATGGGACCTGTCTTTGCCTTGGCAAAAGAACAGGGTGTCATTGTGACGACAGCGAACCGCAAAAAGCTGGATCAGCTTGTGTCGACGGACAACCACCAGGGTGTAGTGGCTTCTGTTGCTGCTTACGATTACGTAGAAGTAGACGATATTTTGAAGCGGGCAGAGGAGAAAAACGAGGCGCCGTTTATTTTGCTGCTGGACGAGCTGGAGGATCCGCATAACCTCGGTTCCATCATGCGGACAGCCGATGCAGTCGGGGCTCATGGTGTCATCATTCCAAAACGACGTTCAGTCAGTCTTACAGCAACAGTGGCAAAAGCTTCGGCAGGGGCGATCAATTACGTACCGGTAGCACGAGTGACGAACTTGGTTCGTACCATGGAAGAGCTCAAAGAACGCGGTGTTTGGATCGCGGGAACAGATGCGAGTGCCAAGCAAGATTTCCGCCAGGGTGATTATACGATGCCGCTTGCAATTGTCATTGGCAGCGAAGGAAAAGGCATGAGTCGTCTCGTTCGGGAAAACTGTGATTTTCTGTACAGCCTTCCGATGGCGGGCAATGTTACCTCTCTCAATGCTTCTGTAGCAGCTGCCTTGTTGATGTATGAAGTCTATCGCTCCAGGAGTCCAATTCCGACGCGGGTGAAATGACATGGCGAAACGAAAAGCCAAGCAGCTGTTGATCGTAGATGGATACAATATCATCGGCGCCTGGCCCGATCTGCGCCTGTTGAAGGATCAAGAGCGGATGGACGAGGCGCGTGATCAATTAATCGCAAAAATGGCTGAGTACCAGAGCTACACTGGTGTGATGGTCATCATTGTCTTTGATGCGTACAACGTTCCTGGTAGTGGCCGTCAAATGGAAGACTTCCAGGTTGAAGTTTATTTCACGAAAAAAAAGGAGACGGCAGACGAGAAAATTGAGCAATTAGTCTCCCAATTTCACAATAAAAATCGACAAATTTATGTAGCAACTTCTGACTATACCTCTCAACGTGTCATATTTGGGCAGGGGGCTTTGCGCAAATCAGCGCGGGAGTTGTTGCTCGATATGGAAAATGCGGGCAAGGAAATCAAGAAACAGGTCGAAAAAACGCAAGAAGAACGTTTCTCCACGCGGATTACGCTGAATGATGAAATAGCGAAAATATTCGAAAAATGGAGAAGGGAATAACTTGGATTCGGTTGACGCTTTTTTACGGCATCATGTATAATAGCGCTATCTATTGGAGAAACCGGTTGGCGGAGGGATCATTTGTGAGTGTTGACCTCAAGGAGTTAAAACATGCCCAATATGAACTAATGACCGACGAAGAAGTAGTCGACCTGGTTCGCGATAATGACGCCGAAGCTTTGGAGTATTTGATCAACAAATACAAGAACTTCGTTCGTGCCAAAGCGAGATCCTATTTTCTTATTGGGGCTGACCGCGAAGACATCGTGCAGGAAGGGATGATCGGACTGTACAAGTCTATTCGCGACTTCCGAGGAGACAAGCTCACGTCGTTCAAGGCATTTGCTGAGCTGTGTATTACCCGTCAGATCATTACCGCGATCAAGACAGCGACACGCCAGAAGCACATCCCGCTCAATTCTTACGTCTCACTGGACAAGCCTATCTACGATGAAGATTCTGACCGCACACTCCTCGATGTGATCTCGGGAACAAAAGTGACCGATCCAGAGGAATTGTTTATCAATCGGGAAGAGTTCGATGATATCGAGGGCAAAATGAGTGAAATTTTGAGTGACTTGGAGCGTCAGGTTCTCATGCTCTATTTGGATGGGCGATCCTATCAGCAGATTGCCGTCGAGCTGAAGCGTCACGTCAAGTCTATTGATAATGCATTGCAGCGAGTAAAGCGCAAGCTAGAGCGCTATTTGGAAGGAAGAGAGATTCATCTGTAGAGAATCTCTCTTTTTATTTTGGAAGCAAAAGGACTATCTCTTGTCAAGTCATTTTGTTTGACATGGGTATTTCGGTATGATAAATTTATTTAGGTAGCCATAGACTCTTATCTCTCTGTTCTATGGTTACTTAGGTGAATGAAATGGTCTGGAAAAAGTAGCGGTTTTCCCGTACTATTTATCATCGGGGTACTTTTAACTAATAGCAGGTTTGAAATGAGATGGAGGTGGCAATAAATGCGAGTAAACATCACGTTGGCGTGCACCGAGTGTGGCGAGCGTAACTATATCTCCACAAAGAACAAGCGCACCACTACTGAACGTGTTGAACTGAAAAAGTATTGCTCCCGTGACAAGAAGCAAACCCTTCATCGCGAGACGAAGTAATGGTTGATGCGACGAAGTCAGGGGGTGGCAAAGTGGGTTTTTTATCACGAATTGGAGCCAGTTTTCGCCGTACCGGTGGTTTTTTTAGTGACGTAATGTCCGAGCTAAAGAAAGTCCGTTGGCCCAACCGTAAAGAATTGACGACCTATACGCTCGTTGTTCTCGTCACGGTTGTGCTCCTGGCAATATTCTTCTTCGTCGTTGATTTGGGTATCTCGCGCTTGATCGATTTGATTCTAGGAACGTAATTATGCAAGTCTTAGGAGGGACGGACGGTTATCGTCCTGTTGGATATGGAAAAAGCATGGTATGTACTTCATACGTACTCAGGTTACGAAAACAAGGTAAAAACAAATCTGGAGAAGCGACTCGAGTCGATGGGCATGGAAGACAAGATCTTTCGCGTTCTTGTTCCCACTGAAGAAGAGGTGGAAACCAAGGATGGTAAAAAGCGCACCGTCACGAAAAAAGTGTTTCCTGGATACGTCCTTGTTGAAATGGTGATGACGGACGACTCTTGGTATGTCGTGCGCAACACCCCTGGGGTTACCGGCTTTGTCGGATCCACGGGTGCTGGCTCTAAACCGACAGCGCTGCGTCCTGAAGAGGCCGATACGATTCTCAAGCAAATGGGAATCGAAATTCCCAAGATCAGAGTCGATTTTGCTCTCCGCGATATGGTGCGCGTCACAGATGGTCCGTTTTCCAATCGCACCGGGGAGATTATCGAGATTTACCCGGACAGGCAGAAGGTTCGCGTGTTGGTGGACATCTTCGGTCGCGAAACACCGGTAGAGCTAGACTTTACACAAGTTCAACAATTGGATTAGGATTCAACTTGAAAAGTATCGCGCTATGTGGTACATTTCATTTTGTTTTAACAATCCCACAAAATTAATTTGGGGTTTCTTGCACTCTCACTATAGATCGAAAGTCTGTTACATACAGACTTTCAAAAAACGGTGGGAGGGGGCATTCCCCCGTAATAACCACATGTGAAGTAAGGAGGTGTGTTACGTGGCTAAGAAGGTTATCCGCGTAATTAAATTACAAATCCCAGCAGGTAAAGCGAATCCTGCACCTCCAGTAGGTCCGGCTCTCGGTCAAGCTGGTGTAAACATCATGGGATTCTGTAAAGAATTCAATGCTCGCACTGAAAGCGAAGTAGGTATGATCATTCCGGTGGAAATCACCGTGTTTGAAGACCGTTCTTTCACTTTTATCACAAAAACTCCTCCAGCTGCAGTTCTGTTGAAGAAAGCTGCTGGTATTGAGTCCGGTTCTGGCGTACCAAACAAAACAAAGGTTGCTACGCTGAAGCGTGATAAAGTTCGTGAAATCGCAGAACTGAAGCGTCCTGACCTGAATGCTGCATCCGTTGAAGCGGCTATGCGCATGGTAGAAGGTACAGCTCGTTCTATGGGTATCGTAATCGAAGACTAATTGTCTTGAGTGCAAGGGGGCACAGACGTTGTGCCCCCCTGTCTGTGGGAGGATCAACCGCTACGACCACATTGAAGGGAGATTTAATCATGGCGAAAAAAGGTAAGAAATATCAAGATGCTGTAAAGCTCGTTGATAAAAACAAAGTATACGAAGTAGTTGAAGGCGTTGAGCTGGTTAAAAAAGCAGCTACAGCTAAATTCGACGAAACTGTTGAAGCAGCTTTCCGTTTGGGCGTAGATCCTAAGCGTGCTGACCAACAAATTCGTGGCGCAGTTGTATTGCCACATGGTACTGGTAAAGTACAACGTGTTCTCGTATTCGCAAAAGGCGAAAAAGCAAAAGATGCGGAAGCAGCTGGCGCAGACTTCGTAGGCGATGCAGACATGATCGCAAAAATTCAAGGTGGCTGGTTCGACTTTGACGTTGTAGTAGCTACTCCTGATATGATGGGTGAAGTAGGTAAATTGGGTCGTGTACTCGGTCCAAAAGGCCTGATGCCAAACCCTAAAACCGGTACAGTTACTTTCGATGTAACCAAAGCGGTTAACGAAATCAAAGCAGGTAAAATTGAGTACCGTGTAGACAAAGCGGGTAACATCCACGCTCCTATCGGAAAAGCATCCTTCGATGCTGATAAACTGGTAGAAAACCTGGCTGCTCTGACTGAAGCACTGAACCGTGCGAAACCAGCTGCTGCTAAAGGTGTTTACATGAGAAACGTAACCCTGAGCTCCACTATGGGCCCTGGCGTACGTGTAGCTGTAAAATAATGACACTTGACTTCCTTTACGGGAGTTGTTAAGATAGTCCCTGTTGATGAAAAGAATATGCCGTAGACAGAAGGTGCGGTGCTTGTGAGAGTAACGCTTAATACCCCTCCGAGGCGTGTAATGTACGAATGAGGAAACGCTGTTTTCCTTTGACGATATAGCATTATGCCCTCGTGAGTCTGCGAGGGCATTCTTCATTTTCTAGGATTAGAGCACGGGAGGTGTAATCAATGGCAGAAATTCGTCCAACCGTTATTCGTGAAGAAAAGGTACAAGCGATCAACGAAATCGCAGCTAAGCTTCGCGAAAGCCAAACTACAGTGGTAGCTGACTACCGCGGTCTGACAGTAGCACAAGTAACTGAGCTCCGTAAGCAATTGCGTGAAGCTGGTGTTGAGTTCCAGGTGTTGAAAAACTCCCTGACTCGTTTGGCTACTGAGAAGGAAAGCCTGACTGAACTGGATCAATATCTGACTGGACCAAACGCTCTGGCGTTCTCCAAAGACGATATCATCGCTCCAGCGAAAGTTATCGCTGAATTCGCTAAGAAAAACGACAAGCTGGAAATCAAGGGTGGCGTTATCGAGGGTAAAGTAGTTGATGCTGAGCAAATTAAAGCTCTGGCTTCCCTGCCGAACCGCGAAGGTCTCTTGTCCATGCTTCTTTCCGTCCTGCAAGCTCCAATGCGCAACGTTGCACTGGCAGTCAAAGCAGTGGCAGAACAAAAAGAAGGTCAAGGCGCGTAATCGTCTGATCGGTTAATGTTTTACAAATACTATTCCTTGAATGGAGGATTTACAAATGTCTAAAGACCAAATCTTGGAAGCCATTAAAGGCATGTCCGTTCTCGAACTGAACGATCTGGTAAAAGCAATTGAAGAAGAATTCGGTGTAACTGCTGCTGCTCCTGTAGCTGTAGTTGCTGGTGGCGGAGCAGAAGCTGCTGCTGAGCAAACTGAGTTCACTGTTAACCTGGTAAGCGGCGGCGCTTCCAAAATCAACGTAATCAAAGTTGTTCGCGAGCTGACTGGCTTGGGTCTGAAAGAAGCAAAAGACCTGGTAGACAACGCTCCAAAAACACTCAAAGAGGGCGTTTCCAAAGACGAAGCAGAAGCCCTCAAAGCAAAACTCGAAGAAGCTGGCGCACAAGTAGAAGTAAAGTAAGTTAGCTTCCTTTAGGATATCCCCTTGCCTGCGGCAGGGGGATTTTCTGTAAGCTTTTGATGTTAGAGGTTTTCGTAAACGATGAGGAAGGGTGAATCACACGTGGCAGACCATTACTATACCAATCAACCGGGCGCTGCACATGATGAACAGCAATTTACGTTCAACCTCCGTGGTAATGAATTTCGTTTCATAACGGATGCTGGCGTTTTTTCCCGAGACCGGATTGATTTTGGAAGTGTATTGCTCATCGAGAACATGGAAATCGACAGTCATGCACGTGTGCTTGATGTGGGATGCGGGTATGGTCCGATGGGATTGACGGCTGCCAAGCTTGCTGATCATGGTCGGGTGACGATGATCGACGTGAACGAGCGTGCGGTTAACCTGGCTCGTCGTAATGCAGAAGCAAATGGAATAAAAAATGTTGAGGTTCGAGTGAGTGATGTCTACAGCGGCGTGCAAGGCGAGCAGTTTGATGTCATTCTGACCAATCCGCCGATTCGTGCGGGTAAGGAAATCGTTCATCGCATTTTTGTTGAGGGATACGACCTGTTGGTAGAAGGCGGAGAAATGTGGGTTGTCATTCAGAAGAAGCAAGGCGCCCCATCTGCATTAAAGAAGCTGCAGGAAGTGTACCGCGAAGTACTAGAGGTAGATCGGGAAAAAGGCTATCACATATTCAGGGCTATCAAATAAGCAAGAAGAAATCATTAGAAAAGTTTTCTTGACGTGAATAATTGAATGTGATAGTATTATAAAATGTCAATATGGGATAAATGTCTATTTTTCAGCAATTCCCTGTCCATCAAGCGTTTCTACTTTTTTCCTAAGATAGGAATGTTTGGGTGAAAACATGGGAATTCTTTTAAAATAGAGTTTCTCTGGGTTAAAAATGGTTGAAGCTGCTTTAACCCATTTTTATTTTTAGGCATTCGAATGCGACTGAAAGAAGTTGCCGAATGCCGAGTTTCTATGTGTGAAAACACAACCTGAGGGGTGAATAAGTTGGCAGGTAAAGTGATTCAAAGTGGCCGACACCGCCAGCGTCGTACGTATTCACGTATTAACGAAGTGCTGGGCCTTCCAAATCTCATCGAGATTCAACAAAAGTCCTACCAATGGTTCCTTGATGAGGGGCTCCGTGAGATGTTCCAAGACATTTCGCCAATCCAGGACTTCACAGGTAATCTCGTGCTGGAGTTTATCGACTACAGCTTGGGAGAGCCGAAGTACGATGTTGACGAGTCGAAAGAACGTGACGTCACCTATGCGGCGCCTCTGCGTGTGAAGGTACGTTTGTTGAACAAAGAGACGGGTGAAGTGAAGGAACAAGAAGTATTCATGGGGGATTTCCCGCTCATGACCGAAACGGGAACCTTCATTATTAATGGTGCTGAGCGCGTAATTGTCAGCCAGCTTGTTCGTTCCCCCAGTGTATATTACAACACCAAAGTGGACAAAAACGGCAAGCAGACGTTTACAGCTACAGTAATCCCGAACCGGGGTGCTTGGCTGGAGCTGGAGACCGATGCGAAGGACGTTATTTATGTCCGCATCGACCGTACGCGAAAAATCCCGGTAACGGTTCTTTTGCGTGCGTTGGGCTTTGGTTCCGACATTGAGATTCTCAACTTGCTGGGTGAAGATGAATACATCAAGAACACGCTGGAAAAAGACAATACGGATTCTACGGAAAAAGCACTCATCGAAATCTACGAGCGTCTTCGTCCGGGTGAGCCACCAACAGTCGAAAATGCGAAGAGCCTCTTGATCTCTCGTTTCTTCGACCCTAAGCGCTATGATTTGGCTTCTGTTGGTCGCTATAAAATGAACAAAAAGCTTCATTTGAAAAACCGTCTGTACAACCAACGTCTGGCTGAAACGTTGATCGATACGACAACAGGTGAGATTTTTGCCGAAGCAGGTCAAATGATTGACCGTCGTGTGTTGGAACGTATTGTGCCAGCTCTGGAAGGCAGCATCGGATTTATCGACGTTCGCACGCATGGCGGCGTTCTGGAAGATGAAGCAATCCATCTACAATCTATCAATATTTTTTCTCCGATTGAAGATGGCAAGATCATCAAAGTAATCGGAAACGGAAATGTAGATAAGTCCTTCAAACATATTACGCCGGCGGACATCGTATCGGCGATCAACTATTTCATGAACCTACTGCACAGTGTAGGCTCCACAGATGATATCGACCACTTGGGTAACCGTCGTCTGCGTTCCGTAGGTGAACTGTTGCAGAACCAGTTCCGTATTGGTCTGTCCCGTATGGAGCGTGTGGTTCGTGAGCGCATGTCCATCCAGGATCAAAACCAAATTACACCGCAAGCTCTCATTAACATCCGTCCAGTGATTGCCTCGCTGAAGGAGTTCTTTGGTAGCTCGCAGTTGTCCCAGTTCATGGATCAAACAAATCCATTGGCTGAGCTGACGCACAAACGCCGTTTGTCCGCACTCGGACCTGGTGGTTTGACGCGTGAGCGCGCGGGCTTCGAAGTGCGCGACGTTCACCATTCCCACTACGGTCGTATGTGTCCAATTGAGACGCCAGAGGGACCAAACATTGGTTTGATCAACTCCCTGTCGTCCTTTGCACGCATTAACGATTACGGATTCATCGAAACGCCGCGTCGTAAAGTAGATCCAGAAACAGGCTTCGTGTTGACTGATATCAGCTACTTGACTGCTGATGAGGAAGACGTGTTCAACGTGGCACAGGCGAATCAGCCACTTGATGAAGATGGCCGTTTCGTAAACGACATGGTAATCTGCCGTCGTAAAGGTGAGATCTTGAGCGTACCGCGCGACAAGGTAGACTTCATGGACGTATCGCCGAAGCAGGTTGTATCCGTTGCGACAGCGCTGATTCCGTTCCTCGAGAACGATGACGCCAACCGCGCACTGATGGGTTCAAACATGCAGCGGCAGGCCGTTCCGCTTTTGATTCCACAAGCACCGTTTGTCGGTACGGGTATGGAACATAAAGCAGCGCAAGACTCCGGTGTGGCGATCGTTGCCAAACATCCGGGTCAAGTAGAGCGCGTAACGGCTCGCGAAATCTGGATTCGTCGTTACCAAGAAATCGATGGCAGAAAAGTTGCTGGCGATCTCGATAAATACAAAATGCACAAGTTTATCCGTTCCAACCAAGGTACCTGCATCAACCAGCGTCCAATTGTAAGCACTGGAGACTGGATTGAAAAAGGCGATATCGTTGGGGACGGCCCATCCACTGAAAAAGGTGAATTGGCTCTCGGTCGTAACGTAATCGTTGCGTTTATGACGTGGGAAGGATACAACTACGAAGACGCGATTCTTCTAAGTGAAAAACTTGTAAAAGATGACGTGTATACGTCTATTCATATTGAAGAATACGAGTCCGAAGCTCGCGACACCAAGCTGGGTCCAGAGGAAATCACTCGCGATATTCCAAACGTCGGGGAAGATGCTCTGAAAAACCTGGACGAACGCGGTATCATCCGTGTTGGTGCGGAGATTCAGGACGGCGACATTCTCGTTGGTAAGGTTACACCTAAAGGGGTTACTGAGCTGACAGCAGAAGAACGCCTCCTGCATGCCATCTTCGGTGAAAAAGCTCGTGAAGTTCGTGATACATCCCTGCGCGTACCGCATGGTGGTTCCGGTATCATCGTAGACGTAAAAGTATTTACGCGTGAGAATGGCGACGAATTGCCACCAGGTGTAAACCAACTCGTTCGCGTTTACATCGCCCAAAAACGGAAAATCTCCGTGGGTGACAAAATGGCCGGTCGACATGGTAACAAAGGGGTTATCGCCCGCATCATGGCGGAAGAAGATATGCCGTTCCTGCCAGATGGTTCTCCAGTAGAGATCGTACTTAACCCGTTGGGCGTACCTTCGCGTATGAACATCGGTCAGGTATTGGAGACTCACTTGGGTATGGCAGCGAAACTTCTGGGTATCCACGTAGCAACGCCGGTATTCGACGGTGCACGTCAGGCAGAAGTATTCGAAACGTTGGAAGAAGCAGGTCTGGATCGTGACGGAAAAACGATCTTGTTTGATGGTCGTACTGGTGAACCGTTTGATCGCCGTGTAACAGTTGGTTGTGTATACATGCTGAAACTGGCTCACTTGGTTGACGATAAAATCCATGCTCGTTCTACTGGTCCTTACTCTCTTGTTACGCAACAGCCATTGGGTGGTAAAGCTCAATTCGGTGGACAGCGTTTCGGGGAGATGGAGGTTTGGGCATTGGAAGCATACGGTGCTGCCTACACCTTGCAAGAAATTCTTACTGTCAAGTCGGATGACGTCGTGGGCCGCGTGAAAACGTACGAAGCGATCGTTAAGGGCGAAAACGTTCCAGAACCAGGTGTTCCTGAGTCCTTCAAGGTATTGATCAAGGAACTGCAGAGCTTGGGTATGGACGTGAAGATTCTGTCCGGTGACGAGCAGGAGATTGAAATGCGTGAAATGGAAGATGAGGATGAAGGTAACGGTGAAAAACTGAACCTCGTTCTCGAAGGCGGAAGCTTGAACGAAGAGTAAGATTCCGGTACCAAGGGAGGTAACGCCCTGTGATTGACGTGAACAACTTCGAATATATGAAGATCGGCTTGGCTTCCCCCGATAAGATCCGTTCGTGGTCTTTCGGGGAAGTGAAGAAGCCAGAGACGATCAACTACCGCACACTGAAACCGGAAAAAGACGGCTTGTTCTGTGAACGCATCTTTGGACCAACCAAGGACTGGGAATGCCATTGCGGTAAATACAAGCGTGTTCGTTATAAAGGTGTAGTGTGCGACCGTTGTGGCGTGGAAGTAACCCGCGCCAAAGTACGGCGTGAGCGCATGGGGCACATTGAACTGGCTGCCCCAGTTTCTCACATCTGGTACTTCAAAGGGATTCCAAGCCGCATGGGCTTGGTGCTCGACATGTCCCCACGTTCCCTGGAGGAAGTAATCTACTTTGCTTCTTACGTAGTTACCGATCCAGGTGACACTCCTCTCGATAAAAAGCAATTGCTCTCCGAAAAAGAGTATCGCAACTATCGTGAGAAATACGGCCACTCCTTCCAAGCGATGATGGGAGCAGAAGCGATCAAACGCCTGCTTGCAGAAATCGATTTGGATAAAGACGTGGAAACGTTAAAAGAAGATTTGAAAACGGCACAAGGCCAGCGTCGCAACCGTGCGATCAAGCGTCTGGAAGTGCTCGAGGCATTCCGTAACTCCGGTAACCACCCGGATTGGATGGTTCTCGACGTATTACCGGTTATCCCGCCAGAGCTTCGTCCAATGGTTCAGTTGGATGGTGGACGTTTTGCCACTTCCGACCTGAATGACCTGTACCGCCGTGTAATCAACCGTAATAACCGTCTGAAGCGCCTGCTCGAACTGGGTGCGCCTGACATTATCGTACAAAACGAGAAACGCATGCTGCAGGAAGCAGTAGACGCGCTCATCGACAACGGTCGTCGTGGACGTCCGGTAACAGGACCAGGTAACCGTCCTTTGAAATCTCTCAGCCACATGCTGAAAGGTAAACAAGGTCGTTTCCGTCAAAACCTGCTCGGTAAGCGTGTTGACTACTCCGGTCGTTCCGTTATCGTTGTAGGACCTAACCTGAAGATGTATCAGTGCGGTTTGCCTAAAGAAATGGCACTGGAGCTCTTCAAGCCGTTCGTGATGAAAGAGCTGGTTTCCAAAGGCCTCGCTCACAACATCAAGAGCGCAAAGCGCAAGGTTGAGCGCGTTCAGCCAGAGGTATGGGATGTTCTCGAGGACGTTATTCGTGAGCACCCGGTACTGTTGAACCGTGCCCCCACCTTGCACCGTCTGGGTATCCAGGCATTCGAACCAGTTCTGGTTGAAGGCCGTGCGATCCGTCTGCATCCACTCGTTTGTACAGCGTACAACGCGGACTTTGACGGTGACCAAATGGCGGTTCACGTTCCGTTGTCTGCTGAAGCGCAGGCGGAAGCCCGTATCCTCATGCTGGCAGCGCAGAACATCTTGAACCCGAAAGACGGTAAACCGGTAGTAACACCATCCCAGGATATGGTGCTTGGTTCTTACTACCTGACGCTAGAGCGCGAAGGCGACAAAGGCGAGGGGACGATTTATCGCGATCCTCACGATGCGATTGCCGCTTATCAGCAAGGCTTTATCAGCTTGCATACGCGTATCGTTCTGCCAGCGAAACGCCTGAACAAAATCAGCTTTACTGAGCGTCAAGAGAACGCACTGATCGTAACGACAGTTGGGAAAGTGATTTTCAACGAGATTTTCCCTGCTGATTTGCCGTTCATTAATGCGCCAACTCGAGCTAACCTGCAAACGATGGTTCCAGATGAGTGCTTTATTTTTGATAAAGGTACAAATGTTTCTGAGTTCATTAAGAACCTTCCTGATCCAGGGGCTGTAAAAAAAGGCTTCCTAGGTACCATTATTTCCGAGTGCTTCCGCCGCTTCGGTACGATGAAAACGTCCATGATTCTCGACAGAATCAAGGAACTGGGCTTCACGTACTCGACGAAAGCAGGTATCACGATTGCCGTAGCGGACATCGCGGTACCAGGAAAGAAAAAAGACATTCTTGACGCTGCAGATGAGAAGGTAGCAACTGTTATGACGCAATTCCGTCGCGGTTTGATCACAGAGGACGAGCGCTATGACCGCGTTATTTCCATCTGGTCCAAAGCGAAGGATGAGGTAACAGAAGTTTTGATGAAGTCCATGGATAAGTTTAACGCGATCTTCATGATGGCGAACTCCGGTGCCCGTGGTAACGTATCCCAGATCACTCAGCTGGCTGGTATGCGCGGTCTGATGGCGAACCCATCCGGTCGAATCATCGAGTTGCCGATTAAATCCAACTTCCGTGAAGGTCTGACGGTATTGGAGTACTTTATCTCTACGCACGGTGCGCGTAAAGGTCTCGCCGATACGGCCTTGCGTACAGCGGACTCGGGTTATCTGACTCGTCGTCTGGTGGACGTTGCTCAAGACGTGATTGTACGCGAAACCGATTGTGGAACAGATAAAGGTATCCGTGTAACAGCGATCAAGGATGGTAAAGAAGAGATCGAGAAGCTATCTGACCGTCTGACAGGACGTACTTGCTTCGAGACTTTACGCCACCCTGAGACAAAAGAAATCATCGTGCACCGCAATGAGGAGATCTCTGAAGAGGTTGCCGAGTATATCGAAAAAGTTGGAATCACTGACGTTTACATCCGTAACGTACTTGCTTGCCGCACCAGCCACGGTGTCTGCAAACTGTGCTACGGACGCAACCTGGCTACAGGAGCCGAGGTGGAAGTGGGAGAAGCAGTCGGTATTATCGCTGCACAATCCATTGGTGAGCCGGGTACCCAGTTGACCATGCGTACCTTCCATACCGGTGGGGTTGCGGGAGACGATATTACCCAAGGTTTGCCGCGTATTCAAGAGTTGTTTGAGGCGCGCAATCCGAAAGGGCAAGCAGTCATCTCCGAAATCGATGGTGAAGTTATTGATATTCGCGAAGGGAAAGATCGTCGCGAGATCGAAGTACGTGGAGAAGCGGAGAACAAAGTGTATGCAGCACCGTATGGCTCGCGCATCAAGGTTTCTGTTGGTGTCAAGCTGAATGCTGGTGACGAGCTCACAGAGGGTTCCGTAGACCCGAAAGAAATGCTCAAAGTTCGCGGTATGCGCGGCGTTTCGAACTACATCTTGCAAGAGGTACAAAAAGTTTACCGTATGCAAGGGGTAGAAATTAACGACAAGCACGTAGAGGTTATGATTCGTCAGATGCTGCGCAAACTGCGCGTTATCGACAGCGGAGATACAGACCTCTTGCCAGGTTCCTATGTTGAGGTTCCTGAATTTGAGCAAGCGAACGCAAAAGTTCTCATGGAAGGCAGAAATCCAGCAGTGGGTCGTCCGGTTCTTTTGGGGATCACCAAAGCATCCCTCGAAACCGACTCCTTCCTGTCGGCAGCATCCTTCCAGGAAACGACTCGCGTTCTTACCGATGCAGCAATCAAAGGAAAAGTCGATCGCCTGCTAGGTTTGAAAGAGAACGTTATTATCGGGAAGCTGGTTCCAGCAGGTACCGGTATGTCACGTTACCGCAATGTAAAAGTTGCTAGTCAAGTAGATTACGAAGCAGAGCTGGAAGCAGCGAAAGCTGAGCAAGAAGCAGTTTCTGTAGAGTAATGGCGGGAAAAGCGCCCATCACCGATTGGTGGGCGCTTTCCTAAATAAAAAATATCAAAAGGGCGTTGACAATAACTAGCCCACCTGATATTATATTCAAGTGTGCCTGACATCTGTACTTTGGAGGATATGAGAACCATGTCTTATGAAAAAGTCGAGCGGGCCAAGGACTTGACAATCGGCATTAAGCAGACGATCAAAGCTGTTGAAAGCCAACAGGTAGAAGCAGTGTATATCGCTGTTGATGCAGATAAGCGTTTGACCCAAAAAGTCGAGCTCCTTTGCAAAGAGAAGGGTGTTCCAGTCATCCATGTAGATTCCATGTATCGCTTAGGCAAAGCGTGCGGAATTGAAGTGGGAGCGGCTACTGCTGCGATTAAAAAAAGTGGTTAACGATGTTTTTGTCCGTGGCTTACACGTTGCGTAATGATGGACAAGGACTTTCTATTTGACCTAAAAATGACTCACCTGGATCTGTGGTCTTGAAGATTGGGTATTAAGAAGGGAGGTAACATCATGCCTACAATTAACCAATTGGTGCGTAAAGGTCGCGAGGATAAGGTAGTGAAGTCGAAGTCCCCAGCTCTTCAAAAGGGGTACAACAGCTTCAAGAAAAGCCAAACTAACCAAAGCTCTCCTCAAAAACGTGGTGTTTGCACTCGTGTAGGTACCATGACTCCGAAAAAACCGAACTCCGCGTTGCGTAAATACGCTCGTGTGCGTTTGACTAACGGAATCGAGGTAACAGCTTACATCGGTGGTATTGGCCACAACCTGCAAGAGCATAGCGTCGTGCTGGTGCGCGGCGGTCGTGTAAAAGACTTGCCAGGGGTACGCTACCATATCGTTCGTGGTGCTCTTGACACTGCTGGTGTGAACAACCGTAAACAAGGTCGTTCCAAATACGGTACTAAGCGTCCGAAGCCAGGTCAAGCAGCAGCGAAGAAGTAATAAAAAAACGCCTGTGAAGTGGCGTGAATTTATAACGAAAAGAAGGAGGGAATACGATGCCTCGTAAAGGTCCTGTAACCCGTCGTGACGTGCTGCCTGATCCTATTCACAACAGCAAGTTGGTTACTCGCTTGATTAACCGCCTGATGTTGGATGGTAAGCGTGGTGTAGCTCAGAACATTCTCTACAACGCATTTGACATCATCCAGGAGCGCACAGGTCGCAACCCGATGGAAGTGTTTGAAGAAGCACTGAAAAACGTAATGCCAGTACTGGAAGTTAAAGCTCGCCGTGTAGGTGGTGCTAACTACCAAGTACCAATCGAAGTAAAACCGGAGCGCCGTACCACTCTTGGCCTGCGTTGGATGGTTAACTACTCCCGTAACCGTGGAGAGAAAACCATGGAACAACGTCTTGCTAACGAGATCATGGACGCTGCTAACAACACCGGTGCAGCAGTTAAAAAGCGTGAAGACACGCACAAGATGGCTGAAGCGAACAAAGCGTTTGCTCACTATCGCTGGTAGGAATTGAATCGGGTGTCCGTATTGGATACCCGTTTATTCTCAAACTCGAGTATGGAAGGAGCATACCTAATGGCTCGCGAGTTCTCTTTGCCGAATACGCGTAATATCGGTATCATGGCTCACATCGATGCTGGTAAGACGACGACTACTGAGCGTATTCTGTTCTACACTGGTCGCGTTCATAAAATTGGTGAGGTGCACGAAGGTGCAGCAACCATGGACTGGATGGAACAAGAGCAAGAGCGTGGTATCACGATCACTTCGGCTGCTACTACTGCTCAATGGAATGGCCATCGAATCAACATTATCGATACGCCAGGCCACGTAGACTTCACTGTAGAAGTTGAGCGCTCCCTCCGCGTTCTTGACGGTGCTGTAACCGTTTTTGACGCAAAAGGTGGCGTTGAGCCGCAAACCGAAACCGTATGGCGCCAAGCTGACCGCTATGGCGTACCACGCATGTGCTACATCAACAAAATGGATATCATGGGTGCTAACTTTGATATGTGCTTGGGTCAGATCAAATCTCGCCTGGGTGCAAATCCAGTAGCGATCCAATATCCAATCGGTGCAGAAGATCAATTCAAAGGTATGGTTGACCTGATTGAAATGAAGGCAATCGTATATACTGATGACTTGGGTAAAACTTCTGACTCCGCTGAAATCCCTGCTGACCTGCTGGCTCGTTGCGAAGAACTTCGTATGGCGATGGTTGAGGCAGCTGCAGAACAAGACGAAGAGCTCATGATGAAGTACTTGGAAGGCGAAGAGCTGACCAACGACGAAATCCGTGCTGCTCTGCGTAAGGGTACTATCGACTGCAAACTGACGCCGGTAATGTGCGGTTCTTCTTATAAGAACAAAGGTGTTCAGCCTATGCTGGACAACGTAGTTGCTTACCTGCCGTCTCCAGTAGATATCCCTGCAATTAAAGGTACATTGCCAGATACTGAAGATGAAGTTGATCGTCCAGCTGACGACAACGGTCCGTTCTCTGCTCTTGCGTTCAAGATCATGACTGACCCGTATGTTGGTCGTTTGACTTTCTTCCGCGTATACTCCGGTGTACTGAACTCCGGTTCTTACGTTCTCAACTCTACCAAGGGTAAACGTGAGCGCGTAGGCCGTATCCTGCAAATGCACGCAAACCACCGTGAAGAGATCACAACGGTTTACTCCGGTGACATTGCTGCAGCTGTAGGTTTGAAAGATACAACAACTGGTGATACTCTGTGTGATGAAAAGGCTCCAGTAATCCTTGAGTCTATGGACTTCCCAGAGCCAGTTATTTCTGTTGCGATCGAACCAAAATCCAAAGCAGACCAAGACAAGATGGGTATCGGCCTGTCCAAGCTTGCTGAAGAGGATCCAACGTTCAGAACTCGTACAGATGAAGAGACTGGTCAAACAATCATCTCCGGTATGGGTGAGCTTCACCTGGAGATTATCGTAGACCGTCTGAAACGCGAATTTAAAGTCGAGTCGAACGTAGGTGCTCCACAGGTTGCTTACCGTGAAACATTCCGTAACGCAGCAAAAGTGGAAGGTAAATTCGTTCGTCAGTCCGGTGGTCGTGGTCAATACGGTCACGTTTGGGTGGAATTCGCTCCACTCGAAGCTGGTCAAGGCTTCCAATTCGAAAACAAAATCGTTGGTGGTGTAGTACCACGCGAATACATCCCTGCTGTTCAAGCGGGTATCGAAGAGTCCATGAAAAATGGTGTTATCGCCGGCTTCCCGCTGGTTGATATCAAAGCTACTATCGTAGACGGTAGCTACCATGATGTTGACTCCAACGAGATGGCATTTAAAGTAGCAGGTTCCCTCGCATTGAAGGAAGCTGCGAAAAAATGTGGCGCTGTACTGCTCGAGCCAATCATGAAAGTAGAAGTTACAATGCCAGAAGAGTACATGGGCGACGTTATGGGCGACCTGAACTCTCGCCGCGGTCGTATCGAAGGTATGGAAGCTCGTGCAAATGCACAAGTAATCCGTGCAATGGTACCACTGTCCGAGATGTTTGGTTACTCCACAATTCTTCGTTCCCGTACCCAAGGCCGTGGCGTTTACTCCATGGTGATCGACCACTACGAAGAAGTACCTAAATTTATCGCTGAAGAGATCATCAAGAAATCTAAAGGCGAATAATTACAGGTTACAGCTTTATCTTGCAATCAGAAAGGTTTACAATATGGAAGGGACAACCATTCGTAAGGTAAACCTTTCTTCAAACCATAAAACCCTTATCTATAAGGAGGCTTTTCTCTCATGGCAAAAGCGAAATTTGAGCGTAATAAACCACACGTTAACATTGGTACTATCGGTCACGTTGACCATGGTAAAACTACCCTGACTGCTGCTATCACAACTGTTTTGGCACAAACAGGTCAAGCACAAGCAATGAACTATGCATCTATCGACGCTGCTCCAGAAGAAAAAGAGCGCGGTATCACTATCAACACTGCTCACGTTGAGTATGAAACTGAAAACCGTCACTATGCTCACGTTGACTGCCCTGGTCACGCGGACTATGTGAAAAACATGATTACTGGTGCTGCTCAAATGGACGGCGCAATCCTGGTTGTATCCGCAGCTGATGGCCCTATGCCACAAACTCGCGAGCACATCCTGCTCTCCAAACAAGTAGGCGTACCTTACATCGTAGTATTCATGAACAAATGCGACATGGTAGACGATGAAGAGTTGTTGGAACTGGTTGAAATGGAAATCCGTGACCTGTTGTCTCAATATGAGTTCCCAGGTGACGACACTCCAGTAATCAAAGGTTCTGCTAAAGAAGCTTTGGATAACCCAACTGGTGAGTGGGCTAAGAAAATTGGCGAACTGATGGAAGCTGTTGACAGCTACATCCCAACTCCTGAGCGTGCAACTGACAAGCCGTTCCTGATGCCTGTAGAGGACGTGTTCACGATCACTGGTCGTGGTACTGTTGCTACTGGTCGTGTAGAGCGCGGTATCGTTAAAGTTGGTGACCAAGTAGAAATCATTGGTCTGGCTGAAGAAACTAAAAACACAACTGTAACTGGTGTTGAGATGTTCCGCAAATTGCTGGATCAAGCTCAAGCTGGTGACAACATCGGTGCTCTGCTGCGCGGTGTAGACCGTAACGACATCGAGCGTGGACAATGCTTGGCGAAACCAGGTTCCGTTAAGCCTTACACTAAGTTCAAAGCAGAAGTTTACGTTCTGTCCAAAGAAGAAGGCGGACGTCACACTCCTTTCTTTGCTAACTACCGTCCACAATTCTACTTCCGTACAACTGACGTAACAGGTATCATCCAACTGCCAGAAGGCGTTGAAATGATCATGCCTGGCGACAACACTGAGTTCACTGTAGAACTGATCGCTCCAGTAGCGATGGAACAAGGTACTCGCTTCGCGATCCGCGAAGGTGGCCGTACAGTAGGCGCTGGCGTTGTAGCTTCTATCGACGCGTAAGATATACGGATACAAAAAACCCGACAACTTTGGTTGTCGGGTTTTTTTATGTGCATTTATCGAACTTTTAAATAACTCCCATCAAAATCATTCAATTTGCCTCTCGTAGCAATATGCTACAATACCATCAGGATTGGATGGGGGATAGTAGAGATGAAAAATAATGAGCGATTATTGTTTCTTATGCTTGCGGGTGTTGTCACACTGTGGGGCTTGAATGTCGTCATGGTCAAGTATTTAACCACGTTTCCTCCATTATATGTCGCGGCTATACGCATGACTGTTGGTGGAATCTGTTTATCACCACTCATCTTCTTATACAGAAAGAGTTTGCGATTTAGCAAAACGGATTGGTTCTTGTTAGCTGGAGTCGGTGCTAGTTCTATCGCCCTTCATCAAATAACGCTTGCAGCAGGTGTTCAATACACGACGGCAGGAAATGCATCTCTTATTCTTGGATTAAATCCGTTGGCAACTGCTCTCTTGGCGATGCTATTCTTAGGGGAAGGCATGTCTTTGAAAAAAGGGCTTGGCATTGGAATGGGTTTTGCAGGAGTGTTGATTGTCGTCATCTCTCAGCACGGTGGCCTTCATATGAATGGCTGGGGAGATGCCATTATGTTTTTCTCCATGCTCATGTATGTAACGGGTGGTTTACTCATTCGAAAGTTGGTCGTAAGAGGTGTACCAGTACTCTTAATTACGGCTTTATCGCAAACGTTTGGGGTCATCTTCTTGTGGGGAGTCGCATTGTCTGTTCAACCAGCTTCCTATTATTTTTCTTTGGACGTTTCCTCCTTCCAGTGGCTTGTGATTTTTGCTTCAGGTGCGCTGTCAACTGCGCTCGGCTCAATCGGCTGGAATTATGGGATACGTCAGCTTGGGGCGAGTCGAACAGCTGTATTCCTAAATGGAATGCCAATGGCCAGTTTGGTATTTGCGGCGATATTCCTGGGAGAAAGTCTTCAACTCGTACACCTACTAGCACTGTGCATGATTGTAGGCGGTGTATACTTGGGATCGCGTAGCTTGGTGAGACCGAAAGCTACACGTGCAGCAGCACCCTCTGATATAACAACAAAAGCGTAGGGCAGTAAATTGTCCTACGCTTTTTCTTATTGTTCCCACTTATTGACCATATGGTGAGCAGTTAAACGCAAGCGATCAAAGATTTGCTTCCGAATTTCGCCCTCTAGTCCAGTCAGGTTCATGGCTTTATCCATACAAGATAGCCAAGCCTCTGCCTGTACAGGTCCAATGGGGAAAGGCATGTGTCGTGCTCGCAGCATCGGATGACCATGGGCGTCCGAATAAAGGCTTGGACCACCGAGAAACTGCGTCAAAAACTGATATTGACGCTCCTTCACGTGGGTTAAATCTTCAGGGAAGAGGTCGTTAATATCGGGATGCTGTTTTACCAGATCGTAAAAGGTATCGACAAGACGGGCCAAAGTATCTGCACCGCCAATGATTTCATAAGGGGTTTGATTCACATCAGACATTGAGGAGAACCTCCATTTCATAACGATTACAATCCTAAGTATAACGTCTTCCTTCTATTATAGATAGATGACTTGGCAGGTTGGCAGGTAATCCCGCTTGCCTTTCTTCCTTGAAATCTGTATGATGATCAAGGTGAGCCATTCAGTAGGCACACCATGTACAAAAAAATATACGGAAACCCAAGAAAAAACTTGCGTTGCCCAAATCTTTTTAGTACAATATTGAATGTTGGTCATGGACTTGCGATGATGTGGGAGGTTGCTGACACACCCGGCCCCTTTGCCATGACCGGGGTGCAGGATATTTCCACGGAGAAATGTCTGTTTAAAAAATGGGCGAAAAAGGAGGGACTTCAATGGCAAAGCAAAAGATTCGTATTCGTTTGAAGGCTTATGATCACAAAATCCTGGATCAGTCCGCAGAAAAAATTGTGGACACTGCGAAGCGTTCCGGTGCTAACGTATCCGGTCCAATTCCACTCCCAACGGAGAAAGCAGTTTACACGATCCTGCGTGCGGTTCATAAGTACAAAGATTCTCGCGAGCAATTCGAGATGCGTACACACAAACGTTTGATCGACATCTTGAACCCAACACCACAAACAGTAGATGCTTTGATGCGTCTGGATCTGCCATCTGGTGTGGATATCGAGATTAAACTGTAAGGTCCCAAAAAGCGATACACGCGCAGACGTTGTCTTGATAAGCGTGTTACACCAAGCAACAAACCCTTAAAATGGCACCCCTGCGCATCGATGGGGACTTGATACAACATAAAAAGCGTTTTACTGAAATAAGCACAGGAGGTGGCACAAATGACCAAAGGAATCTTAGGGAAAAAACTTGGTATGACTCAAGTTTTTGGTCCAAACGGAACAGCGACTGCTGTAACGGTCATCGAGGTTGGTTCCAACGTAGTTCTTCAGAAGAAAGACGTTGAGACTGACGGTTATGAAGCGATTCAAATCGGCTTCGAAGACAAAAAAGAACAGCGCGCTAACAAGCCGGAAAAAGGACATGCAGCGAAAGCTAACACTGCTCCTAAGCGCTTCATTCGCGAAATTCGCGGAGTTAACCTCGCTGATTACGAGGTTGGTCAAGAGTTGAAGGCTGACATTTTTGCCGAGGGAGAAATGGTGGACGTAGCTGGCGTATCCAAGGGTAAAGGTTTCCAAGGTGCGATCAAACGTCACAATCAATCCCGCGGTCCTATGGCTCACGGTTCGCGTTACCATCGCGGTCCAGGTTCCATGGGTGCTGTAGCTCCGAACCGCGTATTTAAAGGTCAAACACTGCCAGGTCAAATGGGTGGCGACAACGTTACTATTCAAAACCTGGAAGTAATTAAAGTAGATACAGAACGTAACCTGGTTCTCGTAAAAGGCTCCGTGCCTGGTCCGAAAAACAGCTGCGTACTGGTATCCACGGCAGTCAAGAAGAACTAGTAAGGAAAGGAGGAACTGACATGCCGAAAGTAGCTCTTTATAACCAAACCGGTTCTCAAGTTGGCGAAATCGATCTGGCAGACAGCGTATTTGGTATTGAGCCTAACAGCGCAGTTCTGTACGATGCGATCGTGATGCAACAAGCATCCCAACGCCAAGGTACACATGATGTAAAGAACCGTTCTGAAGTACGTGGTGGTGGCCGCAAGCCATGGCGCCAAAAAGGTACAGGTCGTGCACGCCAAGGTTCCATTCGCTCTCCGCAATGGAAAGGTGGCGGTGTTGTATTCGGTCCAACTCCGCGCAAATACGGTTACAAACTGAACCGTAAAGTTCGCCGTTTGGCTCTGAAATCTGCACTCTCCACGAAAGTACAAAACAACGAACTCCTGGTATTGGAAGCTTTGAACTTCGCAGCTCCAAAAACTAAGGAAATGACAGCTGTTCTGAGTAGCTTGAAAGTAGATCGCAAAGTTCTGATCGTTACTTCCGAGTACGACCAAAACGTAGCGCTCGCTTCCCGCAATATCCCAGGTACAAAAATCGTAGATGCTGCAGGCATTAACGTTCTTGATCTGGTAGCGCATGACAAAGTAATCGTGACGAAAGAAGCGGTTGCGAAAGTAGAGGAGGTGCTCGCATAATGAAGAGCCTTCATGATGTCCTTAAACGCCCTGTCATTACCGAGCGCACCACTGATATGATGGCTGAGAAGAAGTACGTTTTCGAAGTACCTCTCAAAGCTAACAAAACAGAAATCAAACAAGCTGTTGAAAAAGTATTTGGCGTAAAAGTAGAAGCAGTTAACACAGTTCGTGTACCTGCGAAACCAAAACGCTACGGAAAATACTCCGGTTACACGTCCGAGTGGAAGAAAGCAATCGTTAAGCTGACTGATGACAGCAAAGAATTGGCCTTCTACGAGGGAGTATAACCTCGACGACTACCGAAAAGGAGGGTATTAACATGGGTATCAAAAAGTTTAAACCGACTTCTCCTGGTCGTCGCCAAATGACGGTTTCTACTTTCGAGGAGATCACCACGTCGACTCCCGAAAAATCCTTGTTGGCGCCTCTCAGCAAAAAAGCTGGTCGCAACAACCAAGGTAGAATTACCGTTCGTCATCAAGGTGGCGGTCATAAACGTAAATACCGTATTATCGACTTCAAACGTAACAAAGATGGTATCATTGGTCGCGTAGCAACCATTGAATACGATCCAAACCGTTCCGCTAACATCGCGCTGATCAACTATGCAGACGGTGAAAAGCGTTACATTATCGCTCCACACAACCTGAAAGTGGGCGACCAGATCGTATCCGGAGCAGATGCCGACATCAAAATCGGTAACGCACTGCCAATGGAGAAAATCCCGGTAGGTACTACCATCCACAACATCGAGCTGAAACCTGGTAAAGGCGGCCAATTGGTGCGCGCTGCTGGTACATCTGCTCAATTGCTTGGTCGTGATGGTGAGTTCGTAATCGTTCGCCTGTCTTCCGGTGAAACTCGCCGCATCCACAACGTATGCCGCGCTACTATCGGTCAAGTAGGTAACCTGGATCACGAACTGCTGAACATCGGTAAAGCAGGACGTTCCCGCTGGTTGGGTATCCGTCCAACTGTTCGCGGTAGCGTAATGAACCCTAACGATCACCCACACGGTGGTGGTGAAGGTCGCGCTCCAATCGGTCGTAAGGCTCCTGTTACTCCTTGGGGTAAACCAACCCTGGGTCTCAAGACTCGTAAGAAGAAGAACAAGTCCGACCAATACATCATCCGCCGCCGCAAGAAGTAAGGTAGGCTGATACTATAACCGAACGCCTTTGGCGAAGGGAGGTTCACTAATGGGACGTAGTTTAAAAAAGGGTCCTTTCGTGGATGACCACTTGATGAAAAAAGTTGACGAGCAAAATGAAAAGAACGAGAAACGCGTGATCAAAACTTGGTCTCGCCGTTCCACCATCTTCCCTGATTTCGTAGGACACACGTTTGCAGTTTACGATGGCCGCAAACATGTACCAGTATACGTATCGGAAGACATGGTTGGTCATAAATTGGGTGAATTCGCACCAACTCGTACCTTCAAGGGTCACGTCGACAACGACAAGAAGTCCAAGAAGCGCTAATTTTCTCTTGACAGAGAGGAGGTACAAAGATGGAAGCAAAAGCAGTTGCACGCAACATTCGCATCGCGTCTCGTAAAGTTCGCCTGGTGGTAGACTTGATCAGAGGCAAGCAAGTAGGTGAAGCTTTGGCGATCTTGAAACACACGCCAAAGGCAGCTTCTCCAGTTGTTGAAAAACTCCTGAAGTCGGCTATTGCAAACGCTGAGCACAACTATGAGATGGATCCAAACAGCCTCGTAGTGGGTAAAGTCTTCGTAGACCAAGGTCCTACGTTGAAGCGTTTCCGTCCGCGCGCTATGGGTCGCGCTAGCCGCATCCATAAACGCACGAGCCACATCACAGTGGTACTAAACGAGAAATAAGGAGGGATTACGTGTGGGTCAAAAGGTAAGCCCGGTAGGTCTTCGGATCGGTGTCATTCGTGACTGGGAGTCCAAATGGTACGCTGACAAGGACTTCGCAACTCTGTTGCACGAAGACTTGAAAATCCGCAAGTATGTAAAAGGGCGTCTGAAAGATGCTGCTGTATCCACGATCGAAATCGAGCGCGCAGCTAATCGCGTGAACGTTACGATTCACACCGCTAAGCCTGGTATGGTAATTGGTAAAGGTGGTTCAGAGGTTGAAACTCTGCGCAAAACCCTGACTGATCTGACTGGCAAACGCGTTCATATCAATATCAACGAAATCAAACGTCCGGATCTGGATGCTACTCTGGTAGCTGAAAATATTGCACGCCAATTGGAAAACCGCATTTCTTTCCGCCGTGCGCAAAAGCAATCGATCACTCGTACGCTGCGCTCTGGTGCTAAAGGTATCAAAACCTTGGTAAGCGGTCGTCTTGGCGGCGCGGACATCGCACGTTCTGAAGGTTACAGCGAAGGTACTGTTCCACTTCACACATTGCGCGCTGACATCGACTACGGTACTGCTGAAGCACATACCACTTATGGTCGCATCGGTGTTAAAGTGTGGATCTATCGTGGAGAAGTCCTTCCAGCGAGAAAGAACGTCGCTACTGAGGAAGGAGGCAAGTAATCATGTTGACGCCAAAACGCGTGAAACACCGTAAACAACACCGCGGGAAAATGGCTGGTAACGCAAAAGGCGGTACTACTGTTGCGTTCGGTGAATACGGATTGCAAGCAATGGAACCATCTTGGGTAACTAACCGTCAGATCGAGGCAGCTCGTATCGCGATGACTCGTTACATCAAACGTGGTGGTAAAGTTTGGATCAAAATTTTCCCAGATAAACCAGTAACACAAAAACCGCTCGAAGTCCGCATGGGTTCCGGTAAAGGTTCTCCTGAGAAATGGGTAGCGGTAGTGAAGCCAGGCAAGATCATGTTCGAACTTGCTGGTGTTCCTGAAGAAGTCGCTCGCGAAGCTATGCGTCTGGCTATGCACAAACTGCCAATCAAGTGCAAGTTCGTGAAGCGTGAAGAAGTGGGTGGTGACGCACATGAAGGCTAATGAGTACCGTAATTTGACCACTGCCGAGATCGAACAAAACGTTACTTCTTTGAAAGAAGAGTTGTTCAACCTTCGTTTCCAGCTGGCTACGGGTCAACTCGAAACCACATCTCGTATTAAACAGGTGCGTAAGGATATTGCTCGTGCGAAAACCGTCCTGCGCCAGAGAGAATTGGGAATCGGTTAATTATAGGAAGGAGGTTTGAACGATGACCGCAGATCGCAATATGCGTCGAACAGTTGTAGGTCGCGTTGTTTCCGACAAGATGGATAAAACCATTGTTGTTCTTGTTGAAACTTACAAGACACATCCTTTGTACGGCAAACGCATGAAATTCTCGAAAAAGTTCAAGGCTCACGACGAGAACAACACGGCAAAAGTGGGCGACATCGTAGAAATCATGGAAACTCGTCCATTGTCTAAAGACAAGCGTTTCCGTTTGGTACGTATCGTCGAAGAGGCAGTAATCGTATAAGTCAGATTTTCGGATATTAATTCCGAAAGGAGGAACAGTAAATGATCCAAACTCAGACGAGATTGGCTGTTGCTGACAACTCCGGTGCAAAGGAACTCATGTGCATCAAGGTTCTGGGTGGTTCCGGTCGTAAAACGGCGAACATCGGTGATGTTATCGTGTGCTCCGTAAAATCCGCTACACCCGGCGGCGTTGTCAAGAAAGGTCAAGTAGTTAAAGCGGTAGTAGTACGCACAGTAAGTGGCGTTCGTCGTAACGATGGTTCTTACATCCGTTTCGATGAAAATGCAGCTGTAGTTATCAAAGACGATCAATCCCCACGTGGTACTCGTATCTTTGGACCTGTGGCTCGTGAGCTCCGCGATAAGGATTTCATGAAGATCATCTCTCTGGCTCCAGAGGTTATCTAATTGAACGGCAAAACTCAGGCAGTTTGTTCGATAGGAGGTGCACCAAGCGATGCACGTTAAAAAAGGCGACACTGTTATCGTAAATGCGGGCAAAGATAAAGGCAAAAAAGGTCGCGTTCTCGCTGCTTATCCAAAGAAAGAACGCGTTCTGGTTGAAGGTATCAACCTCGTGAAGAAACATAGCCGTCCGTCCCAAGCTAACCCGCAAGGTGGCATTGTGACTCAAGAAGCAGCTATTCACGTATCCAACGTATCTTTGATCGATCCGAAGTCCGGAAAAGCTACTCGCATCGGTTACAAAGTTTTGGATAACGGCAAGAAAGTTCGGTACGCGAAAAAGTCTGGCGAAGTACTCGACAAGTAGTCAGGTTGGAAAGGAGGATATCCTAGATGGCAACAAGATTGAAAGAAAAGTATACGAGCGAAATCGTGCCTAGCTTGATGAGCAAGTTCAACTACACTTCCATCATGCAAGTGCCGAAAGTAGAAAAGATCATCATCAATATGGGTGTTGGCGAAGCGGTAGCGAACGCTAAGTCCTTGGATACTGCAATTGAAGACCTGCAAATCATCGCTGGTCAAAAGCCTGTAGTAACAAAGGCTAAGAAATCCATCGCGGGTTTCAAATTGCGTGAAGGTATGCCGATCGGTGCGAAGGTTACTCTGCGCGGCGAGCGTATGTACCACTTCCTCGACAAATTGATGAACGTATCTCTCCCACGTGTTCGTGACTTCCGTGGAATTTCTTCCAAGGCTTTTGACGGACGCGGTAACTACACACTTGGTCTGAAGGAACAACTGATCTTCCCTGAGATCGAGTACGATAAAATTGATAAAGTTCGCGGTATGGACATCGTTGTTGTTACTTCCGCGAAAACGGATGAGGAAGCTCGTGAGTTGCTGACTCAAATGGGTATGCCATTCCGTAAATAAACCCACTCGTAAGGAGGGAAGAATGTGGCAAAGAAATCAATGATCATCAAGCAACAGCGGGAGCCGAAGTTTGCAGTACGCGCGTACACACGTTGCGAGCGTTGCGGACGTCCTCACTCCGTATTGCGCAAATTTAAACTCTGCCGTATTTGCTTCCGTGAACTTGCTTATAAAGGTCAAATTCCAGGCGTGAAAAAAGCAAGCTGGTAATTTGAAACGGGAAGGAGGTTTTCTCTCATGGTTATGACTGATCCAATCGCAGATATGTTGACACGAATTCGTAACGCCAACATGGTTCGCCACGAGAAAGTGGAAATCCCGGCGTCCACCATCAAGAAGGAAATCGCGCGCATTCTTAAAGAAGAAGGCTTCATCCGCGATGCGGAGTTTGTTGAAGACAACAAACAAGGAATCATCCGCGTATTCCTGAAATATGGTGCAGGCAACGAGCGTGTTATCACAGGTCTGAAACGTATCTCCAAGCCAGGACTTCGTGTTTATGCAAAGAACAATGAAGTACCTAAGGTTTTGGGTGGTCTCGGTTGCGCGATCATCTCTACATCCACTGGTGTAATGACTGACAAGCAAGCTCGTCAAGCTCACGTAGGTGGAGAGGTTCTCGCATACATTTGGTAATTAACAGATTGTAAATAGCACAGGAGGTGCACCACATGTCTCGTGTCGGTAGAAAACCGATCGTGGTCCCTGCAGGCGTTACCCTCACTCTGAACGGTACTGAGCTGACGGTAAAAGGCCCTAAGGGTCAACTCGTTCGTAGCTTCCATGAAGATATCAAAATCAACATCGCTGAAAACGAAGTAATCGTTGAGCGTCCAAGCGATAACAAACTTCACCGTTCCCTGCATGGTACGACTCGTGCGCTGGTATCCAACATGGTAACTGGCGTATCTGAAGGCTTCACTCGTACCCTGGAACTGGTCGGTGTAGGTTACCGTGCTGCTAAGTCCGGCAACGGTGTTACTCTCTCTCTTGGTTTCTCCCACCCAGTGGAAGTTACTCCAGAAGAGGGTATCGAAATTGATGTACCAAACCAAACCACTTTGGTGGTAAAAGGTATCAACAAAGAGCGCGTTGGCCAAATTGCTGCTGAAATCCGTTCTCTGCGTAAACCTGAGCCATACAAAGGTAAAGGTATCAAGTACAGCAATGAAGTTGTTCGTCGTAAAGAAGGTAAAAAAGGTAAATAAGCTTCTAGCTTCATGAGAAAGGAGGCCGCTTAATGTTTACGAAAGCTGATAAAAACAAAGCTCGGAAAAAACGTCACCTGCGAATCCGCAAACGTGTGATTGGTACTACCATTCGCCCACGTCTGAACGTATTCCGTTCTTCTAAGCACATCTACGCTCAATTGATTGACGATGCAACTGGAGTAACACTGGTATCTGCATCTTCTTTGGATAAAGAGCTGGGCCTGAATAATGGCGCTAACGTGGAAGCTGCTACAGCTGTTGGCACACTGATCGCTAAGCGTGCACAAGAAAAAGGTGCGACTGAAGTGATTTTTGACCGCGGTGGTTACATCTATCATGGACGTATTAAAGCACTGGCAGAAGCAGCTCGTGAAGCTGGTCTGCAATTCTAACAACAAGGAGGGTAAGGAATGCGTATCGACCCTAGCAAATTAGAGCTCGAAGAAAAAGTAGTCGCAGTTAACCGTGTAGCAAAAACGGTTAAAGGTGGACGTCGTATGAGCTTCAGCGCCTTGGTTGTTGTGGGAGACCGTAACGGCCACGTAGGTGCTGGTATGGGTAAAGCTCAAGAAGTTCCAGACGCCATTCGCAAAGCGATTGACGATGCTAAGAAAAAATTGATCCGTGTACCGATGAGAGGAACAACTGTTCCGCACCAAGTACTGTGCCAATTCGGCGCTGGTAAGGTTCTCATCAAGCCTGCTGCCCCTGGTACAGGTGTTATCGCTGGTGGACCTGTTCGTGCCGTACTCGAACTGGCTGGTGTAGGCGATATCTTGAGTAAGTCTCTTGGTTCCAACAATCCTATCAACATGGTCAACGCTACGCTGGAAGGCCTCGGTCGTCTGAAAACAGCGGAAGATGTCGCGAAATTGCGCGGTAAGACTGTTGACGAGTTGTTGGGTTAATAAGGAGGGAATGAACATGGCAAAATTGCAAATCACCCTCAAACGCAGCCTGATCGGTCGTACTGTAGATCAGCAAGACACTGTAAAAGCTCTGGGTCTTCGCAAAATCAACTCCACTGTAGTGAAGGAAGATAATCCTGCAATTCGTGGAATGGTTTTCAAAGTGAAGCACTTGGTAGAAGTGAAAGAAGTAGAAGCTTAATTGAACATCTCAATTAGTTAGGAGGTGCAACGTATGAAATTGCATGAACTGCAACCTGCAGAAGGATCCCGTCACACTCGTAAGCGCATCGGTCGCGGTATTGGTAGCGGTACTGGCAAAACTGCTGGTAAAGGTCACAAAGGTCAAAACGCTCGTTCCGGTGGCGGCGTACGCCCTGGTTTCGAGGGTGGTCAAAACCCATTGTACCGTCGTCTGCCTAAGCGTGGTTTCACTAACATCAGCCGCAAAGAATTTGCGATTGTTAGCTTGGACGCGCTGAACCGTTTCGAAGAGGGCACTGTAGTAACACCTGAGCTGTTGAAAGAAACTGGTGTTATCAGCGCGCTGCGCGACGGTGTTAAGGTTCTTGCTAACGGTGAACTGACTGTGAAGCTGACTGTAAAAGCTCACAAGTTCTCCGGAGCTGCTGCTGAGAAGATCGCACAAGTCGGTGGAACAACCGAGGTGATCTAATGTTAGCGTCCTTAACTAACATTTTCAAAATTAGCGACCTTCGTCGCAAAATCCTTTTTACGCTCATGATGCTGGTCGTTTTCCGGATCGGAAGCTATGTGCCAGTTCCTAACGTAAATGTCGCGTTGTTTCAGCAGAATACAAACCAGTTACTGGGCTTGTTGAACACCTTCTCAGGTGGTGCACTGCATAACTTCTCGATTTTTGCCATGGGTATCATGCCGTACATTACGGCATCGATTATCATGCAGCTGATGTCCATGGATGTTGTGCCTAAGCTTACGCAATGGGCTCGTGAAGGGGAAGTTGGTCGTCGCAAGATTGCCACCGTTACCCGTTACGCTACAATTATCCTTGGTTTGATTCAGTCTGTAGGGATGACGATTGGATTCAACAATATGGCGCCTGGTTTGCTAAACGACACGTCGGTTAGCAGCTATGCACTCATTGCGTTGACTTTGACAGCTGGGACCGCATTCATGATGTGGATGGGGGAACAGATTACGGAGAAGGGTATCGGTAACGGGATTTCGATCCTGATCGTTGGTGGGATCGTCGCTAACATTCCGCAAGGGATTACGACGATTTACACAACACAGTTCGCTGACCCATCTCAAAACGTATTCTTCAGCGTCGTCAAAGTTCTGCTTATCCTATTGGTGATCCTCGCCATCATTGTCGGGGTTATCTTTATGCAGCAAGGCCTTCGTAAGATTCCAGTGCAATATGCGAAACGAGTGGTTGGACGAAAAATGTACGGTGGTCAATCTACCCACATTCCGCTGAAAATCAACTCTGCTGGTGTTATTCCTGTTATCTTTGCGGTATCGCTGGTAATGTTCCCGTCAACGATTGCTCAGTTCTGGGTGGATGCATCCGGACAAGGATTTGCTAACTGGATTTATCAGAACTTCCAAGTCAACAAACCATTAGGAATGACGCTTTACGCTATCTTGATTCTCGGATTCACCTACTTCTACACATTCGTACAGATCAACCCTGTACAAATGGCAGAAAACATGAGAAAAAATGGCGGTTACATTCCTGGTATCCGACCTGGTAAAAACACTGAGGTATTCATTACTCGTACATTAAACCGGTTAACATTGGCGGGCGCTTTGTTCTTGATGATTATTGCGATATTGCCATTCTTCTTCGGTAGTCTTGCAAACTTGCCACAATCCATTTACATCGGTGGTACATCGCTGTTGATCGTGGTTGGGGTAAGCTTGGATACAATGAAGCAGATTGAAAGTCAAATGATCAAACGCCACTACCAAGGGTTTATCAAGTAATGACTTAGATGTTTACAGAAAAGCTTTTGTAGCTTTTTTGATGGGACGGAGGGAATGGACGTGAATATAATTCTGATGGGACTGCCTGGAGCCGGTAAAGGGACACAGGCAGAACGTATCGTAAAAGAGTTTGACATCCCGCACATTTCGACTGGCGACATGTTCCGAGCTGCGGTCAAAAACGAAACGCCGCTCGGACTAGAGGCAAAATCCTACATGGATAAAGGTCATCTCGTCCCAGACGAGGTTGTCATTGGTATTGTGCGGGAGCGCCTTTCGATGGATGACTGCGCAAAGGGATTCCTCTTAGATGGTTTTCCGCGCACAGTTCCTCAGGCGGAAGCGTTGACAGCTACAGTAAAAGAGCTGGGACGCGAAATTGACCATGTAATTAACATCAACGTTCAACGCGAGCAATTGATTGAACGTCTGACCGGTCGCTGGATCTGCCCTGTTTGCGGTGCTAGCTATCACACGATGTTCAATCCTCCAAAAGAGGCTGGCGTATGTGATAAAGATGGTGGTAAGCTGTATCAGCGTGAAGACGACAAGATCGAAGTGGTAACACAACGCCTTGACGTGAATATCGCTCAAACACAGCCACTTATCGACTACTACTCCGCACAGGAACTTCTGCGAGATATCGATGGAGAACAAGATATCCAGGTAGTGTTTGCGGAAATTAAGTCTTTGTTGCGAGGGTAATTGCGAATGATTATCCTAAAGTCGAAAGCAGAACTTGAGGTTATGCGCGAAGCTGGTCGTATCGTCGCACTCACCCATCAAGAACTGGCCAAGGCGATCAAGCCTGGTGTCACGACGAAGCAGCTAGACGAAATTGCCGAGACCTTTATTCGAAGCATGGGAGCAATTCCATCGTTTAAAGGCTATGGTGGCTTTCCAGGAAGTATCTGTGCTTCAGTCAATGAAGAACTCGTACACGGGATCCCAGGTAAACGGGCGTTGCAAGAAGGAGACATTATCAGTATCGACATTGGTGCCCAGTTTCAGGGTTATCATGGCGACTCCGCTTGGACGTATCCGGTCGGTAAGATTTCAACAGAAAACCAGAAGCTACTCAGAGTAACGGAAGAGTCGTTGTACAAGGGGCTTGAAAAAGCTGTTCCAGGTGGACGCTTATCCGATATCTCTCATGCGATTCAGGTTCATGCAGAAGCTGCCGACTTCACACTCGTTCGCGAGTATGTGGGGCATGGGATCGGACAAAACTTGCACGAAGATCCGCAGGTTCCTAACTACGGCCCTCCTGATCGAGGACCACGGTTAAAACCAGGCATGGTGTTGGCAATTGAGCCAATGGTAAATGCCGGCGAACGTTATGTCCGCACATTGGAGGACAATTGGACGGTAGTAACAGTGGATCGGAAAACTTGTGCTCATTTTGAACACACCATCGCGATTACGGAAGATGGCTATGAGATTTTTACACGGACATAAAAACGGTAGTTCCGAACGATTCGGGATTGTCGTCCAACGTGTCGACGATAAGTTCGTTGTGTGATCATTTCGCAAAACTCATGGTCCGACTGAAGAGCAGAAGAAAGGAGAGTTTACCATGGCAAAAGATGATGTAATTGAGGTGGAAGGTACGGTAATCGAACCTTTGCCAAACGCTATGTTTCGAGTAGAATTAGAGAATGGACATAAAGTCCTTGCTCACGTCTCTGGAAAAATCCGCATGCACTTTATCCGTATCCTGCCGGGGGATAAAGTAACTGTTGAACTGTCGCCGTACGACTTAACCCGCGGACGTATTACGTACCGCTATAAATAGTAAGCAAAACCCCTAGAAAAGGGAGGCAAGAACCATGAAAGTGAGACCTTCGGTTAAACCGATCTGCGAGAAATGCAAGGTTATCCGTCGCAAAGGTAACGTAATGGTTATTTGTGAAAATCCGAAGCATAAGCAAAAACAAGGGTAAACAAGGAGGTGCTTTTGACACATGGCACGTATTGCAGGCGTAGACTTGCCGCGCGAAAAACGCGTTGAAGTTGCTCTTACCTACATTTTTGGTATTGGCCGCCCCACGTCTCAAAAAATTCTGTCCGCTACTGGCGTAGATATGAACACTCGTGTTCGCGATCTGACAGAAGATGAAGTGAACAAACTTCGTGAGTACATCGACAAAACTGTGAAGGTAGAAGGTGACCTCCGTCGTGAGATCTCCCTCAACATCAAGCGTCTGATGGAAATCGGTTGCTTCCGTGGCATCCGCCATCGTCGTGGACTTCCAGTTCGCGGTCAACGTTCTAAAACAAATGCTCGTACGCGTAAAGGTCCACGCCGTACAGTAGCAAACAAGAAGAAGTAAAGGAGGGTAATCTGACATGGCGAAAAGAAAACAAGCTACAGCAACACGTACCCGTCGTCGTGACCGTAAGAATGTTGAAGTCGGCGTAGCACACATCCGTTCTACTTTCAACAATACGATTGTCACAATCACGGATCCACACGGTAACGCGATCTCTTGGTCCAGTGCTGGTTCCCTCGGCTTCAAAGGCTCCCGTAAAAGCACTCCATTTGCTGCGCAAATGGCTGCTGAAGCGGCTGCACGCGTTGCTATGGAACACGGCATGCGTTCCCTTGAAGTATCGGTAAAAGGCCCAGGTGCAGGTCGTGAAGCTGCGATCCGTTCCCTGCAAGCAACTGGTCTTGAAGTGAACATGATTAAAGACGTGACGCCAATTCCGCACAACGGTTGCCGTCCACCAAAACGTCGCCGCGTGTAACTGGTTTATATCGTTCAGAACATGTCCATACTAGAATGGTAAATTCTGATTTATAGCTTGTCATGCACGCAAACGGTAAACCGCCGGGGAAATTCCTGAGTGGGCACGTATGCGGCCCACCCAAGGATTTCGACGTTTTGAAGGAGGGTTTGTTTAATGATAGAAATAGAAAAACCAAAAATCGAGGTTGTGGAAGTTAGCGACGACAACTCGTATGGAAAGTTTGTTGTAGAACCTCTAGAGCGCGGATACGGAACTACCCTTGGCAACTCGCTGAGACGAATTCTTCTTTCGTCCTTGCCAGGCGCGGCAGTTCGTACTGTTCAAATCGATGGGGTTCTTCACGAATTCTCTACGGTTGAAGGCGTCGTTGAAGATGTAACCGAGATCATCCTGAACATCAAAGGCTTGGCGCTGAAGATCCATTCCGATGAAGAAAAAGTAATCGAGATCGATGCAGAAGGCGAAGGCGTTGTCAAAGCGGGAGATATCCGTGCTGACAGTGATGTGGAGGTCTTAAACCCTGATCTTCATATTGCAACGTTGGCCAATGGCGGTCGTCTGCATATCCGCATGACAGCTGGACGTGGTCGTGGTTATGTTCAATCTGATGGAAACAAATCTGAGGATCTGCCTATTGGTGTGATTCCGATTGATTCGATCTACACGCCGATCAAGCGCGTTAACTATCAAGTGGAAAATACCCGTGTAGGGCAAATGACCAACTATGACAAGTTAACACTTGAGGTTTGGACTAACGGTAGCATCAGTCCGGAAGAAGCCGTGAGTCTCGGCGCAAAAATCATGACGGAGCACCTGAACTTGTTCGTCGGTCTGACTGACGAGGCGAAGGATGCAGAAATCATGGTAGAGAAGGAAGAGGACAAGAAAGAGAAAGTCTTGGAGATGACTATCGAAGAGCTCGATCTTTCTGTTCGTTCCTACAACTGCTTGAAGCGTGCCGGTATTAATACCGTGCAAGAGCTGACGCAGAAGACCGAAGAGGACATGATGAAAGTACGCAATCTGGGGCGCAAATCTCTTGAAGAAGTTCAAGAAAAGTTAGCTGAACTGGGCCTGTCCCTGCGCAGCGACGACTAGAGTAGCAAACCAAGAAGCAAACTTTTGTTCTCTCGATTAAGAGGGAGGTAAACCACATGGCACAACGTAAATTGGGTCGTCGTAGCTCAGCTCGTAAAGCGCTGTTCCGCGACTTGGTAACAGACCTGATCATCAACGAGCGCATCGAAACTACAGAGATGAAGGCGAAAGAATTGCGCCCAATCGCTGAAAAAATGATCACGCTCGCGAAACGTGGCGATCTGCATGCTCGCCGTCAAGTTGCTGCTTTCGTTCGTAAAGAAGTTGCGAATGCTGAAGGCCGCGATGCTGTTCAAAAACTGTTCGATGAAATCGCTCCTCGCTTCAAAGAGCGCAACGGTGGATACACTCGTATCCTGAAAGCCGGCCCTCGCCGTGGCGACGCTGCTCCAATGGCGTACATCGAATTCGTTTAATACATGTAAACTGGTCATTTACTCAGGTTGTAAGCCTGGTAGATTACCGCGAAAAGGGTGGGGGCAGATCTGGTCATAGGCTGGACTCTGATTCAACCCTTTTTTCCTTTCTCTTCGAAATCCTGCTAGTCAGTTCCCTGTGAAGGCTGGGGAGGTTGTGAATGCCTCATGAATGAAGATAACCTGCTGGCATTGCGAGATGTTTCTTATACCTACGATGGTGAGGATGGCCAACGGGTTCTGGTATTACAAGGTGTTGACCTTACCATTCAAAAAGGTTCCTTTGTATCCGTATTGGGTCACAACGGTTCCGGCAAATCAACGATGGCAAAGCTGATGAATGCTCTGTTACTTCCAGAAGGCGGCACAGTACTTATCAGTGGAATGGATACGAAAGATGGGGAGCAGCTTTGGGAAATTCGACGACATGTTGGCATGGTCTTTCAGAATCCGGACAATCAGATTGTTGGGGCCACTGTGGAAGATGATGTCGCCTTTGGCCTAGAGAACATGGGTGTGGACCCCAAAGAGATGCGAGATCGTATCGATGAGGCGCTCGTTTCTGTAGGGATGGAGTCTTATTTACAAGCACAACCACATCGTCTGTCTGGTGGTCAAAAGCAACGAGTGGCGATTGCAGGGATTATGGCAATGCGTCCTTCTGTCATCATTTTGGATGAAGCGACAGCGATGCTTGATCCACAAGGGAGAATGGAAGTGCTGAATCTGGCTCGTCAACTGAACCGTGATGAGGGACTCACGATCATAAACATCACCCACTTTCCGGAAGAAGCCATCTATTCGGATAAGGTCATCGTCATGAATGCGGGTGAAGTCCTGATGGAAGGTAAGCCGAGTGAAGTGTTTAATGAGGTAGATCGTTTGAAACAGGTGGGACTGGATGTGCCATTTGCCGTACGACTGCGACATGCACTTCAGTCCAAAGGGATTGATTTACCGTTTGTCCTGCATCAAGAGGAGCTGGTGGAGCACGTATGCAAATTACTTTTGACCAAGTAAGCCATATCTACGCAAAGGGAACACCGTTCGAGCGAGTTGCCTTACACAATATTTCGCTGACGATTCCATCCGGTTCGTTTGTCGGAATTATTGGCCACACGGGCTCAGGTAAGTCAACGCTGATTCAGCACTTGAACGGGTTGCTGATGCCTAGTTCAGGGCAGATTACCCTGGGTGATGCGGTCATTACTCCAAAGCGGCGATTACCCCATGCTCAGAGGCGCGATATTGGGCTCGTCTTTCAATATCCTGAACATCAGTTGTTTGAAGAAACGGTTGCGAAGGATGTTGCTTTTGGACCGCTCAATTTTGACTTGCCAACGGAAATGGTGGAAGCGCGCGTAAAGGAGTCCCTTGAAATTGTTGGCCTGGATTATGCCACGATCAAGGATCGTTCGCCATTTCATTTGAGTGGCGGACAAATGCGACGTGTTGCTTTGGCTGGTGTTCTTGCCATGCAGCCGAAGGTTCTGGTATTGGATGAACCAACTGCGGGTCTTGATCCTGCGGGACGAGTCACGATTCTTGAAGGGATCTACCGGATTCATCGGGAACAAAACCTCACGACACTATTGGTTACGCACAGCATGGAAGAGGCAGCCCGCTATGCAGACTATTTGCTTGTGATGGCACAAGGTCAAGTAGCTTTGCAGGGGAAGCCGGAGGAAGTATTCATGCATGTGGATCGTCTCCGAGAGCTGTCTTTGGATGTACCGGAAACGGTGGCTCTCGTATCGCAAATGAATCAAAAGCTGCCGGACAAGGCTAGTCTGCCGAGCTCCCTTTATCGGGAGGAAGAGCTGATTGCCCATCTGCTGGAACGACTGTCCGTACCAAAGGAGGGCTAGGCATGCTGCAGAATATCGCAATTGGTCAATACGTACCAGGGCAATCTTTTTTACATCGTGCAGATCCGCGAAGCAAGCTTCTCTTCATCATCCTTTTTGCTACCTTGATTTTTCTGGCTAACAATACGGTTACGTACGCCATACTCATTGGTTTTACCTTGTATGCTGCACTTCTTTCTAGGCTTTCCTTGTCCTATATATTAAAAAGCTTAAAACCTGTCTGGATCCTGATTTTGTTTACCGTAGTCTTGCATATTTTTATCACAAAAGGCGGAACGGTTTACTTTCAGTGGGGATGGTTTACAGTAGAAGAACAGGGAGTTCGCCAGGCGATCTTCATTTCTTTGCGGTTGGGACTTTTGATTCTCATTAGCTCCCTACTAACACTGACAACCTCTCCAATCGATTTGACGGAGGGTTTGGAGCGTTTACTAGGACCACTAGGGAAGATCGGCATACCGGTTCATGATATAGCCCTGATGATGTCTATTGCACTCCGGTTCATTCCGACCCTGATGGAAGAAACGGATAAAATCATCAAGGCGCAGACCGCCAGAGGAGCCAATTTCACCAGTGGAAGTCTCGTGCGCAGAGCCAAGAACCTGATTCCGATCGCTATCCCATTGTTCGTTAGTGCGTTTCGGCGTGCTGAAGAACTGGCTTTGGCGATGGAAGCGCGTGGCTATCGCGGGGGAGTGGGGAGAACGAGGCTGAATAAGCTGACGTTCACTTGGCGTGATGGAATCGTAGCTGTTGTGAGTGTGATCTTGGTAATCGTGATTGGATGGTGGCGTACATGAAGCGACTGCGATGTGTATTGGCATATGACGGAACTGACTTCAGCGGTTTTCAGGTACAGCCAGATCAAGTAACGGTCCAGGGGGAAATTGAAGCCGCATTGAATCGGGTTACCGGAGAGGATATCCAAGTCTTCGGTTCAGGCCGGACAGATGCGGGTGTTCATGCACGCGGTCAAGTGATTCACTTTGACACGTCCAGCAACATTCCGATGGATAAATGGCGGTTTGTGTTGAACAATCAATTGCCTGATTCTATTGTCATTCGGACAGTCGAAGAGGTCGATGCCTCTTTTCATGCGCGTTTTGATGTGCAAGTAAAAGAATATCGATATTGTATCGACAACAATCCAGTGGCAGATGTATTCCGGCATCGTTACGCTGACCATGTCCGGTTTCCGTTAGATGTAGACGCAATGCAGCAGGCTGCTCATTATTTGGTGGGTGAACATGATTTTACTTCCTTTTGCTCGGCAAAGACATACGTCGAGGACAAGGTTCGGACTGTGTACGGGCTCTCCGTGGAAAAAATCGGAGACGAGGTATGGGTGACATGCCGAGGCAACGGTTTTTTGTACAACATGGTTCGAATTATTGTGGGGACTTTGGTTGAAGTAGGGCAAGGAAAAAGAAACCCTGCTGAACTGAGGGAAATCCTCGCCGCATGTGATCGGGAAAAGGCAGGTAAGACAGCACCAGCCAAGGGTCTGACCATGTGGGAAGTTGTCTACTAGTTTTCAGATTTCCAACTATTAGACGCACGAGCAGCACTTGACTATGGAGCGTCTATGTAGTACGATATTCCTTGGTATTTTAACCCCGCCTAGCCCCACTCTAGCCCCGGGATTGAAAGACAAGATCGTGATTACATGGAACACCTGGAAGAGTTGCTCACCCGTAACAGCAATTATCTTCCATTGCAAGTTTCGGTTGTTTTGGTTATAAGTAGATGGAAATGTGTTAGGTAAGATATTTAGGAGGGACAAAAATGCGTACCACATATATGGCGAAACCGCTCGAAGTTGAGCGTAAATGGTACATCGTTGACGCTGAAGGCCAAACGCTGGGTCGTCTGGCGAGCGAAGTAGCTTCTATCCTGCGCGGAAAATTGAAACCAGAATTCACTCCTCACGTTGACGCTGGCGATTTCGTAATCGTAATCAACGCTGACAAAGTGAAATTGACTGGTAACAAACTGAATGACAAAATTTACTACACTCACTCCCTGTATCCAGGTGGTTTGAAAAAAACCACTGCTGGCGCAATGCTGAACAAGCGACCAGATCGTATGTTCGAACTGGCGGTAAAAGGCATGCTGCCTAAAAACAGCCTGGGACGTCAAATGTTCACCAAGCTGAAAGTATACGCTGGAACTGAGCATCCACACGCAGCACAAAAACCAGAAGTTTGGCAAATTCGCGGTTAAGGTAAAGGGAGGAAATATACGTGGCACAAGTACAATACTACGGTACAGGTCGTCGTAAGCACTCCGTAGCACGCGTTCGCCTGGTTCCAGGTGAAGGTCGCATCGTGATCAACAAGCGTGAAATGGATACTTACTTTGGTTTGGAAACACTGAAATTGATCGTAAAACAACCACTCGTTCTGACTGAAACTCTCGGTCGTTACGATGTATTGGTTAACGTAAACGGCGGCGGAACCACTGGTCAAGCTGGTGCAATCCGTCACGGCGTTGCTCGCGCTCTGCTGAAAGCAGATCCGGAACTGCGCGGCGCTCTGAAACGCGCTGGCTTCCTGACTCGCGACCCTCGTATGAAAGAGCGTAAGAAATACGGCTTGAAAGCAGCTCGTCGCGCACCTCAGTTCTCCAAGCGCTAAGAAGCTTGCTATATCAAGGTTTATCGCCCTTGGCCTTCATTGGTCAGGGGCTTTAATTTTTCCCCCGAATGAGCCGTGACCATATTTTGACTATATTTGTTTGGTCATAGCTCCATGAACTTCTCAAATCGGGATGCAGTTTGCTCTTTGACCGTTCGGGTAACGTGGGTGTAGATGTTCATAGTCATTTTGATATCGGAATGACCGAGGCGCTCCTGAACTTCCTTGATGCTGGCACCAGCTTCAAATAAAAGGGAGGCGTGAGTGTGTCGTAAGCCGTGGACTGTAATTGGATGAAGATTGTTTGATTTAGTAATCTCATCTAATTTGTCATTTGGATATGCGAGTCGTAGCGGGGACCCATCTTCACGAGTAAAAACCATTTCATTATCTTTTGAATGGAGATGTACAACCGAAGCTCCAGATTGCCCTGTACGGTATTTTTTGAGTAACCCTGCCGTTGTGTCATCCATGCTGATAAAACGTCTAGAAGCGGCTGTTTTGGACGTCAGAGATACATACTTCCCTTTTTCATAGAACAAAGTTTTGTTGAAATGAATGGTTTTTGCTTTAAAATCGATGTCGCTCCAGCGCAAGGCCAGAACTTCCCCTTTACGTCCGCCAGTGTAAATTAGGAGATGGAACATTAAGTAATCCCGCATTGTACACTCTCTCTTAGCAAACTCTAAAAATTCTTTAATCTCGTGTTTCTCCCAGTAATTACGTTCTGGTTCATCTTCGTTTACAATAAACTCCTCGTCTTTCTTCGGAATGATCACTCCTTTTAACGGATTGTTTACAAGGATTTCTTTAGTGATCGCATACTCAAATATTTGATTCGCATACATTTTCATGTTGTCGACCGATTTAATTTCTTCAGCAACCTTATTAATCACATCTTGGCAATAAGCTCTACTGATGTCCTTCATTTTTAATTTTCTAAAGTGGGGGAGAATGCGCTTGTTGAATTTGGATAGTACGGCTTTTCTAGTGCTGGGTTTATAGGTGCTTGAAATCGTCTCAAACCACTGTTTAAAGACTTGTTCAAAGGTAACGCTGCTCTTGTCCTCTGTAATGAACGTTCCTTCTGCGAGCTGCTGTTCTGTGCGAGCTGCATCTAATTGCGCCTCTTTCTTCGTTTTGAAACCTCTTTTTGTAGACGGCTTCTTCTTACCTGTTTCCGGATCGATTGTAGAGTAATACTTGTACATCCATCTAACGCCATCTTTTGTTGTGTACTTTTGAAAACTTGCCATCGCCTGCTACTCCTTCCATACATCCAGAATGAGAACGTTAGTTCGGTTTGGTTTGTATGATAAACAGCCTTGCGGCTGGAAAGCGCAAAGTTAAAAAAGTTCTGCTACACCCAATGGCTCAAAAGTAACTATAGAATTACCGACTATTACATGAGTTCCGTATTTTTCAATGTATCTGTTTAAAGCGGATTCAAGAAAGTCTTCTGTTACTCCAAGATAATCCGCAAGTTCGTATCGGTTTCTAACTCCATGTTTATGGGCTTGGACAAATGCACTGAGAGGAATAAGTTTTTCATATCCCCAGGTTCTTGCTCTTTTCTCTTGTTTCCGATTCACAATTTTTGATTGATCTAAGATATCTCCAGATGAAGTAAAGTAATGGCCTAACTCCTCAGCGAGTACACAAAGCTTTTCAATGCTTGTTGGGATAAATTTATTTATGCCAATAATATTGTCGCTATACAATCCTTTAATTCTTGGTGTTAAAGGCATTTCATAGATGTCTATTCCTAGTTGGATTGCCTCCTGGTAGAGCTCCTCGTAGGTCATTCTGTCACTCCTGTTGCTTTCTCTTTAGTTTCACGAATTCTTTAAACCGCTCAATTTCTTCAAGTTCTTCATCAGTCCAATCTTCCCCATCATGGTGGGCAGCAATGGTATGAACATCAACGACTTTATTTGATGCCATATTATCTAATTCATCGACTGTAATTCCTAAGGCACGGCATACCTTTATCACGTTATCAATAGATGCTCGACCAACCCCACGGCTCAACATTGATTGGAGTGTTGTTGGCGGCAATCCAATCTCCTCAGCAAAAGCTCTCCTGCTTCCACGCTTATCTATCAATTCCGATAATATTTCAGCCTTTCTATCCACTTTACTTACACCTCACAGAATTAGTCTATTCGATGAACGCTTTTCCGTATATTACAACAAAAAATACGCATTGTAAAGTTGGTGTGTACGTTTTTGCGTTCAAAAATAGCGGTTTAATATTGACAATGAACGCAATAACGTTTATTATCTGGAACAAGACGAACGCAATTGCGTTCAGTGTACAGGGGCAGGGGGTGAACAGAGGTGCGATACAACAACCTGCGGGCTGAGATGGCGAGACGGGGAATCACAATACGTCAATTAGCTGAATCACTTGGAGTTCGATTTGCAACTATTAGCGATAAGCTAAATGGAAAATCACGCTTTTTTTGTGATGAGGCTTTTCACATCAAACGAAATTTCTTTCCGGATTGCTCATTTGAGTATTTGTTTGATAAGGACGAACAATACACCGCCTGAAAGGTGACGGAGGAATGAAAGGAGTGGAGAGTTTGGGTCATCCTTCTGCAATCACTGTATCGATTGACGATCAATTCATTCGTCAACTTGTTGAAGAGAAGGTTAAGAGTGCTTTAGATGAGAGTGGAACTGGAAGCTGGTGGGATTTGAAGCGTCTTGAAGCAGAAACTTGCAGAAAACGTGACTGGCTTATCGAAAACATTCTGCTGAATCCAGAGTTTAAGGAAGAAATGGCAGAAATATCGAATGGACGTGAAAGCGGCAGGTGGATGTTTCGGGCAAAAGAAATGCAGGCGTTCTTAGATCGACATTTTCATTACCTGAACAGGCGTGCCTCTCAAAAAACTATTGCTTAGTGTGGTTTAGGCTGACAGGCCCGAGAGGAGGTGAATAAAGGATAATGCATGAAGGCGTCAAGGAAACGTTGAATGGGGTAGATGAGGAGCAGCTTTCGATGATCGTTTCTGCTCTCGAGGAAACAGCTAGAGTCTATGAGCAGCAAGGAATGATCATGGTAGCACTCAAAATGCGAATTACTGCTGAAAAAGTTATGGAAATTAAAAAAGCTCGAGAGTCCAAACAAGCAGCAAGTATCCTCAGGCGATTTATGAAAAAAGAAAAACCCACCTGCTGCTAACAGATGGGGTAATACAGTCATTTCCATTCATCTTGGCGGATAGGGAAAATGACAGCCGAATCAACGGAGGACAAGCCTCGCTCTAAATATTATAGCGAATGTTGCAAAAATGTATACATAAAAGTCTGTCCTCCAGCAAAAGGAGAGGGATGAGCGATAGATCATAAAGAGAAATGGTTTCTACTACCTGATTTATATCGCACGCTAGGTGATTCGAAGACATTGAAACGATATGCTACTGCCTATATGCGGATTAGATATCCAAAGTGGAAGCCCATCAAATTGAGCCAGTATCGCGTGTTAGCGCAAAGGCAGGGTGACAACGATGGGAATGTTTGATGAGGTACGCAAGGTGCCAAAGCCAAAACACAAGCGACGGGTTAAGAAGCAGAAAGATCGTGGAAAGGTTACTCCGGCAGTATTAGCGGAAGTATGGGAGCGGGACAACGGGCAATGTGTTATGTGTGGAAAATATTCGTTCCAGGTTTGGACGCTGGAGGGCCATCATATCGTCTTTCGTAGCCAAGGTGGAACTGGTGATCCATGGAATGTAGCGTTGGCGTGCGGGCCAGTTACACAGTCGGGAACCTGCCATTGGAAAGCTCATAACACGAGAGAGGGCCGTCTAGCTTTTGAGACTTATCAGCAAAAAGTGCTCCTCCCGCTGTACAACACAGGCATTTCATAAAAAGGAGGTAGCGGTTAATGGTTAACCCACAACCTACGGATGCACACCTTAGAATAGCCCATACACTTTTTGAAGAAATCGCGATGCGGGATTTCTCTAAGCGCCAGAGAAGCATGATTGATTTAGTTCTACGGTTGAGTTGGGGATGCGGTAAAAAGGCTTGGATGTATGATAGTTACGCTGACTTTGAAGCCGTGGGTGTATATCGGAACGTTGTAAGCGAAGAGCTACAGCATTTGGAAGCGAACGGAATCATCAAGTGGTTTCCTGAGTATCGAATCATTATGTTCAATAAGCGCTTTGAAGAATGGATGATCGCTCGTAAGAAAAAAGCGTCTTCGGAACACCTGAAAAAGCTGGTAAACAACAGCTTACAAAATATTGAAGTAACCAATGTTTTATTGTCGACACTACTCCAAAATATTGAGACAAACAATGAATCATTGTCGGAATCAATAAAAAATATGACGGACGACAATGAAAAATATGATGGGGATAACTCTCCAATCCCTTGCGGCTCTAAGGATGGAGAGGGGTCTAAAGAAAGTCTTTTAAATAAATCTTTTAAAATATCTTCTTCTACGAATGAGATACCTACCGGGATCGGCATAAATGAAACTGTTCTGGAAGAAGACCTAAGTGAAACGGAGCTGGCTTTCCAGAGAGTAGAAGAAAAGATGATCACGAAAACAGGTCAGATGTACTACCTCAAAGGCGACGAACCTAAAAATATTCAGACCTTTATCGTCAGTGGAGGAACAACGGACATGCTCCTTGCTGCAATAGACGAAGCATTCGAGCAGTACCAGCCGCGTCATCCAAAGGATAAGATTACATCGGTTAACTACTGCTTAACGTTTGCTTGGAAGAAACTCGAACGAAACAGGGCCATCGAGAGCGGTAAGGCTGCACAGCCTATGCCTGAACGAAATCAGACTCGGTCATGGAAAAGACGAAATAATGTCGTTCCCATGGTGGACAAGCTGCCTGAAAGTGTTCAATGGCAAATGCAGCAAGAGAGAGCAGGGGCCAAACAAACTCAGGAAGCTAAAAACATCACTGATTACCCGGACATGCTTGAACGACTCCAGCGATTGAGATCAAGAGCATGAACGAGAAGGAGAGTTTGGAAGATGAATAGATTGGCACGCACCCCAAATAGATACGGTACAGAAATGCGGGCGCGGAAAAGAGCTGAGGCAGCACAGTCTGTTGTAAGCGAGTGCATCACAAGGCCAATGAGGCCAGAGGAACGAGCTTGGATGGACTCGCTTCCGAAAACCAACTCAAAGCAGCGGGTTATTGGAGCTAATCTTTGTATGCAAAAGGATCAGGGTAGCGTATCCCGTCCCTGCCGAAAAGCTCACGAACAACGGCGTAAACGCGAACGTTGAGGTCTGGAAAAACAATAGCAATGTGATTCAGGGGAATATTTAATTGCTTCGACTGCACCAACGCGAACGGAATAAAACGTTCGGATAAGACCCTAACAAGTGCATTCGCTTCGGACCAAGTAACGGCATAGTAAAACGACCTTTCCACACGACAACACTCCTTTTTCTAGGAGCGTAACGTGGGAGGATAGGACAAAAAAAGTAGGGAACACAAGCTCAATTATGAACGTCACTTAATGCGGATCTTCTTTGCCAAGAATCAATCCTACGAGATTACCGATAAATTCGAACACAAAGATTATTAGTTCCACTGGCTTCATACTCCAATTACTCATCTTGTATTTAAATACGAATGTTACAGAAATTGGTTTCAATGCATCTTCACAGCAAATTGCTCAGAATGTAATATTGCAGAAAAAACAGCCCACTAGGGCTGTTGAGAATCAGGTTTAAAAGAAAACGAATTTTTCCAAGTTCGTGTAACATTAATGCCATTAACTTTGCTTCCGTAATCCTGTTTTATTTCCCAATATACATTGATTTCGAGTTCTTTAGCATCCAAGCCTATAGGGAAGTTTTGATGTACAGTCATTCCTTCACCATTGAGGAATTCGCTCTTAACTGGCACTGAAAACAATCGTAATTTAGTTTGTTCATCAGGCAAAGCCTTATATGCCTCTACTCTTACGTTGTATACTGTTTCACCTATATTTTTAATCGATAAACTGTACACATCATACTTCTGTAAAACAGGTTTTATTGCACGACCGTCCAAATTAGCTTGTCCGATTGTTACAGACCATTGATTTCCACTTTTTGAAGTCGGCACCTTGAACAAATGATTAACAGGTTTGCTTTCGGGCTCCAAGGCATCGGATAGATTGGTTGGTACTACCAGTAAACAGAATACCAATACTAAGCTGAAAATCCACTTAAACATCTTTATCTCCTCCATTTAAAAATGATCCAACTTATTATGCCTTAAATTAACAGAATCAATATTGAGTGAGGGAGTATTGTCAAAGAGTTTTACAAAATACTTCACAAGAAAAGGGTAGGCGGTGTAGGTGAACGATAAACTGATCGAACGTGTTTGCGAAAAATGTCCCGCTACTCAATGGGGCAAGAAATCGATCTGTAGTGTACACAACCTCCACGTTGGTAAGATCGAAACCTGCCCGGAGTGGGACAATTACATCATAGAGAATCAAGGGTTGCTTGATCGGAGCGGGCAGCTCGCCTATATCAATCTTGAACCAGCTCTTGAAGTCGTGCAAAAGGTAGAGGAAGAAATCAAGGATTACCATTGGATGGTTAAAGAGGTTGAGCGTCTTAGGAAGGAAATAGACAAGGCGATATCTTCGAATCCGTTGATACAAGAAAAACTGGTCGCTACCTATGGCGATGCAGCAGGTATGCCGAGCGGGAAAGGCTTACGCCTCTCCACCTTAACTATTCCGGAAGAGCGGTACGAAAAGCGTATCGAGCGAATGAAAAGCCTTGAAAACAAGGTGCGCCAGATTAATGATTTCGCAATCGAGTTAGGTGACAGCAAGCATCGGACGGTCTTGGAATGCATGATGGATGGAATGCGTATGAATAGCATTGCAAGGCATGTAGGAGTTTCCCGGCAACGATTGAACGAGATCAAGCGGGACATCGTGAATCGATTGGCAAGGGAGCTGTACAGTGAGGAATTGTTTGGTTCTTAAAAGATTTAGTCAAATACGAAGAGATCATGGACACTTAGCTACTCGGGTCGGAACCGGGTAGCTATTTTATTTTGAAAAGGAAAGCTCATAGGGTTTTACACTTTAATGTCGAAAGAACAAAATAGAAAATTTTGGGGGTTGGCAAAATGAGGACATCTTTTCCGGGATATTACAAACCAAGTGAAGCGGAGCTTCAAGATGCATGGAAGGACTGTCTAATTGTTCTAGATGCAAATGTTATGTTAAATCTCTACAGATATACTGACTCTACTAGGGAGACCTTGTTAAAAGTTATTGAGCTTCACGCAGATAAAATTTGGATTCCGCATCAAGTTGCGTTTGAATTTCATTTTAATAGAATTACTGTGATTGACCAACAATTTAAAGCATATGACAAGGTAAGGGGAATTGTTGCAGCAATACCAAATTCAATTGCTGGAGAATTAGGTAAGTTTTCAAAACATCCAATCATCGATACCAAGGAAATCATCTCAAGTATATCTGAAATTACTGAAAAAATTTCAGGCCAAGTAATCAGCCAAAAAGGAGATCATCCAAATTTATTGAATAACGATCTTTTAGGTGAAGCATTAACTAATATTCTCCAAGAAAAGGTGGGAGAACCCTTTAATCAAGAACAACTGAATGATATATACAAAGAGGGTGCTCTTCGATATGAAAGAGAGATACCGCCTGGATACAAGGATAACAAAAAACAAGAAGTGAAATATTTCAGGGACTTAGTGATTGAAAGTAAATTTGGGGATTTGATCGTTTGGAAGCAAATAATACAAAAAGCACTAGAAGTGAAGAAACCAATAATATTGGTAACAGATGATATAAAAGAGGATTGGTGGCAGAGGTTAGGTGGTATAACTCTTGGCCCTAGACCAGAGTTGGTTGATGAAATGATGGTTACCACTGGTAATAAATTTTACATGTATCAGACGGATAAGTTTATTGAGGTAGCTGAAAAACAATTAGATGAGGGAAGTAGCCAAGCTATAGAAGAAGTTCGAGCAATGCGAGAATTTGACGAGACAAATGAAGTGGAATTGGATACAATTGTTTTCGAAACAAAACATCAGATGAATATAGGACACAACAATTTCAATTCATTGAAGGAAGAAGCGCATTTAAAGGAAATGCAAATAGTACATCTCTTAGAAGCAATGCACGATATGCAAAAACAGATAAACATTTTCGAACGAACATTCAAAGATATGAATGAAACAATGAATAACGACTCAAACTTAGCGTGTGATTCAGAATACTTAAATACTATTGATAAGATTAAATCGCAAATTTCTGACCGTAAATTAGACCTTCGTATTTTAAAGAATAGAATACTCGATCTTGAAATAGAATTAGCAGACATCAGAATGAAAATGAATGAAAACCAATAAATGTTATGGATCAAATCTTTAAACTAGGGAAAATACATTCAGCATATGAATCAGATTTAATTCATCTATTCGTTAAACGAATGGAGATTGACACATCTGACGTATTTTGAAAAAGAATCGAAAAACGCTCCATACTAAGGCTGCGCACGATGAATAAGCCGCTCGGGTAAATAACCGGGTGGCTTTTTTTGATAGTTCTAAATACCTATAAACGTATTTAGATATTTGTGTATTTATATCTATTCTTGATGGCTGTTCCACATCCGATACTTCATTATGTGGGCATTATTTCCTTTTTATATATGGATTGGATATCAAACATATCGATCAACATGAGCATCTCCCATCTGTATGGAAACCTTTACAGAGAGGAGGAGACTGTTTGCCCAATATTGAAGGTATCAATATCCAGCAGTCAAGTGCCGAACGCAAGAGCTACGTAGTTGTCGGCGCTATTTTATCATGCAGCAGCGGAAGTAAACAAAGTCGGCTGAAAATGCCGTTCAGCCATGGTGTTTTTGTAAAAGGAAAGCCGCAAATGAACATCATGGATTTTGTTCCCAACGTAAATATCATGCCATTCGGAAAGTGCAGCAGCTTACAAAATCCCACAGTCGCTTCTGCCACAGCAGCCAACAATGGTGTACTTAAACCAATGCCGTGCACACCTCTAACAACAATGCCATGGATAGATGGGAAAGCGGACAAAATGGTCGGTGGTCATCCGGCATTGCTTAATAAATCAACAAATATGTGTTTCTATTGTGGGCAGATCAAGATTGAAGATGACGGGCAGGATTTGGGTGGTGTGACGATAGGAAATCAGTCGTCAGCAAATAGCGGGCCGTCTGCTGCTGGTTTTGGACAAGGACCAGCTTGCGAAAAGCCGCAGGAAAAACCAAGCATGTTGGATGACTTCATCAAAGGAATCTCGATGCTGGGAGACGTTCCTGCTGCGATGAAAAAAGCGGCGAGTGAGTTGCCAGGCGCTTTGGAGAAAGCAGCAAATGATTTGCCGAAGGGTGTTGGAGTGTTTGTAAGAGAAGGCTATATCGAGCCAATACAAGAAGACATAGATACATTGCGGGATGATAAAATCGATCTCGCGGATGGAATTGCAATCAGTGGGCTTGCCTTGGGTGTACTAACGCTGGGGGGAAGTAAAAGAATTAAGAATTTATTGGATGCGGCAAGGAAGGGAAAGAAGGGGACGAGTGATATTCGTCAGATTTCTTCTGGAGGGTTAAGAAACGAACAGGAATTAACCGATGCTCAAAAAAGCGATTTGATTGAATATGCAAAAAAGATAGGTTTCCCTGAAGAAAATATAGTTTTTAGGGATGGTTGGAATACTGGTATGATGTATGACAGATTATATATTAATACTGACGTTTTACCTGCTCAATCTCCTGGAACTGGAACTTTAAGTGCGAATAGTCGCGTTTCAGGTAAGGCAACTATAGCTCATGAAATTATTGGACACTATGAATCCTATGCGAGTGGAAAAGCATTTGAGCTTTATGATGTTGATCCTGCAACTTACGCCAGAAACTTTGCATTGGACGAGGCTCAAGCAAGTATCAGAGCAGCTAGATTTGCTCCTGATTTAACACCTACCGAAAGAATGACCTTAATAAGGGATGCAATTACAAGATTGAGGAATGGTGGACTCCGTGTCCGAGACGTTAAGGACGAACTCTATATCCAACATAGATAGAAAGGGAGATTATGAATGCACAAGTTACTGGACATAGGAGATGTGTTTGAATCAAAAGAATATGGAACTATTATAGTTGGAATAAATCCTGAACTTGATACTCTAAGTCATTCTGAAATTAAAAATAGGATCGGTGACTATATCGTAGTTCGAACACCTGATTACAAAGAGTTAGAAATGAAAGTTATTTCAGTACAAATCTCTAATTCACTCATTGATAAAAAAACGATTGGTATTTGTATTGGTAAAGCAGTTAATCCCTCTGATATACCAATTAGTTCCGTGGTATACACGAGATAAATTGGACAGAAAGAGAAAATGTGATCCTATAGAACAATATTTGTTTGAGGGCTGCCCAGTGCCAATAAACTTCTTTACCTAGCCATTACCAATATAACCATTGTTCTACATGTAGGAAATTTTCACGAATTAAGATGAAACGCACAGAAGGAACTTTGTCAGATTACGATACCAGATAGAAAAGATCATGTTCACTATGCTCTTGCAGGGTTGACATTTCTGACACATCTGACGCTTTTGACGTTTTTTGCAAGTAAATCAAAAATCGCTCTATACTAAGTGTACGCACGATGAATAAGCCGCTCAGGGGGATATACCTGGGCGGTTTTGTTTTGGTCTGACAAATTAGAAAGGGGGAAGAGCATTGAGCCAGTCGGTGTACAAGTCACGGCGTTGGAAGCGGAAGCGGGAAGCTATCTTACGAAGAGATAAATACATGTGTCAGGAGAGTAAGCGGTACGGTAAGACTGAACCAGCTACTACTGTGCATCATATTTACCCGTTGGAGTTTTACCCTGAACTAGCGTTCGTGGACTGGAACCTTATTTCTCTTAGTGACAAGCAGCACAACGCTATGCATGACAGGGTGACTCACGAGCTAACAGCATTAGGACTAGCTTGGCAGGAAAGAGTTCGTTCAAAGTTTGAAAAAAAATATCCCCCCACTTTTTAAAATTTTAAATTTTTTTTCGGTGGACCGACTCGGCCAGCCGTTTCCAATAGCGCGAGTTCTGGGAAAAATTTTTTCGGGAGGTGATGGCGGTGGCTAAAGTGACGAAAGCGGCGGTGAAACGCACGACCATTCGTGATATGAAAAGCTTGGGAACGTACAAAAAAGAGTACGATCGGATCATCGAAATCTATGCAGAACTGGTGGAGCAATACGCTATTTTGAATGAGCGCTTTGCTTCGGAGGGGTACCAATACGAAGTTTCAACAGCGGATGGCAGTACGAAAAAAGCGCCTATCGTCGCTACACTCGAATCCCTCCGAAAAGATATCTTGGCGTACACGGATCGCTTGTGCTTGAATCCGAAAACCATCGACGGAATCAAGATTGAGAAGAAAAAAACGTCCGCGCTGGCTGCAGCGCTAAGTGGTCTTGAGTGAAGCAAAGAACCTTGACGTTGTGATGGAGTACGCCAAGAGCATTGTCGAGGGTAGGAAGATCGCTGGCAGAGAGTTGGTTCAAGCGTGCCGACGATTCCTCAAAGACTTAGAAAACCCGGAGTATGATTTTCGAACGAAGGATGCAGAGTTTGTTATCGGCATCATCGAACGAACCTTTGTTCACGATAAGGGAGAGGCACTAGACGGGACGCCGTTACGCGGTAAGCCGTTCCTTCTTGAACCTTGGCAAAAGTTCATCATATACAACCTGCTAGGATTTTTTAAAGCAGGCACCGAGGAACGCCGCTATAAAGAGGCGTTTATTTTTATTCCTCGCAAAAATGGCAAGACTCGGCTTGTTGCCGCGCTGGCTTGGGCGCTCGCTTTACTTAGTCGTCGATCAGGGGCGACTATCTACATCACGGCCCACGCTTTGAAGCAGTCGAAACAGGCATTCGAGTTCATTCTATTCAACATTAAGAGGATGGGCGAAGAAGAAAGCTTTCGCATCCTGAACAATAACCAGGAACACAGCATCACCGGAGAAATGGGAGACGGCTCAATCTACATTGAAGCCTTGGCAGCAAACCCGGATCGTCAGGATTCGCTGAACTGTAACATTGCCATTGCGGACGAGCTGCACGCCTACACAAAGCCAAAGCAATACAACATCATCAAAGAAGCTATGAAGGCATTTACAAACAAGTTGATGATTGGGATTACGACTGCTGGCGATGATATGAGCAGCTTTTGTTACCAGCGGCTCCAGTATTGCAAAAAAATCCTTGATGGCACAGCCCCAGATGAGGCTTATTTTGTGTTCATCGCCAAAGCTGACCAGGATGAGCGTGGGAATGTAGATTACACGGACCCAGTACAGCATGAAAAAGCGAATCCGAACTACGGTGTGACGATCCGGCCGGAAGATATCCTCAATGATGCCCTGCAAGCACAGAACGATCCGCAGCAACGTAAGGATTTTCTGGCGAAATCGCTCAATATTTACACTTCCGCGATGCTTGCCTACTTCGATATCCACGAGTTCCGTGCTAGTGACCGCGAACACAAGTGGACTCTTAAAGAGTTGACCAGTCTGCCGATCATTTGGTATGGCGGAGCGGACATGGCGAAGATGCATGACCTAACCGCAGCAGCGTTGTATGGAGAATACCAAGATATCGCAATTGTCATCACGCACGCGTGGTTCCCTATTGTCGCGGCGGCGGCGAAGGCGGACGAGGACGGCATCCCTCTGTTTGGTTGGCAAGATGATGGATGGTTGACGATGACAAACACGCCCGTTACAAACCACGCAGAGGTGGTCAATTGGTTCGTGGAAATGCGACGGAGCGGGTTCAAAATCAAGCAAATCGGATTTGACCGAAAGTTTTCCGCTGAGTTCTTTCGAGACGCAAAAAATGCAGGTTTTAGGCTGATAGATGAACCGCAGTTTTTTTGGCGCAAGTCGCAAGGGTTCCGCCGAATTGAACAAAAAGCCAAGTCTGGCAAGCTGTATTACCTGCATAGTGAAGCGTACGAATACTGTGTGCAAAACGTAAGGGGCGTAGAGAAGACAGACGACATGATCCAGTATGAAAAAGTCGATGAGAAGAAGCGTATCGACCTTTTTGACGCGTCTGTTTTTGCGTGCGTGCGGTTCATTGAGGATACGGACAAAGGCAAGTCCACCAACGAATGGCTCAAAGGAGGTGAGTAGGTATCATGGGCAAAAAACGGAAGCGAACAGGTCCACAATCAAGGTCGGAATCTCAGTCTCCAGTGGGAATTTTCATGGCTGGTGGGGATACATCGATCCTTGTACCAGACGGCTATGTGCGGCTATCAGATAATCCCGAGGTACGAATGGCCATTGGTCGCATTGCGGACCTGATCAGCAGCATGACTGTTCATTTGATGCAGAATGTCAAAGATGGGGATATCCGTGTACGAAATGCCCTGGCGCGTAAAATCGATATCGACCCTTACAGCCCCATGACGCGTAAGGATTGGATGTATTTCATAGTACATACGATGCTGCTGGAGGGAGACGGGAATTGTATCGTGTTCCCAACAACGGGTGACGGGTTGATTGATGAGTTGATTCCGTTGCCATCAAGTATAGTTGGGTTCCCGTCATCGACTCAGAACAGCCTTGGACTAGTGACGGGCTATCAGGTAACGATTCAGGGGCGTATATACGAACATGATGAGGTCCTGCACTTCAAGATCAACCCCGACCCTGATAGACCTTGGATTGGCCGTGGCTATCGTCTAATCTTGCGGGATGTTATTGGCAATCTAAAACAAGCAGCAGCAACAAAGAAAGCTTTCATGGGGGATAAGTGGCGACCTTCCATCATCGTCAGTGTTGATGCGGATACTTCGCAGTTCACCAGTCAGGAAGAGCGCGACAAAATTATTGAGCGTTACATCGGTGATGGGAAGAGTGGTAAGCCGTGGATCATTCCAGAATCGATCATCAAGATTGAACAGGTCCGACCACTCAGCTTGCAAGATATTGCCATTCATGAAACAGTCCAAATCGATAAAAGGACGGTAGCCGCGATGCTGGGCGTACCGCCTTTTTTTGTTGGTGTTGGTGACTTCAAGAAGGATGAATACAACGCCTTTATCCAAACTCGAATCCTGCCATTAGCGAAAGGAATTGAGCAAGAGCTTACGCGCAAATTGCTTTTCGCTCCAGATTTATACTTCAAGTTTAATCCGAGGTCGCTTTACGCCTACGACACGAAGGAACTTGCAGAGGTGGGCAGCAATCTCTATGTCCGTGGTTTGATGTTAGGCAACGAGGTCCGGGATTGGTTGGGCCAATCGCCTCTCGAGGGCCTGAACGAGCGGGTCATCCTAGAAAACTACATTCCTGCTGGCATGATTGGCGATCAGAAGAAGCTGAACAAAGGGGGAGGTGATGGAAGTGAGTAGAGATTCAAGGCAAACACGCAGCTTGCAGACTGAGCTAAAAACGAGAGAAGAGTCAGAAGGTCAGGACATGATCGTTGAAGGCTACTTTGCCGTGTTCAATCGGCAAACGGAGTTGTGGCCAGGAGCCTTCGAGGAAATCGAGTCTGGTGCTTTTGACAAAACGCTGGGCAATGACATTCGGGCGCTGATCAACCATGACACCATGTTTGTCCTTGGTCGGAATAAGCCCGGGACTCTCGAGCTCAGGGTAGACAGCCACGGTCTATGGGGCCGAGTCAAGATCAACCCGAACGACAGCGATGCCGTGAACCTATACGAGCGGGTTAAGCGTGGCGACGTGGACCAGTGTAGCTTTGGCTTCAACATTGTACGAGAGGAAGCGGACTGGCGGGATGACGGAACGGTGAAGTGGACAATCAAAGAGATCGATCTTCATGAAGTTTCCGTTTGTACGTTTCCGGCCTATGAGGATACTGGCGTGCAGGCACGAAAGGCAGAGGTCACACAACATCGAGAACGGCAGATGCAGCAGCGCAAACACCAATTGAAAGAGAGGTTGAAAAGGACATGGCTCTTAGACAACTGATGCTGGGTAAAAAGATCGAACAGCGGAAGGCGGCACTGGCCGAATTGCTTTCACAGGAAGAAGCCTTTAATACGCGGTCCGCTGAGATGGAGGTTGCAATTGATGAGGCGAACACAGACGAGGAGATCGCAGCAGTGGAAGAAGAGGTCGGCAAACTGGATGCCGAGAAGGCAGACCTAGCTGAAAAGAAATCAAAGCTGGAGGGCGAGATTGCTGAACTAGAAGGCGAGCTGGACCAGTTGAACAGCAAGGCACTGAGTAACGAATCTCGCAGCAAGCAGAATGACAATGAAAGAGGTGGAAAGGAAATGGGCAAAAGAGCAATCAATCAGGAATATTTCACACGAGAAGTAGAGGACTTTTACGGTGAGCTCCGTTCGCGTTTGCAGTCCCGAGCTAACGGCAACGTTCTTCCTCCAGGTGAAGCAGGAGCCGAGCTGGTTATTCCGGATATTGTCGTTAACCGGATTCGCGATCGCATCGGTGATTTTACAACGCTTTATCCTTTGGTGGATAAAATCACAGCGGGTGGACGCGTCAAACTCATTCTTGATGTGGACACTGCCGAGGCTACATGGCTTGAACAACGGGGAGCATTGCCAGAAAATGATGATTCAGCTTTGACTGCCGTTCAATTCGATGGTTTTAAGGTTGGGCGAGTTGTTTACATCGACAATTCACTGCTGGAAGACAGCATTATCAACCTTGACGATTATTTGACGAAGCGGATCGCACGTTCGATTGCAAAAGCCTTGGACAAGGCTATCTTGACTGGAACTGGTAATGCAGGTAAACAGCCAGAGGGAATTTTGCCAGCAATTCCGGCAGCAAACAAGAAGTCAGCTTCAGCTAAGTATCAGGAACTGGTTCCTCTACTTGGTTTAATTGACACGGGTGAGGATGCATCTGGAGAGATCGTTGCAGTCGTTCATCGCCAAACATACTACGCAAAATTGGCTGTCCTCTCCTTGCATGTAAATTCAGAAGGGAAAGACGTTGTGATGCTGCCTAACTTGTCTCAACCGAATTTCCTTGGTTTGCGAGTTGTGTTTAATAACTATTTGCCAAAGGATAAAATTCTATTTGGTGTGTTTGACAAGTACACCCTTATCGAACGTGAGGGTACACGTGTCGATATGTCAGCCCACTACAAATTCCGCGAGGACCAAACGGCGATTCGGGGCGTTGGTCGATATGACGGGAAACCTGTTAAACCGGAATCGTTCGTCCTTGTGGATATTGCCGCACCAACAAACCCGTAACAGCTTTCAGCAGCCCCGTGACGCAGCCTGACTTAGATGCTATGACCAAAAGCGAATTGCTACAGTTCGCTTCGGATCATGGCATTGAAGGCGTGTCGTCTACTATGCTGAAAGCTGAAATAATCACGGCCATCAAGGGGGCGTTGGGATGGACGTAGAAACAGCCGTAGGGCTTGTGAAAGAGCGTCTAGGCATTCGAACTGCTGTCCGCGATTCTTACCTCACAGCGATTGTCAAAGGTGTCATTACAGAGCTAGAAGATGAAAAAGGAGTGGTGCTGGTCAGCACCAACTCCAATCATCTTCTTTTTGTTTGTGACTATGCCACATGGCGATATCAGAGCCGGGATAGCAAAGAGGCCATGCCAAGGCATCTCCAGTTCAGGCTCCACAACTTGATGATTCATGCTGGAGGGAGCAAATGACGTGGGATGAACTTGTAGAGCTGATTACCGTCTATCAATCGAATGGCGCGACAGCCAGTGTTTCCGAAACAACCCGTAGCGTGTATGCCAATCAAAAGTCTGTGTCACGAACTGAGTTCTATCAGGCCATTGCCAATAACCTCAAGCCAACAGTGGTATTTGAAGTCCATTCCTTTGAATACGAAAATGAGCAAAAGCTCAGACACAACGGAAAGGACTATCTGATCTTGCGGACATACAGCAAAGGAGACGAATTGATCGAATTGGTTTGCCAAGCCTATGACGATGTACAGACGAACTTGGCACGACTTCGAGACACGATTGAAATTTGGAAAAACACATTCGTTGAGAATAGCATGAACGAGCTAATTCCAAAGCCAGAGCTTCTATATACCCTGCCTGCACAGGTCGAATTTAAAGGCGGTGCGGAGCGAAATGTCAGCAACACCATTGAGACATCGAACAATGCAACCGTCACGATTCAATATCGCCCAGGTATCACAGCGGATATGTTTGTGAAGATCGAGGGACAACGATATGACATCCGTTTTATTGAGGACCCGTTCAACCGACATGAAACGCTTGTTTTACAGCTTGAAAGGGTGATTCCATGAGTAGGTTAACGCGAGCTCAGATAAACAGTGCAATCGCGAACAAGATCAAGGCCGCATTCCCGAAGGTAAAAATCCACAGCACTGATGTAAAAGAGGGGTTTTCCAGACCGTCATTTTTCACAATGCTGGAAACAGGGGTAAATGACTCGACTATGTTTTCCACCTATCGAGAGATGACATGTCGCATTCTCTTTTTCCCATCTGATCGTTACGTTTACAAGGAAGAGGCATATGACGTCCAAGACAAGTTGGATGTGTTGTTTGGGCTCAATTTCGCAGTTGAAGATAGGACGATTACGATAAGCAATGCAAGGTCAAATATCATTGATAGCGTATTGCATTTCGACTTTGATTTCTCTTTTCACGATGATGCGGCAGAAGATCCAATGGATGACGATAATACAGTGAAAATGCGGGAGTTGAGCATAAGTCATGAGTAGCTTTGACGTTGATTGGACAGGACTGGATGACTTTCTCAGCAATATACGTGACCTGGAGCGTCACTTTCCCAACGAAGCCAAGCGCATGATGCGAAATGCTGGTGGGGTTGCGCGGAAGATGGTGCTCAAAAGGGCCAAACAATCTGTAGTTGAAGATACTGGCGAATACTTTGCGTCCATAAAACGGGGAAAAGCGTGGGTGGACCGGACTACAGGCGAGTATAAGATCAGAGCGTACAGTAAGAGCAGACACGCCCACCTGATCGAGCATGGCCACAGGATGGTAGGTCCTGAACCAAATAAACAAGAGGTTGGTTTCGTACTCGGCTTTCATGTTTTTGACAAGGCGAGGCAAGAAATCAATCGAGTTTATCCATCTATATTGCAACAAGAATATCAGAAAATACTACAACGATTATAGGAGGTAGACGCCGTGGGGTTGCCAGAAATATCGATCATTTTTTCGTCACTGGCCGTTTCCGCAATTCAGCGAAGCCAGCGCGGTATCGTGTCACTCATACTAAAAGATGGGACAGGGTCGTTTGATACGATAGAGTACAAGAATATTTCCGATGTAAAGCCCAGTGATTGGACTGCAAAAAACTTACAATACATCAAGGATGCCTTTTTAGGAGCGCCATCGAAAATAATCGTGGAACGGATTGCTGCTGCCGCGACCGACTACAACGATGCACTTAACCGTCTTGTAAACAAACGGTGGAACTATCTAGCTATTCCTGATATTGCAGCAGCGGATTCAACAACCATAGCCACACAGATAAAAACGTGGCGCGACGTTAACAAAAAAACGTTTAAAGCAGTGCTGCCAAACGTTGCTGCCGATCACGAAGGCATCATTAATTTCACAACTGAGGGTATCAAAGTTGGTTCAAATACTTACACGGCTTCTCAATACACAGCCCGCATCGCTGGGATTTTAGCCGGGTTGCCACTGACTAGGAGTTCTACCTTTTTCGTATTGCCGGAAGTCGAGGCAATCACCGAAAGTGAAACTCCTGACGATGATATTGACAAAGGAAAGCTTATTCTGATCAATGATGGCGACAAAATTAAAATCGCCCGTGGAGTAAATTCCTTGACTACCCTTTCAACCGATAAAAAAGCGGATTTCAAAAAAATCAAGATCATTGAAGGTCACGATCTGGTCAAAGAGGACATTACACGCACCTTTAACGATGAATACGTCGGCAAAGTCAATAACAGTTACGATAACCAAGTGCTGTTTATCATCGCGACTAACTCATATCTTCGCGGGCTGAGAGGGACTATACTCGACCCTGCCGCAGACAATGCTGTTGGTGTCGATGTTGATTCACAGCGGCAAGCATGGGAAAGCATCGGGAAAGACACAAGCACCTGGGACGATCAAAAGGTCAAGGAGAGAACCTTTGAGTCAAAGGTGTTTCTGATGGGCGACAATGTGAAATTTGTGGATGCTGTAGAAGACCTGAAAATGAAAATCTCTGTTTAAGGAAGGAGGGTGACAGCATATGAAGAGGCCAGATGCAAGTCGTGTCATTAACGGAACATATGGACGTATATGGGTGGACGGCGAATTGTGGATGGAAGTAGACGAGTTTGAGGCAAAAATAAACATCGCATACGAAGACCTCAATTTTGCGAATGAGTCGGGCACCTTTCAGAAAGGTCTTGGCTGGTCAGGGGAAGGCACTATGAAGATTAAGAAAATCTATTCTCGTGTACAACGGAAAATGGCGGCAAATGTGAGAAAAGGCATCTATCCGAGGTCTAACATAGTAGGTAAAGTCGCTGATCCAGAAGCACTCGGGGCTGAACGTGTTGCGCTATATGACACAACCTTTTCAGAGTTCATGCTGCTGAAATTTGCACAAAAAACAGTTGGCTCCGAAGACATCCCGTTTAAATTTAGCGATTATGAAATGTTAGATATGATTCCAGGTTAATACCTGATAAAAATGGAGGATAAAATGGGAAAAACACTTACTGTAAAAGACTTACTTTCGCGCAAAGACCAGATTAAAAACCGCCAGTTAAAAACACTCAAACTTTATGTCGATTCGCTCGATGGGGAAATTATTATTCAAGAACCACCTAGAGAGATTGCCGTTGAAACGCTTGCGATGGCTCAAGATGACACGATGAAAGCCGATCAGTTTGCAGTGTACCATTGTGTTATCACACCCGATCTAAAAGACCCCGTTTTACAGAAGGAGTACGGTTGTGTTGAGCCAACAGATATTGTTGAAATGCTTTTCCGCGCAGGCGAGATTGCAGCCATTAGCGGACAGGCTCTAAAACTGTCTGGATTCGCAGGAAGCGTGCGAATGGTGGACGATGAAATAAAAAACTAATTAGTAGTGGTGACGAAGATTTCTATTTTCTCCACCACTACTTGCAAAAAGGATTCACGGCCGAATATCTGCTTAACGTCGATTTTGTAACCAAAAGGTTGATGTTACAGTCTATGGTCGTGGCACTGAAAGAACAGAGTATGTAAATAGGCGCACGCTTGTGCGCCTTTTTGCGTTGAAAGCGGGTGGTGAAGTGTCAACAGGTAGTGTTAGCTTAATTTTGCGCCTCAGAGATGGAGTAACATCGATTCTGAACCGGATTGGATCGGGTACCGTCAGATACAGGCGAACACTTCAAGACTTGGAACGACAAGGTAAGCAGACGTGGGATTCGATTAAATCAGGCGCAAAAAATGCGGCTACCGTAGTTGGAGTGGCAACAGCGGCTATGGGTACAGCGGCTATCGGATTAGGGCTCAAGGCAAATGCAGGTGCAGAAACTGCTGAGAAATCTTTTGATATCCTTCTCGGATCAGCAGCAGCAGCTAAGAATATGGTTCTTGATTTGAAGAAGCTCGCAGCAATATCACCGTTTAACTTTGCCGGGCTCCAGGACGCCGCCAAAATCATGTTAGGCATGGGGTTTGCAGGCGAGGGATTAATTCCCATTATGTATACGCTGGGTGATGCAGTAGCCGCAACAGGAGGTACGGTTGACGAATTCAAGGGGATCGCCTTAGCTATTGGTCAAATTCAATCAAAAGGCAAGGTAAGTGCGGAAGAGATAAACCAATTGGCCGAACGCGGTGTACCAGCCTGGCGCATATTAGCACAAGAGATGGGCAAATCGACTGCTGAGGTTATGAAGATGAGCGAGAATGGAGAATTGTTTGCGGAAAAGGCAATTCCCCTCTTGTTCAAGGGCTTACAAGGACGATTCAAGGGCTCTATGCAGGAAATGTCAAGCACCTTCACCTATACACTGGAGAACATCAAGGAAACAGGCACACAGATGCTAGCAGACCTGACCAAGCCCTTGTTCCTTGCAATTAGGGAAGATTTGTATGGTATCCAAGCACTCATGGAAAAAGGCACCGAGGCCAAATGGGCGGACGAGTTCTCTGGAAGGTTATTGAAGGTCTACGAGGGTACGAAAAAGATAGCCAAGAACGTGTTCGATTTCTCGTCTTATGTGATTGATAACTGGTCAAAGATCGAACCAATTGTATTCGGTGTTGCATCCGCCTATGGTGCGCTCCATATCGCGATGGGCGTCCTGACCATAAAACAACTAGCTTTAAATGCAGCCATGTACGCCAACCCTATAGGGCTCATCATATTGGGTGTGGGTGTACTGGTCGGGTATTCCATTTGGCTGTGGAACAAGTGGGATGAACTTGGAGAAAAAGGGAAATGGCTGGCGGCTGTACTTGGCGGTCCTTTTGGGGTCTTAATAGGCATATCCAAAGAAGTAGTGAATAACTGGGACGTTATCAAGGAAACTGTATCATCAACTTGGGACCACATTGTGATCAGAACTGAGGAAGGAACAAACGTTGTGATACGCACGGCGAACTACTTGATTAACGGATTTAACTTCGCGTTTGAGGCGATCAAGTATGGAGCTGCTGTTATGTGGAATGGTCTAGTGACACTGACAGAAAATGGCGTAAGAGATATGCTTATCCCCTTGAATGCAATGCGAGAAATGGCAGGCATGGAAGCCATAGCTGTCAACTTCGGTGCGGTAAAATCATCTGCCGTAGCTCCAACTATGGGTGATACAGAGTATTTCTCGCCCGTTAAGTTCGCAGTAGAGAGGACAAAGCGAGACAAAAACTTTACAGGTATGCAAGACGACATAGCCAGCGCCCGGAAGGAACAACTGGACAAGCGCAAGGCGAGTAGCGAAAAAATGGAACGCGCATTGATTGCCAACACGAATGCGCTTGCTAATAACACCAAGGCAACAGATAAGAATACAAAGGCGACGTTACGTGATAATTTAAGTCCGATAGATTTGGCAGACAGCTTGCTAGGACGAATTGAGCGTCATATGTGGAGCACATAGGGGGTGGTGACTTGATCAATGTGTTCTTGTCGATTAACACCAATGCAGAGGTCTTACAACTGCCCGTGCCTCCATCTGAGTACAACGTACCGTCTCCTTGGGGTACGGAGCAGGTGGACGGGCTGCAACAGTCATTACTATTGATCGGGCTGGAAGGGCTTCAATCCGTAGATATCAAAAGCTTTTTCCCGATCCGAGACTATCCATTCTTGCAAAACCGCAGCATGTGGGGGATGGCTTATGTAAATACAATTAAGCGTTGGCGCAAGATGCGGATTCCGATACGACTGGTCATCGTTGATTCGCAGGGGGTTCAATCGTTGAACATGGCGGTTGCTATTACGAATTTTGAGCATGGTGTAGGTCGTAGCGGCGATATTGACTATACCTTGCAGATGATCGAATTCCCATTTGTGAGCACGGCAAGGAGCTGATGCGATGTTTCAAGTTCTACTTATCAAAAACGATGGTCAGAAAAGCCACGACCTCACGCCCTTGGTGGGCAGTATCTCATGGGACTCGAATCTGTCTCTTATGTCCGCGATGAGTTTTGATGTGAACTGGTCGGATGCGAAATACTTCCCCGTCAATCCATGCGATCTTGGAGACGTTGTGTTGCTGCTCAAAGATGGTGAGGAGATAAACCGTGGTGTGGTCGTGAAAGAAGGGAAACAGGGACGTAGCGCGATTACGTACACCGTATATGATTATGCCTGGTATCTTGGTAAGTCAAAGAGCGTGTATCAGTTTAACAAAATCCCAGCATCACAAGCCATTACGAAGATTCTCAGTGATTTCGGTATGCTAATCGGCAATGTTCCAGACATGGCCACTCCAATCGACGACATTTTCTTGGAGAAAAGCCCGGCCGAAATTATTGAGACGATCTACAAGCTGCATGAGCGTCGAAGCGGGAAACGATACAATGTCGAGATGCGGCAAGGAAAAATCTATTTCGAGGAAATGAAAGATTTGCTCATAAAAGGCACCTTCAAGCTGGCTGAGAACATCGCACCTGTGGACGTCATGGCAAACCCATTAGGTGCGGACCGCACGAGATCCATTGAGGAAATGCGAAACCGCGTGAAAATCCTTATCGAGCGAAACGAGAAAGAAAAGTCAAAGCCCAAGTATGAGATCGTGGCGATGTCCCAGGACGAGGAACTGATACGAAAATACGGTTTGCTAGAAGATGTGTATAAGATCGATGCAGAGGACGCGGCAAAGGCTCGGGAAGTCTCACGAATTCTGTTGAAGCGCCTGGCACGA